>NZ_JARKVC010000015.1 GCF_029851875.1 Actinomyces sp.
CGGTCGCGGGGAGTGTGCCGGTGGGGGGGCGTGTGTGCACCTAGGACATGCACACTCACCCCCGCACCTGCACACTCGTGGATGGAGAGGGAAGGAAAGCGGAGATGACCGGGCCGACCGGCTCCAGCCCCGCCCCCACCGCCTCAGAGCTTGAAGGCCTGCGTGGGAATGGCGTCGACCAGGTCGCGCGAGAGCTGGAGCGCGTCCTCTATCTCGATACGTCCCTCGGCCACGAGCCGCGCCAGGAAGGCAGAGTCACAACGCCGCGCGATGCCGTGGCGAGCCGGGATCGAGCAGAAGGCCCGGGTGTCGTCGATGAAGCCCGAGGTCTTGTACAAGGTGGCGTACCCGGTCGTGGCCTCGCGGAAGCGCACGATGGCGTCCGGCTCGTCAATGAACCACCACGGCACGCCCACGTAAACCGCCTTGTACCAGCCGGCCAACGGCGCGATCTCGCGGGAGTAGACCGTCTCGTCCTGCGTGATGGGGATGAGGTGGAAGCCATCAGCATTGCCGTAGCGCTCCAGCAGCGGCTGGAGGCTGCGGGTGAACTCGGTGGCCATCGGGATGTCGCCGCCCACGTCCGCGCCGTAGCGCTGGAAGGTCTTGGTGTCGTGGTTGCGGTAGACGGCCGGGTGCAGGGTCATGACCAGCCCGTCCTCGACAGCCAGGGCCGCCTGGTCGTTGACCATGTGACGGCGCAGACGGTCGGCGTCGCCGACCTCGATCCGCCCCGACAGCGCGCGGGCGTACAGCGCCTCTGCCTCGGCGTCACTCAGCCGCTCAGTGCCCGGGTCACGGTGGGAGTGGTCGGAAGAGACCGCCCCGTGCTCCACGAAGTAGGACCGACGGCGGCGCATCGCCTCCAGGTGCCCGGCGTAGGTCGACACGTCAGCGCCACTGACCTCGCCCAGCTTCTCCACCAGCTCCTTCCAGCCCTCGCGAGCCGGCTCCAGGTAGGCGTCGGGTCGGAAGGTCGGCACCACGCGGCCCGACCAGCCTGGGTCCTCGGTCAGGGCCCGGTGCGCGGCCAGGTCCGAGCAAGGATCGTCAGTGGTGGCCAGCACCGTGATGTGAAAGCGCTCGTACAGGGCACGGGCAGTGAAGGCCGGGGTGTGGATGGCCTCGTTGACCTGGTCGTAGATCTCGTCGGCGGTCTCGGCGCTGGGGCGCACGCGTACTCCGAAGACGCCGTAGAACTCCTCGGCGAACCAGGACTGCACCGGCGTGCCGGCCAGCTTGTCCCAGCTCTCGCACAGGCGGCGGAAGGCTGTGCGCGACTGGTCAGGCGTCATCGGGGTCCCCACCGGCACGCCCAGCTCGCTCAGCTCCACCCCGGCCAGGGAGTGCAGGAGGCGGTTGGTGTAGTGATCCGGGGTGAGCAGGAGGCTGGTGGGGTCAGCGAAGGTGACGTCCTCGGCCAGCCACTCCGGGGGGACGTGGCCGTGCGGGGAGACGATCGGGGCGTGCTCGACCTCGTCCAGCAGCTCGCGGGCGATGGCCCGGGTGGTGGGGTCCGCTGGTAGCAGGCGGTCTGGGTCCAGGGTCAGCGGCCTGGGGGAGTGGGTCATGTCAGCTGCTCCTCGGTGTGAGTCGTTGCGGTAGGACGGGCGGGGTGGCGGGCGCGGGCCCGACGCTCTCCCGGGTCTTGAGAGCCATGTCCAGGGTGGTGACCATGGCCTGAGACTGGGAACGGTGGCGCAGGTGGCGCACGACGGCGGTCGAGGCGCACGCTCCCAGCTTGCGTGAGCCGGTGGTCAGCGAGGTCAGCCCCGGGTCGGTGAGCGCGGACAGCCCGGCGTTGTCGATGCCGACGACGGAGACCTCCTCCGGCACGCGCAGCCCACGGGCGATGGCGGACTTCATGAATCCGATGGCGAGGATGTCGTTGTAGCCGACGACGGCGGTGGTGGGGTGCTCGGCCCACTCCCCTGCGGCCTTGACGCCGCCGGCGACGGTGGGCGGGAAGGGGCCGATGCGCCGCAAGCGGATCCCCAGGTCCTGGCAGGCCAGGGTCAGGCCCTCCCAGCGAGCGCCGTTGGCCCAGGAGCCGGTGGGGCCGGACAGGTAGGTGATCTCGCGGTGACCGTGCGCCGCCAGGTGCTCGACGACGGTGCGCATGCCCTGGGTCGAGTTCGGCACGATCGAGGTCACGCCGGGCACCTGGCGGTTGAGGGAGACCACGGGCACGGCCCTGTTGAGCTGCTGGATGGTGGAGGTCGTCATCCGCGAGGCGGAGAGCACGATCGCGTCGATGAGGTGGAGAACCCGCTCGATCGCCGCCTTCTCCTCAGCAGCGTTCTCCCGCGAGTCCAGCAGCAGGACGGTGTACCCGCCCTCGGCGGCGTGCTCCTGCAGCCCGATCATGAGCTGGGAGAAGTAGGGGTTAC
The DNA here is from genome assembly GCF_029851875.1 of Actinomyces sp. GTDB lineage: Bacteria > Actinomycetota > Actinomycetes > Actinomycetales > Actinomycetaceae > Actinomyces. Next base: position 2,391 of record NZ_JARKVC010000015.1, read on the forward strand.
CTACGTCTGCGATGACCAGAGCGATGACGAAGGTGTCGGTGGCCTGCGCCATGGGCCGGCGTGGAGCCGTGCGCTTGTAGCCCAGGGCGTCGGCCACCTCGTAGATCCGCTGGGAGGTCTCGTTGGAGACTCGTCCGGGGCGCGAGAGCGCCCGTGAGACGGTTGAAGGGGCTACGCCTGCGAACTTGGCGATGTCATAGATCGTGACTGCCTTGCGACGAGCCGGTGTGCTGGCGCCGTCGTGAGAATTCATCGTGCCTCCTTCAGGGGATCCTGTGACCGGTGGAGGGAGCGGGGTCAGAAGCCGAGCCGCTCGCGCATGGCGAGCCAGCGCTCACGCACGACGAAGGCGTTCTGCTTCGGCTCGCGCGACCGGGTGAACATCCCCTTCTTGTTACCACCGACGCGGATGATTCCCACGGCAGTGGCGAAGTCGGCGAAGTTCCACATCTGCTCGCCGACCACGTGCGGGTAGTCGTCGAAGACGCGGTGGTGCATGGAGAGCATGGCGCTCTGGAAGTCCTCGCTCCAGGGACGGGCGAACAGGTCGCGGGTCCCGGCCATGGTGTCCGGGCCGTACTCGGTGAAGATGATCGGCTTGTCCGGGGCCATGTCCACCCAGGCGTCCAGCTCAGCGCGCAGGTGCTTCTCCGCCGAGGCCAGGTCCCCGGTGTCCACGTACCAGCCGTAGTAGCGGTTGAGCATGACGACGTCGAGCAGGTCCCAGACCTTGTCCCTGTCCGGCGTCGCCATGATGACGTTGACGATGCCCACGGGCCGGGTCGGGTCGCACTCGCGGGCCACCTGGACCAGCGGCTCGAAGTAGGCGCGTGACTCGGGGCTGGTGGTGTCCGGCTCGTTGGCGATCGACCACAGGACCACGCAGGGGTGGTTCTTGTCCCGCGCGATCAGCTCGCGGATCTGCGCCGCGTGGGCCTCACGCGTGGCTTCGTTGACGGTGTCGGGGGAGAAGGTCGGCACCGCCTGGGCACCGGTGAGCCCCGCCATGATCCCGGTGTTGAGCCCCACGGCCGGGGTCTCGTCGATGACGACGAGGCCGCGCTCGTCGGCGTAGTCCATCACCTCCTCGGCGTAGGGGTAGTGGGAGGTGCGGAAGGAGTTGGCCCCCTGCCACTCCATGAGCTCGAAGTCGTGGACCATGAGGGCGGTGTCGTGGCCCTTGCCTCGGACGAGGTTGTCCTCGTGGCGTCCGTAGCCGCGGAAGTAGAAGGGCTCGCCGTTGATGAGCAGCTGGGCGTCCTTGACCTCCACGGTGCGCACCCCAAAGCGCTGGGGGTAGACGTCCTCGGTGCGTTCCTCGCCCTGGCCGGCGACGGCGTGGACCTCCAGGGTGTAGAGGTAGCCGGCGCCCGGCCGCCACAGCGTGACGTCAGGGATACGGACCTGGCCGGCTGCGCCGTCGGCCTGCGCGACCTGGGTGCCCTCAGCGTCCAGGACGCGCACGGACACGCTCGCCGCGCCGTCGGTCTCGATCTGGTAGTCCACGGTGCCGGTGGAGCCCTCGGTGCCGGTGGTCACGGTGACGTCGGTGACGGCGACGGCGGGGCGCGTGCAGAGCAGGACCGAGCGGTGGATGCCGGCGTAGTTGTAGAAGTCGTGGTAGTACCGCTGCACGGTGCGGCCGGCTGCGGTGGTGGTGAGGAAGCCTGGGGGCAGGGTCTGCCAGGACAGGCGGTTGTCGACGGCGATGGTCAGGCGGAAGGTCTCGCCGGGACGCACGTGCTCGGTGACGTCGGCCTCGAAGGGCAGGTAGCCACCGGTGTGGGTGGCTACCTCGACGTCGTCGACCCAGACGGCGGCGGCGTGTGTGACTGAGCCCAGGCGCAGGACGAGCCGGTCGGTGCCCAGGAGACGGGGGACCTGGACCTGGCGCTGGTACCAGGCCAGGCCCACGTGGTCGTGGACCTCGGTGTCGGTGGTGATGTCGTTGTAGGAAGCCGGCACGGGCATGGGACGTGGGGAGGGCAGGGCGGCGGCGAACCATCGCGCCCTCAGCCCGGCGTCCTGGTCGGGGTCAAGCTGGAAGCTCCACACGCCGTCGAGGCTGCGGATGTCGCGAGAGGAAGAGCTGCGGGCGCTGAGCATGTGATGTCCCTTCGTCTGACGGAGCGGGCGACGGTGCGCGCTCCTCCAAGCTCTCCCGATTGTGGCCACTGCCCAGCGGCATCGCGCTGAGTTGCCTTTAGCTGCCATCCTTCGCACAACGATCTGTCAGGACAAACTGGTGGAAACAGAAACAACTGGCAACACAGGGGGCCGGCGTGGGCGGGGAGGGACGCTGTCACGCAGCGAACGGCACACGCCAGGACGCAACCGGCGGTACATCCCGATCCGCACGGTCTGTTTGCTCCGCAATGACGCGACAAGACAGGAGACGTAACCCCATGTCCACCTCCTCCACGAGCCAGTCGCCCGCGGCGGCTGCGGGCAGCGCCAAGCGCCCCTTCGGCCTGCGCGACAAGCTGGGATACATGTTTGGTGACTTCGGCAACGACTTCACCTTCGTGCTCCAGATGGCCTTCTTCATGGTCTTCTACACCAACGTCGTAGGGATCAAGCCTGCGCACGTGGGCACGCTGCTGCTGGCGGCCCGCGTGGCCGACGGCTTCACGGACGTGGGTATGGGCATGCTAGTTGACCGCCTGCCCGGAGCCCGCAAGGGAGAGAAGTTCCGCCGCTGGATCAAGTTCATCTGCGTCCCTGTGGCCGTGGCCTCGGCGCTGATGTACATGTCCTTCGTGGCTGACTTCGGCTCCTACGGCGCCAAGCTGACCTGGATGGTGGCCTCCTACTTCCTGTGGGGCTCGGTCTGCTACACCGCCATCAACATCCCCTACGGCTCGATGGCCTCGGTGGTCTCCCCGGACCCCGACCACCGCGCTGACCTGTCCGTCTTCCGCTCCACCGGTGCGACGCTCGGCAACATCGCGATCATGACGATCCTGCCCCTGGTGGTCTACCGGACCAACGCCGAGGGCGTCTCCGTCCTGGACGGACCGTCCATGACCATGGGGGCGGTGGCCTGCTCGGTGCTCGCTGTCATCTGCTACATCCTGTGCTACTTCCTGGTGGAGGAGCGCGTGGAGTCCAGCACCAGGTCCAAGGCTGAAGGAGGCATGGGGCTGGGGACGATGCTCGCCTCGATCTTCTCCAACCGTGCGCTGCTGGGCCTCATCGCCTGCGCGCTGCTGCTGCTCGTGTCCTCGATGTTCGCCTCGGGCATGCTCAGCTACCTGTTCCTCAACTACTTCGGCAACGGCAAGCTGCAGTCCCCGGCCTCCATGGCGGCGCTCGTGCCCACCCTGGTCCTCGTCCTGGTCTGCCCGTGGCTCTCGCGCCGCTTCGGCAAGGCTGAGGTGGGTGCTGCTGCCACGAGTGTGGCCGGCGTCATCATGATCGCTGCCTACTTCCTGCACATCCAGTCCGCCACCGTGTGGATCGCGGTCTACGGCGTGGCCGCCTTCGCGATGGCGATCTTCACCTACCTCGTGTGGGCCTTCATCACTGACGTCATCGACTACCAGGAGGTGCGCACCGGCCAGCGTGACGACGGCACCGTGTACGCCGTCTACTCCTGGTCCCGCAAGCTCGGTCAGGCGCTGGCCGGTGGGCTGACGGGCTGGGCGCTTGGCTGGGTCGGCTTCGACCAGGTTGCCGCCAAGGCTGGCGCGGTCCAGACCGACGCTGTCAACGACGGCATCTACATGCTGGCCAACCTGGTGCCGGGCGTGGGCTACCTGCTCGTGGCCGCGGCGATCCTCCTCCTCTACCCGCTGAAGAAGAAGGTTGTGGACGGCAACAACGCGATCCTCCAGGAGCGTCGCGCTGCTGCTGCCGTCGCTGCCGCCAGGTGAGGCTGGCTGGGGCTGATTTTCTTCTTGCGAGTGTGCAGGTGTGTGGGTGGGTGTGCACCTTGCGGGTGCACTGTCGCCTGCGCACCTGCACACTCGCGTGGGCGGGGGTGGTGGTGAGGCCGGACGACGGCGGAGTCTGCTCTCGACCGACCACCTGCGCCTCGACGGAGCACGCATGTTCCGACCGACCGTCTGCGCTGCCTTCGACCACCTGTAGTCCGACCACCAACGCTGCCGTCGACTACCTATGTGCCGACCGCCCTCCTGGGCCTCGCCCGACCACGGCATTCACGCGAATCTAGTGGTCCGTCGGGGTTTGTGCGGTCGGTCGGTGCTTGAGTGGTCGGTCGGGCTCCAGGCTCTGGCTCAACACCGAGCAGCTCGGCGCCGCGCCCAGGCTCGTTCCGCCTCACCTGCCGCCAGGCACCCGACGGCGAGCGCGCCCAGCGTCCACACCGGCCCCTGCGCCAGCTCCCAGACGAACACGGCGGCAAACCACGGAGCACGCTGCGTCACCGCGAGCGTGACCCCCGCGCCGACCAGTGCCATCGCGGGCACGCTGACCGCCATCCCCGCAGACGCCAGCCCCACCGCTACCGCCGCTCCGACGCTCGCGCCCAGGCTGAAGGAGGGAGCGAGCAGCCCGCCAGTGGCACCTGCCCCGAGCGTGGCGGCGGTAAGTACCGGCTTGAGGATAACCACCCCGAGCAGGGCGAGCGCCGCCGTCGTTGTCACGGGGGAGGAGACGGCCGCCTGAAACGCGTCCTTGCCGTTGCCTGGCAGGACCACGAGCCACAGCGAGGCCAGGCCCGTGAGCGTCCCGGCCCCGGCGATCGCCAGCGGCAGGCTCCAGGCGTCAGGCAGCCGGTGGCGGCGCACCCACGCCCACAGCGCGCGAGCGGCCACGCCAGCCAGGCCGGCCGCGACGACCACGGGCAGGCTCGCAGCCAGGGTCGGCCAGGTCAGGGGCGAGGCCGGCATGGCGATCGAGGCCTCGGCGTGGGAGTGCAGCCAGGACACGCAGGTGGCCAGCACGCTGACTGGCACGGCGAGCAGCAGCCCACGGCGGCGGGTACCGGTCAGCATCATGATCTCGACGGCGTAGGCGGCCCCGCCCAGGGGCGCGTTGTACATCGCGGCCAGCCCTGCACCGGCGGCCGAGGCCGCGAGCAGCGCCATCCACTGCGGCTCAAGGCCGAGCCAGCGCGCCAGTCGTACGGCGACGGCGCCCGCGGCCAGCCTCGGGGCCCCCTCTCGGCCCACGGAATTGCCGCCGCCCACGGTGAGGACCTGGACGACGGCGTCGCCGAATGGACGCAGGAGCCCGATGCGCCGGGATGCGGGGCGGGCGGGGGCGGTCGGCGCTGGGGAGGCTGACGTGGTGGAGAGGGGCTCCTGCACAGGTTCGACAGGGTCCGTGGGATCAGCTGGTGCGGTGGGCGTCACCGGTGCCTCGGGCCGTGGGGCGCTGGCCTCGGCGACGACGGCCTCGACGCTGACGACCCCGCCGGTTGCGCGTTGCCACCACCACAGGGCACCGGCGATCAGGCCGGCGGCGGCCGGGGCGGCGACGCGTCGCCAGGCGGGGGCCGCAGCCACGCGCTCGGGCAGTGTGCCGTGGGCGACGCCGTAGAAGAGCCACTCGAAGGCTTCGAGCAGATACGCCATCGCGATGCCGATGAGGCCCGCTGCCAGGCCGGCGAGTACCGCGGCCAGGACCAGGCGGGCGGCGGGGTGAGGCCCGCGTGCGAAGGAGGGCTGGCCTGGAAGGTCCGGGAAGCCGGGACCGGTGCTGGCCGGCGTGGCGGGCCCAGTGGTGTTTGAGGCGCTGGGGTCGTAGGGGCGCCTGGGAGATGGGCGGTTGGTGGCGTCGGCGGAGGAGGCAGGCATCGCGCACGACGATAGCGGGCAGCGCCGTCAGGCGGATGGCACAAGTGGTTGGTGCAAGCCGTGGTGGGTTTGCGGGAAGGGGCTGGTGCCTACTGCGGGTCTGTGCTTAAGGGGGGGCGGCTCACCGTGGGCTACACGGCGGACGGGCAGCAGTGCGGGTCTGCGCTTAGGGGCGCCGGGGCCGGTGGTGGTTCCTGCGGTGAATCCTGCAGCGGTGCCCGTGGCGTCCCGCTGTCGGCTATTCGTGCCTCGAGCGACCGCCAAAGTGCCCACGGCCTCTGTGCCACCTCCGCCTGTCAAAGCCCCGACCGACCACCAAAACACCCACAGACCCCCTGTGCCGCCCCCGACCGCCAGATCCACCTCCGACCGCAGAATTCACGCGAATACCACGGTCGGAGGTGGCATAGACGGTCGACCAGAACACAGGCAGTCGGTGGGGGCACAAGTGGTCGGGCCACGAGTGGTCGGAGGTGGCACAGGCGGTCGGCGGGGGCACGGGCGGTCGGGCCACGAGCGGTCAGAGGCGGTGCAGGCGGTCGGTGGGGGCACAGGCGGTCGGTGGGGGCACAGGTGGTCGGGCCGGGGCGTTGACGGCAGGCTGGGGCGTTGAGCGGTCGGTGAAAGCCTGCGATCGGCGCAGCGTGCGACGGCCGAAGGCCACGGTCCGCTCCCGCGCTTTCACTCAACCCTCACGTGGTGTCGTGGTCGACGCCGCACCACCTGCCCATTCCCTGATGAGCCGTCATAACGGTAGCCTCGTCTCTCGCCGAGGCGGCGGATCGTTGTTGTGCGGGGTCGCCCTGCGGGGCTGTCCGAGGGACGCCACGTGGCCGACTCGCCGGCGCGCCCGCCCTGGGTGCCCTGTCTACCTCTGACGCCGTCAACCCCTCAGCGCTGCCTCGGCACCGTGCTGTCTCGTGTTTGTCAGTCCTGGATCCACGGAAGAACCTATGCTCCTGTCACTGTTGCGCAGCTATCTGCGCCCTTACCGGGCTCTCCTGCTCGGCGTCCTCATTCTGGAGGCCACGCAGGTGATGGCCTCGCTGTACCTGCCCAACCTCAACGCCGACATCATCGACACCGGCGTCGCCCAAGGGGACACCGCCTACATCTGGCGCACCGGCTCCCTGATGCTCCTGGTCTCCGTGGCCCAGGGCACCTGTGCGGTCGGCGGCACCTGGTGCGCGGCCAAGGCCGCGATGTCCATGGGCCGTGACCTGCGCAGCCAGCTCTTCCGCCGGGTGGGCGACTTCTCCGAGCAGGAGGTCTCCCGCTTCGGCGCCGGATCCCTCATCACCCGCACCACCAACGACGTCCAGCAGGTCCAGACCCTGGTCCTCCTGGGATGCACCATGCTCGTGACCGCTCCGATGTACGCCGTGGGCGGCGTGGTCATGGCGGTGTCCCACGCGCCCAGCCTGTCCTGGCTCATTGCCGTGGCCGTGCCGGTGCTGCTGGTCATCGTGGGCGTGACCGTGGCCAAGATGCTGCCGCTCTTCCGCGTCTACCAGGACAAGCTTGACGCCATCAACCGCACCATGCGCGAGCAGCTGACCGGTATCCGCGTCATCCGCGCCTTCGTGCGCGAGGAGGCTGAGACTGAGCGCTTCCGCGACGCCAACGCGGACATCACCCGTGTGGGGGAGAGGGTCGGCCAGCTCTTCGTCTTCCTCTTCCCGATCACTATGCTCGTGCTCGACGTGACGATGGTGGGCGTCATCTGGTTCGGCGGTCACCAGGTCGGTGACGGCCGGGTGGAGGTCGGCACCCTCGTGGCCTTCATGACCTACCTCATGCAGATCCTCATGGGCATCGTCATGGCCTCGTTCATGACCATCATGATCCCGCGCGCCACGGTGTGCGCCGAGCGCATCAGCGAGGTGCTGGCCACTGACCCCTCCATCGAGGTGGCCGACGACGCCACCACCGCCTTCCCGGCCCCTGGCGCTGTGGAGATGCGCGGCGTCTCCTTCACCTTCCCGGGCGCTGACGCCGCCGTGCTGGAGGAGATCACCTTCCGCGCCGAGCCTGGCCAGACCGTGGCCGTGGTCGGCTCGACCGGCTCGGGCAAGACCACGCTGCTCAGCCTGGTAGCCCGTCTCATCGAGCCCACCCGAGGTCAGGTGCTGGTGGGCGGTGTGGACGTGATGACGGCGGAGCCCGAGGCCCTGTGGTCCCAGATCGGCCTGGTTCCTCAAAAGCCCTTCCTCTTTGCCGGCACGGTGGCCTCCAACCTGCGGCTGGGCCGTGAGGACGCCACCGAGGACGAGCTGTGGCGGGCGCTGGAGATCGCCCAGGCGGCAGACTTCGTCAAGGAGATAGAGGGCCAGCTCCAGGCCCCGATCGCCCAGGGCGGCACCAACGTCTCGGGCGGCCAGCGCCAGCGCCTGTCCATCGCCCGCGCGATCGTGCGTCGTCCGGCGCTCCTGCTGCTGGACGACTCCTTCTCGGCCCTGGACGTGGCCACCGACGCCCGCCTGCGTGCAGCGCTCACCCAGGCCACCGAGCAGGTGACCAAGCTCGTCGTCGCACAGCGCGTGTCCACCGTCATCGACGCCGACCTCATCCTGGTCCTGGACGAGGGCCGTCTGGTCGGCGCCGGTCGCCACGACGAGCTCGTCACCACCAACGAGACCTACCGTGAGATCGTCACCTCCCAGCTTGGAAGCGAGGCCGCAGCATGAGCACGAAGAACCCTCAGTCCGCGGCGCACGAGCCCCAGGAGCCGCAGGCGAGCACGGCGGGCGGCGAGCTGGCAGCGTCAGGCGCGGCTGCGTCGTCGGCCTCCGAGGAGACGACGGCGAGGCCCGCCCCCGCCCTGGAGGTCACCGACGAGGACCAGGCCCTGGCAGCAGCGGCCCTGGCCGGGGCCGACGACTGGACCGCCGGACCGCCCCCGGGCAAGGCCACCGCCTTCTGGCCCTCCTTCAGACGCATGATCGGCCTGCTGCTGTCCTACAAGGGGCACCTGGCGATCGCCGCGGTGGCCTCGGTGTCCTCAGTGGTGATGGCCGTGGTCGCGCCCAAGGTGCTGGGGCGGGCCACGAACCTCGTCTTCGAGGGTGCGATCAGCTCGCGCCTGCCGGAGAACCTGACCAAGCAGCAGGTCGTGGACGGCATGCTGGCTGCCGGCCAGGACAGGATGGCCCAGATGGTCCAGGCCATGAACCTCGTGCCCGGGGCCGGGATCGACTTCGAGGCCCTGTCCCGTGTGCTGCTGACGGTCCTGGCCCTCTACGTCTTGTCCGCGCTGGCGGGCTGGCTGGAGGGCTACGTCCTCAACCGCGTCATGGTGCGGGCGATGTTCCGTCTGCGCGCGGAGGTGGAGGACAAGATCCACCGCCTGCCGTTGTCCTACTTTGACAAGGTGCAGCGTGGTGAGCTGCTCAGCCGTGTCACCAACGACATCGACAACGTCACCAACACCCTCCAGCAGTCGCTGTCCAGCGCAGTGACCTCGGTACTCACCGTGATCGGCGTGCTGGCGATGATGCTGTCAGTGTCCTGGAGGCTGACGCTGGTGGCCCTCATCATCCTGCCGCTCATGGGCGTGCTCTTTGGCATCATCGGGCCGCGCTCGCAGAAGGCCTTCACCCTGCAGTGGGCACGTACGGGCAGGCTCAACGCCCGCGTGGAGGAGTCCTTCTCCGGGCACGCCCTGGTGCGTACCTACGGGCGGACCGAGGGCTCGCGCGCCGACTTTGACTCGGAGAACGAGGAGCTCTTCGCGGCGGGCCTGCGGGCGCAGTTCCTGTCCGGCATCATGATGCCGATCATGCAGGTGGTGGGGAACCTGGGGTACGTGGCCATCGCGGTGGTCGGCGGGCTCATGGTCTCGGGCGGCTCGCTGCGCCTGGGCGACGTGCAGGCCTTCATCCAGTACTCCCAGCAGTTCTCCCAGCCGCTGGCACAGCTCGGTGGCATGGCCACGGCCGTGCAGTCCGGGACGGCCAGCGCCGAGCGGATCTTCGAGCTGCTCGACGCCGAGGAGGAGCAGGCAGACCGCTCTGGTACCCAGGCGCTCGCGCCGGCGGGCTCCGGGGAGGCCAGCGGTGGGGCCGACGGCGCTGCCGGCACCGGCGCCGGGGTGATCGAGATGGAGCACGTGCGCTTCTCCTACGACCCCGACTCCGATCTCATCACGGACCTGTCCCTCAAGGTCGAGCCTGGCCAGACGGTGGCGATCGTCGGGCCGACGGGCGCGGGCAAGACCACCCTGGTCAACCTGCTCATGCGTTTCTACGAGATCGACGGCGGCCGGATCACCCTGGACGGTGTGGACACGGCGGCCATGCGGCGTCGGGACGTACGTGCGCGTACGGGCATGGTGCTGCAGGACCCGTGGCTGTTCGCCGGCACGATCCGGGAGAACATCCGCTACGGGCTCCCGGGCGCCAGTGACGAGCAGGTCGAGGCCGCGGCCCGCGCCTGCTACGTGGACCACATCATCCGGGCCCTGCCCGAGGGCTACGAGACGGTGCTGGACGAGGACGCCGCCAACGTCTCGGCCGGCGAGCGTCAGCTGCTGACGATCGCCCGTGCCTTCATCGCCGACCCGGCCGTCCTCATCCTCGATGAGGCGACGAGCTCGGTGGACACGCGTACCGAGCTGCTGGTCCAGCACGCGATGGCGGCCCTGCGTGAGGGACGTACGAGCTTCGTCATTGCTCACCGACTGTCCACGATCCGTGACGCGGACACGATCCTGGTCATGGAGCACGGGGACATCGTGGAGCAAGGTACCCACGAGGAGCTGCTGGAGCGTCGGGGTGCGTACTGGACGCTCTACCAGAGCCAGTTCGCCGGCGCCACGGAGGACACCGCGGCCTGAGCGCGGGCGCGGGCGTGCTGGGGGTGAGGGTGCGGGCGCGGGCCTGCTGCGGAGGGGCACGTGTGCTGTCCGACGCCGACCCCACCCAGCCACCGGGCTCCGCCCCGAGGACAAGGCTACCTGCGCCGGCCTGGAGCTGGTCCTGGAGGAGGGCGAGCCGGTGCGGGTGCTGATGACGGCGTGCCTAGAGGGCGTGGCGGCGTGTTCTCAGTGCCGCCCACCGAGGTAGTGCGCTGGACTTTCCCAGCCGAAGCCTGCCTGACCCGGCTCGAGGTGCTGTCAGCCCGAGGTCCGAGCGTCCTCGCCGAGCCTGATGCTTGCCTGAGCCTGTCTCGCGCTTTGCTAGCCCCTCTGACCACTCGTGGCCCGACCGCTTGTGCCTCCGCCGACCGTCTGTGTTCTGGCCGACCGTCTGTGCCGTCTCCGACCGTGGTATTCGCGTGAATTCTGCGGGCGGGGGTGGATCTGGTGGTCGGGGGTGGCACAGGTGGTCTGTGGGTGTTTTGGTGGTCGGTCGGCGCTTTGACAGGCGGAGGTGGCACAGGGGCCGTGGGCACTTTGGCGGTCGGTCGGGGCACAAGTGGTCGATCTCCCCCCCCCGGGGAGGAGGAGTGAGGGACGCAGGCAGTTGCCGGCACTGCCCCGGTGCCCGACGCCTCCCAGCGCCCGAGCACTACTGGCTCATCGCCGCCGCAGTGCCAGCCGGCCTACTCGCCAGCCGGCCCGAAGGTCGGCACCTGCTCAGGGGCCAGCGTGCCGGTGGAGTGGCTGACCAGTGACACCGCCTCGCGCAGCCCCATCCACCACTGCTCGTTGGGACGGCGCGAGTCGCGATCAAGCTGGTCGTACATGCGCTCCAGCGGGTGGTGAGTGATCGTGCCCTCAACCAGCCCCACATAGCTGGACCGCGTGCCACCACGCTCCAGCTCCTCAGCCAGCAGCCCGAGGGCGTTGTGCACGAGCTTGGTCGCCATGATGCGGTCAAAGGGCGTGGGGTCCCCACCCTGCTGGACGTGCCCGATGATCGCCTGGCGCACGTCGTACAGGCCCTGACCCTCCTGCGCGAAGATCTTGGCCAGCACGTCCGTGGTGTAGTTCTCGCTGGCCCGCTCGTTGCGCACCACGAGGTAGAGCTTGCGCCCAGAGCGGAAGGACTCCACCATCCGCTCAGAGTCCGCGGCCAGCTGGCTCAGCGTGATCCCCTCCTCGTGGAGGTAGACCTGCTCGGCCCCGGCGGCGATGGCGCTCATGAGGGTGAGGTACCCGCACTTGCGTCCCATCGTCTCGGTGACGAAGCACCGGTGCGAGGCCGCGGCCGACTGCTTGACGGCGTCCAGGGACCGCACGGCGTTGTTGAGCGCCGTGTCCGCGCCGATGCTCAGCTCGCTGCCGGGCAGGTTGTTGTCGATCGAGGCGGGCACGCACACGATCGGGATGTTGAAGGCGGGGTAGCGGTCCCGCTCACGCACCAGCAGGTGGGAGGCCAGGTAGGCGTTGTACCCGCCGATGACGAGCAGGGCGTCGATCCGGAGGGACTCGATGGAGCGGCCCAGGGTGTAGAGCTGCTCAACCGTGGGAATCTCGCGGCGCGTGCCGAGCTCGGCCCCGCCGTCCCCGACCCATCCCTCGACGTCGTCCCAGCTCAGCTCGCTGACCCGCCCGTCGATCAGGCCCGGGAAGCCGCCGTGCACGCCGAGCATGGTCATCCCGTGGTCCAGCCCCAGGCGCACCGCGGCGCGCGCGGCGGTGTTCATACCTGGCGCCAGCCCTCCGGCGTGGATGATCGCCACGCGCCGGGCCGCGGCGAGCTCGCTGGCCGACGGCGCAGCCGCCTCGTGGTGCAGCTCGCCCAGTGCCGCGGGGTCGAGCTCGGGCGGGGTGGACATGGTCTCGAAGATGGAGAGCATCTGGCCGAAGCTGCTTCCGCGTGCGGCCACCGCCCCCTCGAAGTCCTGGGCTGCCACGAGGTCCTTGACGGCACGCGTGGCGGCGATCTGCTCCATCATGGGCAGGCGGTGGATGCGGTTGTGGCGCTCGGCGATGATGACCGGCTCGCAGTCGGTGGTGGCGGTGAGCACCTCACGGGCGGCTGCGCAGCCCAGGAGCGTGGACATCCAGCGGTCGTAGGCGCTGGGCTGGCCACCGCGCTGGACGTGACCGAGGATCGTCACGCGGGCGTCCTCCCCCAGGCGGTCCTTGAGGATGACGCGCACGTCCTCGGCGGTGATGCGGTTGCCCTCGCGGTCGGTGGCGCCCTCGGCCACGATGACCATGGACTCGCGGCGTCCGGCCTGGCGTCCCTTGTGGAGCTTGAGGCACATGTCCTCCTCCCACCCCTCGCCCGGCGGGAGCTCGGGAACGAGCACGTAGTCACAGCCCCCGGCCACGGCCGCCATGAGGGCGAGGTAGCCGCAGTGACGGCCCATGACCTCGACCACGAAGGTGCGCTGGTGGGAGGCGGCGGTCGACGAGATGTCGTCGATGGCCTCCAGGATGCGATGGAGGGCGGAGTCGGTGCCGATGGTCATGTCCGCGCCCACGAGGTCGTTGTCGATCGAGCCGACGATCCCGGTGACGATGAGCACGGGGTGGGCGGCGCCAACCTCAGCGCTCACCCGTCCGCTGGCCACGAGCTCGTCCACGAGGCCAGGCCAGTTGCGGCGGAACTCGTTGGTGCCGGTCAGTGAGCCGTCGCCCCCGATGACCACGAGCCGGTCGATGCCGTGCTCCAGCAGGTGGGCGGCGGCGTCGAGCTGGCCGGAGCGCTCGCGGAACTCGGCTGAGCGGGCGGTGCCGATGATCGTGCCGCCCTTGTGGAGGATGGAGCCCACGGAGTCCCACTCCAGGGGGCGGATGCCCTCTCCGCCGGCCACGGCCCCGGCCCACCCCTCCATGACGGCGTAGGGCTGGGTGCCCATGCGCAGGGTGGCACGGACGACGGCGCGTACAGCCGCGTTCATTCCCTGGGCGTCCCCGCCGGAGGTGAGGATGCCGACCCGCACGCGCTCGCCGTCGGGCGTGAGGATCGCCTCCTGGCTGGTCGTGGGCTCGGGGGTGGTGGCGCGCGTGGTGTGCTGGTCCATGGGTGTCCTTCCCGCAGGGTCGTCAGCCCCATTGTGGTCGCTCGGGTGCCGGGCGTCACCTTTCGCTGGCTGCCAGGTGGGACGACGTCGCCGCTCGCCCTCGTGCGTTGCGGACCTTGGTCCCAACTTCGGGTCGCGTTTGGACCCGCGTGACGGGCGTCTCGCGCTAGGCTCGTGCGCGGGTCGTCCCGGTGCGGCGCAGCCAGGCCGCCGCGGCCAGAGGGGGACCGGAGCCGGAAGGACATGACGTCGATGGACCTCTACGAGTACCAGGCGAGGGAGCTGTTCGCGAAGCACGGGGTTCCCGTGCTCGGCGGGCAGGTCGCCACCACCCCCGAGCAGGCCGAGCAGGTGGCCGCCGAGCTTCTCGACCGCGGCAACGACCTCCTTGTGGTCAAGGCCCAGGTCAAGACCGGCGGACGAGGCAAGGCCGGTGGCGTCAGGCTCGCCCGCTCGGCCGCCGAGGCCCGCCAGCACGCTGAGGCGATCCTCGGCATGGACATCAAGGGCCACACCGTGCGCACGGTGCTCGTCTCCGAGGGCGCGGACATCGACTCCGAGTTCTACTTCTCCATCCTCCTGGACCGCGCCGAGCGCCGTTACCTGGCCATGTGCTCGCGCGAGGGCGGCATGGAGATCGAGACCCTGGCCAAGGAGCGCCCCGAGGCGCTGGCCCGCGTGGCCGTGGACCCGCTCGAGGGCGTGACTCCTGAGTGCGCCGCGCGCATCACGGCCGAGGCCGGCTTCGAGCCCGGCCCTGTGGCCACGAGCGTGGCCGAGGTCATCGGCCGTCTGTGGGAGGTCTTCACCGCTGAGGACGCCACCCTCGTGGAGGTCAACCCCCTGGTCCTGACCCCGAGCGGCACGGTGCTGGCCCTGGACGGCAAGGTGAGCCTGGACGACAACGCCTCCTTCCGCCACCCTGAGCACGCTGCCCTCAAGGACGCCTCGGCGGCTGACCCGCTGGAGACGCGTGCCAAGGAGGCCGGGCTCAACTACGTGCGCCTGACCGGTGAGGTGGGCGTGCTCGGCAACGGCGCGGGCCTGGTCATGTCCACCCTGGACGTGGTGGCGGGCGCAGGTGAGCGCCACGGCGGGATGCGTCCGGCCAACTTCCTGGACCTAGGCGGCGGCTCCTCGGCTGAGGTCATGGCTACCGGTCTGGAGGTCGTGGCGAGCGACCCTCAGGTGCGTGCGATCCTCGTCAACGTCTTCGGCGGGATCACCTCGTGTGACACGGTGGCCAACGGCATCGTGACCGCGGTCGGCGCCCTGGAGGGCTTCGACAAGCCGGTCGTGGTGCGCCTGGACGGCAACAACGCCGCGCTGGGACGCCAGATCCTGGCCGAGGCCGCGATCGACGGCGTCACGGTGGTGGACACGATGGACGGCGCGGCTGACGTCGTCACCGCCCTGGCCGAGAAGATCGGTCAGAGCGCAGCAAGCAGCGAGCAGGGAGCCTGAGGACCATGAGCATCTTTCTTGACGAGTCTGACCGCGTCGTCGTCCAGGGCATGACCGGTTCGGAGGGACGCAAGCACACCCGCCGCATGCTGGGCGCGGGGACCAAGGTGGTCGCGGGCGTCAACCCCCGCAAGGCTGGCACCACGGTGGCCTTTGACGTTGAGCCCATCGGCCCCGGTGCCGGCGCGGTGGAGGCTGGCCAGGTCGAGGTCCCGGTCTACGGCACGGTGGCGCAGGCCCGCCAGGCCACGGGTGCCACAGTCTCGGTGGTCTTCGTGCCCCCGGCCTTCGCCAAGGGCGCGGTCATCGAGGCGGTGGACGCTGGCATGAGGCTCGTCGTGGTCATCACCGAGGGCATCCCGGTGGCGGACGCGACTTACTTCCGTTCCTACGCCGCCTCCAGGGGCGTGCAGGTCATCGGCCCGAACTGCCCGGGCATCATCTCCCCGGCCCGCTCGAACGTGGGCATCACTCCGCCGGACATCACCGGCCCTGGACCGATCGGCCTGGTCTCCAAGTCCGGGACCCTGACCTACCAGCTCATGCACGAGCTGCGGGACCTGGGCTTCACCACCTGCATCGGCATCGGCGGTGACCCGGTGGTGGGGACCACGCACATTGACGCCCTGGCCGGCTTCGAGGCGGACCCGGACACCAGGCTCGTGGTCATGATCGGTGAGATCGGTGGCGACGCGGAGGAGCGGGCAGCGGCCTACATCAAGGAGAACATGACCAAGCCGGTGGTGGCCTACGTGGCTGGCTTCACCGCCCCTGAGGGCAAGACCATGGGGCACGCGGGTGCGATCGTCTCCGGCTCCTCGGGCACGGCGGCTGCCAAGAAGGAGGCCCTGGAGGCCGTGGGCGTGCGCGTGGGACGCACCCCCACCGAGACCGCGGACATCGCCCGCGAGCTCTACCGCGCGCTGCAGCAGCGCTAGGAGCCGGCAGAGCAGGGGCCCGGCCTGGCAGGTGACGCGCCGACGTCCTGCCGGGCCGGGCCTGCCGACCTCGGCTGGTCCGGCCTGCCTGCGCCCGGTGGGCCTGCTCCTCGCGGTAGTCTGACGGCTGCCCAGGTCGGAGGGGTTGACGGCGTCGCCCGCAGCAAGGGAAGGCAGAGCACTGAAGAGCGCACTGAAGGACAACTCGCTGCTCACACGTGCCGTCGCCCGCACGCGCTCCCTGCGCCTGCCTGTCCTCCACCTGCCGTCTGACTGGCCCTTCGCCGTGCGCGCGGGCGCGGAGGCGGTGCTCGGCAGCTGGCTCGTGGTCATCGTGCTGACCCTCGCGGTCTACATGGCCACCTCCTCCATGGATGCCGCTGCCGCCCTGTCCGTGGGCACGGCTCTGCGCACGGGAAGCGCCCTGTGGTCGCTGGGCCTGGGTGGTGGTTACGGCTCGCCTGCGGAGGCGGCCGGTGCCATCGAGTTGCCGCTGCTGGGCCTGACCCTCCTGCACCTCCTCCTCACGCGCTCGGCCGTGCGCCGTGCCCACCTGCGCACCGCAGCCTCCGGTGCCCTGGTCGTCTTCACGACGACGGCGCTGGCCGCCTTCCTGCTCCTGCTCACCTCTCCGGCGGGCTCGCGTACCTGGCCGGCGGTCCTGGGAGCGGCCGCGGTCAGCGCCCTTGTCGTCGGTAGCGACCTCCAGCGCCGGGGCCTGGGATCCCAGCGCCTGACGAGCTGGTGGCACGAGCGCCCAGCCTGGGTGAGCCCGGCCCTGGTGCTCACGCGGGACACGGCAGCGGCGCTGCTGGGCGCCAGCGTCCTGGTTCTCCTGGCGGCGGCGGTCGACGGCGCCGCGCGCGTCTCGCGCCTCCATGACGCCCTGGCCGGGGGAGGGCTTGTCGCCTCGCTCGGCCTGGTGCTCCTGCAGCTGGGCTGGGTGCCGACCGCGCTCGTGTGGGCCCTGTCCTGGCTGGCGGGTCCGGGCTTGAGCGTGGGCGCGGGATCTGTTTTCACTCCGGACCACGTGGTGGCCGGTGCCGTGCCGACCCTGCCGCTGCTGGGCCTGCTGCCCACCGGGCCGGTGGGGGGCGAGGGCTCCAGCGCCGGCCTGTACCTGCCGATGGTGCTCACGGCGGCTGCGCTGGTCATCGTCTGGGTGCACCGACGGCGTCTGCGGGCGCTGCCGCTGGCCCAGGCGGTTATTGCCGCGGTGGCTGCGGCGCTGCTGGTGGCGCTCGGGGCTGGCGCCTGCTGCCTGGCCGCCTCAGGCTCGATCGGTCCGGGCAGGCTCACTGAGGTCGGCCCGAACACGCTCATGACGGTGGTCCTGCTGCTGGTGGAGCTTGGCGTGGGCCAGGTGGCGGCTGCGGTGCTGGTCCACCCACGTACCCGCGTGGCCACCGAGCACGGTGTGCGTCAGACGGTGGCGGCGGCCGGCTCGGCTGCAGCGAGCACGCGCGAGAAGGTGGAGGCCGGTGCGCGTGCGGCCCAGGAGCGGCGAGAGCGCGTGCGCACCGAGCGGGAGGCTGCGCAGGCCGCCAGCTCTGACGTCGCCGAGCCGTCCCGCTCCGCCGACACCAAGGAACCTGGTGCTCAGGCTCTTGGTGCTCACGCGCGCGGTGCCCAGGCCCCTCGTACTGAGGTGATCGAGGACCAGGCGGACGTGGCTACCGCCGAGCTGGCCCAGGTGAGGAAGGAAGGCAGGGATGCCTGATCACACCACTGTTGCTCGCGACGCGGCTTCTTCTCCAGCGCGCGATCCTGCCCGGCTCGTGGTCCTCGTCTCGGGCACGGGATCCAACTTGCTGGCCCTGCTGCGCGCCTGCCAGGACCCGGCCTACGGCGCCTGCGTGGTAGGCGTGGTGGCGGACAAGGAGTGTGCCGGTGCGGACCACGCTCGCGCCGCCGGGGTGCCTGCCGTGGTGGTACCACCACGGGACTACGCAGATCGTGCCGACTGGGACCGTGCCCTGGCGGAGGCTGTGGGAGGCTGTGAGCCCGACCTTGTGGTCTGTGCCGGATTCATGCGCCTGCTGGGCGCGCCCTTCCTGGCGCGCTTTGAGGGCCGTGTCCTCAACACCCACCCCTCGCTGCTGCCCGACTTCCCGGGTGCGCACGCTGTGCGTGACGCCCTGGCGGCCGGTGCCAGGCGCACGGGTGCCTCGCTGTTCTGGGTGGATGCGGGTGTGGACACCGGTGCGCTCGTGGCCCAGGTGGAGGTGGCGGTGCTGGAGGGGGACACCGAGGAGAGCCTCACCGCGCGGGTCAAGGCCGCCGAGACCCCGCAGCTGGTGGAGCAGGTCGGTCGCCTGGCCCGCTGCCTGACGCGTGGGCACTGAGACGAGCCAGGCAGGGGCACCGGCGCTCACACGCGGGTAGGGAGGAGTGATGAGGGGCCGTGTGCCCTGAGCCGGTCGTCGGAGTAGAAGAGCGACGGGGAGCTGTTGTCTCCCCGGAAGTCTGCCGGGGACTGGTGGAGGTAGACCTGGATCGTGATCGCCTGGCGGGCGGTGGCGCCTGTACGGCTGAGCTCTAGGTTGAGGGTGCTCGTATTGAAACCGGTGCACTCGGAGTCGGGGACTGGACGCACGAACTCCACCAGGAGGTAGCTGGTGCTGACGGAGAGCACCGTCCAGTGTCCCGGCCCGTTCGCGGCCGCGATGGTGTCCCCCGAGTGCAGCGGTGTCGTCGTCCCGTCGTTGGTGAAGTCGCTGCCCAGGATGGTTCCGGGCGCGCCGCCGGCCGGGGCGTTGAAGACCGTCCCCAGGTCAAGGCCTGACTCCTTGGTGGCGCGCAGCTCGATCCTGACCCGCCGCTGATCTGCGGGAACGGCGCACACGTCCTCCTGGTGCTCGGCCCACAGCCGGGGCGTGAGGCTGAGGAACAGGCCGTCGTTGCCTCCGACCTGTACGTCAGTGTTGAGGTTGACGTGGATGCCTCCCTGACGGCCGCTCAAGGCCGTGGCGGGGGCGGCCGCTGCCACGGCCAGGACGGGGACGCTCCAGGTCAGGCCCTTGACAACGGATCGACGGGGGGGGGGAAGCATCAGCGTGACTCATTGGTCGAGGTACCAACAGGTATAGGTAAGTTTAATTGCAGTAATTGGTATAGGCAATTAGTGTGCTGACGCCTCGCCCCCCGGCGGTGCCTCACTGGTGCGCACAGCCCCCTCCTCCGCTCAGCGGCGGAGCCCTCCTGGGCGGACCTGGCCTCCCGCTGTGCACGACAGCACCCCGTACATGTCGCGCTTCATGGGGCTGCTGTGACGCTTACCCCGCCTCGATCTCCTGCGGTGCGTCCTGCTGACGAAGGAGGCTGAAGCGGCCGGTAGCGGGGTCGTAGGCGAAGACCGCCTCCTGGATGCTGCCGTCCTCGGCGTAGTCAGCGTCCGCACCCTGGCCGATCACCACCTCGATGACGCCGTCGACCGTCTGCGCCGCGACGGGGGTGTCAAAGGGGTCAAGGCCCAGGTCGGACTCCGGCCCGGTGGCGTGCGGGAGAGCCGTCTGCGTGAAGGTGGCGCCCCCGTCCTGCGTGATCGCCAGAGAGCCAAGGTCGTTCCCAAAGATCCCCAGGCTCGGACTCACCCAGGTCGCCAGCGTCATGTCGTGGGTGACGCTGCTGGGCACGGGCACCTCCTGCCAGGCCAGCCCGGCGCCGGGCGCCTCGGCGTCAACCGTGGCCCGCCACGCGCCGTAGTACGAGGAGCCCAGCGCCCGGTCCACCGCGAAGCCCACGCCCACGACGCCCTCGGCGTAGGAGACGAAGGACGTCTGCAGGTCACCTGAGCCGATCAGGCTGCGCTGCCAGGTGGCACCCGCGTCCAGGGAGTAGAGCAGGCTCACGTCCTGACCCTCTCCGTCGTCGGCGCCGTAGGAGAGGAAGCCCGTGAACTCGGCCGAGACCACGTAGCCTCCCCGCTCCAGACTGGTCCGGGGAGACACACCGGCGGCGGCCACGCCCTCGTAGCCGCCAGGGACGGTGGTCCAGGTCGCCCCACGGTCGTAGGTGACGGCAAGCTCACCCTCCCGGATCCGGTAGGTCGCGGGCACGGAGGTGTCCGGCAGGAGCTCGGTCGGCTGCTCCTCCCGCAGGCTCGGGTCGGTGTCGACCTGGTGGCGGACAGGCGTGCTGACGGTGAGGATCCGGTAGCCCCCGCTGGTGGGGGACAGCCCGAGCACCAGCTGCCCACGGACCTGGGAGCCCTCGCGGTAGAGCGCCGTGGTCCCGCCGGTGGAGGCTGAGTCGGTCAGCTGCTCGATCGCGGGCACGCGTGGGCGGAGCACCACGTCCACCTGGACCCAGGCCTGGACGCCGCTGGCCTCCTGGATCCGCTCGTCAGCCTCACCGAGCCACTGGACCTGGGGGGCCGAGCCGCCAGAGAGCTGGAAGCGCGGGGAGACCGTCAGCGACCGGTGCTGGTTCACCCACTGCTCGAACCACCGCCTGACGGCCGGAAGCACGCTGGCCTCGTCCAGCGCAGGCGTGCGCTGCGCCGCCGCTGTCTCGCCCCCGTCCTGCGCACCGGGGCCGCCGACGCCGGAGCCTGCCGCCCCGTTGCCCTCTTCCGTGGCGCTGAGGGCGGCAATGAGCTGGCCAGGAATGCCGGGCTCCTCGTAGCGCAGCCAGAAGGCGCTCAGGACCGCGACGGCGCTGAGGAGGAGCGTGAGGAGGACGGTGCAGGCCAGCAGGAGCGGGCGCACACGCCTGCGCTGCGAGTGCTGTGTCTCTGGCCGGCCTACCACGCTGGAGCCTGAGAGGCAGGCAGGAGCGAGGGCTTGGCGGGCAGCCACGACGACCGGGCCCGCACGACGTGCCCGGCGTCCTGGAGCGGGGAGCCGTGGTCAGCGTGGGCACGGCGAGGGCGCCTGGGGGAGTGGGCGAGCACAAGGACCTCCTTGTCGTGGAGGCAGGCACTGTCTGCCGGCCCCTGCGAAGAGTGTATGTTCTCAAGCCCCAGCGCCGGGGGGGGGGCGGCACGGGGTCCTCGCACCCGGACGGCGAACCGGCCTCGTCCTCATGTGACCTGGTGGCACGATCCGCGATATACTTTGCGCGGTCGTGACTGGCGAGGGTGGGGCACCACCGGGGAGCGACCGCGATCCACCGAAGGGGCGTCGCCCGCCTGGGCGCCCTGCCGACCGATCGCACCAGGAGAGCGCATGACCACGCCGTCCGTTCCCGCCGCAGCCCAGGCTGTGCCCACCAGGCCTGTCCCCACGGAGGGACTGGTCAACCCCGAGCAGGTTCCTGTGCGTCGGGCGCTCGTCTCCGTCTACGACAAGACGGGCCTTACCGAGCTCGCCACCGCCCTCGTGGACGCCGGCGTCGAGATCGTCTCTACCGGCTCCACCGCCGCCACCATCGCCGGAGCGGGCCTGCCCGTCACGCCCGTCGAGCAGGTCACCGGCTTCCCCGAGTGCCTGGAGGGTCGCGTCAAGACCCTCCACCCCCGCGTCCACGCCGGCATCCTCGCCGACCGCCGCAAGCCTGAGCACATGGCCCAGCTGGGCGACCTGGAGGTCACCCCCATCGACCTCGTCGTCGTCAACCTCTACCCCTTTACCGACACCGTCGCCTCCGGTGCGCCCTTTGACGCCTGCGTGGAGCAGATCGACATCGGCGGCCCCTCGATGATCCGCGCCGCCGCCAAGAACCACCCGGCCGTCGCCGTCCTCACCGACCCTGCTGAGTACGCCGAGGCCGTCCAGGCCGTCCAGGCCGGAGGCTTCAGCCTCGCGCAGCGTCGGTGCCTGGCGGCAGCCGCCTACGCCCACACCGCCGCCTACGACGCCGCCGTCGCCACCTGGTTCGCGCAGCAGACCGAGGAAGAGGCTGACGCCTCCGCTCCGGCCGTGCCCGCCCGCTACGTGGGGGTGGGCTACGAGCGCCTGGCCACGCTGCGCTACGGTGAGAACCCCCACCAGGCCGCCGCCGTCTACCGTGCCGTCGGCGAGCGCGGGGGAGTGGCTGGCGCCCGTCAGCTCCACGGCAAGGCCATGAGCTACAACAACTACACGGACACCGACGCCGCCGTGCGTGCCGCCTACGACCACGGCCAGGCCGTGACCGTCGCCGTCATCAAGCACGCCAACCCCTGCGGTATCGCCGTCTCCGCCTCCGGGGACGTGGCCGAGGCCCACCGCCTGGCCCACGCCTGCGACCCCGTCTCCGCCTACGGTGGCGTCATCGCCACCAACGCCACCGTCACCGCCGAGATGGCCCGCCAGGTCAAGCCCATCTTCACCGAGGTCGTGGCCGCACCCGCCTTCGAGGACGAGGCCGTCGAGATCCTGTCCGCCAAGAAGAACCTGCGCCTGCTGGTCGTCGAGCCGCCCACGCGCGAGGGCTACGAGATCAAGCAGGTCTCCGGCGGCGCCGTCGTCCAGGAACGCGACACCTATCAGGCTGACGACGCTGACCCCGCCACCTGGGAGCTCGTCGCCGGCGAGGCTGCCGACGAAGCGACCCTGGCGGACCTGCGCTTCGCCTGGGAGACCATCCGCTCCGTGCGCTCCAACGCCATCCTGCTTGCCAAGAACGGGGCGACCGTGGGAGTCGGCATGGGACAGGTCAACCGCGTCGACTCCTGCAGGCTCGCCGTCGAGCGCGCCAACACCCTGGGGCTGCGCTCCACCGGGGACGCCGCGGCCGACAAGCAGGACAAGGACGCCGTCGGCGGGGCTGACGCCTCCAAGGTCCTGGAGGCCGAGGCGCCTGAGCGCGCACGTGGGGCCGTGGCAGCCTCCGACGCCTTCTTCCCCTTCGCCGACGGTCTCCAGGTCCTCATCGACGCCGGCGTCAAGGCTGTGGTCCAGCCCGGCGGCTCCATCCGTGACGAGGAGGTCATCGCTGCGGCCACGGCTGCGGGCGTGACCATGTACCTCACCGGCAACCGGCACTTCGCCCACTGAGGTCTGTCGGGGCGCGGCGGCTGCCGACGCGGCGTGCTGCGGATAACGGTGCTGTACTGCGGTTCCTGACCTGTGCCGTGCCACCATGGACCCGTCGCGCTGTCCCCACGGTGAGGAGCTTGTCATGACCCAGGCGCTGTTGGCTGCACCACTTGTCCTCGCGGTCGTCCTCGGCGGGGCAGGGGCCGCCAAGCTCGGCGACGACGACGCGCGCGTCGCACGGGAGTGGGACCTCATGCGTGTTCCTGAACGGCTCAACCGGCGCTGGCTGCGACGTCTGCATCCTTGGGGCGAGATCCTCCTGGCAGGGATGCTGGTGGCCTGCGCAGGCGCGCCCGGGGTGCTCGTCGCGTGCGCCGCCCTGGTGCTGTGCCTGGCCTACACCGCTGTCGTCGTGCGGGCGCTGAAGGTGCCTGGTGCCGCGTGCACCTGCTTCGGCTCCAGGCACGCGGTTGCTTTGACCTGGCGCACTGTGCTGCGCAACGTCATGCTCGTCCTGCTCTCCGTGCTGGCCGTGGTCTCGGCGGCGCGCCAAGGCTCACTGCTGGCGCAGGCTGTGACCGACTCGACGGTGAGGGCCTGGGTGGTCGCGGTCGTCGTCGCGATGGTGGTCGCTTACCTGGTAGCAGACCCCGGGAGAGCGGGGGAGGCTGCCCCAGCCGGACAGACGGTGCAGGAGCCTGCCGGTGAGCAGGGTGAGGCCGACGCCGAGATGGAGGACTACATCCGGACGCTGACGCCCCGTGCCAGGGTCCAGGAGGCGGACGGGACGCCGGTGGACCTGCTCCAGGTCTCGCAGGGACAGGCCCAGCTGCTGCTCTTTGTCGATCCTGGGTGCGGCCACTGTGAGGCCGTGGCGGCGCGTGTCGGTCAGTGGCGGGCCATGATGCCGCAGATCGGCATCCACTTCGTCGTGGGCGGCACGGCCTCGTGGCTCAAGGACCGCAGACCTGAGTGGGTCGAGCACGCCTGGTACGACGACGACCGTGCTGCTGCTCAGGTGCTTCAGTGCGAGGCGACCCCCTCGGCCGTCCTGCTCGGTACGGATGGGATGCTGGCCGGAGGACCGGTGTCTGGCGACTCGTCTGTGCTCGACTTCGTCGAGGAGATACACCAGCAGCTCCAGGCGTAGTGCCTCGGCGCGCCGCCGCGGGTCGTCACTCACGCAGGCCGGATCGTTACCATGTCCTGCGTGAGTGAGGGGCAGGGGCGTGAGCCAGCAGGCAAGAAGACCTGCCTGCGCCACAAGCGGCCCGGCTGGGCCGAGCGCCACCACGAGCCCTACTCCACGCTCGCCGTCGTGGCCACGGCCGTAGCCACCCTGCTCGTGCCCCTCATCGCTGTGCTCGGCTACAACCGCGTCGCCGTCATCTGGCTGGGGCTGGAGATCCTCGTCCTGGCCGTCGTGCGCGTCATGCGCCCCGACGGCACCTGGATCGCCGCCCGCTCGCGTGGCTTCGACGTCGCCTTCGGCATCCTGCTGGGGCTGGCGGTCCTGGCGCTGAGCTGGTACGCCACCCTGCCCGCCAGCGTCTGAGCAATTCCTGTGCGGTCCCTCGTCCGCCGTGTGAGGCGGCGCACGACCTCCTAGGCTGCTGCTCGCCACGCGAAACCCCTCGCCGTGATCAGCCGCCGGTGTGCGATGCTGCCCCACAGGGCGCTTGTTTGCCGCCCGCTCCCAACCCGACCGGAAGGCGCTCCATGTCGAGCACGCAGACTCCCTCCCAGACCACCAGCCCCTCCGCCCTGCGCCGGCTCCTCGCCAAGGGCGGGATCCTCGTGTGGGTCATCTTCGCCATCATCCTGGCGCTGGTCCTCGGCTCCATCAGGGTCGGCGGCAGCCCGCTGGTGCCCGAGGTGATCGGCCGCATCTTCGCCACCTTCTCCGCCCTGTTCAGCCAGTTCCTCAGCTTCTCCATCCCGCTGATCATCATCGGCCTGGTCACCCCTGCCATCGCGGACCTCGGGCGCGGGGCGGGCAGGTGGCTGGGCGTCACCACGGCGATCGCCTACGGCTCCACGCTCTTCTCCGGCTTCCTGACCTACCTCGTGTGCGCCACCGTCTTTCCCTCCCTGCTGGGTGGACACTCCCTGGACGACGTCGAGGAGCCCGGCAGCGCGCTGTCGACCTACTTCACCGTGGAGATGCCCGCGCCGGTGGGCGTGATGACGGCGCTGCTGCTCAGCTTCGTCATCGGCATCGGGATGTCGATGGTGCCGCGCGGCGTGCTGCGCAAGGGCTTCATCGAGTTCCGTGCCATCATCACCACCCTCATCGAGAAGATCATCATCCCGCTGCTGCCGCTGCACATCTTCGGTATCTTCCTCAACCTCACCTACACCGGTGAGGCCTGGGCCGTCATGCGCACGCTGCTGCGCGTGGTGGTCGTGGTGCTGGTGCTGGAGGTCGTCATCCTCGGCGTGCAGTACGGCGTGGCCGGGGCGATCGGGCGCAGGAACCCGGTCAAGGCTCTGGTCACCATGCTGCCGGCCTACCTCACGGCCCTGGGGACCTCCTCCTCCGCGGCCACCATCCCGGTCACGCTCGCCCAGACCAGGAAGAACGGTGTGTCGGAGGCGGTGGCCTCCTTCACCGTGCCGCTGTGCGCCACGATCCACCTGGCTGGGTCCACCTCGAAGATCTTCGCCTTCGCCTTCGCCATCTGCCTGACCCAGGGGATTGACGTCTCCGTGGCGCAGTGGGCCGGCTTCATCTTCATGCTCGGCATCACCATGGTGGCCGCGCCCGGCGTGCCCGGTGGCGCGATCATGGCCTCCACGGGCCTGCTGTCCTCGATGCTCGGCTTCAACGACGCGCAGGTAGCGCTCATGATCGCCACCTACATCGCGCTCGACTCCTTCGGCACGGCCACCAACGTCACCGGTGACGGCGCCATCGCCATCGTCGTGGACAAGATGGCCGGCGGCCAGATCGGCGACGAGGGCGACCCGCAGAACACTCGCGAGCTCTCCTTCGACGGCGTGGCCTACCTCAGCCGTGTGGCCGTGGACGGCGTGGTCAGCCCCGAGGAGCTGACGGCCTCGGCACAGGCCAACGGCCAGGCCGGTGGCGCTGCGGGCAGCACCGGGCCGAGGCACTGAGCCGGGCGCTGGCAGGCGCGTCGCTACCGCCCACGTGCCGACAGGGTACGCAGCGGCCCCTCCTGGTGCGCAAGCACGGCAGGATCGCCTTCCTGCACCACCCGACCCTGGTCCAGGACCACCACGTGATCGGCCTGCTCCGACCACTGCAGGCGGTGGGTGATCTCCAGGACCGTTGTCCCGGCCAGCCGCTCACGGACAGCCGCACGAACCTGCGCGTCCAGCGCCGGGTCGAGGTGGCTGGTGAACTCGTCCAGGATGACCAGCCCCGGCCGGGCCAGCAGCGTGCGAGCCAGGGACAGGCGCTGGCGCTGACCACCGGACAGGGACTGCCCGCGCTCACCTACCAGGGTGTCGTAGCCCTGAGGCATAGCCCGGATCTCAGTGTCGATCCCAGCCGCGCGGCAGGCCTCGTAGACCTCCTCCTGACTCGCCTGAGGTGCCGCCAGGCGCAGGTTGTCCATAACCGAGGCGCGGAAGAGGTGAGAGCGCTGAGAGACCAGGCCCAGCTCGCTGTACAGGCTGTCCGCGCTGAGGGTGGCCAGGTCCTGACCGTCGACCAGGACCCGACCCTGGCTGGGGGAGTCGAAGCGCAGGGCGAGCTGCGCCGTCGTCGTCTTGCCCGAGCCGGAGGCTCCTACCAGGCAGGTCCACTGCCCGGCGCGGGCGGTGAGGCTGACGTCGTCAAGGGCCAGGGTCTCGGCTCCCGGGTAGGAGTAGCTCACGTGCTCCCAGGTGATCTCGTGCGCTCTGTGCTCAGGCAGCCGTGCCTGGCCGTCGGCCACCTCGACGGGGGCGTGCGTGAGCCGCCAGATCCGCTCGGCCGAGGCGAAGGAGGCGCTCAGCGCCCCGGCAAGCTCCTCGACCCCGCGCACCGTCTCGGTCAGGCGCAGACCAGCCGCGGCTGAGGCGGCCAGAGCCACCGCGGAGACGGTGCCCTTGGCGGCCGCCCCTGCCCCGAGAACGACGACGGCGATCGGCGTGCCGAAGGTGAGCAGGGCGATGAGGGCACGGCGAGCCCCCGCCCAGGTGCGCGAGGGACGCATGCGGCGGGCCACGTCGTCGTCGATCTGCGCCATCTGGGACATGCGCTCGGCGCTGCGCCCGTAGCCCAGGACCTCGTTCATGCCCTGGACGGTGTCCGTGACGTGCTGGGTGAGTCGGGCGCGCTCGGCGGAGGCGGCACGGGAGGCGCGCAGGGAGGCGCCTGCGCCGAGCCAGACCGCGGAGGCCGCGCCGGCCCACATGAGCGCGAGCACCGCCAGCGCCACCGGCCAGCTCGCCCAGGCGCCGATGGCCAGGCAGGTCACCAGCGGCACGAGGACCGCCGAGACCACCGGGGCAAAGGTGTGGGCGAAGAAGACCTCAACCCGGTCCACGTCCTTGGTGGCGGTGGCCAGCACCTCCCCGGAGCGCAGGGTCATCGAGGCGTGAGGAGAGCGGGGCAGCAGCGTGCGGAAGATCTCCCCGCGCAGCAGCTCCAGGGCCCTGAAGGCCACGAAGTGGCCAGCCAGCTGCTCGCCGTAGCGAAGGCCTGCCTTGAGCAGGGAGATGACTGCCATGACCGCCAGCAGGGGCCACAGGGCCGCCGGGGCCTGGCCGTGAGCGATCGCGGTGCCGGCCTCGACCACGCTGGCGGTCGCCAGCGCGAACAGGGCCACGCCCGCCAGCAGGTCGATGACGCGGCACACGGTGGAGACGAGCAGCGGGGCCAGCACCGGGCGGGTGACGGAGATGAGCCACGCGGCCACGGTGCGACGGGTGACGGACGAGGTGGCCGTGGTGGGGGTCGTCGTGCTCATCGGACAGGCTCCTGCCTCTGGGCGGGGCGCAGCCAGGTCGTGTCCTTGGCAGGTGCGCTCACCTCGGTCACGCCTGACTCCGCCACGCGTACCACTCGGTCGGCGCCGACGAGCGCGCCGGCGCGGTGAGAGACCGTGACCACGGTGCGGGTGCGTGCCACCTGCTCGATCGCCTCCTGGATCGCAGCCTCGCTGGCCAGGTCCACCTGGCTCGTGGGCTCGTCAAGCAGCAGCAGGTCGCGGCCGCTGAGCACCGCGCGCGCCAGGGACAGCCGCTGGGCCTGACCGCCCGACAGCCCCGTCCCGCCCTCGCCGACCGGCGTGTCCAGGCCCAGCGGCATCCGGCGGACCTCCTCGTCCAGGTGGGCGGCTGCCAGCGCCTGCCACATCTGACCGGCCTGCGCCTCGGGCGCTGCCAGGCGCAGGTTGTCCGCGATCGTCCCGGTAAAGAGCCAGGTGGTCTGGGCCACCCGCGCGCTCGCGGCGCGCACGAGGTCCTGGGTGGCGGGCGTGAGCGTGACGCCCTTGATGGTGGCCGTACCGGCGGTGGGCAGCAGGTCACCGGCCAGGACGGACATGAGCGTGGACTTGCCCGCGCCGGACGGGCCGACCACGGCCAGGCTCTCCCCGGTGTCGACCTCGAGGCTGACTCCGGACAGGACCGGATCTCCCTGCACCTGCCAGGCGACCTCGAGCCCGGACAGGCTGATGGTGGCGCAAGGGGCGGAGGAGGCGGGGCCAGGGGTGGTGAGCGTCGTCGTCCCGGAGCCGGGGGCGGCGGTGAGGTGTGAGCCTGAGGCTGCGTCGTCGTCGCAGCCGGGACGCTCGCGCGCCAGCAGGGCGCCCAGGGCCCGCTGGTTGGCCAGGCCTGACATGCCCACGTAGAAGAAGGCGCCGACGTGGTCGAGCGGCTCCAGCAGCATGTAGGCCACCAGCACGATGGCCAGCGCGTCACCCACGGTGATCGCGCCCGAGCCCAGGCGCGCCAGGGACAGTCCGGTGGCGGCGGTGACGAGGAAGAGGGAGAACAGGGCGTCGGTGATGAGGATGACCAGCTGGTTGCCGGCCAGGACCTGCATGACGGCGCGGCGGTTGGTCTCGCCCTGGCGGCGCAGCTCCTGGCTACGACGGCGTGCGGCGCGGGCCAGGGTCAGGGTGGGCAGGCCCTGGATGGCGTCGAGGTACTCGGCGGCCAGGCGCGTGCGGGCGCGCCGGGAGCGGGAGGAGGAGGTGCGCAGGCGGGAGTGGGAACCGACGATGAGCGCCGGCGTGAGGACGGTGGCGACGGCCAGCACGAGCGCCGTCAGCCGGTCCACGCTCACGCCGAGCACGAGGAGGCTGAGCGCTGGGCCGAGTGCGGCGGCGACGGTGGGGGCGAGGAAGGTCTGGCGGTACAGGGCGACGCGCTCGGCGCCGTCGGTCAGCAGGCTCACGGTGGATCCGGTGCGTTCCTGCGTGGCTCGCACGGGGCCGAGGTGGAGCAGGTGGCGCAGCGCGCGGCTGCGGATAGCGGCTTCCAGACGGGCGGCGGAGGCGCGGGCGACGGCCTGGGCCGCCCAGTGCGCGCCGGCAGCGACGACGACGCAGACTGCGGCCTGGACGAGCATGGAGCCACGGTCCGGGGTGGCCGGTGCGGCGGCGAGGGAGGTGGGGGTGACGAGGCTGCCGAGGGCGCGGCCCAGGCAGATCAGTGCCCAGGTCTGTGCCAGGCCGGCGACGGCAGTGAGGGTGAAGGAGAGCCAATTGTCGCGGGAGCTGGCAGGGGTGGCCAGCGCGGGGGCGCTGCTGGAGCGGTTGGCGCCGGTGGGGCGTGGCCCGCGCGTCGACAGCACCTTAAGGTAAGGCTTACCTCTCATGATTGCTGAGTCTAGGACCTGACTCGGTGTCATCACAGGCGGCGGCCGTGTGACGTGGATGACGCCGCGGGCGAACGTCGAACTGCCCGTCGTCCCTGACGCTTGCGGCCCCGGGGCCGTAGGCTCTTTCCGTGGGCTGCGTCCGGCGCGGCCCACGTGGCAGGGCCGTGCGCGCACGACCTGGTCAGTCCAACCAGTCCTAGAAGGAGTCCTTCATGGCTAACGCCCCCGTCAACGTCACCGTCACCGGTGCCGCCGGCAACATCGGTTACGCGCTGCTCTTCCGCATCGCCTCCGGTGCCCTGCTCGGCCCGGACCAGCGCGTCAACCTGCGCCTGCTTGAGATCCCGCAGGCAGTCAAGGCCGCTGAGGGCACGGCCATGGAGCTGTTCGACTCCGCCTTCCCCACGCTCGGCTCGGTCGACATCTTCGACGACCCGAAGAAGGCCTTCGAGGGCGCCAACATCGCCTTCCTCGTCGGCTCGATGCCGCGTAAGGCCGGCATGGAGCGCTCGGACCTGCTGAGCGCCAACGGTGGCATCTTCGGCCCCCAGGGCGAGGCCATCAACGCCGGCGCCGCTGAGGACGTCAAGGTCCTGGTCGTGGGCAACCCGGCCAACACCAACGCCCTCATCGCCGCCTCCCACGCCCCTGACGTGCCTGCCTCGCGCTTCACCGCCATGACCCGCCTGGACCACAACCGCGCCCTGGCCCAGCTGGCCGCCAAGACCGGTGCCCACGTCTCGGACCTGGACAAGGTGACCGTCTGGGGCAACCACTCCTCCACGCAGTACCCGGACCTGACCCACGCCACCGTCAAGGGCCAGCCCGTCACCGACCTGCTCGCGGACCGTGCCTGGGTCGAGGAGGACTTCATCCCCACCGTCGCCAAGCGCGGCGCGGCCATCATCGCCGCCCGCGGCGCTTCCTCGGCCGCCTCGGCCGCCTCGGCCGCGATCGACCACGTCCGCGACTGGTGCCTGGGTGTCAAGGACTACTCCTGGACCTCCGCCTCGGTCATGTCTGACGGCTCCTACGGTGTGCCCGAGGGCATCATCTCCTCCTTCCCGGCCGTGAGCGAGAACGGTGAGTGGAAGATCGTCCAGGGGCTGGAGATTGACGACTTCTCCCGCGCCAAGATCGACGCCTCGGCTGCTGAGCTCCTGGAGGAGAAGCACGCCGTGCAGGAGATGGGCCTCATCTGAGTCGCCCGCTCCACGCTCTGTGAGCGTGTGTGAGCCCGAGCGCTGGGCTTCCTTCGCTTCAGGCCCTGGACAGTCGGTTCCCATGCTGTGTGCCATGTGATCGACTGTCCAGGGCCTGAATCGACGGGACGGGGCGGGTGTAGGGCGGCGGAGCGCCGAGCTAGAGTCGGACTCATGGCCAGGCGAACCTCCAAGCGTCCCTACAGCGGCGGGCACATCCCGCTGCGGATGGAACGTCTGTCCTCGATGCCACGTACCCAGACCGGTCCTGGGGGAGCCGACTTCACCGTTCGTCACGTCTCGGGCGGCTCCAAGCCGTACACCTGTCCTGCCTGCAACCGCACGATCAGCGTGGGGACGCCACACGTGGTGGCCTGGTCCAACGAGTCACTCTTCGGGGATGACCGGGGACTGGAAGAGCGCCGGCACTGGCACACCTCCTGCTGGGAGCGCCATCTGTGGTGAGTGCCGCGCACCTGGCTGCTGGCGTGCGTGCGCTGGGGGCGTGGGGTAGGCCGTGACGAGCGTGGCGTGCGTGCGCCGTCGTCCTAGGCAGGCCTGAATCGGGGACGGACGCACTTATGGGTAGGGGCGGGCGCCCCGGCGGCCCAGCCTCAGGGCAGGGGCTCGGGAGAGCGCTCCTCCCAGCCTGGCAGCAGCCGGTCCAGGGCGAAGCGCAGCGGCACGACGTCCCCGTCGCGCCCGCCCTCGCCGATCGTCATCGGGGCCGGCTCGGCCGCCGGCTTGGCGCCCATGAGCTTCTCGCGCAGCGACAGGCGCATGGACAGCACGTAGAAGCGCCCGTCGGTGTCGATCCCGACGGTCTGGTCAGCACGCAGGTACCAGCCGCTCAGCTCGGTGCGCGCGCTGCCGCCGCCGTAGCCCTGCACGCGCAGCGGCTGGGGCTCGAGCCCCTCGGCGCGGGCGACCTGGAGAAAGAGTGCGATGATGCGTCCGGCGCGCTCGTGCTCAGCCGCCTGGCGGGCCTGGAGCAGCCGGGCACGCTCGGCAGCGGCCTCACGACGGCGCGCCGCCCAGTCCTCGCTGGAGGCGTCAGGGGTCTGGGGCGTAGGGGAGTCGGCGGTCATGACCTCAGCGTAGAGGGCGACGGCGCAGGCTCAGCGCACTGCCACAGGGCGGTAGGTGCAGGCTCAGCGCTGTCTCGGACGCGGCCAGCGCACGAGGGCGTCCGGGGTGGCGCACACTGGTGCCATGACGACCTCCCCGGACCTTGCCCTCGCAGTTGACCCCGTCTCCGCCGAGCCGGTCTTCGCCCAGATCTGCCACGACCTGCGCCGTCAGGTGGAGGAGGGGAGCCTGGCAGCCGGTACCCGCCTGCCGTCCACGCGCGCCCTGGCCGACCGTCTGGGGCTGGCCGTCAACACGGTGGCCAAGGCCTACCGGACCCTGGAGGCCGAGGGCGTGATCGAGGGGCGTGGACGCCTGGGCACCTTTGTCCGCGACCAGTCGGGTTCCCAGGCGCAGCAAGCGGCCTCCGCCTTCGTGACCCAGATGCGTGCTCTGGGAGTCAGCCAGGACGAGGCCGCTGAGCTGCTTCGGCGTGCCTGGAGGGCCTGAGCGGGGCTTCAGGCCTCGGTCGCCTCCTGCGCGGCGGTGTCCTTGGGCTGCTCGGTGCGCAGGCTCGCAACGGACAACGGCTCGGTGTTCTGCCCGTCCTCGCCCGGAGCGGCAGCCAGGTCCGCCTCGGTCGGTGCGGGGGCCGGCGTGCTCGTCTCCTCAGGCGAGGCCGCAGAGGCCGGCTCGGTGGGGCGCAGGGCCTGGTTGATGACCTCGGAGAAGACCGGCGCCTGCGGCACCGCGTTGCCCAGGACCCCGCGCATCTCCTCCAGGTAGCCCGACACCGAGTCGCGCTGGCGCTCGAGCTCCTCAACCTGACGCTCGGCGGCAGACAGGCGTGCCTCGCCGTCGGCGCGTGCGGACTCGAGCATCTCAGCCGCCTCCGCCCGAGCGGCCTGCAGGATCTGCTCCGACTGGCGCTCAGCCTCGGCCTGGCGGTCGCGGGCCTCAGCATCGGTCCGCGCACGCACGGCCTCGGCACGCTCAAGAGCCTCCTGGAGACGGGCCTCAGCCTCCTCAGCCTGCTGCTGAGCCTGCTCGTTCATGACGCGGATGCGCTCGGCGGCGGCCTTGTGGGCGTCGGAGTCCTCCTGGGCGGCAGCCTCGTGCTGGGCCGCGATCTCCAGGCTGGTCTGCTGACGCAGCTCGGTGGCCTCCGCGCGAGCGGCCTCGGCCTCAGCGGTGGCCTCGCGGCGCAGCGCCGTCGTCTCCTCCTTGGCCTCACGGCGGAGGGTCTCGGCCTCCGCGCGGGCCTTGTCCAGCAGCGTCGAGGCCTCAGCCGCCGTGGTGGAGCGAAGCTTCTCCGCCTCCTCGGTGCTCGTGGCACGCAGCTCGTCGGCCTCGCTCGTGGCGGCGCGGCGGGTCTCAGCGGCCTCACGCTCAGCGGAGATCTGCAGCTCGGTGGCCTCCTTCCTCGCCTGGGCGACGACGAGCTGGGCCTCACGTTCAGCGCTGTCACGCACGGTGGTGGCCTCGGCCTGCGCCTCGGAGGTGACCTGGTCGGCCTTGCGCTGGGCCGAGGCCACCATCTCCTCGGCCCGGGCCGTGGCGTTGGCCAGCGTCGTGGAGGACTCCGCCTCGGCCTGCGAACGCAGCTCGGCGGCGTCGCGTCGGGCGTCGGACAGGAGCGTGGCGGACTCAGTGGAGGCCTGCTCGCTCACGCGCCTGGCGTTGGCGCGTGCGCGGGCGAGGAGGGTCTCGGCCTCGGCGCTGGCCTTGGACAGGACCGTGGCTGACTGCTCCTCGGCGCTGCGCAGCAGCTGCTCGATGCGCGATCCGAGGCCCGCGTAGGAAGGAGTGTCCGTCTCGCGCAGGCGGCGCTGAGCGTCGGCAAGCTCGCCGGCCAGCGTCATCGTGCGCTGGTCCAGGCTCTCGACCTCGCGGCGGGCGTCAGCGAGCTGACGCTGCAGGGTCTCGATCCGCTGGTCGACCTGGGCGCGGTCGTAGCCGCGCATCGTGATCGTGAAGGCCTCGGTCCCGTCGGTCACGTCTGTGTCCCCTCTCCTGACGGCTCCTGACGGCCGCGCGCCGTCTGCCAGGACAGAGTATCGGGGTCGGACGAGGCTGTGCTGTTTCGCTGCTGGCTGGCGTGGCCGAGCTGGCGGCTGCACGCTTCCCGGACCGGCTGGCACCGTCAGGGTGAGCGGGCCGCTCGGGATGGAACGGGGCCGTGAGTCGTTCTGCTCAGGGCGCAGGATCCTGTGATCTTGCCCGCGGCTGCTGCGCTCAGGCCGCTCGCATGGGATTCTGGATTGCCCGAAGTGCCCAGGTGGACCCGGGAGCACGCCTCCCGTGCGGCCACCTGACCTCGCCCCGGCCGCCGCCGCGGCGGGTGCGTCGGGCCCCTGTCCGTGAGAGCAAGGAGACCGAGTCGTGAACCGACGTATCGTGAGTGCGATCGCCGCTGTCCTAGGACTGGTCGTCATCGCCCTGGCCGTGTGCTCCGCCACCGTGTGGCGTCCGAGCTCGACCGCCGAGGCGACCCTTCCAACCACTCCCGACCAGCCCTACGCCCTGGTCGAGCCCGGCGTCCTGGGACTGGTCAACTCTGACGTCACCGTCACCGCGACCTCACAGGGCCAGGACGTCACCCTGGCCGTGGGCTACTCCGCCGACGCCCGCGCCTGGCTCGCTGACGACCCGTACCTCTCGGTCACCGGTCTGAGGGACTGGAAGACCCTGGCGACCACCGAGGTCACCGAGCGCTGTGAGGCAGACTCGGCCACGGCCACGGCCACGGCGACGGCGAGCGCCGGTGCCACTGACGCTGCTTCTCCCGCCGCCACGCAGGAGGCCACCGAGACCGCCTCCGCCGCACCGAGCAGCTCCGCCACCGCCTCCGCGGGCTGCACGGCCCTGACCGCCTCGGGCGCTGACCCGGCAGGCGCGGACGTGTGGCAGACCTCGGTGACCAAGGCGGACACCGCGACCATCGACCTGGACGCCACGGACTCAGACCTCGTGATCCTGGCTGCCACGGACGGCAGCGCCGCCGCGCCCACGCTCACCCTGACCTGGTCCCGCTCGGTGTCCACCCCCTGGCTCGTCCCGGGCCTGGTGCTTGGCGGCGTCCTCATCCTGGTGGGCGTCTTCGGCCTGCTGCTGGACATCCAGATGCGTCACGCTGACGAGCAGCGCCGTCAGCGCGCGGCCGAGCGCGCTGCCCGTCTGGCCACCGCCGACTCCACCGCCACCATGGGCATCCCCGCCGTCAACGATCCCAACCGTCCGCTCACCCGCCGCGAGGCGCGGGACAAGGAACGCGCTGAGGCCGCCGGCGAGGAGTGGATCGACCCGCGCACCGGCGTCGTCTACGTCGACGGCGTGGCTGCCCCGGCCGTCCCGCAGGCCGACGAGGGCACTGGCTCCTCCCAGCCGGCTGACGCTCAGGGGGCCGACGGCGAGGCGACGGCGGAGGATGAGCCGCCTGCCGAGCCTGTCACGGACGAGGAGGCCCTGGAGGCCGCAGGCGCGTCGCGAGGCTCCGCCGTCGTCCCGGGCCTGGACGAGGAGACGGTGCGCGCCCTGCGTGCCGGCCGCGAGCCGGAGACCACCGAGGCTGAGGAGAACGCCTGATGACTACCCGCCGCCACTTCCTTCTCGGCGCCGCGGCCACCGCTGCTGCCACCACGCTTGCCGCCTGCTCGCAGGAGCTGCCTGCTGCGCTGTCGGTGACCACGAGCGCGACCCCGCGCCCGGTGCTTGACGCCGACCGCCTCACTGCGATCCTGGAGCGTATCGGCAAGGGGCTGTCCTCGGCGGACTCGGCCAAGAACGGCGAGGCTCTGGCCGGCTACCTCACCGGTCCGGCGGCGCGCGTGCGCGTGGCTGAGTACGCCGTCGCCCAGGCCACGGGAGACGACTCCCTCATCCACACCTTCTCCACCACCAGCCAGGCCGGTGCGGTGGGGCTGACCGCTGGCTTCCCGCGCGCGGCCGTGACCATCACCGAGCCCCTCTCGGACACGGAGCCTCCCTACCTGCTCGTCCTGTCCCAGGACACGGCCCGCGACAGCTTCGAGCTGTGGTCCTGGGCGCGCCTGTTCGCAGGCGTCGAGGTGCCGGCGACCTCCACCGCCTCCGTGGGCTCGGAGCAGATCGAGGCCGGCTCCACGGGCCTCGTCGCCACCCCGCAGGAGGTTCTGGAGGCTTATGTCGCCCTCCTCAACGACCCGGAGGGTGGCAACTCCCTGGGCTTTGCTGACGACTCCCTGCGCCAGCGCGTGGCCTCCGAGCGCGGCGTCGACCTGTCCGGCATGGGCACGGTCTCCGTCACCGCCACCGCCGGCAAGGACGGCTTCAAGGGTCTGCGCACCACCGAGGGCGGTGCCCTGGTGTCCACGACCCTGTCCTTCAGCACCGTCTACACCAAGACCGTGGCAGGCTCGACGCTCAACGTCGGCGGGAACGTCGGTAAGCTTCTGGGCGGGGACACCGAGGTGCGTGGCACCGTGACCGCCTCCTATGACGTCATGATCGCCTTCTCTGTCCCCTCGGCTGAGGCCGGGGGACCTGCGGTGGCGCTGGGCGCGGACCTCGTGCTCGCCTCGGCCTCGCGTGACGACGCCGCCGCGCCCTCAGGAGCCTGAGGGGATCAGGGCTCTCGCCCGGTGGCGCTGCCAGACCGGGGCCAGCTGTGGCTACAGGACCAGGAAGAAAGAAGAACTTCAGATGAGCATGTTCGGAGCCGTTGACCTGTCCTCCCTCGCACCACGCCAGGGCGAAGGCGCTGGTGGCGGTGCGGCTGGATCCACGGGTGGGGTGGCAGGCGCCGGTGGAGCGCAGGCCGAGGCAGCCGGCGGTGAGGGACCGGTCCTGCCGGCCCCGCTCGTCGTCGACGTTGACGCCACGAACCTGCGTGACGTCGCTGAGCTCTCCACTCAGGTGCCGGTGCTCCTCGTCCTCCACACCCCGCGCTCGCAGGCCTCCACGGAGCTGGTGAGCCTGCTGGAGAGGCTGGCCACCGAGTACGGCGGCCGCTTCGAGCTGGGGAGGGTCGACGTCGACGCCGCCCCTGAGGTGGCTCAGGCGCTGCAGGCCACGGCCGTGCCGACGGCGATGGCCCTGCTGGCCGGCCAACCCATGCCGCTGTTCCAGGGCGCTGTGCCCGAGGACCAGCTGCGCGGGCTGCTTGACCAGCTCCTGCAGGTGGCTGCGGCCAACGGTGTGACCGGGCGGGTCGCTGTCGACGGCGACGGCCGGGAGGCCGAGCCGGCGGAGCCTGAGGAGACCGAGGTCGAGCGCGAGGCCCGCGAGGCGATTGAGCGCGGTGACTTCGACGCCGCGATCGAGGTCTACGACCACGCCGTGGCCCAGAACCCTGGTGACGACCAGCTCAAGGTCGCGCGTGACCAGATCCGTCTGCTCGCGCGGATGGACGGTAAGGACCCGTACGCGCTGCTGGCTGCGGCCGACGCTGACGGGGCCGACGTCGAGGCCGAGCTGGCCGGTGCCGACGCCGCGCTGACGCTGGGGGACGTGGACGCCGCCCTCGGGCGTGCCCTGGAGGCCGTGCGCTCGCGCAGCGGGGAGGAGCGGGAGACGGCGCGTGTACGGCTGCTCCAGTTCTTCGACGTCATCGGGCAGCAGACCCCCGAGGTCGCCCGGGCTCGCCGCCAGCTGGCCACGCTGCTGTTCTGAGCACAGAAGCGGCACATCAGGGGCCGGCACCTACAGAGCGTAGGTGCCGGCCCCTGATGATTGTGCCGGTGCCGGGCGAGAGGCGGCCGGTGGCCGCTGTCGCCCGGCTGGCGGATCAGGCGATCGGCTCCGGGGTCAGCCTCCACACCTCACGGGCGTAGTCGCTGATCGTGCGGTCGGAGGAGAAGCGGCCCGAGCGGGTGATGTTGACCCAGGCCTTGCGCTGCCAGGCGCGCTGGTCGGCGTAGTCGGCCGCCATGCGGTCCTTGGCCTCGCGGTAGGCCGCGAAGTCGCCGAGCACGTAGTAGACGTCGGCCGGCTCGTGGCTGGGCTCGAGCAGGCTGCGGCGCAGGTCGGCGAACCAGCCCGAGCCGTTGTCGTGGAGCGTGCCGTCGGTCAGGGCGTCCAGGACGCGCTTGAGACCGGGGACCGTCTGGTAGGTGGCCACCGGGTCGTAGGTAGCGCGCAGGGTGGGCAGCTCGTCGTCGGTGGCGCCGAAGATGTAGGCGTTCTCGTCGCCCACGGCGTCCAGGATCTCGACGTTCGCGCCGTCGAGCGTGCCCAGCGTCAGCGCCCCGTTCATCATGAACTTCATGTTCGAGGTACCCGAGGCCTCCTTGCCGGCCATCGAGATCTGCTCGGAGACGTCCGCGGCCGGGATGATGTGCTCAGCCGGGGAGACGTTGTAGTTGTGGATGAAGACGACCTTGAGCGTCTGGGAGACCACCGGGTCGTTGTTGACGAGCTCAGCGATGGCGTTGATGAGCTTGATGATGGCCTTGGCGCGGATGTAGCCGGGGGCGGCCTTGGCGCCAAAGATGAAGACGCGCTTGGGCACCTCCAGCGTCGGGTCCTCCTTCATCCGGAAGTACAGGTCCAGGATGTACAGGGCGTTGAGGAGCTGGCGCTTGTACTCGTGCAGGCGCTTGATCTGGACGTCGAAGACGGCGTCGGGGTCGATCTCCACGCCCTCGCGTGCGGCCACCCAGGCGGCGAAGTCAACCTTGTTGGCGTGCTTGACCTGTGCCAAGCGGTCCAGGACGGCGTCGTCGGCGGCGTCGGTGTACTGAGCCAGGACCGACAGGTCACGCACCCACTCGTCCGAGCCCGTGACCTCGTCCAGCAGGGCGGACAGACGCGGGTTGCACTGACGCAGCCAGCGGCGCGGGGTCACGCCGTTGGTCTTGTTGTTGAAGCGCTCAGGCCAGATCGCGTGCCACTCCTTGAGGGTGTCACGCTTGATGATCTCGGTATGCAGCGCGGCCACGCCGTTGATGGAGTAGG
This sequence comes from Actinomyces sp., assembly GCF_029851875.1. Taxonomy (GTDB): domain Bacteria; phylum Actinomycetota; class Actinomycetes; order Actinomycetales; family Actinomycetaceae; genus Actinomyces. The sequence goes on from NZ_JARKVC010000015.1 coordinate 41,361, forward strand.
AGGCGTAGCAGGCGATCCAGGCCATGTGGACCATGCCGCTGTGGACCGGGGACATGTAGTCGATGGTGGCCTCGTCCACGCCGCGCTCAGCCAGGTCCAGGCGGAAGCGACGGTCGATCTCGTAGATGATCTCCAGCACGCGCGGGAACAGGCGCTCGAAGATGGAGATCTCCCAGGTCTCCAGGGCCTCGGCCAGCACGGTGTGGTTGGTGTAGGCGAAGGTCTTGGTGACCTCGGCCCAGGCGTCGTCCCAGCCCAGGCCGTGCTCGTCCATGAGGATGCGCATGAGCTCGGGGATGGCGAGCACCGGGTGGGTGTCGTTGAGCTGGACGGCGTTGTAGTCGGAGAACCCGCGCAGGTCCTCACCGTGGTAGGTCACGTAGTTCTCGACGATCTCCTGCAGGGAGGCCGAGCAGAAGAAGTACTGCTGGCGCACGCGCAGGAGCTTGCCCTCGTAGGTGGTGTCGTTGGGGTAGAGGACGCGGGAGATGTCCGCGGTGCGCTCGCGCTCGACGATGGCGTCGGTGAAGCGCTGGGAGTTGAAGGCGTCGTAGTCGAACTCCTCCATGCTCTCGGCCTTCCACAGGCGCAGGGTGTTCACGTTCTTCGTGCCGTAGCCGGTGATCGGCATGTCGTAGGGGATGGCGCGCACGGTCAGGTCGTTGTAACGGACGATGCGCTGAGCCTCCTCGCGGCGGATGACGAAGGGGTAGCCCTCCTCCATCCAGGCGTCAGGGTGCTCGGTCTGGAAGCCGTCGGAGAAGAGCTGCTTGAACAGGCCGTAGCGGTAGAGGATGCCGTAGCCGGCCACCGGCAGGTCCAGGGTGGCGCAGGAGTCGAGGAAGCAGGCGGCCAGGCGGCCTAGGCCTCCGTTGCCCAGCGCTGCGTCAGGCTCCTGCTCCAGGACGTCACTGAGGCTGCGGCCGAAGGAGTCCACGGCCTTGGCGGCCTCGTCAACGAGCCCGAGGTTGGTCAGGTTGTTGAGCAGGGCACGTCCCATGAGGAACTCGGCGGAGAAGTAGTGCTCCATGCGGCCGGCCCGGTAGCGCTGTTCGGTGGCGTACCAGTTGTCCGCGATGGCATCGACGACGGCGGCCGACAGCCCCTGCCAGACCTCCATCTCGGTGGAGGCGCCAGCGGGGTGCCCGGAAACCGCCCGCACCTGAGAGGGCACGGTGGAGGCCAGGTTCTGCGTCATTGTCTATCCCTTGTCCATGCGACGGATGAACGTTGCTGCAAGTGCTTGCAGCAACGTGTACAGCCTACCCGCTGTGGCTGACATTCGCCTGCGCACAAGGCCCAGACGGCGACGACCCGCCCAGACGGCGAGTGTGCAGGTACGCGCATGAGTGTGCACCCTGGGACTGCACACACAGGCGCGTACCTGCACACACGCGGGCGCATGGGTGCGTGGTCTTGAGGCGGTACAGGCTCGTGCTGCGCACCCGCGCGGGGCAGGCCTCGTTGAGGTCTGCCGCGTCCTTGAGCGAGCCGCACTGGGTGACGAAGTCGGCTGACGCCAGTGCCTCGGACTTGTACCTGCTGACGTCGGGAATCTGGAAGCCGCTGCCCACGGAAGTCAGAGCCAGTCGCGAGTGTGCAGGTGTGTGGTCGGCTGTGCACCCTGGGACTGCACACTCATGCGCGTACCTGCACACTCGCGGTCATAGACGGCCCCGCCCGTCGTCCTCAGTCCCGGCTGGGACGCAGGAAGACCGCGCCCATCGGGGGGACGCGCAGGCGCACCGAGGCGGGCCGACCGTTCCACGGCAGGTCCTCGGCCTCGACGTGCCCGAGGTTGCCCACGCCCGAGCCGCCGTAGTCCACGGCGTCGGTGTTGATGACCTCGTCCCAGCCTCCGGCAAAGGGCAGACCCACGCGGTAGCCCTCGTGCGGGGTGCCAGCGAAGTTGATGATCGCCACCGCCAGGTCCGCCTGGCCGTCCGGTCCGACCCCCTTGCGCAGGTAGGACAGGACGTTGTGGTCCCCGTCCCCGGCCTCGATCCACTCAAAGCCACGGTGGGAGAAGTCGTCCGCCCACAGCGCAGGGGAGTCCTGGTAGAAGGCGTTGAGGTCACGCACCAGGTGGAGCAGACCCTGGTGACCCGGATCATCCAGGATCCACCAGTCCAGCGAGCTCTCCGCGTTCCACTCCGCGCCCTGGCCGAACTCCTGCCCCATGAAGAGCAGCTGCTTGCCCGGGTGTGACCACTGGTAGGCGTACAGGGCCCGCAGACCAGCCAGCTCCTGCCAGGGATCGCCTGGCATCTTCGACAGCAGCGAGCCCTTGCCGTGGACGACCTCGTCGTGGCTCAGCGGCAGGACGAACTGCTCGGAGAAGGCGTAGACCAGGGAGAAGGTCAGCTCTCCGTGGTGGTAGCGCCGGTTGATGGGCTCCTCAGAGAGGTAGCGCAGGGTGTCGTTCATCCACCCCATGTTCCACTTCAGCCCGAAGCCCAGGCCCCCGTACTCGGTGGGTGCGGTGACGCCCGGCCAGGCGGTGGACTCCTCGGCGATCATGATGATCCCCGGGTTCTTGCGGTAGGCGGTGGCGGTGGCCTCCTGCAGGAAGCTGATGGCCTCCAGGTTCTCCCGGCCCCCGAACTGGTTGGGGTGCCACTGGCCTTCCTTGCGGGAGTAGTCGAGGTAGAGCATCGAGGCCACCGCGTCCACGCGCAGGCCGTCGATGTGGAACTCCTGCAGCCAGTACAGGGCGTTGGCCACCAGGAAGTTGCGCACCTCGTTGCGCCCGAAGTTGAAGATGTAGGTGCCCCAGTCCGGGTGCTCCCCGCGCTGGGGGTCCGGGTCCTCGTACAGGGCCGTGCCGTCAAAGCGCGCCAGCGCCCACTCGTCCTTGGGGAAGTGGGCTGGCACCCAGTCCAGGATGACGCCGATGCCGGCCTGGTGGAGCTGGTCCACGAGGTAGCGGAAGTCGTCAGGGGTGCCGAAGCGCGCCGTGGGGGCGTAGTAGCCGGTCACCTGGTAGCCCCAGGAGCCGCCGAAGGGGTGCTCGGCTACCGGCATGAACTCCACGTGGGTGAAGCCGGCCTCCTTGACGTAGGGCACGAGCTCGTCCGCCAGACCCCGGTATCCCAGTCCCTGGCGCCAGGAGCCGATGTGCACCTCGTAGATGCTCATCGGACCGGCGTGGGGGTCCGCCTGGCTGCGCCTGTCCATCCACTCCTGGTCCTCCCAGGAGTGGAAGAGGTCCGTGACCACCGAGGCGGTGGCCGGAGGAACCTCGGTGGCCCGCGCCATCGGGTCAGCCTTCTGGTGCCAGGACCCGTCCGCGAAGCACAGCTCGTACTTGTAGCGGGCACCCACACCTACACCCGGGATGAACAGCTCCCACACGCCGGAGGAGCCGAGCGAGCGCATAGCGCTGGCCGTACCGTCCCAGTAGTTGAAGTCACCGACCACGCGCACGGCCCGGGCGTTGGGGGCCCACACCGCGAAGGCGGTTCCCTCGACCTCGCCCATGGGGCCGTTGTAGTGCTTGACGTGGGCGCCCAGCACCTCCCACAGCTCCTCGTGGCGGCCCTCGGAGATGAGATAGGTGTCCATCTCACCCAGCGTCGGCAGGAAGCGGTAGGGGTCGTCCACCCGTGTGGTCTCCTCGCCGTAGGTGACGTCGAGGCGGTAGTCCGGGACCGTGTCCCCGGGCAGGACGGCGACCCACACTCCCTCCTGCTCGTGACGGGCCGGGTAGGTGCCGTCCTGGGTGACGACGGCGACGGCGTCGGCCAGGTGACGCACGGTGCGTACCGTGACGCCGTCCTCGCCCACGTGGGCGCCCAGCACCCCGTGGGGGTTGTGGTAGCGGGCGTAGGCCACGTCTGACAGGACCCAGGACTCGACGGGAACAGGCTGCGCTCCGGCGGCGTCGGGGCCGGTCGGCAGGTCAGCAGCGTAAGAGGGCGTGACGTCGTTCATGCCTCCACTCTCCCACGGGCAGAGTCCTCAGCGGGGGACTTTGTGCCGATGACCTGCCTGATCCCGGCCAGCGGGATCCCGAGCCAGGCCGGACGGTTGCGAGCCTCGTAGACGGCCTCGTACAGGGCCTTGTCCAGCTCCAGGGCCGCCAGCAGCACCTCGGTGCGGTGACGCTCCTCAACCGTGCCCGCCGGCCGCACCTCGCGGTAGCCGGCTGTGAAGGCCTCACGCACCGCCTCCAGCCACCGCGGGTCGCGGGCCTGGCCGACGGCGGCGGCGTAGTCGAAGGAGCGCAGCATCCCGGCCACGTCCCGCAGCGGCTGGTCGGCCCGACGCCGGTCAGCCAGCGGGCGCAGCGGCTCACCCTCGAAGTCCAGGACGTACCAGCGCCCCGGCTCCTGGTCCTCGTGCAGGGTCTGGCCCAGGTGGTAGTCGCCGTGCACGCGGGTAGCCGCCTCCAGACGGTCCAGAGCCGCGACGGCGTCCAGGACCCGGGTGACGTGGCCGGCCAGGCCCGGCAGCTGCTCCTGGAGGGCGGGGACCTCGGCCAGCGCCCAGCGGGCGCGCTCAGCCAGGGCGCGGCGCAGCTGGGCGGGGCTGGCCGGCTCGCTGACTCCCAGGGAGGAGGCCAGGTGCGAGTGCATCTGGGCGGTGGTGGCCCCCAGGTCCCGGGCCAGCCCGGTGGCGAGCAGGCGGCGCGGCCCGTCGTCGCCGTCGTCGTCCGCCGCCAGGGCGCAGAAGAGCTCGAAGCCGTCCGTGGCCTGGGGGACGAAGGTGGTGGCGACGGCGCCGTCGGCGGTGAGGGCCCCACCGTCCTCCCCGGTGCCGGGCAGCTCCAGGACGGACCAGGCCACCGGCGTGCGCACCCGGTCCCACCCGCCGCGGGCCAGGGCCACGGAGACCTCGACATCAGGGTTGCGTCCCGGGGCGAGCACGCGGAAGAGCTTGACGATGAGGTCGCCGGTGGCCTGGTCCTCGGGCAGGGCGGCGGCTGCGGCGTCGGCAGGCTCGGCGACGGGCGCAGGCAGGATGACGCTCGTGTTCGACTGCTCCCCGGTGGTCACGTGCAGGCGCTCAGCGCGCTGGATGATCGCGGTGGCTGCCTGCTCGCTCAGCGTGGAGCCGGCGGCGATCGCCGCGCGAGCCCAGGCCTGCCAGAAGGCCGGGTGGTGGGGCGCGTCCACGATCGCGCTCGTCCCGCCCTCCAGGACGAAACCTGCCGCCTGGGCGTCCTCCTTGGGGCCGGTCAGGCGTGCCAGCGCGTCGACCTCCTCCACCACGAGCGGGACGTGGAGGAGGACCTCGTCCGCTCCGGCGGCCTCGCCCCGGGAGGAGCGAGGCAGCGCCAGGACCAGGTCGTGGATACCGGGGGCAAGCTCGGCGTCCACCACCACGCGCGTGGTGGAGGCCTGCGGGGCAGGGCCGGACTTGAGTGGGAACCAGCGGCGCGTGGCCGCCCAGGTCAGCAGCTCGGGCAGGATCTGGGCCGTTCCCGGCCAGGGGCGCGGGCTCATCGCAGGGGCTCCACGTGCAGCACGTGGGCGGCTCGGCCGGCGTAGGGGTCTAGCCGCACGTAGCTGACGGCTCCCCAGGTGAAGACCTCGCCGGTCAGCTCGTCGGTCACCCGCAGGCCGCAGTCCGGCGGGAGCCCGAGCCGTGCCATGTCCAGGTAGACCTGGCCCTCGCGAGCGTGGTGGGGGTCAAGGTTGACCACCGTGAGGACCACGTCCTCGCGGCCGGTGGGTGAGTGGGCAGCCTCCACACGCTTGGAGTAGGCGATGAGGGCGTCGTCGCTGGTGCCGTGGAACCACACGTCCCGCAGCTGGCGCAGGGCCGGGTGCGCGGCGCGGGCGGCGTTGAGGCGGGTGAGCAGGTCCTCGATGCCGTTGGCCCGGGCCGCGGCGAAGTCACGTGGCTTGAGCTCGTACTTCTCGTTGTCGATCTGCTCCTCGTAACCCGGGCGCGGGGTGGACTCGGCCAGCTCGTAGCCGGAGTAGATGCCCCAGGTGGGGGACAGGGTGGCGGCGAGCACGGCCCGCAGCTTGAAGGCCGGCACCTTCCCGTTGGTCATGAAGGGGGTGAGGATGTCGTGCGTGGTGGGCCAGAAGGCCGGGCGCAGGACGTGGGCGGTGTCCTGGGAGAGCTCGACCATGTACTCGGTCAGCTCCTCCTTGGTGTTGCGCCAGGCGAAGTAGGTGTAGCTCTGGTGGAAGCCGATCTTGCCCAGCGTGCGCATCATCGCCGGGCGGGTGAATGCCTCGGCCAGGAAGAGCACCTCGGGATGGGCGAGGCGGACCTCACGCAGCAGCCGCTGCCAGAAGCTGAGCGGCTTGGTGTGGGGATTGTCCACACGGAAGATCGTCACCCCGTGCTCGATCCAGGTCTCCACCACCTCGCGGACGGCCTGGTAGATGCCCTCCGGGTCGTTGTCGAAGTTGAGGGGGTAGATGTCCTGGTACTTCTTGGGCGGGTTCTCGGCATAGGCGATGGAACCGTCGGCCAGGACCGTGAACCACTCCGGGTGCTCGACCACCCACGGGTGGTCGGGGGAGCACTGCAGGGCCAGGTCCAGGGCCACCTCCATGCCGAGCTCGCGTGAGCGCGCCACCAGGGCGTCAAAGTCCTCGAAGGTGCCCAGCTCGGGGTGGATGGCGTCGTGCCCGCCGTCGGGGGAGCCGATGCCGTAGGGCGAGCCCGGGTCGCCCTCGCGAGCGGTGAGGGTGTTGTTGCGACCCTTGCGGTTGGTCACGCCGATCGGGGAGATGGGCGTGAGGTAGAGGACGTCGAAGCCCATGGCGGCGATGCGGTCCAGGCCCTTGATCGCCGTGCGCAGGGTGCCGGACGTCCATCGCCCGTGCTCGTCCACGCGCGCGCCCAGCGAGCGCGGGAAGATCTCGTACCACGAGCCGGTCAGGGCCCGGGGACGGTCCACCTGCAGGGGGTAGGTGGCCGACGGCGAGACGTGGTCGCGCAGGGGCAGACGTTCCAGGGCCTCGGTGACCTGCGGGCCGGTGCCTGCGCCCAGGCGCTCGTGAGCCGGCCGGGCCTCGTCACGCAGGGCAGCGGCCGCCGAGCGCAGGACCGTGACGTCCTCGCCGTCGCGGCCGGGGACCTCGGCGGCGCGGGTGAGGACGCGAGCGCCCTCCTCCAGCATGAGGGCGACGTCGATGCCGGCCGGGACCTTGATCTCGGCGTCGTGGCGCCAGGTGGCGTAGGGATCAGACCAGCCCTCCACGCGCAGGCCCCAGCTGCCGGGCTCGTCCGCGGCCAGGCGGCCCTCGTAACGGTCCAGGCCAGGGGCGATGTCCACCATGCGCACGCTGGGGCCCTGGGTGCCGTCGGGGCGGATGAGGACAGCGGTGGCTCCGAAGCGGTCATGGCCCTCACGGAAGACGGTGGCGCGCACGGGGAAGACCTCACCGACCACCGCCTTGGAGGGCCAGCGCCCATCCTCGACCACGGGGAAGACCTCAGTGACCGGGATACGCCCGATGAGGGAGAAAGGCGCAGGCTCAGGAGACGCCTCGACGCAGACCCGGGCGGCAGGGACGGCCTGTCCCCCTGCGGCGGCCGCGGCCGGGGGAGCGTCCTGGTTGGTGGAAACGGAACGGGGCTTGGAACTGGTGTTGTGCGTCACAGGGACAAGGCTACCCGACGGCGCGTACTCGCAGGTCCAGCGGCACGACCTCGGGGGCGCGCTCGGACAGGGCCGAGCCCGGGCGGGCCCGAGCCCACCTTCGCAGCAGTGAGCCGGCGTCGTGATTCCAGGGGAGAGCAGCGCGCCGGTCCGTTGGTGCAGGCGAGGGGCCCGGGGCGTGGCAGGAGTCAGTAGTCCATGTGCATCGCGGTGCGCACGGCGTCCAGGGTCTGGCTCGCCACCGCGCGGGCACGCTCGTTACCGGCGTGCAGCACCTGCAGCAGGTAGTCCTCGTTCGCGGCCAGCTCGGCCCGACGCGCACGGATGGGCGCGAAGAACTCGTTGACTGCCTCGGTGGTGACCTTCTTGAGGGTGCCGGCGCCACCGTCACCGATGCGCTCGGCGATCTCCTCGGGCGTGCCCGCGCCGCACAGGGAGGCCAGCACGAGCAGGTTGGAGACCTCCGGGCGAGCGGCAGGGTCGTAGGTGATGACGCGGTCGGAGTCCGTCTTGGCCTTCCTCAGCGCCTTGGCGGTCTCGTCCGCGCTCATGCGCAGCTCGATGGTGTTGTGGCGCGACTTGCTCATCTTCTCCCCGTCCAGGCCCAGCAGCAGCGGGGCCTCGGACAGCAGGGCCTCGGGGCGGCGGAAGACAGGGTGCTCCTTGACCGCGCGCCCGTAGCGCTTGTCAAAGCGCTGGGCGATCAGACGCGCCTGCTCCAGGTGGGGGAGCTGGTCCTTGCCCACAGGGACGAGGTTGGCCTGGCAGAAGAGGATGTCGGCCGCCTGGTGGACGGGGTAGGTGAGCATGAGGCCGGTCATCGCGCGGCCGTCGGTGGCCTCCAGCTCAGACTTGACCGTGGGGTTGCGGTGCAGCTCGGACTCGGTGACCAGGGAGAGGAAGGGCAGCATGAGCTGGTTCTCCTCCGGCACCGCCGAGTGCGCGAAGATCGTGGAGCGCTCGGGGTCCACGCCCACGGCCAGGGAGTCCGCCACCAGGGACAGGACGCGCTCGCGGATAGGGCCCACGCCGTCGCGGTCCGTGATGACCTGGTAGTCGGCCACGAGGATCCAGGTGTCTACGCCGCGGTCCTGGATCTTGGCCCAGGAGTGCATGGTGCCGAAGTAGTGCCCCAGGTGCATGTTGCCGGTAGGACGCACGCCGGTCAGCATGCGGTAGCGGCCGGGGTTGACGTCCAGGTCGGCCTCGATCTCGGCGCTGCGGGCCATGGAACGGGCGAGGGAGGCGTCAGAGGTGGCGCCGGCGAGCGCCTCCTCGGCCTTGGTGGGGGCGGTGGGCTCCGGAGTCTGCGTCATGGCGCCATCCTAGGCGAGGGCACACCTGCTTCCAGCAGAGGGATCGATGCCGGGGCTGGCCGTGGGTGCCCAGGTGTCCTGGGCCGGTGAGCGGCAGCGGGCCGACGACAACGGTCTGGCAGCTTGTGGGCCGAGGTGCGGCGGCCTTGGGCGCCGTGGTGCCACGATAACGGCGTGCTTGGGCGACTGTGGCGTGCATCGGTGACGACGGCGTGCCTACCCACGGCCTGTGTGGGCAGCGGTTCCTGGCGCGAGACGCCGGTTCCCGATTGCTACGAGCCTCGTTGACTGGTGCGTGGATCCCAGCGCCTGGCCGGTACGCACCAGTCAGCGAAGCGCCGGTCTCATCAGCAAGGCACGCCCCGACCAACTCGATGCACGCCGCGACCTGGTCCATGCACGCCGCGAAGCCGGGGACGTGGATCAATGAACCCTGCCGCCGTGGTGGGGGCGCGAATGCACGCCGCGAAGCCGGGAACGCGGAACTAGGCAGACCGGCATCAGCAGGCAGACACGCCGCCAGGCCCGTCCCCACTCCCGGTAGCGTTGACAACCTCCCGAGGAAGGACACCTGGAACCTAGACCAGATCCTCCCCGGAGAGGTAGATCCGCAGGCTCAGCGCGTCCAGGGTCGTGGTGTCCCCAGGGCGGTCCTGACGGCAGTCCGTCATTCCGGTCCGCGCGGCCCTGGCCTCTGCCGAGGCGGCCACGTGCGCCCGCCCGGCGGGTCCGCGCCCGACCCGGCGGGCCAGCGCGAAGGCCGAGGTGTGCGGGCGGGGCACCGCCCACGAGGAGTCCCAGGTCAGGTGCCAGTCGCGACCGTGCCCGCCAGGCAGCGTCACCTCCACCTGGTCCAGCGCGCCGTTGATGACCACGAGCAGGTCGTCGTCACCCACGGGAGCGCCCGAGCGCAGCATCTGGACCACGCGCGTGTGCGGGTCGTGCCACTGCGCGGTCTCCATCGCCTCGCCGTCGCCGCGGTACCAGGCCAGGTCCGCGATCGTGTCCCCGTCCACCGGCTGACCGGTGGCGAAGGCGGTAGGACGCATGACGGGGTGCTCGCGGCGCAGCCGCAGCAGGTAGCGGGTGGTGGCCAGGATGTCACGCTGCCAGGTGGCCAGGTCCCAGTCGTACCAGGACACCGGTGAGTCCTGGCAGTAGGAGTTGTTGTTCCCGCCCTGGCTGCGGCCGATCTCGTCCCCGCCCAGCAGCATGGGCGTGCCGGCCGAGACCAGGAGCGTGCCCAGCACGTTGCGGGTGGAGCGGCGCCGCAGCACCTCGATCGGGCCGCCGTCCATCCCCTCGGGCACAGGCCCCTCGAAGCCGTGGTTCCACGAGCGGTTGTCGTCGGTGCCGTCGCGGTTGTCCTCGCCGTTGGCCTCGTTGTGCTTGTAGTCGTAGGAGACCAGGTCGCGCAGGGTGAAGCCGTCGTGGGCGGTGACGAAGTTGACGCTGCCCAACGGCCCTCGCCCTCCGGGGTACTCCCCGCCGGAGAACAGGTCCGCGCTGCCTGACAGCCGCGTGGCCAGGTCACGCAGGTCCGAGCCGGGCAGGCCCTTGGCCAGGGCGGAGGCGTCGGCGAGCCAGAAGGAGCGCACGGTGCTGCGGTAGCGGTCGTTCCAGTCGTGGAAGGGGTCCGGGAACTCACCGGTGCGCCACCCGCCCGGTCCCACGTCCCAGGGCTCGGCGATGAGCCTGGCGCGCTGGAGCACCGGGTCCGTGGCCATGCCGATCAGCAGGGCGTGGCGCGGGTTGAACTCTGAGCCCTCACGCCCCAGCGTCGCCGCCAGGTCGAAGCGGAAGCCGTCCACCCCGATCTCACTGACCCAGTAGCGCAGGGAGTCCAGCGCGAGCTGGACGGCCCGGGTGGAACGGAAGTCCACGGTGTTGCCGGTGCCCGTGACGTCGGCGTACTGGGCTGGGCGACCGGGGGAGTGGAGGTAGTACTCCAGGTTGTCCAGGCCGCGCAGGCTCAGGCTCGGCCCGTCCACGCCCGACTCGCAGGTGTGGTTGTACACCACGTCCATGATGACCTCGAGCCCGGCCTCGTGGAGGATCGAGACCATGCCCCGCAGCTCGTCGAGCACGGCCTGGGGGCCGGCCTCGCGCGCGGCGGCGGTGGCGTAGGAGGCCTCGGGGGCGAAGTAGCTGAGCGTGGAGTAGCCCCAGTAGTTCGTGCGCGAGTGCCTGAGGAGGAAGACCTCGGAGAAGGAGGCCTGGATGGGCAGCAGCTCGATCGCGCTCACCCCCAGGGAGGTGAGGTAGCTGATCGTGGCCGGGTGGGCCAGGCCCGCGTAGGTACCGCGCAGCTCGGGAGGCACCCCGGGCATGTCGTGTGTCAGGCCCTTGACGTGGGTCTCGTAGACCACCGTCTGCTCCGGCGCCGTGCGCGGGCCGGGCACCACCGGGAAGGTCGCAGGGCCGGTGACCACACCGACGGCCACGTGGCCGGCAGAGTCCAGGGACGACGGCGTCATCGGCTGGGACAGCGGGCGCAGCTGCTCGTCGACCTCGTGGGCGAAGATCTCCGGACCGAGGGTCGGCGTCCCCTCCAACGCCCGGGCGTAGGGATCGAGCAGAAGCTTGTTCGGGTTGGCGAGCACACCCTCCTGCGGGCTCCACGGCCCGTGGACGCGGTAGCCGTAGCGCTGGCCCGCCCCTACGCCGGGGACGAAAGCGCCCCACGCCCCGCGCTCAGGCCCGTGCATGCCGACCCGCTGCTCGGCCAGGACCCGGCCGGTGCCGTCGGTGTGCAGCAGGCACAGGTCGACGGCGGTGGCGTGCGGGGCGACGACGACGAAGCTGGTCCCGTCGGCCTCGACGGCGGCGCCCAGGCGCGTGCGGTCACGGGCGTCCTCGGGGCTGAGGACTGCAGGCAGCACGGTGGGCAAGTCAGACATGCCTGCCATTGTCTCGGTAGTCCGGGGGACGGACAACCGCTAGGGAGTGCGGTGCCGCACGTGCTGCAGGGCGTGGTCCTCCTCGCGGCCGCTCTGCCGGGCCAGACCGGGGTCGTGAGCGAGCGCGTGAGCGGGATGCGGTGCGTCTCAAGCGGCCACGGCCCCCTGGCGCCGCGGAGCGGGTATGGCAACCTTGGCTGCATGAAAATCGTCGTCTGCATCAAGCACGTCCCCGACGTCCAGTCCGAGCGCCGCATGGAGGACGGACTCCTCGTGCGTGGCGAGGAGGACGTCCTCAACGAGCTTGACGAGAACGCCGTCGAGGCCGCCGTCGCCCTGGTCGAGGACCTGGGTGGGGAGGTGGTGGCCCTGACCATGGGGCCGCAGGACGCTGAGGACGGCCTGCGCCGCGCCCTGCAGATGGGAGCGGACTCCGGCGTGCTGGTGAGCGACGAGTCCCTGGCGGGCGCCGACGTCGTGGCCACCGCCCGCACGCTGGCCGCCGCGGTCGCACGCATCGGCGGGGTGGACCCGGCGGCGGCGCGTGAGGAGGGCCAGGCTGCTACCGGTGACGTCGACCTCGTCATCACGGGCATGGCCTCGCTGGACTCGATGACCTCGATGCTCCCCGGCGCTCTCGCCGCGGCCCTGGGCGTGCCGGCTCTCACCCTCGCCAGCGCCCTGGAGGCTACCGACGACGGCGAGGTGCTGGTCACGCGTGCCACGGGTACCCTGCGCGAGGTCCTGGCTGCGCCGACCCCGGCGCTGGTGTCGGTGACTGACCAGGCCAACGAGCCGCGCTACCCCAACTTCGCCGCCATGCGCGCGGCCAGGAAGAAGCCCGTGGACACCTGGGACCTGGCCGATCTGGGCCTGGAGGCAGGAGCCGGGCCTGCGATCGCCGTCGTCGGCTCCGAGGCCCGACCGGCTCGTGAGGCCGGCATCATCCGCACCGACGCCGGCGAGGCCGGGCGTGACCTGGCTGCCTGGCTGGTGGACAACAAGCTGGTGTGAGCCGGGCCCGCCCTGCCTGCCCGCACGCGAGAGACTGAAGAAGCGATGACTGACATGCTCACTGACCCGATCCTCGTCCTGGTCGATCTCGAGACCCCTGCCGACGCCCCCGGCGGCCTGGGGGCCGCTCAGACCACTGACGCCCGTCCCACCGGCCCTGCGCTCGACCTGCTTGCCGGCGCGCGGCACCTGACCAGCGGCGAGGTCGTCGCCCTCGTGCTGGGGACGGTGGGGGCCGACGCCTCGGCCCTGCTGGCGGCCGCCGGTGCCACGCGCCTGCTCGCCGCCGAGCTGGAGGGCGCCGAGGCGCTGGCCGGGGTGGCGGCGGACGCCCTCGTGGCGGCCGTGCGTCGCGTGCACCCTGCTGCCGCCCTCGTGGTCTCGGACTACCGGGGCAAGGAGCTGGCGGGCCGCGCCGCCGTCGTGCTGGGCTCGGCTGCCACCTGTGACGTGGCCGAGGTCGAGGTGCGTGACGGTGCGCTGCACGCCTCCAAGCTCGTGCTGTCCGGCTCCTGGTCGACGACGACGCGCCTGGCTGCCGTCGGCGAGGCTGCCGTGGTCCTGGCCGTGCGGCCTGGTGCTTTCGCGGCTTCGGGTATCGAGGGCGGGGACCTGGAGGACGAGACGCGACCCGAGCCGCTGGCCGTGGAGGTGCTTGACCCCGCGATCAGCCCGCAGTCCCTGTCCGTGCGCCTGGTCTCGCGTGAGCAGGCCTCGCTCGCCTCCGGGCCGGACCTGGCTGAGGCGAGGACCGTGGTGGTCGGTGGCCGCGGTGTCGACGGCGACTTTGACCTCGTCCACTCGCTGGCGGACCCGCTGGGCGCAGCCGTGGGGGCGACGCGTGTGGCCTGTGACGAGGGGTGGGTCGAGCGCAGCGCCCAGGTCGGCCAGACCGGGCTGTCGATCGCCCCGCGCCTGTACATCGGCCTGGGTGTGTCTGGTGCCGTGCACCACACCAGCGGTATCCAGGGTGCGGGCACGATCGTGGCCGTGTGCGACGACGCTGAGGCGCCGATCTTCGAGATGGCGGACTACGGCGTCGTCGGTGACGTGCAGGAGGTCGTCCCGCAGCTGGTCGAGGAGCTGGCTCGGCTGCGCGGGTGACGCGGGCCGGCCCGGCGGACGAGGAACGTGAGCGCTGAGCTCCGGGGGGCGGGGAGGGGCCTGGCGGGACCGCGAGTGCCAGGCTAGCCTTACCTCATACCTTAGTCGTCCCAGGAGCGCTCCCGTGACCTCTTCCGCCCAGCCGACGCAGCCGGACCGCCACGCCCGGCCGGCGCCCGAGCCCGCTGTCGCCTCCCGTCGCATGGCGCGCCGCCTGCTGTCCGGCGCCGGATGCGCCACCGTGACCGCCTACCGCTTGCCCCAGGCCGAGTCGCTCATCGCGCTGCACGCCCTGGACGCTGACGGACGGGTCCTCGTGGCCGCCCACCCGGGACCGGCGCACGCCCTGGCGCAGGTGGGGTGCGACGTCGTCACCGACGTCCGCCTGGACGTCACCCTGGAGGCGGCAGAGGCGGGCCTGCGCATCACGACGGCGAGCGCCCACCTGCTCGGCACCCTCACCTGGCTGGACGCCTCCCAGGCCTCTGAGGTGCTGGTGGGGCAGAGCGCTGGGTGCCACTGCCCGATCGCCGGTGAGGACCCGCGCTCCGCGCTGGCGTCGCTGTCCTGCGCGCCCGGCGGACGGCTCGGGGTCATCGAGACGGAGCGGGTCATGGTGCACGACGCCCTGGGGGTGTCCGGGCACACCGTGAGCGAGGTGCTGGCCCCTGGTGCCGGGGAGGGGCCGGCCCTGCTGTGGAGCGCCTTCGACGAGGTCAGCGCCCAGGAGGAGGTCGGCGACCTTGGTGACGTGGCGCTGGACGTCCTGTGCGGCGGCGTGCTGGAAGGCGTCGTTCCCGGTCTGGTGTGCTCCCACCGTCCGGCTCAGGGCCTGTGCTCCTCGCTGTGGGGGCGGGTGCTGTGCGTGGACGTCGCGCCGGACGCGGTGACGCTCATGCGGCTGGGCCGCAGCTGTGTGGACACGGTCCTCGTCCAGCTGCCGGCAGGTACCCAGCGGGCCTGTCAGGTGGCGCCGCTCCTGCGGCAGATGGTCCAGGACGCCCTGGTGGCCCAGCTGCTCGGTTCCTGAGAGGCTCAGCGGGCCTCGTAGGACAGGCAGGCGGCCTTGTCCTGGCTGATCGAGATCGCCTCGGCGGTGCACATGAGGTCGCTGTTGTGAACGCACTCCAGGCGCTGGCAGGCTCCGACGTGGGCCTGGGCGACGGGCAGCCCGCCGCGGGCGTCGAGGTTGATGAAGGTCGAGCAGGCGGCCTCGCCGTCGACGGTGATCGCGAAGGCGGTGCAGCCGTCGTGGTTGAAGGCGCAGGTGGTCGTGGCGCAGGACTTGATCGTGGTGACGGTCGACATAGCAGGTTCCTCTCCTTGTGGCCGTTGGCCGGTGCGGTTGTCGTCACCTGAGAGTGGCGCGGTGTCCGGCGGCGGGCAAGTAACGAAATTCGTGAGTGTCTTTAAGTCAAATAAAACATTGCAATGACGCGCAAAAATGACCTTGATAACTAAGGTGACGGACCTTTTTCGCAAAACCGGATGCCGGTTCTTGCGTGTGCTCGGTATGTCGTAATGAGATGAGCCGAGCCTTGTTGAGGGGAGCCTGTCCTGAAGGAGGAAGGCGGCACGGTCCTCAGGAGGGGGACGGTGAGGAGCATCCGCAGGACTCCCCGATGTCCAGCTCCATGGGGAAGAGCGTCAGCGTGGCCTCACGCTGCGGCTGGGTGACGGCGTCGACGGCGGCCGCGGCCATGGCCTCGAAGGGCTGGGTCAGGGTGGTCAGCCGCGGGGTGCTCATGAGGACTGACTCGGTGCCGTCGGTGGACACCAGGGCCGTGTCCCGGGGCGTGCTCATGCCACGCTCCCACAGCGCTCGCAGGGCTCCCAGGGCCAGCAGGTCAGAGCCGGCGAGCACCGCCGTCGGCGGCGTGGGGGCGTCCAGGAGCCGGAGCATGGCGCGGTAGCCGGCGACCCGGCTCCACTTGCTGGTCTCGATGAGGACCTGGGGCAGGCCGTGCTCGGCCAGCGCGGCCCTCCAGCCCTGGACCCGGCCGTTGAGGTCCCAGGGGTCGAGCGGCGCCATGAGCAGGGCAACGTCGGTGTGTCCGTGACCGATGAGGTGGCAGACCGCTCGTCGGGCGCCGTCCTCAAGGTCGGCCCCGATCGTGTGGTGGCTGGCTGAGGGGGCGGCGCACAGCAGCGCGGTGGGCAGGTGCCGCGTGAGGTGGTCGTAAGCCTGTGGCGCCTTGGTGGGGCAGATGATGAGCCCGTCCACGCCGCGGTCGATGAGCGCGGTGACGAGCTCCTCCTCGCGCCGGGGCGAGGCGTCGGTGGTCATGAGGAGGGTGCCGTACCCCGCCTGCTCGGCTGCGGCCGCCACGTGCTCGACCAGCTCGGCGTGATAGGGGTTGCGCGCTCCGGGCACGTATACGCCCAGCAGCCGAGAGGCTCCTGAGCGCAGGGCCCGTGCTGAGGCGTTGGGGCTGTAGCCGAGCGCCTGGATCGCTGCCTCCACGCGCTCGCGGGTCTCAGGGGAGACCGGGCGGGGGCCGTTGTTGACCACGTAGGAGACGACGGCGGTGCTCACGCCGGCCGCGCGGGCGACGTCGGCCTGGGTCGGTGAGGCGGGGCGGTGGTCCGTGGTCATCCTCGTGGTTCCTCGGAGGTGGTGGCGGGTGCGGGCAGCCTGGCTGGGACGGTGGAGGCGCAGGCCCGCGGCTACGGGGTTTCCGCGACGCATTCTATGCGTATAGAGTTCGGGGTGCGACCGGGAGAGGTCGCCGCCGGCGGCGTCGAGGCGGACGGCCGCTCTTGGATGAGGGCTCACTAGGACAAGGACCACGCATGAAGCTGACTCGTACCGTGCACCTGCGCCATGACGGCACCTCGCTCGTGCTGGCCACCGACCCCTCGGGCCTGCCCACGGTTCCCTACTGGGGCGGCGACCTCGGCCCGCTGGATGAGGAGGGGCTGGCCGCGCTGCTGGAGGTGACCACCCCGATGAAGGTGGGCAACGATCCTGACCTCGTCACGGCGCCGAGCATCCTGCCTGCGGCCTGGACCGGCTGGTCGGGGCGGCCGGGGCTGGTCGGGCACCGCGCGGACGGCACCGCGTGGTCCCCGCGCCTGGTGGTGACCAGGGTGGTGGCTCGCGGCGCTGAGGGCGGCGAGGAGGAGGTCGAGGAAGGGGCTGCTCGAACCCTGGAGGGAGGCGGTCTCGTCATCGAGATGGCGGACGCCGGTGCCGGGCTGTCCCTCTCCGTTGAGCTGGGCGTGGCGCCTGGTGGCAGCGTCCAGGTGCGGGCCACGCTGACCAACGAGGGCGAGGGGGGCTACGCGCTGGAGGAGCTGAGCCTGGCGCTGCCGGTGCCCCTGGAGCACGATGAGGTGCTCGACCTCACCGGCCGGTGGGGGCGTGAGCGCAGTCCTCAGCGCCACCGCGCCACCTTCGGCACCTACCTGCGCGAGGGACGTCACGGCCGCACCGGATTTGACGCCACCGGCGTCCTGGTGTGCGGTCAGGAAGGCTTCAGCTTCCGAGGAGGCGAGCTGCGCGGGCTGCACGTGGCCTGCCCCGCCAACCACCGCACCTACCTTGACCGCCTGCCTGAGGGCTACCAGGTCCTCGGGGGCGGCGAGCTGCTCATGCCCGGTGAGGTCAGCCTCGCGCGCGGCGAGTCCTACACCGGCCCGTGGCTGCACTTCGTCCACGGCACCGGCCTGGATGAGGCGGCCCAGCGCCTGCACGCCTGGCAGCGCAGCCTGGACACCTCGCCGTCGCCCGAGCGCCCGGTGACCCTCAACGTGTGGGAGGCCGTCTACTTCGACCACTCCCTGCCCACCCTCCTGCGCCTGGCGGATCTTGCTGCACAGGTCGGTATCGAGCGCTACGTGCTCGACGACGGCTGGTTCGGCTCCCGGCGCGACGACACCTCCGGCCTGGGTGACTGGGTGGTCTCCGAGGAGGTGTGGCCCGACGGCCTGGGGCCGCTGGTGGACCACGTCACCGGCCTCGGGATGCAGTTCGGGCTCTGGTTCGAGCCGGAGATGGTCAACCTCGACTCTGACGTCGCCCGGGCCCACCCTGAGTGGATCATGGCGGCGGGCGAGGAGCTGCCGCTGAGCTGGCGCCACCAGCACGTCCTCAACCTGGCGGTCCCCGAGGCCTGGGAGCACGTGCGCTCGCAGATGGACGCGCTGCTGAGCGCCTACCCGATCTCCTACATCAAGTGGGACCACAACCGTGACGTCTTCGACGGCGGGGACCGCACGCGCGGTGGGCGCGCCAGCGTCTCGGCACAGACCCGGGCGGCGCTGGCGCTCATGGACCGTCTGCGCGCCGACCACCCAGGGCTGGAGATCGAGTCCTGCTCCTCGGGCGGGGCGCGGGTCGACCTGGAGATGGTGCGCCACACCCAGCGCTTCTGGGTCTCGGACGACATCGACCCGCACGAGCGCCAGTCGATCGTGCGCTGGACCCAGCAGCTCATCGCCCCGGAGCGCCTGGGGACCCACGTGGCCTCTCACCGCTCGCACACCACCGGCCGCCAGCACGACGTGAGCTTCCGTGCCTGCACCGCCCTGTGGGGGCACATGGGGGCCGAGTGGGACCTGACGAGCGTGAGCCAGGACGAGCTCGACGTCCTGGCGCTGTGGATCGACTACTACAAGAAGCACCGCCGCACCCTGCTGACCGGCAAGGTCTACCGCGACGAGGTCGGGGACGCCAGCATGTGGCTGCACGGCGTGGTCGCGCAGGACGGCTCGGAGGGTGTCTATGAGGTGGCCTGCCTGGAGCGCAGCCCGCTGGCGCACCAGGGGGCGATCCGCCTGCCGGGCCTGGACGGTCGGTCGCGCTACCGCGTGCGTCCGCGTGTGCTGGGGCAGGAGCCGAGCGGCCTGGTGGCCCCGCCGTGGTTCAACGACGGCGATGGCGTGGTGGTCAACGGAGCCGTCGCAGGGAGCGTGGGCCTGGTGGCGCCGGTTCTCAACCCTGACCAGGCGCTGCTCATCGAGGTCGAGCGGGTCTGACGCCTTGGCCGTGACCTGGACCTGCCTCCGCCACGTACCAGGACTGGCCTAGGCCGGCCGCGCTGCTTCCCTCTGTCGGCGGCTCGGTGTGAGTCCCCTGGAAACTGCGTTTTCCGGCGGCTCCGCACCGGGCCGCAGGTCTGTCTGCCTTGGGGGAGAGGTTGACGAGGACAGCCAATTGTGTCACTGTATTAATGCACTAATACAGATGGGAGGTGGGGGAGCCCGATGCAGATTGACGACTCTCGCCCGATCTGGGTCCAGCTCGTCGCCGAGCTCCGCCTGAGGATCGTCTCGGGCCGGTGGGCGCCGGGAAGCAGGATCCCCAGCGTGCGCGAGCTGGCCTCAAGCGCCGGGGTCAACCCCAACACGGTCCAGCGTGCGCTCGCCGAGCTCGACCGCACGGGGCTCACCGCGGCCGAGCGCACCGCCGGACGCTTCGTCACCGCCGACGCCGCCGTCCTGGAGGCCGTGCGCGCCGAGCTGGCCACCGAGGCCACCGACGCCTACCTCGCCTCGCTTAGCGGGCTGGGTCTCAGCCTGGACGAGGTCACCCACCTGCTTGCGGCGCGCTGGCACGTCCGCGACACCGAAGGAGAACACTCATGAGCCCGATCGACCCACGTCTGACAGACCCCCGAGGTGAGGGCGCGCCGTCGTCCCCTGCTGGCGGGGAGCGGACGGCGCCGCCTGCCACCCAGCCGCTCAGCCTCACCATCCCGCCGGTTCCTGGCAGCCGGGGCGAGGCGGCCGTCGTCGTGAAGCACCTGACCAGACGCTTCGGGAGCCTCACGGCGCTGGAGGACCTCAGCCTCACCCTGCCGGCGGGCCGCGTCACCGGCCTCATGGGCTCCAACGGCTCGGGCAAGACCACCTTGCTCAAGATCCTGGCCGGCGTGCTCTCTGACTACGACGGCGAGGTCAGCGTCGCCGGCTACGCGCCGGGACCGGCCTCCAAGGCTCGGGTCTCCTTCCTCCCCGACGCCGCCTTCCTGGCGCAGTCACTGACCGCGCCGGCGGCCATCGAGCAGTTTGCCCGGCTCTTCGCTGACTTTGACGCCGCCAAGGCGCGCAGCCTCGTCCAGCGCTTCACGCTGCCCGAGGACCGCACGCTCAAGGAGCTGAGCAAGGGCATGGGCGAGAAGCTGCGGATCGCCCTGACCATGTCCCGCCGTGCCCAGGTCTACCTCCTTGACGAACCCATCTCCGGCGTCGATCCCGCCGCCCGTGAGGTCCTGCTTGACGGCATCCTGACCGACTTTGACCCTGAGGCCCTCCTGCTCATCTCCACCCACCTCATCGCTGACCTCGAGCCCGTCGTGGACTCGGCCGTCTTCCTGCGGGACGGCCGGCTCCTGCTGGCTGGTGACGCTGACGACCTGCGTGAGGCTCACGGCATGGGCCTGGACGCGCTGTTCCGGAAGGAGTACCGCTGATGCTTGCCACTCTTGTCAAGGAAGAGCTCCTCTCCAAGGGGCGTACCTATCTCCAGGTCTTCGCCATCCTTGCCGCGACGGGCCTGGGAGCCTCGGGGATCGGGGCGGTGCCGACGCTCCTGGGAGCCGATGTCCTGGCCACCTTCACCTTCGTCGCCGCCGTCGTCGCCTTCCTCGTGGCCGTTCCGATCGTGGCGGTCAACGAGCTGATCGACTACTGGCAGTCGATGTACGGCCAGCGTGGCTACCTCACGATGACCGTTCCCGCTCGTGGACGCGAGGTCTTTGGCGCCAAGGTGGTCTTCAGCCTGGCAGCAACCCTGCTCTCCGTGGTCTTCGCGGCCCTTGGCCTGAGCGCCACGGTCATGGCCAGCGCCTGGCTGCGCGGGGTGGAGGTGGCCAGCCTCGTCGCCCCGCTGCGGGAGATGGCCGAGTACCTCGGGGCAGGGTTCGTCTGGGGCCTTGCCACCTTCCTGGTCCTGCAGCTGCTGTCCTGGATCGTCATCATCGAGGCCGTCATGTCCATCGGCGCCCAGGCCAGGTGGAACCGCATGGGAGCCGGTGCTCCGGTGATCGGCGTGTTCGCGGTCTACCTCATCGGCCAGGTGCTCACGGTGCTGGCCATCATCCTTGTGCCGGTCGGTTTGGACCTGACGAACCACCAGATCGTGTGGGAGGGCTCGCTGCCTTCCATGATGGCGACGTGGGGGAGCGGCGAGGACCCCTCGGTCCTGGGGCTGGGCTTCCTCCCGGTGCCGCTGGTCCTGGCTGGCGTGCTCGCCTGGCGGGCGGTGCCAGCGATCGAGAGGCACACGAGCCTGCGCTGAGCTGGCGCGGCGGGTCCCGGCTCAGGCGACGGTCGCCTGGGCCAGGACCTGCTCGCCGTCGTCCCCGCCGTAGACGACGACGCTCTGCCCGGCCGCCAGGCCGCGCAGCGGCTCGTGCAGGCGGGCACGCAGGGTGGCTGAGAAGGGGTCAACCGTGACGTCAGCCGGCACCGGGCGGCCGTGGGCACGCACCTGCACGGCGACGTCGTTCCAGCCCTGAGCCGGCGGTGTCTGACCGGGGCGGCTCCCGCCTGAGCCGGGGTGGCTCTCCCGGTGGGGAACAGCAGGGCCTTGCCCAGCCGGGTCCGCCAGGAGGACCAGGCCGTCAGCCTCGATCTCGTGGCGTGAGAGCAGCTCGCGCGGTCCGACGACGACCTCGCCTGTCGCCGGGCGCGTGGCAAGGACGTAGCGCGGACGGCCGTCAGGAGCCGGGCGGGTCAGGCCCAGACCCTTGCGCTGGCCGACGGTGAAGCCGAAGTACCCCGAGTGCGTGCCCAGCACCTCGCCGTCGGGGCTGACCAGCGTGCCCTCCTGGGGGCCGAGCGAGCGCTGGAGGAAGCCGCGGGTGTCGCCGTCGGCCACGAAGCAGATGTCATAGGAGTCAGGCTTGTCCGCCACCGGCAGACCGCGCTCGGCGGCCTCGGCACGCACCGCGGCCTTGGAGGGGACGTCCCCGAGCGGGAAGAGCGCGCGTGACAGGCCCTCACGCCCGGAGACGGCCAGCACGTAGGACTGGTCCTTGGCGGCGTCGGCCGCGCGGGACAGGCGCAGCCCGCGGGTGTCTCCCGGGCGTCCCGAGCCTGCGCCGCCGGTGAGCCTGGCGTAGTGTCCGGTGACCACGGCGTCGAAGCCCGTGGCCAGACCGCGTTCTAGCAGGGCGTCGAACTTGACCCGCTCGTTGCAGCGCACGCAGGGGTTGGGCGTGCGTCCGGCGCGGTACTCGGACAGGAAGTCCGCCACGACCCTGTCCTCGAACTCCTCGGACAGGTCCCACACGTAGAAGGGGATACCGAGGATCTCAGCCGCCCAGCGTGCGTCCGCGGAGTCCTCGATCGAGCAGCACCCGCGCGAGCCCGAACGGGTCTGGGCGCGGTGACGGGTCAGCGCCATGTGCACGCCCACCACCTCGTGGCCGGCGTCCACCGCGCGCGCGGCGGCGACGGCGGAGTCGACTCCGCCCGACAGCGCAGCTAGTACCCGCATGGCATCTCCTCTCGTCCTTGCAGGGCCCCGGCCCGACGTGCCACCTCCAGGGCGTGAGGTAGCGCCGCCAGCAGCCGGTCCACGTCCTCGGCCGTGGTCGCTCGCCCCATCGTGGCGCGCAGGGTGGAGCGCGCCGTCGCCTCGTCGTGGCCCATGGCGAGCATGACGGCGGAGGGCTGGGTCACCCCGGCATGGCAGGCCGAGCCGGCCGAGACGTCGATCCCGGCCAGGTCCAGGTCCATGAGCAGGGCCTCGGAGCCAGCCCCCTGACAGGTCAGGTGAACCGTGCCAGGCAGGTGAGGGGCCTGCGGCGGCAGCGTCGAGCGGACGCCTGGCAGCGCCGTCGCGCCAGCCAGCAGACGGGCGCGCAGCTCCTCCAGACGCGCAGCCTCCCTCTCACGTTCGGCCACGGCAAGTTCCAGGGCCAGCGCCAGGGCGCGAGCCCCCACCACGTCCTGGGTGCCTGAGCGGATGCCGCGCTCCTGGCGCCCGCCACCGGCGGCAGGGACCAGGGCGATCTCGCGGCGCAGCACGAGCGCACCGACTCCGACCGGCGCCCCCAGCTTGTGCCCGGACAGGGACATGGCGTCCAGGTCCCAGGTGTCGAAGGCGAGGGGAAGGTGAGCGACGGCGGCCACGGCGTCAGTGTGGACCGGGACCCACCCGGGGCTGCCACGACGCGCCCCGGGGCTCGCCTGCCGTACTGCGGAGACGATCCCGGCCACGTCCTGGACCAGGCCGGTCTCGTTGTTGGCCGTCATGACGCTGACCAGGGCCGTGCGTCCGGGCTCCACGGCAGCTGCGACCTGGGCCGGGTCGACCCGCCCGGCCGAGTCCACACCGAGCACGGTGAGCTCGGCCCCCAGGGACTGCGCCACCCGTGCGGAGTCCGCCACCGCCGGGTGCTCGACGGCGCTGACCACGACCTGCGGACGCTCCACCCCGGCTGCGCGTGCCGCCAGCACCCGGCCGGTGACGGCCAGGGCGTCCGCCTCCGAGCCGCCGGAGGTGAACAGGACCTCGTGGGGGTCCGCGCCGACCGCCGCTGCGACCTGGGCACGGGCCTGCGCGAGCAGCGCCCCCGTCCGCCTGCCCGAGGCGTGCTGGGCCGAGGGGCTCGCCCACCCGCCCAGGCCCGTCTCCAGGTCCCGCGCGACCTGCTGGGCGACCTGAGGGCGCACCGGCGTGGAGGCCGCGTGGTCGAGGTAGACGCGCCCGCTTCCACGCGGTGCTGAGAGCGCATGCCCTGGGGCGCGGGAGAGAGGAGGGGCGGGGGGAGGCGCGGTGCGAGCGGACATGGCACCAGGGTAGGCAGGGCCACTGACAGGATCTGCCGTGCCTAGGGTTCAGGCATGAAGACGCCCATGCCGCCGGATCCGGGCACCTGCCCCCGCTCGCCGGCACCTCAGCTGTCCCTGTCTCGCACCTGCACCGACCGCGACGCCGCCCGCCGCAGCGAGCCCGGTCTGCTGGACCGCCTCGCCGCCGACCCTGCCACGCGCCTGGTCCTCGTTGACGCCCGTGGACGTGTCCACCTGGACGCCCCGGCCTGCCACCCTGACCTGCCCGCGGACGGCTTGGCCCCGGCGCAGGCCGGCTCACCCGCACTCTCCTCCGCCCAGGGCGCACCGGTCCTGGCTCCCCTGCACGCCGCAGACGCGGACTTACAGGGCCTGGAGGCTTTCTACCTGGGGCGAGCCGACGGCGTGAGCTGGCTGGCCGCCGTCGTCCCGCCTGAGGAGGAGGCTGCGCAGCCTGGTGACGCTGAGGGAGCCGCGCGATCGCGGCCCGACCTGGCAGCGCTGACGCAGCGTTACCCGGCCTCGGCGCTGCGTGCGGTGGGGGCTGCGATGTCGGCGCACGACGTCGGGCTGGCTACCCCGGCCGTCGCCCTGGCGGCATGGCACGCCAGCTCCCCGTACTGCGCGGCCTGCGGGCATCGCACGCAGGCCGTTCAGGCCGGGTGGGCGCGTGAGTGCCCCGGCTGCGGCGCGCTGTCCTTCCCGCGCACGGACCCCGCCGTCATCATGGCCGTCACGGATGAGCACGACCGGATCGTGCTGGTCCACGGCGCCGCGTGGCAGCCCGGTCGCTACTCCACGGTGGCAGGCTTCGTGGAGGCCGGCGAGAGCGCGGAGGCGGCCGTGGTGCGCGAGGTCGCTGAGGAGACCGGGCTGCAGGTGGCGCGGGTCGAGCACGTGGCCACCCAGCCCTGGCCCTTCCCACGCTCCCTCATGCTCGGCTACCGCGCCTGGCTGGAGCCAGGCCAGGTTGATGCCAGGCCCGACGGCGAGGAGGTCACCGACGTCCGGGTGCTCAGCCGAGACGAGCTCGACGAGGCTGTGAGGAAGGGCATGCTCGTCCTGCCAGGGAGGACCTCCATCGCGCGCATGCTCATCGATCGCTGGTACGACGGGGCGCACTGACCCCTGTCCCCAGACCAGGGCGGGGCGGAGGCCCTGGCCCGGGCTGTGACTGACGTCGGTGGATCGTGGCAGGCTGCCACCGATGAACCAGCCAGCCAGCGCTCCACGTCCCTCGACGCCGCGACCTCGCAGCCCCGAGGAGCTTCTTGACGCCTTGGACCCGGATCAGCGTGAGGTCGCCGAGCACCTGGAGGGGCCGATGTGCGTGCTGGCAGGCGCCGGCACCGGAAAGACCCGGGCGATCACCTACCGCATCGCCTACGGCGCGGGGGTCGGCGCCTACCAGCCCAGCCAGGTCCTGGCCGTCACCTTCACCCAGCGGGCGGCCGGGGAGATGCGCTCGCGGCTGGCGGACCTGGGGGTGCCGCTGGTCCAGGCGCGTACCTTCCACTCCGCGGCGTTGCGTCAGCTGGACTACTTCTACCCCACGGTCATCGGCGGGCGCAGGCCCCGCGTCCAGGAGTCCAAGGCCGGTCTGGTCATGACGGCGGCTCGGCGCCTGGGGCTTCCTAGCGACCGTGCCTTCGTGCGGGACCTGGCCGCCGAGGTCGAGTGGGCCAAGGTGACGATGACACGTCCGCAGACTTACGCACAGCGTGCCCTGGAGGCCGGCCGTACCGCACCCGGCGGGCTGGACCCGGAGACAGTGGCACGCCTGTACGACGCCTACGAGGAGGCCAAGACCGAGAGCGAGGTCATCGACTTCGAGGACGTCCTGCTGCTCATGGTGGCGGTGCTGCGCAGCAGGGAGGACGTGGCGGCGCAGGTGCGTGGCCAGTACAAGCACTTCGTGGTGGACGAGTACCAGGACGTCTCGCCCCTCCAGCACCGCCTGCTCCAGCTGTGGCTGGGGGAGCGGCGCAGCCAGTTGTGCGTGGTGGGAGACGTGTCCCAGACGATCTACTCCTTCACCGGGGCCACTCCCCGTTACCTGACGGGCTTCGCCTCCGAGTACCCCGGCGCCCGCACCGTGCGGCTGACGCGGGACTATCGCTCGACCCCGCAGGTGGTCTCGCTGGCCAACCGCGTGCTCTCACGCCCACGGCGCTCGGGCCGGCTGGCCCTGCCCGCCGGCGCGGTGGAGCTGGTAGCCCAGCGTCCCAGCGGTCCGGCCGTGCGTTTCACCGACTACGAGGACGACGTCTGCGAGGCCGAAGGCGTGGTGGCTCAGGTCCGCCGGCTGCACACGGCCGGGGTTCCTCTCAGCGAGATCGCGGTCCTCTACCGCACCGCGGCCCAGGTCCCGGCCATTGAGCAGGCCCTGGCCGAGGCCGGCATCGGGCGGCTGGTCAGGGGCGGAGCGCGTTTCTTCGAGCGCGAGGAGGTGCGTACCGCTGTGCGACGCCTGCGCGCGGCGGCTGCCACCGAGCGCGGTCAGCTCAGCGGGGACCTGGGCGAGGACGCACGCACCGTGCTCTCACGGGTCGGCTGGGCTCCACAGCCTCCCTCTCCCCGCGGTGCCGTGCGCGAGAGGTGGGACAGCCTCAACGCCCTGGTTGAGCTGGCAGACGACCTGGCCTCCACACGCGGGGCGGACCTGGGAGGACTGGTCCGTGAGCTGGAGGAACGGGCTCAGGCCCAGAACGCCCCTGCCGTCGAGGGCGTGACGCTGTCCACGATCCACGCGGCCAAGGGACTGGAGTGGGACGCCGTCATCATCGTCGGGGTCACCGACGGGCTGCTCCCCATCAGCCTGGCTGAGGGACCGGAGGGGATCGAGGAGGAACGGCGCCTGCTCTACGTGGCTGTCACGCGTGCGCGCGAGCACCTGGTCCTCAGCTACGCCCGGGCACGCAGCACAGGCTCACGCGCGAGCCGCAAGCCCTCACGATTCCTGACCGGAATCTGGCCGACGGCGGAGCCCAGGCCGCCCCGGGCCCCCAAGTCCTCCTCACCCAGGTCCTCCAGGCGTCAGGCGGCCGCAGAGTTCGAGGCGGAGAACGACGCCTCCACCGTGGCCCTGTTCGAGGAGCTGCGCCGCTGGCGTGGGGAGGTTGCCAGGAACAGGTCCGTGCCGGCCTACTCCGTCTTCGCGGACTCGACCTTGCGGCTCATCGCCATCCTCCGGCCCTCGACCCTGCCGCAGCTCTCCGCGGTCCACGGGGTGGGGCCGGTCAAGCTCGCCGAGTACGGGGACGCCATCCTGCGGGTGGTGCGCGAGCATCACCCGTCCTGAGCGCCTCGCTCGGCCGCGGGGCCTGCTGACGTGAGGCTGTCAGACTCATCCGGGGCCTGCTGCACGCCCTGACGCGTGAGCGAGCACAGGCACTGCGGGTGAGCCTGCCACTGGCGGACCACCCCCAAGGGTCTGAGGGCGCTGATGTCCACGCTCAGACCCCGCCAGGCGCCGGGCCTGTCCACCAGGCACTCCAGCACCGCGCGCGTCGCCACGGCGGCAGCGTGGTGAACCAGCAGCCTCTCCAGGGGCGGGGCAGGTAGCAGACGTGCCTGGGTCGCCAGCGCCGGCCAGCACGGGTCCGCCTCACACTCCCACAGCTCCAGGCAGGTTCGGCACACGGGGGACAGGTCGTCAAAGAGCGGACCGATGCTGACCGTGAGCTCGCTGCAGGTCAGGCTCAGGTGCGCCACTCCGGCCTGGGCGAGGGCGCGCTCGCGGACGGGGTCGATGACGTAGGGGTCGACGAGGACGGCGAGGTCGGGGCTGGAGCGCCTGTCTGTGAAGCTCCGCAGCAGCGGGAAGGAGGACTCCAGGCCTTCGGCCAGGTCGACGTCCTCGGTCAGGATCGCGCCGACCCCGCTCTCGGCGAGCAGGTTCGCCAGCTCAGCGGTGAGCGGGCCGCCGCCGAGCAGGGCGACGGTGCAGGCACGTAGCTGCCGGCCGCGCTCGGTGGGCGAGCGCACCAGGTGCTCCCAGTAGGACTCGTCGCAGTCGTGGGGACGGTCCTTGTCCGGCAGGAGGACTCCTTCGCTGCGCAGGAGACGCACCAGCGCGTGGGCACGGGCCAGGGGCGTGTGGGTCGCGCGCGAGGCCCGGTAGATGTCGTCAGCGCTGGCCCCGTCCTGGAGGCGAAAGAGCAGGTGCTGCTCGCAGTCGGTCAGCTCGTCGAGGACGAGCGCCTGGAGGGGGTCGACACCGATCTGGCACTGACCCGGCCCGCGCCACAGCACCGGCGACTGACCTCGTACACGCAGCATGACAACCTTCCCGCCTCGCCAGTCCCTGCAGGTGGCCGCGTCCCGGAGAGGGACTCGGCGTCCTCAGGCTCGAGGCGAGCCTCGCACCCCGGTGCTGCTCTGGCCAGAGGAGTGCCAAGGGCTGTGGATAACTCTCGACCAGTGGTCTTCTGACGGAGGTTGTCCACAGTCGTGGTCGTAGCGGCCGGCTGCTGGCCGTGGCCAGGCGGCCTGGGGACGGTGAGCAGGCGCGGGAGCGTCTACCGGGCCAGGACGGAGCGGCAGCTGCTCAGGGAGCCGGTGTCCCCGGAGGCGATGGCCTCGACGGCCTGGACCGCCTCGTGCAAGGTGGCGACGGCGTAGACCTGCATCCCGTCCGGCTCGTGGCCGACGACCTCGGAGCAGTTGTCAGCCGGCGCCAGGAAGAAGGTGGATCCCGACTCCTTGGCCCCCACCATCTTCTGGGCGATCCCGCCGATGGGGCCGACGCTGCCGTCCACCGAGATCGTGCCGGTCCCGGCGATGTCCTTGCCCCCGGTGAGGTCGCCGGGAGTGATGGAGTCGATGATCCCCAGGGCGAACATCATCCCGGCGCTGGGGCCACCCACGTCCTGCAGGCCGAAGGAGGCGGTGACTGGAGAATCGGCACTGACCTGGAGCATGAGCCCGAGCAGGGAGCCGGAGGAGTCCGGCTCGCCGTCGCCGTCCTTGTCACCGGTGGCGATAGTGGTCAGCGTCGCCTGGGTCACCTCGCCGTGGCGCTCGAGACCGAGCGTGACCGAGGTGCCCGGCGCGATGGTGCTCATGGTCTCGCGCAGCTGGCTGAAGGAGCTGATGGTGGTGGTCTGGGCCCCATCAGGCGTGAGGGAGACCAGGACGTCCCCTGGGCGGACGGTGGCTGCCTTCTGCTCCTGGGCGACGGACTGGACCGTCAGGATGGTGCGGGTGGCCTGACCGCTCTCCAGGAGCGCGGCGACCACCGCGGCCTGCTCCGAGCCGGTCATCTGGGCCTGGTTGGCCTGCTCAACCTGCTCGGCGCTCATCGAGGAGGGGCACACGCTCTCCCGGTCGACCACGGCCTGCTTCGGGTTCAGCCAGGCCGCGATGAGATCGAAGGTGGTCACGGGGTAGCCCGGGCAGCCACGTACCGCGACCGTCGTCATCCGCAGCGCGCCGGCGGCCGGGTAGGTCGCCGTGCCCTCCACGGAGATGACGGGGGCGGAGCCACCTGTCCCGGTCTCGGGTCCTGAGGCGTCGGCCGAGCCCAGGACGTTCCAGGTCGGCCCGGGGCTCTCGATGACGGCGTTGACCGGGATGGTGGCCCCGGCCACCGCCAGGACGACGGCGAGGAGGAGGGCGGTCACCCACGCTCGCAGGCGGGAGCGGCGCCGGGGCGCGCGAGGGCCGGGTGCGGGCCGTGCGTCCTCAGAGGAGGTGAAGTGGCTGGTCACGGCGACCATCATGGGGCAGGAGCCTGGGAGCACGCTGCGTGATCTGCGTGACGCCAGGTCGCGGATCGACGGCCACCATGCGCGTACTCGGCTCATATCCGGCTGGCTTCCAGGAATGCGTGGGAGCATGCAGGCGTTGCGGCACGTAACCGACGCGTTCGGGCACCGACCGAGAGGAAGCCATGTCCAGCTCCGCCCATGAGGACCCTTTCCACGAGATCGAGCAGATGCTGTCCTCGCTGTTCGGACCGCAGGTCGCCGGCGACGCCGTCGCAGCGCTGCGGGCATCCGGCGTGGACCCGGCGGACCTGGCTCGGATGGGGGCGCTGCCTGACCTGTCTGAGATGAGTCCCGGGCAGATGATGGCGATGCAGGCCCAGATGCAGCAGCTTCTGGCCACCGCCTCCTCCGGCGAGGCGGTCAACTGGACCATGGGCAAGAACCTCGCCCTTCAGACGGCTCGTGTGCCGGGCGACCCCACGATCACCGCGGCCGTGGCTGAGCAGGTCCGCCAGGCCCTGAGCGTGGCGGACCTGTGGCTGGACACGGTCACAGACTTCATGCCTGCCCCCGGCGCCCGGGAGGCCTGGTCGCGCAGCGAGTGGGTGGAGCGCACGCTGCCCACCTGGCAGGAGGTGTGCGCGCCGGTCGCCCAGGCGGCCACCGGTGCCCTGGCCACGGCGCTGGAGCACCAGATGAGCCGGCTGCGTCAGGCGGCTGACGACGAGGAGGCCTCCGGGGAGACGGCCCGCCAGATCGGAGCCCTGTCCGGGGTCATGCGCTCGATGGCGGGAACGGCCTTCGGGCTGCAGCTCGGGCGGGCCATCGGCGAGCTCGCGGCGGAGGCCGTCTCGGCGACCGACGTCGGCCTTCCTCTCAGTCGCAAGCCGGGAACGGCCCTGGTCCCGGCCGGGGTGACGGCCTTCGCCGAGGGCCTGGAGGCCGGCGAGGAGGAGGTACGCATGTTCCTGGCCGTGCGTGAGGCCGCGACGGCGCGCCTGTACGCACACGTGCCGTGGCTGCGCGGCCAGGTCCTGGGTGCCCTGGAGTCCTACGCCCGCGAGATCCGCATCGACACCGCGGCCGTGGAGTCCGCCGTCGCCCAGGTTGATCCCTCGGACCCGGAGGCGATCCGTCAGGCCCTGGAGTCCGGCGTGTTCGCCCCGCAGGAGACCCAGGCGCAGAAGGACGCCCTGGAGAGGCTGGAGACCCTGCTCGCGCTGGTCGAGGGCTGGGTCGAGGTCGTCACCGCCCGGGCGACGGCTCCGCACCTGCCTCACGCGGTCGCGCTGCAGGAGATGCTGCGTCGTCGTCGCCTGGCCGGCGGGGCTGCTGAGCAGGTCTTTGCCCGGCTCATCGGCCTGGAGTTCCGGCCCAGGCGTGTGCGGGAGGCCGCGCGGCTGTGGAGCCTGCTGGGTCAGGAGGTCGGTGACGGTGAGCGGGACGCCTTCTGGCAGCACCCGGACGTCATGCCGACGGCGGCTGAGCTGACCAGTCCCGAGGACTTCCTCACGATGCGTCGCGCCGCCGAGGACCTGGACACCCAGATCGACGCGGACCTCGCCTCGTTGCTGGACGGGACCCTGGGATACGCCGACGGCGCAGACCAGGCTGACGAGAACGACCCCGGTGGCTTCGGGGAGGCGAGCCAGGACTGAGCGGCTCAGGCGAAGGTGGCGCCCAGGGCCTCAGTGAGACCGGGCACCATCGCCTCGCCCTGGACGACGGCGTCGGCGCGGTCGTGAGAGCGGGTGCGCACCGCGCACCACGCCTCCCCGCTGCGCAGCACCCCGACCACGATCCGCACGTCGTCACGTGCGGGGTGGGACTGCAGGAAGGCGATCCGCTCCTGCGGGTCGGGGAGGGAGGCGGCCTCCTCCTCGGCTGAGGGAGGCAGGCTCACTCGCTCCACGCTCAGCGCGACCCCGTCCACGGTCTGGGGCCAGGCGAGCTGGGCCAGCAGGTCCTCCAGGTCGCAGGAGGCCGGCAGCTGCTCCTGCTCGATGACGGTCAGCGCGTGCTGGTCCCGCCTGGCCTCGGCCACCGCCTCCTCGTCCAGGACCGCAGCCAGGTCCGGGTCCGTCTCCAGGGCAGCG
Source organism: Actinomyces sp. (assembly GCF_029851875.1). Lineage (GTDB taxonomy): Bacteria > Actinomycetota > Actinomycetes > Actinomycetales > Actinomycetaceae > Actinomyces. Next base: position 72,819 of record NZ_JARKVC010000015.1, read on the forward strand.
GCCGTGCGCACCAGGGCGAAGACAGCCACCGGGGCGTCCCAGCCGCGGTGGGACATGTGCTCCTCGACCTCGGTGACGACGCGGGCCAGAGCCGCCTGCGCGGCGGGCAGGGGGGAGGGGAGGGCGGGAGAGGAGGCGTCAGACATGCTCTGAGACTATCGACAGCCAGGCTGAGGACGGGTGCTGCGGCGTGGGTGGCGGCGTCGTCGCGGGTGGCGCCGGATGCTGGGAAGGCGTCTTTGTGGGGCTGGCGTGACCTGTGGGACGATGGGAAGGTCCGGCACCCCGAGGCCGGAGCCCGTGCGCATCCGCGCAGAGCCAACCACGACACGGAGTGAACGTGAGTACCAGGCCCGACGACGAGCCCACTGACAAGCCCGGCGACCAGGAGGACCCTGCCTCCAACCGCGAGGACCGTGTGCGTGGCGGGTTCTTCCAGCCCGACGCCACCCGCACGCCCCGCCGTGAGCAGGGGCAAGGCTCCTCTGAGCCTGCTGCCAGACGCAGCAGCCCTCCTGATGATGACGATGAGCTGCCTCGGGACACAGGCTTCCCCTTCGGATTCGACCCGACCGCGCTCTTCGGCGGCGCCCGCACCGGCGCCGCAGGAGGCGGTGCCACCGGGCGCGCAGACCGGCCAGGTGAGGCCTCTGGCGGCGAGGGTTCCGGAGCGGGCGGCGCCGGCACGCCGCGTTCGCGTGGACGTCAGGGGCGCCGCGGACCAGGGCCGCTGGCGCTGACCATCATGATCCTGGCAGGACTGGCCGTGGTGCTCCTGTTCCTGTCACGTGCCTGGACTGAGGTCCTGTGGTTCAGCCAGCTCGGCTTCTCGCGGGTGGTGTGGACCCAGTGGATCGCAGCGGGCGTCATGTTCGTCGTCGGTACGCTCATCATGTTCCTGGCGGTGCTGGTGTCCATGACGCGGGCCTACCGGGCGCGCGAGATCACCCTGCCCTATGACGAGGCCTCTCGGAACCTGGAGTCCTACCGCACGGCATTCGAGCCGATGCGCAAGCCGCTGACCGTCATCGTTCCGGCGCTGCTGGGCGTCTTCGCGGCCGGGCTGGAGCTGGTCCCGCACTGGCGTGAGGTCATGCTGGCGCTCAGCTCCCAGTCCTTCGGGACCACCGACCCACAGTTCGGGCTGGACGTCTCCTTCTACGTCTTCATCCTGCCGGTGCTGACCACGGCCGTGTCCTACCTCAGCAGGGTCGTGATCTTCGCCGGCCTGGCCAGCGTGGTGGTCCACTACCTGTACGGGGGCATCTCCGTGGCGCGCCAGCCGCACTTCACCAAGGCAGCGCGTGTCCACCTGTCGGTCTTCCTGGCGCTGTTCGCCCTGCTGCGCGCCGCCGGCTACTGGCTGAGCCGCTACCAGGCGCTGTACTCCTCGAACACGAAGTTCGACGGCGCCAGCTACACCGACGTCAACGCCGTCATCCCGGCCAACGCCATCCTGGCGGCGATCGCAGCCGTCATCGCCGTGCTGTTCATCGCCTCGGTGCGAGCACGGTCGTGGAAGCTGCCGGTGACCGGCGTCGTCGTCATGATCGCCTCCGCCCTGCTCATCGGCACGGGGTACCCGCTGGTCATCCAGCGCTTCGTCGTCGACCCCAACGCCCAGCGCGAGGAGGCGCCCTACATCCAGCGCAACATCGACGCCACCCTGACCGCCTACGGCCTGGACGGCATCGAGACGACGAGCTACAACGCCGCGACCACCGCCCAGGCGGGCCAGCTCAAGGAGGACGCGGAGTCGACGACGTCGATCCGTCTGCTGGACCCCAACCTGGTCTCGGCAACCTTCAAGCAGCTTCAGCAGAACAAGCAGTACTACTCCTTCGCCTCCAGCCTCAACGTCGACCGGTACAACGTCGAGGGGCAGTCGCGAGACACGGTCATCGCCGTGCGTGAGCTCAACCTCGACGGCCTGGACGCCGGCCAGCGCACCTGGATTAACGAGCACACGGTCTACACCCACGGGTACGGTGTGGTCACGGCCTACGGCAACACGGTCGCCTCGGGCGGGTACCCCTCGTTCTGGGAGGGCGGGATCCCCTCCTCCGGGGACCTGGGGGAGTACGAGCCGCGGATCTACTTCGGTCAGCAGTCGCCGTCCTACTCGATCGTGGGTGGTGACGACGGCGGCAGCCCGCGCGAGCTGGACTACCCCGACGACAAGTCGGACTCGGGTCAGGTCAACACGACCTTTGCCGGTGACGGTGGACCGGACGTGTCCAACCCGTGGAACCGGCTGCTGTACGCCGTGCGCTTCCAGGAGATGAACATCCTGTTCTCCCAGGAGGTGCGTGAGGGCTCGCAGATCCTGTACCACCGCAACCCGGCTCAGCGCGTGTCCAAGGTGGCGCCGTGGCTGACGCTGGACGGCAACCCCTACCCGGCCGTGGTTGACGACGACGACGATCCCTCCACCCCCAAGCGCGTGGTGTGGATCCTCGACGGCTACACGACGACGAACAACTACCCCTACGCCCAGCACGAGTCCCTGGAGGACTCGATGTCAGACGCGTCGACCGGGCAGGCCTCCCTGCTGGGGGCGCCGGAGAGGTCCAACTACGTGCGCAACTCGGTCAAGGCCGTGGTGGACGCCTACGACGGATCGGTGACCCTCTACGAGTGGGACGAGCAGGACCCGATCCTGGCGGCCTGGTCCAAGGTCTTCCCCGGGTCCGTGACCCCGATGAGCCAGATGAGCGCGGACCTCATGGCGCATATGCGCTACCCGGAGGACCTGTTCAAGGTCCAGCGCACCGTCATGGCGAAGTACCACGTCACCAACCCCGAGGACTTCTACTCCGGTGGTGACTTCTGGAAGGTTCCGGACGACCCGACCAAGTCTGGCGCGGGTGCTCAGGCTCCCTACTACCTCACGCTCAAGATGCCGGACCAGGACAAGGCCTCCTTCTCCCTGTCCAGCGTCTACATCATCGGCGGTAACACCGACCGCAACGTGCTCACCGGCTTCATGGCGGTGGACTCCGAGACCGCCTCGGGCCAGCCCGGGGTGCGCAATCCTGACTACGGCAAGCTGCGGCTGCTGGAGCTGCCGCGCTCGTCCAACGTCTCGGGCCCGGGGCAGGTGCAGAACAACTTCGACTCTGACTCCACCGCCTCCCAGGTCCTCAACCTGCTCAGCCAGCAGGGCTCGCAGGTCATCAAGGGCAACCTGCTCACGCTGCCGGTGGGCGGCGGCCTGCTCTACGTCCAGCCCGTCTACGTCCAGTCCTCCTCGGGGACGCAGTACCCGCTGCTGCGCAAGGTGCTGGTCTCCTTCGGTGACAAGGTCGGCTTCGCTGACACGCTCTCCGAGGCCCTCGACCAGGTCTTCGGCGGTGACTCGGGCGCGCAGACCGGTGAGGACGTGGTCGACGGTGACGCGGCGGCGGCCAACAACACCTCTGACGCTGAGGCCGCTGCGGCCGGTGCGGTGGCGGCAGAGGGCACCGCGGCGCCGTCTGCCGCGCCAAGCGAGGGAGCCGGCGCCGAGCCGACGCCGGCAGCCACCTCGGCGCCTGCCGGTGACGCCCAGACGAGGCTGGATGCGGCGCTGGCGGACGCCCAGAGCGCGATGACGGCTGCGAACGAGGCCATGAAGAACGGGGACTGGACCGCCTACGGCGAGGCCCAGACCCGGCTCAACGACGCCCTCAACCGGGCGGTGGCTGCTCAGGAGGAGCTGAGGAAGTAGCAGGTGGCCCCTGCCCGGGGTAGGTGTTTCGGGCAGGAAGCCCAGACGAGGGCGGCGCAGCGGACTGGTGGAGACCGGGCGGCTGCGCCGTCCTCGTGATGACTCAGGGGGCTGGCTCACACGCGGGTGAGTAATGGCACGGGATACGGGTTTGAAACGGGGAGCGGGTGAGCCTAGTATTGCTTTTGCCGACGCGGGGTGGAGCAGTTCGGTAGCTCGCCGGGCTCATAACCCGGAGGTCGCAGGTTCGAATCCTGTCCCCGCTACGAGAGAGGGAGCCCCGGCACCAGCAGGTGCCGGGGCTTTCTGCTGCCCGGGCACATATGGGGCGGGGATCCACGTCGTGCCGTCGGGGGTGCTTGCTTCGCTGGGCATGAAGTCGTTGATGGTTACGCCGAAGAGTTCCGCGAGTTTGAACAGGTCTTTAGCGGGCCAGGTGATGCGCCCCCGCAGACGTTGGCTGATGTTGGAGCCTGCAACACCAAGAATGTTCCCGACTTCAGCGCGTGTGAGTGCGTTGACAAGCAAGTACTGATTGATGGCAACTCCGACTGCGGCGTCGAAGCTCATCGACTTTTGGAGCGTCTCTCGAACCATGCAACAAGCGTAACAGATGAAAGTCTCGCTAACAAACGCATGCTTGACTCTCGCGCGATAGACGTGCATGATGAACTCATGGATGAACGAATCGCTAACGAAACTCGGGGAGAGTATCTAACTGGGCGTCAGGCTGCCGCCCTTCTTCCAGGGGTCTCTTATGCGACGTTCATGCGTTGGGCGCGTCAAGGGGCCATCCCCTCTACGCAATATGTCTCGGGTGGGCGCCGCGTGTTTCGGCGTGGGGATATTGAGGCGATGCTGAGTCCGCGTACAGATGGGGCGTCGGTTCCCGTTGAGCCTGGGCAGCAGGAGCTCTCATGGTGAGCCCGGATCAGACTGCTCAGTGGCTCACGCTGCTCCACGCTGAGACTGACATGCTGCCCGAGCGTTTGGAGGCCTACCCGGCTAGCGTGTGGCAGACCTGGGGAGCTTGGCGCAGCCAAATCGCACACGGCGGCAACCCCATCGCCGCCTGCATCCCGCTAGCCATCCTCCCTGAGGTAGCAATGGGCTACCAGATCCCCGAGTTAGCTACCGCACCCTGCATCGGTAAGATCATCGGCTCCACTGCCGAGTGGACCTGGCTGACCCAAAGCATCCCAGGACTACACGTCGCCACCCTCTACGGGGCGCCCGACCTGGACACACTGCGCCTCGCCCTCCACCACGCCAACGAACAACAGAGGCAGGCCAGCTTCGACCTCTCCCTTTACCCGCTTGGCGGTCCCAGCGACGGGATCACTGCATACATCGACGCACTCACCATCACCGGTCACACCGATCAAACTCTCACGGGCCTACTCGGTACTCCCGCCCACGAGAGCGACACAGAGACTCAATGGAGGTGGGCGTGATGACACACCGCACCCGCATCCTTCAGCCGCGTCCTCTCGGTGCCCTCGATGGCTGCGGCATCGTCACGACTGCTGCTGTGGCGCGTTCGAGCGACATGATCGTCGCT
>NZ_JARKVC010000017.1 GCF_029851875.1 Actinomyces sp.
TGCGGGACCGGACAGTCCCGCACCGCCCCGGCGTCGTCACAGGTGCTCGCGCGCTAGGCGGCCGTGGGAGCCAGCGCGTTGTCCGCGGGCAGCGGCTTGCGGCCCCGGCGCAGCCGGGCGCCCAGCAGCGTCACGCAGACGGCGATCACGGTCCAGATGAGCAGGACACCGAGGGTCTGCAGGTAGATCCCGTCCAGGCCACCGCCGGCGATGAGACGGCGGAAGGACAGCTGGGTGTAGCTCATCGGCAGGAACGGGTGGATCCACTGGAAGAAGCGCGGAGCCGTCTCGATCGGGAAGGTCGCGCCCATCGAGGTGATCTGCAGGCTCAGCAGGACGATGGACACGAAGCGTCCGCGGAAGGCCAGGGACGCTACGCAGGCCTGGTTGACCGCCATGAAGCACACCGAGCTCGCGATCGCCATGAGCATGAGACCCAGCAGGTTGCTGGCGTGCAGCTCGCCGGCAGCGTTGACCACCACCATCATGATGACGGCCTGGGCCATCGCCAGGAGCAGGGCGGTGGTCGCCGGGCGCACCGCCGAGGCCCACCAGCGCTCGCCGTGGTCACGCTTGTCCAGGGCCGGCAGGACGAGGAAGAGGGCGATGGCGCCGATCCACAGTGCCAGGCTCATGAACATCGGCGTGAAGCCGGCGCCGTTGTTGGCTACAGCGTGCTCGCGCACGGCGTCGACGGCCGCCACGTCCGAGGCCACCGAGGACATGGTCTGTCGCTGCTCCTGGCTGTAGCTCGGGATCTGGTCGACTCCGTCGTCCAGACCCTGGGCCAGCGTCGTCGCGCCGGCGCTGAGCCGGCCTGCGCCGTCCTTGAGGTTGTGCGCGCCGGAGGCCAGCTGCGCGGCGCCGTCGCTCAGGGTCTGCGAGCCGGTCCGGGCGGTGGCCAGCCCGCTGGAGAGGGTCTGCGAGCCTGTCTGTGCGGTGGCGGCTCCAGAGGCCAGGCGGGCGACGCCGTCAGCAAGGGTCTGGGCGGAGGCCGCGGCGGTCCCAGCGCCCTGGTCGAGGGTGGACAGGCCTGAGGCCAGGGTCGTGGCGCCGTCGGACAGGGAGGCTGCGCCGCTGTCCAGCCGGGTGACACCGGAGGTGAGGGCCGGGAGCTGGTCATTCATGGTGGCCAGGCCTCCCGCGACCTGCGAGGCTCCCTGGCGCAGGGCGGCGGAGGTGTCCACGCTCTGACCTCCGACCGTGGAGGTGGTGACCTGGCTCAGCCCGCCGGCGACGGCGTTGATGCCTCCCAGCAGTGTCTGGGGGCTGGAGGCGTTGCCGGGGACGGTGACGTCACTCGGGCTGCCGACGGCGGAGGCCAGGCGGTCCACGCCCTGGCGCAGGGTGGTGGTGCCCTGAGACAGGGCGGAGGTGGAGCCGGCGAGCTGGGCAGCGCCGTCGGCGACCTGAGACACGCCGGTGGAGACCTGGGCAGCGGCCGCGGCGGCCTGGGACATGCCCGTGTTGAGGGCTGCGGACTGGGAGGAGACTTGCTGCAGCGCGGCGCAGAACTCAGCGGCTGCTCCAGAGGCCGAGCACTGGGCGGCGAGCTGGTCGACGGCGGCGGTGTAGCCGGCAGCTCCCTGCTGGGCGGTGGTGAGGCCTGAGGCGAGCCCGGCAGCACCGTCCTTGAGGGAGACGCCGCTGGCCTGCGGGCTGTTGAGCCCGGCCGACAGCTGCGCGGCTCCGGCGTCAAGAGCGGCGACGCCTCCGGTCAGGGTGGAGGTGTCCGTGGAGCCGGCCTGGCCGATTCCCGCCTGGAGGTGAGCGATGCCGGCGGCCAGGCCGCTGGCGGGGTCGGTGGCCTGGGCCTGGAGGGCGGCGGCACCAGCCGCGACCTGGTCCACGCCCTGGGTGTAACGGGTGACGCCGTCGGCCAGGGTGCCGGATCCGGAGGAGAGCCGGCTCACGCCGTCGGCCAGGGTTCCGGCGCTGCTGGCCAGGGTGGAGGTGCCCTGGCTGAGGGTCTTTGCGCCGTCGGACAGGGTCGAGGCGCCGGCGGAGGCGCTGGAGGTGCCTGCGGACAGGGCGGCGACGCCGTCGGCCAGCTGCTGGGAACCGCTGGCGGCGGTGGCGGCGCCGTCAGACAGGGTCGTCAGGCCGCTGGCGAGGGTGACGGAGCCGTCGGCCAGCTGCCGCACGCCTACCGTGAGGGAGGAGGCGCCAGCGCTCAGTGAGTCAGCGCCGTCGGACAGCGTCGTGGTGCCGTCGGCCAGGGTGGTTGTCCCCTCGGCCAGGGTGGTGGCGCCGTCAGAGGCGCTCACCATGCCGTCGCGGATCGTGGACACGCTGAGCAGGAGGGTGTCCACCACCTGAGCGGATCCTTGGCTGTCAAGGGCGTTGGTGAGCTCGGAGGCGACGGTGCTGGCCATGGTCCCGGCGAGGTAGTTGATGCCGTCGTCCGTGACCAGTCGCAGCTCCTGGGTGGCTGCCTGTGAGGGGTCCTGGGAGCCGACCAGGGAGACCTTCTGGGAGAAGCCCGCAGGGATGTAGAGGATGGCGCGGACCTTCTCCTCACCCATCTCGGCACGGGCCTGAGCCTCGCTCATCGAGGTCCAGGTGAAGCCGACGTCCTGGGAGCCGTCCGGCTGGGTCAGGGCCTTCTCCAGCTCGGCGCCCAGGTCAAGGGTCTTCTTCTCGCCGGAGGCCAGGGTTGCGGTGTAGGCACTGTCCTCATTGACCACGGCGGCGGTGATGTCGCCCAGGCGGTTGGTGGGGTTCTGGTAGGTGAGGGTGAGCAGGCCCGCGTACAGCAGCGGGATGATGACGACGGCGGCGACGACAACGAGGTTGCCGATGCGCGAGCCGGTGAGCTTCTTCATGACAGGACCTTCCGGGACGTGTTCCGGACCGTGACGATACAGACCTGTATCGACAGATGCAATACAGATGTGTATCGTGTGGCTGAGATGACAGGACAAGGCTCGCCCTCGGCTGTCATCGTGTGTGCTGCGAGCCAGAGAGGAAGAAGGTCCATGGGTGTCACGGCAGACAAGGGTGCCCGGCTCCGAGACGCCGCGAGCCGGGCAGCGGCGCGCGGCGCTGCGGTGCGACGAGCTGTCTCTGCTGGCGCCTCAGGCAAGAGGGCGCAGACCCAGGCCCTGCTGCTGGAGGCGGGTCGCGAGCTCTTCGCCGAGCAGGGGATCGGGGCCACCAGCGTGGGGGACCTGTGCTCCCGGGCGGGGTTCACACGGGGTGCCTTCTACTCCAACTTCACCGACATGGACCACTTCGTGCGTCAGCTCGCTGAGCGTGAGTGGGAGCAGATGACCGACTTCGTGCGCCAGGCTGTGGACGAGGCTCTTCCTGACTCTGCGGCGCGCTCGCAGGCGTCGAGCGACGCCGAGGTGCAGCAGGCCCTGGAGGTCCTGGCGGACCGCCTTGTGCTGGCCATGCCGGTCTCGCGCGAGTTCTACATGCTCCAGAACGAGTTCGTGAGCTACATCCTGCGTAACCAGGAGCACGCGCAGGGGCTTCAGCGCGGCTACGAGGCCTTCAAGGCCTCGCTGCGTGAGGTGGTCGTCACCGGGTTAGGGGCGATCGGCCGCGAGTGCCTGCTCAGTGCGGATGACATGACCGAGCTCCTGTTCGCAGCTGCCGAGCGCTCGATGCGTACGGCGCTCATGGACGGGCGCGAGGACCGGCTCACCGCCCTGCTGGACCGCAGCCTGCCGGTCATGCTCACCCACATGAGTCGTCCGCGTGAGAGCTGAGGAGGGACCCGCTCGTCCCTGGTCTGCGCGCGGAGGTCGTGAAAGAGTGAGTAGCGTCATCCTCGTGAGGTGACTGCTTCCGGCGACGCGGGCGGCTGCCAGGGTGCGCCGCCGGGGACAGGCAGACTCTGCGAGCAGGGAGGAAAGGCGGTCGTCATGACCAGCGCTCACGCGCACCATGAGGCGGCGGTGCACCACGCGGTTGCGGGCACCGGCCAGATGCGTGCCTACTGGGTCGATGAGTCCACCCTCGCCTGGCCTCCTGACCTCCTGCCACCGGGCGTTCGCCTGGAGGACTGCCTGGGCGGTGACGGCGGTCGTCCAGGCGCACCGACACTGAGCTTTGGCCTGGTCAGCTCGCCAGACGGCAGCGTCGGGCTCAAGGACGGACTGCTGCAGCGTGGCGAGCGCGGCAGCGAGATCCCTCTCGGCCTCATCGGCCGCCTGGACAGCAGCCTCGTGGAGGCCCACCCACAGCTCGCCGGTTACCTGGCTCTCACGACCCAGGACGAGTTCGGTGCCCCACGACTGATCGACGACGACGTCGCTGTCCTGCTCACCGGCCAGCTCCTCGTCGTCCAACGAACCTCAGCGGCTACGAGCAGCTGGGTGACGGCCTGTACCGGTGTGCAGACCTGGCCGGTCATCGACCGCCTGTGGGGTCGGGTCGCCAGCGCTCGAGACGGCAGCGCTCCGCTGGGCGTCACCTTCCCTCCCGGCGGCGAGGCCGTCCCCTCCTTCGCCCTGTGGTCTCCCACGGCCGTACGCGTGGACCTGCTTGCCTGGCCGACCCCAGATCGGACAGGATCGCTCCCGCTGGTGACGGGGGACCCGGTCAGGCTCCAGGCGCAGCGCTGTCAGGACGGGCGCTGGGAGGTGGCGGCCAGGCACGCTGGGGACGCGGGACTTCGGGCGGGTTGCCACTACCTGTGGGAGGTCTGCGTCTACGCGCCTGCCACCGGGCAGGTGGAGACCAACCTCGTCACTGACCCCTACTCGCGCGCTCTGACGGTGGACTCGCGGCGCTCGGTGGCGGTGGACCTGGGCTGCAAGGAGCTCAAGCCTGGTGCGTGGTGCGAGAACCTCAACCCGGTGGTCCCCGTCGATGCCGCTCGAGCGATCTACGAGCTGCACCTGCGGGACTTCTCGGCTGCGGACCCCACGGTGCCGCCCGGGCTGCGCGGCACCTACGAGGCCTTCACCATCGACTCGGCCGGGACCCGGCACCTGCGCGCGCTGGCCCAGGCGGGCATTGACACGGTGCACCTGCTGCCTGTCTTCGACTTCTCCACCGTCCCTGAGGACCGGAGCCGTCAGCGGGTACCGGAGATCCCGGAGGGGACCTCAGGCGCCTCCCGCCGGCCCCAGGCGGCTGTGGGGGCCGTGGCCGACCTCGACGCCTACAACTGGGGCTACGACCCCTTCCACTGGATGACTCCCGAGGGCTCCTATGCCACCGATGGTCACCAGGACGGTGGCGCGCGCACGGTCCAGGTGCGCGAGATGATCGGTGCCCTGCACGGCATGGGGCTTCAGGTGGTCCTCGACCAGGTCTTTAACCACACCGCCGCTAGCGGCCAGGATCCCAGCAGCGTCCTGGACCGGATCGTGCCCGGCTACTACCACCGTCTGGACGCCACTGGACAGGTGGAGAGCTCCACCTGCGGCAACAACGTGGCGACCGAGCGGGCGATGGCCGAGCGCCTCATGATCGACGCCTGCGTGTCCTGGGTGCGTGACTACCGGGTGGACGGCTTCCGGTTCGACCTCATGGGCTACCACTCCACCACCACGATGAAGCGGCTGCGTCAGGCCCTGGACGAGGTGAGCGAGGACGCCGTCGGGCACGAGGTCTACCTCTACGGTGAGGGCTGGAACATGGGCGAGGTCGCGGACAACGCCCTGTTCCGCCAGGCGGTCCAGGGTCAGGTCGGGGCGCAGGACGGTCTTCACATCGGCACCTTCAACGACCGCGTCCGTGACGCCCTCCACGGGGGAGACCACTTCGGTCCCGACCCACGTCAGGGGCAGGGACTGGGCACGGGTGCGGCCTCGCACCCCTCGGGGCGGGGCAGCGGGAGCGAGCAGGCCGACCGGGAGGACCTGCGGTGGCGCACGGACCTCGTTCGTCTGTCCCTGGCCGGGAACCTGCGCGAGATGGAGCTGCTGAGCGCGGACGGGACCTGGCTACGTGGGCAGGACCTGCGCTACGGGCAGGCTCCGGCCGGGTACGGGGACGAGCCGGTGGACTCCATCGCCTACGTGGACGCCCACGACGACGAGACGCTCTTTGACCGCCTGGCCTACAAGCTTCCTCCAGGCACCTCGATGGAGGACCGGGTACGGCTGAGCACGGTGTGCCTTGCGGCGATCACGCTGGGCCAGTCCCCCTGCTTCTGGTCCGCGGGCACCGAGATGCTGCGCAGCAAGTCCTTGGACCGCGACTCCTACAACTCAGGAGACCACTTCAACGCCATTGACTGGTCCGGCCAGGACAACGGGTGGGGGCGGGGGCTTCCGCCAGCCGGGCGCAACTTTGAGCGGTGGATCATCCAGGCGGAGCTGCTCTCACGCACCGACCTGCGTCCCAGCCCGGCGCATATCGCCGCTGCGCGTGCGGCGGCCCTGGACCTGCTGCGCCTGCGCCGCTCAACTCCGCTCCTCACCCTCGGGTCGGCCGCGCTCATCCACGATCGGGTCTCCTTCCCTGTCAGCGGCAGGGAGGCTCGCTCCGGCGTCATCATCATGGTGGTCGACGACGGCGCCGGCCAGGGCGATCTCGACCCGGCGCTGGACGGGGTCATGGTGGCGATCAACGCCACCAACCAGGAGGTCGAGCAGCGGGTGGAGCCGTTGGTGGGGCGCTTCTTTGAGCTCAGTGACATCCAGGCGGAGGGCGAGGACGAGCGGGTGAAGTCGACCTGCTTCGACCCAGCGACCGGGCTGCTGCGACTTCCGGCGCTCACCGCTGCCGTCCTGGTGGAGAGCTAGGGCAAGGGCTACCGGGCCTCCGGCGCTGTCAGGTGCTGGGCCAGGTAACGTCCTGTGACGCTGCCGGGAGCCTGGGCAATCTGCTGCGGTGTGCCGGCTGCAACGACGCGACCACCCTCCTGGCCCCCGCCCGGCCCCAGGTCGATGACCCAGTCCGCGTTGGCGATCATGTCCAGGTCGTGCTCGATGACGAGCACGCTCGCGCCGTCCTCGATGAGCCGGTCCAGGACGGAGAGCAGGACCTGGACGTCCAGAGGGTGCAGCCCGATGCTCGGCTCGTCCAGGACGAACAGCGTGCCCTCCTGGGAGGAGCCGAGGTAGGTGGAGAGCTTCAGGCGCTGGGCCTCGCCACCTGACAGCGCCGTCGTCGTCTCCCCGAGCGTGAGGTAGCCCAGTCCGAGGTCCACCAGCAGCCGCAGCCGACGGCGTACCTGCGGCAGGTCCGCGCAGGCCTGGAGAGCCTGACGGACCGTCAGGCCCAGGAGCTCGGGCAGGGACAGCGCCGAGGCCGCCTGCCGACGGATCTCCCAGGCCCCGGTGTCGTAGCGGCTGCCGCGGCACCGGGGGCAGACGATGTCGACGTCCGGAAGGAACTGCACGTCCAGGAAGACCTGACCGGTGCCGTCGCACTCGGGGCACCGCAAGGAGCCGGTGTTGTAGGAGAAGTCCCCGGCCTTGAGCCCGGCGGCCTGAGCCTCAGGCAGAGTGGCGTAGACCCGGCGCAGGACGTCCAGGACGCCTGAGTAGGTGGCCACGGTCGATCGCACGTTGGAACCGATCGGGGTGGCGTCCACGACGACGACGCGGCGGGTGCTGGTGGCCTGGATCGAGGTCGCGGGAGCCAGTAGCGGGGTCTCGGCCTCCAGTGAGCGCAGGGCGGGAACCAGGGAGTCCAGGACCAAGGTGGTCTTGCCTGATCCGGACACCCCGGTGACAGCGGTCAGCCGGCGCTCGGGGACCGTGACGTCCAAGGCGTGGACGGTGTGGACCGCCGCGGTCTCCAGGTGGATGGCTCCGGCAGTGAAGACCTCGTCCTCCTCAGCCTGCCGGCGGACCAGGACCGGCGCCTGGCCCGTGATGAACGGGGCGATGAGACTGTCTGGCGCCCTGGTGACCTCCGGCAGTGGTCCGCTAGCGACCACCTGCCCGCCCTCGGCTCCCGAGCCGGGCCCGATCTCCAGCAGCCAGTCGGCCCGGCTCAGCAGCGCGGCGTCGTGATCCACCAGGACCACGGAGTTGCCGTCTGCCAGGAGGTCCTCGATCACCCCGAGCAGACCCTCGATATTGGCCGGGTGCAGCCCGATGCTCGGCTCGTCCAGGACGTAGAGGGCGCCGGTGGTGTGGTTGCGCACCGCGCGGGCGAGCTGGACCCGCTGACGCTCGCCCGTGGACAGGGTCGCCCCGGCCCGGTCCAGGCTGAGATAGCTCAGGCCGAGCTCGACCAGGCGGCGGGCGATAACCTCCAGCTCCTCAATGACCTGGTGAGCCATGGCTGTCAGCTCCTCAGGAACCGCCGAGGGCACGTGCCTCACCCACTCCAGCAGGTCACCCAGCGGCAGGGCGCAGGCCTGGTCCAGGCTCAGCTCACGGCCAGCGGCCGTCAGCGTTGTTGAGCGTGCCGCTCGGGACAGTCGTGAGCCGTGGCAGGCAGGGCAGGTGCGCACGTGCAGGAAGCGGTTGAGCCGCTCCAGCCCCTTGGCGCTCGTGGTCCCGCTCATGGCCTCCTCCACCGCTCGCACGGCGTTGCGGTAGGTGGCGTTGAGGTCAAAGAGCTTGCCGTTCTTCGAGGGGATCGCGACCTGGCGCGTGACCTGTGGCCCATGCAGGACGGTCTCACGCTCCTCGTCGCTCAGCTCGCGGAAGGGAACGTCTACGCGTACCCCCAGGGCCTGGGCAACGTGCCACATCCACGAGATGCCGAAGATGCTCCAGGAGCGCACCGCGCCCTCGCGCAGGGTCAGGCTCTGGTCCGGGACCAGGCTGTCCTCGTCGATCTGACGGACCTCGCCGGTGCCCTGGCACTGAGGGCAGGCGCCGTCGGAGTTGAAGGCGAAGGACTGCGCGCCCGGACCCATGAAGCTCACCGAGCACACAGGGCAGGTTAGCGGCCTCTCCAAGGCCACGAGCGTCGTCGGCTCGCAGCGGTGGCCGTTCGGACACAGGTGGCGGCCCAGGCGGGAGTAAGCCAGGCGCAGCGGGTTGAGAACCTCGGAGGAGGTGCCGAAGGTGGAGCGGATACCGGGGACAGCCGGGCGCTGGTGCAGGGCGATGGCGGCCGGGACGTAGCGCACCTCGTCGACGTCGGGGCGGGCAGCCTGCGTCATGCGCCGACGGGTGTAGGTGGACAGGGACTCTAGGTAGCGCCTGGCACCCTCGGCGTAGAGCACGCCCAGCGCGAGGGAGGACTTGCCCGAGCCAGAGACTCCGGCCACGGCCACCACCTGGCCCAGGGGGACGTCGACGTCGAGATCGCGCAGGTTGTGCACGCGAGCGCCGCGCACCTGGATGTGGGAGGGGACGCGCCTGACGATCTGGTCCTGGTCATTCATGAGGTCAGGCTAGTGCGGACCACCAGTGTGCAGACCGACCGCGAGACGGGCGACGGACCCCCGCAATCGCGCGCATGCGGGGGTCCGCCAGGGTCTTGGTGGTCGGCCGAGATTGTCGTGGTCGGTCGGGGCGTGGGAGGTCGGTGGGGACGTGCGTGGCTCAGTCCTGCGAGGGCTGACTGCGGATCTGCTCGCGCAGCGTCTTCCAGTACTCCAGGCGCTCGCGGATACGGCGCTCGTGACCGCGGTCGGTGGGTTCGTAGAAGGCCTCACGCTTCTCGTGCGGTGGGTAACCCGCAGGCATGTAGTCGGCGCCCGAGAAGCCGTCGGCGGTGTCCGGGTCGTACTGGTAGCCCTCCCCGTAGCCCAGCTCCTTCATGAGACGGGTCGGAGCGTTGAGGATGTGCGCGGGAGGCATGAGCGAGCCGGTGGCTGAGGCGGCCTTGCGCGCGCGGGCGAGGGCGCGGTAGACGGCGATCGACTTGGGCGCCGTGGCCAGGTAGACCACCGCCTGGGCAATGGCGAGCTCACCCTCGGGTGAGCCCAGCCTCTCGTAGGTGTCCCAGGCAGCAAGGGTCATCTGCAGCGCACCTGGGTCCGCCATGCCCACGTCCTCGCTGGCGAAACGCACCAGGCGCCTGGCCACGTACAGCGGGTCCTCACCACCGCCCAGCATGCGCGCCAGCCAGTACAAGGCGGCGTCCGGGTCCGATCCGCGCATCGACTTGTGCAGGGCGGAGATGAGGTTGTAGTGCTCGTCGCGGGACTTGTCGTACAGGGGAGCGCGGGCGGAGACGACGGCGGACAGGCCAGCAACGTCCAGCGGCTTACCACCCTCCTGCCCTGGGTGGTACAGGTGCCCTAGGAGCTGCTCGACCATCCCCAGCAGGTAGCGGCCGTCGCCGTCGGCCATGGCAGTCAGGGCCTCACGCGCCTCCTGCGTGAGCGGCAGGGGACGGCCGCTGAGCTGCTCAGCCCGCTTGATGAGCTCGGCCTGGGCCTGGTCGGACAGACGACGCAGCACCAGTACCTGGCAGCGGGACAGGAGAGCACCGTTGAGCTCGAAGGAGGGGTTCTCCGTGGTGGCGCCGACCAGCACCACCGTGCCGTCCTCGACGTAGGGCAGGAAGGAGTCCTGCTGAGCGCGGTTGAACCGGTGGATCTCGTCAACGAAGAGCACAGTCCCCTGGCCGATCTGACGCCGCTGGGCAGCAGCGCTCAAGATCTTGCGCAGCTCGGCCACCCCGGAGAAGGTGGCGGAGACCTGCTCGAAGACCAGACCCGTGCCAGAGGCCAGCAGGCGGGCGATCGTCGTCTTCCCGCAACCGGGAGGTCCCCACAGGATGATCGAGGACAGGCGCCCGGACTCCACCATGCGTCCAAGCGGGGCGTCGGGAGCCAGGAGGTGCTCCTGGCCGACGACCTCGGCCAGTGAACGCGGACGGAGCCTGTCGGCCAACGGGCGCGTGGGGTCATCGACCTCGGCTCCCTCGTAGGCTGCGGCGTCGAAGAGGCTGGGAGAGGGAGAGATACTCATGGCACGAGACTAGGGACGGGCGACGACGCTGACAGGTGTTGTCAGGGCTGTCCTGTCCCCTGCGCGGCTGGCGGCTCACTAGGATCCTCCTGTGCTCCTTGATGACCGAGGCCCGCTCGCCCAGCTGCGTGCCGGGCAGCTGCCACGCCGGCTGGCTCAGCTGCTCGTGGGGCTGGTCCTCCTCGGTGCCTCCCAGGGCATGATGGTGCGCTCGCGCCTGGGCAACGCCCCCTGGGACGTCTTTCACCAGGGCCTGTCCGTCAGGAGCGGCGCGAGCATCGGGGTGGTGACGATCCTCGTCGGTGTCCTGGTGCTGCTGGCGTGGCTCCCGCTGCGCACCTGGCCAGGCCTGGGCACGGTGCTCAACGCAGTCCTCATCGGCCTCTCGCTGGACTGGAGCCTGGCCCTCCTGCCGACCTGGAACCACCCTGTGGCACGGGTCGCTCTCATGGTCGCGGGAGTGGTCCTCAACGGCCTGGCATCGGGCCTGTACATCGGCGCCCAGCTCGGCCCTGGCCCGCGTGACGGCCTCATGACCGGGCTCCACGCCCGCACAGGAGCCTCGATACGGCTCGCGCGCGCCGGAATCGAGGTCAGCGTGGTGCTCGTCGGCTGGGTGCTCGGCGGGATGATCGGAGCCGGGACGGTGGTCTATGCCCTGGCGATCGGCCCTCTGACGCAATTCTTCCTGGAACGCTTCGTCGTACGGCTACCCAGGATCCGCGTGCAGGTGGCTGGGAGCGCCGGTATGGAGCAGGAGGACCCCCTCGATGGCTGAGGTTCATCCCCTCACCGGTCAGCCTTGCGACTCTCCCGTGCCGCCGGGCACGGGCTGGCCCGGTGACCCCGCGCAGCCGGCCACCGCCGTCGCCCACAGCGCGCAGCAGGTGCGCGAGCTCGCCCATGACGCCACCCTGCCCGAGCTCGACGCCCGGGTCTCGGTGTGTCGGGCCTGCCCGCGCCTGGTGACCTGGCGCGAGAAGGTCGCGACCACGGGGCGCCGCGCGTCCTTCGCCCACCAGCCCTACTGGGGCAGGCCGGTGGCGTCGCTGGGGCCCGAGGACGCCCCGGTCTACGTCATCGGCCTGGCGCCAGCCGCCAACGGAGCCAACCGCACCGGCCGCATGTTCACCGGCGACCGCTCTGGGGACTGGCTGTGGGCGGCGCTGTACCGCGCCGGACTGGCCGTGCAGCCCACCTCCCTCCACGCCGGCGACGGCCAGAGGCTGCGGGGCGTGCGGATGGGGGCGGCCGTGCGCTGCGCCCCTCCAGCCAACAAGCCGACGGCGGCGGAGCAGGCCACCTGCCTGCCGTGGATCGCGCGGGAGCTGGACCTGGTGCGTCCGCGCGTGCTGCTGGCGCTGGGTGGCATCGCCTGGCGCACGGCCCTGCGCCTGGCCCGGGATGCCCGGTGGCAGGTGCCGCGGCCGGCCCCACGCTTTGGGCACGGCGCCGAGGCGGTGCTGACCCGGCCCGACAACGGGGAGGTCACCTTGCTGGGCAGCTACCACCCCAGTCAGCAGAACACCTTCACGGGACGTCTGACCGAGGAGATGCTGGACCGGGTCCTGGCCCGGGCCAAGGCGCTGGGAGGGCTGGCGTAGCGCTCCTGCCTGCTGCTGCTCGCCGTCGAGAGTCTTCTTGGGGAGGGACAGTCCGGGGGTAGCCCGCCGGACCGGGCGCATGGCGACCAGGTCGATGACGAGCGCCGAGAGCGCGAAGCCGGCTGGCTCAGGCCTCCTGCCCGCGCCGGACCGCCTCCAGCATGAGGGTGGCCACGTCCGTGACTCGCACCTGCGCGCCCTGGCTGGCTACGCCGTCGGAGAGCATCGTGGTGCAGAACGGGCAGGCTGTGGCAACGACCTGGGCCCCGGTGCCGATGGCCTCACGTGAGCGCTCGACGGCGATCCGGGTGCCGATCGACTCCTCCATGAAGGCCCGGGCACCGCCTCCGCCACAGCAGAAGGAGCGCTCCCGGTTGCGTGGCATCTCCACGGTCCTGGCGCCGGTGGCCTCGATGAGCTCGCGGGGAGGGGAGTAGACCTGGTTGTGGCGGCCCAGGTAGCAGGCGTCGTGGACGGTGACGGTGGGCGATGGCGCAGCCAGAGGCAGGCTGGTACGGCCACCGTCACCTGCCTGGGGGCCCACCGGGGCCGGCACCGGCTTAAGGAGACCCTCGCGCACGAGACGGGACAGCAGCTGGGTGTGGTGGAGGACCTCGTAGTGTCCGCCCACTTGCGGGTACTCCCGGGCCAGGGTGTTGAAGCAGTGGGCGCAGGTGACCACGATCCTGTGGGCCTTGACCTCGTTGAGGGTCTCGACGTTCTGGCCTGCCAGCATCTGGAAGAGGATCTCGTTGCCGGCGCGCCGAGCCGGGTCTCCGGTGCAGGACTCGGCGTCACCGAGCACGGCGAAGGAGACCCCCGCGGTGTGCAGCAGCTCGGCGACGGCACGTGTGGTCTTCTTGGCGCGGTCCTCGTAGGCGCCGGCGCAGCCGACCCAGAACAGGTAGTCGACCTCGCTGGCGTCCTCGACGTCCACACCGATCACGGGGACCTCGAAGCCGAGGTCCTTGGCCCAGTCCATGCGCTTGCGCGGTGCCAGGCCCCAGGGGTTGCCCCTGGACTCCATCTTGCGGAACACCTGCCCCAGCTCCTTGGGGAAGGCAGACTCCATGAGCACCTGCTGACGGCGCAGGTCAATGATGTGGTCCACGTGCTCGATGTCGACCGGGCACTGGTCGACGCAGGCCCCGCAGGTGGTGCACGACCACAAGACGTCTGCCGGGATGACCTCACCGACCAGGGGAGCGGGCCGGGTGGACACGCCGGACTCGGCCGGAGCCGCCTTGGCGGCCAGAAGGGCACCGAGCACGTCCTGCGTGTGGGCCGAGCCCTCGGCCAGCCCTGTCCGTGAGCCGCTCAGGAGACCGCCGTGCGCCCTCGCCTGCTCCTCGGTGACCTCCTGCGGGGAGGTGCCCAGGCTCGCAGCGGCCTTGAGGAAGGGCGCGGCAGCAGCGTGGTGGTCACGCAGGGCGAGCGTGAAGAGCTTGGGGGACAGGGGCTTACCGGTGTTCCACGCCGGGCACAGGTCCTGGCAGCGTCCGCACTCGGTGCAGGTGGAGAAGTCGAGCAGCCCCTTCCAGGTGAAGTCCTCGATGCGCCTCACGCCCAGGGTGAGCTCGCGATCCTGCTCCTCGGCTGCCTCCATGGCGGCGTCCAGGTCGTCCAGCGTCTGGGCCGTGAGAGATGTCGCGCGTTTCTGCGCGTTGTCGAAGACCAGCTCCTTGGCCGGCCCCAGGGCCTTGGTCGTCGTGGCGGGGCTCTCTCGTAAGGTCGGGGCGGTGGGCGTGACGGAGACGTCCCGGCGGGCCCAGACGTTGACGACGGCGAGGAAACGGTGCCAGGCCACTCCCATGGACGGCTGCAGCCCGATGACGACCATCCAGCTCATCGAGACGACGACCTTGATCGTGGCCACGACCAGGACCGCTGCCTCGGTCCCGGTAGCGCCGAGGGGGCTGAGCAGCGGTACGGCCCAGGCGGTGAGCGGGTAGTGGGTCCAGGAGCCGAGCGGGGAGCGGGGAGCGGTCAGGTGCAGGTGCGTGGCCTCCAGCATCCGCAGCACCAGGACGCAGACGACGACGGCGAGGACCACGGCCTCGACGAAGACGGCCTGCCCCGCTGAGGAACCGGAGAAGCGGGGTGAGCGGGTGCGTGTCCCGCCCTCGCTCGTGGAGTCGAAGGGAGGCTTGGCGCCGCCGCCCGCAGTGAGTCGACGACGCACGAGGATGAGCCCGACGATCCCAGCCAGGCTCAGCCAGGAGATCCCCTCCACGATCCAGCTCCACCACGCCTGGTGGTCCAGCCAGGGCAGGGTAAAGGCCGGGCCGCTCAGGACCTGCCCGTAGCCGGTGACCAGCGTGAGGAAGAGCAGCGGGAAGCTGACCATGACCAGCCAGTGCGCCACGGCGATCCAGGTACGTGCGCGGAAGGACCGGTGGCTGAGGACCTCACCCAGCATCCGGGCGGTGCGGCGCCACGGCTGCTGGCTACGGTCCTCAGCGGGGCGCCCCAGGCGCATCCGGGCGATGATGACGAGGCAGGCGCGTGCGAACAGGGCGACGCCGACGGCCGTGAAGGCACAGACGAGGACCGAGCACACCAGGCGCAGGATCATCAAGGAGGTCATACGGCCAGCCTACTCAGGGAGTGAGACGTCCTCGCGCGCAGCAAGGACCCGCGGCTGGTGGTGGCGCTGGCTCAGTCCTCGATCGCCTTGATGGTCTGCGGGCGTAGCGGGTTGAAGCTCGCCCCGCCGTACCAGGACGCGGCCTTGCGCAGGCTCAGCTGCTGGACGACGCCGGCGATCGCGCCGGAGAGCGCGGCAAAGGCCACGACCTGGAGGACGGGGGTGTCCAGCAGGTCCTCGTCCGTGGGGACTGGCTTGCCGCTGCCCGTGCGCCAGGCGGTGCGGACAGCCCGGTCGGCCAGGAAGCCTGCAGCCAGAGTGGTCAGGGCGGCGGTCGCCTGCCAGGCGAGGCCGGCGGAGGGGGTGCGAGACATAGGTCCTCCCGGAGTCGTCGGAAGCGCCCGCGGCGGCGCTGTGGCGATCCTACTGTGCTCGGTGTCCGCCGTGACGGACAAGGCCGGTCACAGGCTCAGCAGGTACAGGGCGGCGAATCCCACGGCCATGAGAGCCATGAGGGCCGCCCACACCGCGGCTGCGCGACGTCGGTAGGTCAGCACGGCCACGTACTCGCGCAGCCAGGCGTTGATCGCGTAGTAACGGGCGGTCGGGGCCGGGGCGACGGCCCAGCTCGTCCCCATGTCCGAGGCCAGGATCGCGGTACGTACGGCGTGGTAGGAGGAGGTGACCAGCAGGACCTGGTCGTATGAGGCGTCGTGCCGGGCGGCCAGGTCCGCCAGAAGATCACGGGTGAAGGCGATGTTCTCGCGTGTGGTGGTGGAGCGGTCCTCCAGCACGATGTCCTCGCGCGGCACCCCAAGTCCTACGGCGTACTCAGCCATCGCGCTGGCCTCGCTGGTGGGCTCGTCGGCTCCCTGACCACCGCTCATCACCAGGACCGGCGCGCCGCGACCCGGCTCGCCGTCGGTCCTGGCCGACGGCTCCTTCCGTCTGGCGGCCTCGTCCTGCCAGATCTCCACGCCGGTCTTGACGCGCGAGGCGAGCAGCGGCGTGACCGCGCCGTTGATGAGTCCGGCACCATGGACGACGACAGCGTCCGGGTGGGGCACGGCGCGGTGCCCTCCCCACACCCGCTGCACCAGGGTCTGGGCCAGGAGGATGATGAGGAAGCTGCCCAGGTAGAGGCAGGCGGCGAAGAGCTCGGCCGCTGCTGCCACGGACCAGGCCTGCGTCATGGACACCAGGACAAGGGCGCACACCGGCGCCGCCACGAGCCCGATGCCCAGCAGCAGGCTCAGGACGTTAGCGGGCCTCCTGCCCTCCCGGCGCAGGACCTGCAGGCCGTTGACCACGAGCATAAGGGGCAGCGCGGCCATGAGGAGGAACCAGGCGAAGGCCGCCAGGAGAACCAGGAGCCGCAGGCCGGGGACGAAGGAGGGAAGCGTGGCCAGCAGAGCCAGCAGGAAGTAGGTCGTCAGCAGCGCGAAGAAGCCGCAGCGCAGCTGACGGTGGTCGCGGCGCAGGGACCATGCGAGCAACGCCGCCCAGAGCGCGGCGAAGCCCAGGTCCCACACCACGGCCCAGATACTGACGTCCTCCACGGTCCTGCTCCTCTCATCTCCGGGACGCTCCTGCATCTGGTGCAGGAAGACTCCGGCATCGGGCACCGGCAGTTTTCAGGTTACACTCGGCCTCACGACAGGGGAGCGCCGTCGGGCGCTGAGAGTGCGGAAGACCGCAGACCCTCGAACCTGCTCCGGTTCGTACCGGCGAAGGAAGTCGAGCTTCTCCCCGCGCCCGCGGATCGGCCGCGTGCGCGAGCCCTCCTGACACCGATCCAGGAGAACACCACATGGCTCAGGCCACCTATCCCACCACCCACCGAGTCCTCGCCCCCACCCGCCGTCAGGTCCTTGGCACCCTGGCCCTGGGCGCCGTCGGCGCGAGCCTGGCCGCCTGCGGCTCGAAGGGCTCCGGCTCTGCCTCCACCGCCTCCGGCTCCGCCGCCGGACCGGGGTCCAAGGTCACCGTGCTCACCCACGACTCCTTCCACGTGCCTGACGAGCTCGTGGCCGCCTTTGAGAAGGACAGCGGCTACACCCTGGAGATCGTCCCCAGCGGCGACGCCGGTGAGCTGGTCAACAAGCTGGTCCTGACCAAGGACGCACCGCTGGGCGACGCCGTCTTCGGCATCGACAACACCTTCGCCTCTCGCGCCCTGGACGAGGAGGTCATCGACACCTCCGTGACCGTCACTGTGCCGGACCAGGCCGAGCGGTACGTCGTCGACTCCACCCCGGCCCTGGTACCCGTCGACTTCGGGGAGGTGTGCGTCAACATCGACTCCGCCTGGTTCGCGGACAAGGGCCTGACCCCGCCGTCCTCCTTCGAGGACCTTGCCAGGACGGAGTACAAGGACCTCTTCGTGGCCATCAACCCCTCTACCTCCTCCACGGGCCTGGCCTTCCTGCTGGCCACCATCGGCCACTTCGGTGAGGACGGCTTCGCCGGCTACTGGAAGCAGCTGGTGGCCAACGGCACCAAGATCGACGAGGGCTGGACCAACGCCTACTACACCGACTTCTCCGGCGGCGGTGAGGGTGGCGCCTACCCGATCGTGGTCTCCTACTCCTCCTCCCCGGCCGCCACGGTGAGCGAGGACGGTACCTCCTCCTCCACCGCCTCGGTGCTGGCCACCGCCTTCCGCCAGGTCGAGTACGCCGGCGCACTGGCAGGCGGCGCCAACCCTGAGGGAGCCAGGGCCTTCATCGAGTGGATGCTGTCCACCGACGTCCAGAGCTCTATCCCGGACAACATGTACATGTACCCGGTCAGTCCCGAGGCCACGCTGAGCGAGGCCATGACTGCCTTCGGCAAGGTCTCCGACTCCCCGGTCACCGTTGAGGCGGACGCGATCGCTGCCAACCGCGAGGCCTGGCTGGCCACGTGGACGCAGGCCGTCGGCGCGTGAGCGCTGTGCCTGGGCCCGCCCCCCGGCCTGCCGCCCGCGCGCTGCAGGCCGGGCGGGCTCGGTGCGCCCGGTCCCGCCGGCGCGGCCCGAGGACGACGACGCCTCAGCGCCTGGGCTGGTTCCTGGCCGTGGTGCTGCCGCTTGCCTTCCTTGCCGTCTTCTTCGCCTGGCCGGTGGCCAGCCTGCTGGCTCGCGGCCTGGCGCCGCAGGGCGCCCTGGACCTGTCCGGCTTCGCTGAGGTCCTGGCTCGCCCGCGCACCTGGCGCATCATTCGCCAGACCCTGCTCCAGGCCAGCGCTGCCACCGCGATCTGCGTCCTGCTCGGGGTCCCGGGTGCCTGCGTGCTCTACCGGCGCCGTTTTCCTGGACGGGACCTGCTGCGGACCGTGGTGACCGTTCCCTTTGTCCTGCCCAGCGTCGTCGTCGGTATCGCCTTCCACGCCCTGGTCACCCGCGGTGGCCCGCTGGGCGGCGTGGCCGACGGCGCCCTGGACGGCTCGGTCCTCACCGTCGTCGCCGCCCTGGTCTTCTTCAACTACGGGCTGGTCGTGCGCATGGTGGGCACCATGTGGTCACGGCTGGACCCGCGCGCCGTCGAGGCAGCGCGCACCCTGGGAGCCTCGCCCTGGCGGGCCTTCTGCACCGTCACCCTGCCCAGTCTCGCTCCCACGACCGCGGCGGCAGCCTCCCTGACCTTCCTCTTCTGCGCCACCGCCTACGGGGTCGTCCTGGTCCTGGGCGGTACCGGCATCGGCACCATCGAGACCGAGATCTACGTGCTCACCGCCCAGTACCTCGACCTGCGGGCGGCGGCCGTGCTCTCAGTCCTCCAGCTGCTGGTCATCGCCGCGGTGCTGTGGCTGACTGAGCGTACGCGTCGTGCCTCCCAGGCCTGGCTGCGCCTGCACCTGGACGTGCCGCCCACGCGCCTGCGCCGTGGTGACCTGCCTGCCCTGGTCCTGACCCTGACGGTGGTGGCCGGGCTGCTGGTAGCTCCTGTCCTCGTCCTCCTGGCACGCTCGCTGCGCCGTGGCGGCCAGTGGACCCTGGCCAACTACACCGACCTGTCCACCACCGGCGGTCGTCACGCCCTGCTCGTCACCGTGTGGCAGGCCGCCGGCAACTCCCTGCGGGTGGCTGTGACCGCAGCGCTCATCGCCCTGGCCGTCGGGACGGCAGTGAGCCTCGTGGTCTCTCGTCGCCCCCGGTCGCCGTGGCTGCGCCGCGGGGTCCTCCTGCTCGACTCGGTCTTCATGCTGCCGCTGGGAGTGTCTGCCGTCACGGTCGGCTTCGGCTTCCTCATCACGCTCACCCGGCCTCCTCTGGCACTGACCCGCAGCTGGTGGGTCCTGCCGCTGGCCCAGGCCGTGGTCGCGGTGCCGCTGGTGGTGCGCACCCTCCTGCCGGCGCTGCGGGCTATCGACCCGCGTCAGCGCGAGGTCGCCGCGGCGCTGGGGGCAGGTAGCGGTCGGGTGCTGGCCACGGTGGACGGGCCGCACCTGCTACGGGCCGGCGGGCTGGCCGTCGGATTCGCCCTGGCCACGAGCCTGGGTGAGTTCGGGGCCACGTCCTTCCTCGCCCGCCCCCAGACCCCCACCCTGCCAGTGGTCCTCTATCGCCTCATCGGGTCCCCCGGTGCCCAGAACCAGGGGATGGGGCTGGCGGCGGCTGTGGTGCTGGCGGCCGGGACGGCGGCGATCATGCTCGCCTGCGAGCGGGCCCAGACCATCCACCTGCGGCGTGGCCGTGAGCCGGTCGCGCTGCCGACCACGGGGGAGGAGACGCCATGACTCCAGCCGCAACCAGCCAGACGCACGGGTCCGCGCCGGAAGCCGCAGGAACGGGCCTGGAGGTCCGCGACCTGGAGATCACCTACCCGCCGGCTCCCGGACGGCGCCGGGGCGCGCCCGCCTCCGGCCCGGTCCGCGCCGTCGACGGCGTGAGCCTGACCGTGGGCCGAGGTGAGGTGGTGGCGCTCCTGGGCCCCTCCGGCTGCGGGAAGTCCTCCCTGCTGCGTGCCGTGGCCGGGCTGGAGGACCTCGCTGGTGGCGAGATCTGCTGGGACGGAGACGACGTCGTCGCCCTGCCTGTCCACAAGCGTGGATTCGGCCTCATGTTCCAGGACGGACAGCTCTTTCCCTTCCGGGACGTGGCCGGTAACGTCGCCTACGGGTTGACGGGGCTGCCCCGGGCGCAGCGGCGTGCTCGGGTGCAGGAGATGCTCACGCTGGTGGGACTGTCCGGCTACGCCGGGCGCGAGATCACCACGCTCTCTGGCGGCCAGGCCCAACGCGTGGCCCTGGCCCGCGCCCTGGCTCCGCAGCCACGCCTGCTGCTCCTGGACGAGCCGCTCAGCGCCCTGGACCGGGCCATGCGCGAGCAGCTCGCCGTGGACCTGCGACGGATCCTGACCGACCAGGGCACCACGGCCCTGTACGTCACCCACGACCATGCCGAGGCGGCGACGGTGGCTGACCGCGTGGGCGTCATGGACAGCGGGCACCTGCTGGCGATCGGGCCGATGCACGAGCTGCGTCGTCGTCCCGGCTCCACCCGGGTGGCCAGCTTCCTCGGAGTCGAGCCGGCCTGAGACCCTCGTCTCTAAACAAGAACCTGACTCGTCAACCACCTGTGGACGCTGCTAGCGTCTCCTCAGTCATCGCGACGCCTCCACCGGCGTCGCCTGCCCACGGAGAGGTCTCGGTCGCATGACCAAGCGAATGTGTTGTTGCTACTGTCGCTGACGACGGCTTCACACCCATTCGCCAGAGCGCTTCCGCGCTCACAAGACCCCGTGAGGTGCCCCCGTGCCCCTGTCCTCCCAGGACACCCAGAACAACGCCACCGCCAGCGAGCAGACCGCCGCTGGTGAGCCGGTCACCACCGCGGCCGCGGACGCGGACCGGGTGGGCGAGCGCCCCACCGGGTGGCGCTACGTGCTGCGCCGCCTGCGCAAGGACAGGGGAGCCGTCCTCGGTGCCGTCATCGTCGCGCTGACCACCCTGATCGCCGTCTTCGCACCCCTCATCACCAAGGTGGTGGGCGTGGACCCCTACACCTACGACCTTGACGCCCTGGACGGCTCCGGCCTGCCGCTGGGCGGCTTCGGCGGTATCAGCGCGGCCCACCCCTTCGGCGTGGAGCCCCAGACCGGACGCGACCTGTTCGCCGTCGTCATCGAGGGCACCCGCACCTCCTTCTCGATCGGCATGGGGGCCACGCTGCTGTCGATGGTCATCGCCATCGCGCTGGGGCTGAGCGCCGGCTACTTCGGAGGCTGGTGGGACGCGCTGGTCTCCCGGCTGACGGACGTGACCCTGGGCTTCCCGCACCTGGTCTTCATGATCGCGATCTCAGCGATCATCCCGGCCACCGCCCCGCGCGTGGCCGTCATGATCCTCATCATCGGGATCCTGGGGTGGCCCTCGACCGCACGTGTCCTGCGCAGCCGCACGCTCGCCCTGCGAGGACGCACCTTCGTCGGCGCCTCACGCGCTATGGGAGCCTCCCAGGGGCACGTCCTGCTCACCCAGGTCCTGCCCAACCTCGTGGCCACCATCATCGTCTTCACCACGATCGCGATCCCCGGCAAGATCACCGCCGAGGCCGCCCTGTCCTTCCTGGGCGTGGGGGTGGCTCCGCCGACCCCCTCCTGGGGGCGGTCCATCGGTAACGCCGTGACCTGGGTGAGCACCGACCCGTGGTACCTCCTCTTCCCCGGCGCCGCCCTGTTCCTCGTCACCCTCGCCTTCAACCTCTTTGGCGACGGGCTGCGCGACGCCCTCGACCCCAGGACCGGTGAGAACCGATGAACCGACTGCGCTTCCTGGCCTCGCGTCTGGTCCAGACGCTCCTGGTCCTGGTCGTCATCGCCTTCATTACCTTCGCGATCTTCTCCCTGTGGCCCTCCGACCCGGCGGGACTGGCCTGCGGCAAGCCCTGCACACCGGACAACCTCCAGCGGGCGCGCGAGTTCATGGGCTACGACCAGCCCTGGTACGCCCAGTTCTGGCACTACCTCGTGGGCATCGTCCAGGGTCGTACCTTCGGCCAGGGCGCCAGCGCCGTGGTCTGCTCGGCTCCCTGCCTGGGCTACTCCTTCCGCCTGTCCACGCCCGTGACCGACCTCGTGGTCTCCCGGCTCCCGGTGACCGCCTCGATCGCGGTCGGTGCCGCCGTCCTGTGGCTCATCGTGGGTGTGGGCGCGGGGGTCGTCTCGGCACTGCGCCGCGGCTCCCGCCTGGACCGCCTCATCATGACGGGCACGGTCTTCGGTGTCTCAGCCCCCTCCTACCTCCTGGGGCTGCTGGGGATCCTCCTGTTCGGCTTCACCCTGGACATGGTTCCGGTCTCGGGCTACGTCCCGCTGAGCCGCAGCCCCCTGGACTGGGCCTGGCACCTCATCCTCCCCTGGACGGTGCTGGCGCTCATCTCCGCCGCTGTCTACGCCCGCATGGTGCGCGGCGAGATGCTGGAGAACATGGGAGAGGACTACGTGCGCACGGCACGGGCGGTGGGCCTGGCTGAGAAGCGGGTCATCGGCCGTCACGTCATGCGCAACATCTCCCTGCCGGTGGTCACCTACTTCGCCCTGGACCTGGGGTCCATGCTGGGCGGGGCTGTCATCACCGAACGGGTCTTCTCCATGCAGGGCCTGGGCGCCCTGCTCATGGACGCCGTGGGCACGGTCGACGTGCCCGTGGTCATGGGGGTCACGCTCGTGGCCGCCGCCTTCGTCATCATCGCCAACCTTCTCGTCGACGCCTTCGCCGCCCTCATCGACCCCCGGGCCTGAGCCCGACGACGCCGCAGCCGTCCCGGCCGTCGGCTCACCAGCCGCGCCTGGGAGGACAGCCGGGCCGACCGGGCCCGGCCGCGGGCTCAGCCGAGCCCGTCCCCGACGGCGACCGTCGCCGTCGGACCACAAGCCCCCGGCCTGCGGGCCGGGACCACAAAGAACCCGCACCCGCGCCCGCGGGATGCGCACCCTGTAGGAAAAGAGCACCACCATGGCACGAACCTTCACCCTCAGCCGTCGCAACCTCCTTGCCGGCGCGGGCATGTCCGCCCTCGCCCTGACGCTCGCCGCCTGCGGGGCCAACGAGCGCTCGGCCTCCGGCTCGGGCGGCGCGGCCACGGCCACCGCCGGCGGCACGCTGCGCATCCTCACCTCCTCCACCGACATCAACTGGGATCCTGCCAAGAGCCAGTCGATGCCGATGACCTCCCTGGCCCTGGTCCACCGTCGCCTGACCACCTGGAAGCTGACTGAGGGTGCGGACGTCGAGGTGGTGGCGGACCTGGCCACCGACACCGGCACAGTGAGCGAGGACGGCCGGTCCTGGACCTACACCCTCAAGGACGGCCTGGCCTTCGAGGACGGCACCGCGATCACCAGCGCCCACATCAAGTACGGCCTGGAGCGCACCTTCGCGGCCTCGCTGGCAGGGGGCCTGACCTACCACAAGGCCCTGCTGGCCGACGCCGAGGGCTACGCGGGCCCTTACGAGGGATCCCACCTGGACTCCATCGAGACCCCGGACGACAAGACGATCGTCTTCCACCTCAAGCAGGCCTACGGCGACTGGCCCTGGATCGTGGCCCAGCCTGCCTTCTCCCCGGTGCCTGAGGACAAGGACGACCCTTCCACCTACGCGCGTCAGCCCCTGGCCTCCGGCCCCTACCGCGTGGCCGAGTACTCCACCGGCGTCTCGGCGACCCTGGAGCGCAACGAGAAGTGGTCGGCCGACACCGACGACATCCGCCTGGCCCTGCCTGACACCATCGTCTTCGAGCTGAGCCAGGACGAGTCCACGGCCACCCAGCGCCTCATTGCCTCCTCGGGCGAGGACGCGAACGCCTTCGGTGCGGACCTGGTGGCTGCGGCCCAGCTCGCCCAGATTTCCGGCAACGCCGACGCCAAGGCCCGCCTGGCCACGACACCTGAGGGCGGTCCGCTGCTGTACCTGGCGATCAACACCGAGCGCGTGAGCGACCTGGAGGTGCGCACCGCGATCGCCCAGGCCGTTGACAAGGCCGCCGTGGTCTCCGCCCTGGGCGGCGAGCTTGGCGCCCAGGCAGCCACGACCATCATCGCCCCCGGCATCCCGGGGCGGGAGGACTACGAGGGAGTGGCCACCGACGTCGAGGCGGCCAGGGCCACCTTCGCCTCCAAGGACGTGGGGAACCTGGTCCTGCTGACGACCAACTCGGCGGCCTACCAGGCCGTGGCCGAGGCAGTGGCACAGTCCCTGACTGAGGCCGGCCTCAAGGTCACCATCGACCCGGTGGAGTCCGAGACATACTCCGAGCGCGCCTTGCGCGGTGACGGCTCGAGCTACGACCTCGTCATCGGCTCGTGGAACGCCGACTTCCCCTCGGCCGGCGCCTACATCCAGCCGCTCTTCGCCTCCTCGGAGATCGGCAACGGCGGCTACAACCTGGGCCGGTACTCCAACGCGGAGGTGGACGCGGCGATCGAGAAGGCCCTGGGCACCCTCGACACCGCTGACGCTCAGGCCCAGTGGGTGGAGCTGGACAAGAAGATCGCGGCTGACGTACCGATCGTCCCCCTGGCCAACCGTCGCAACTCCTTCCTCGCAGGATCGGGCGTGAGCGGCTTCTCTGTGGAGTCCTACCCGGCTTACCCGAGCTACCTCACCGTCGGGGTGAGCGCCTGATGAGCGCGGAGGAGACCCAGGGCGCCTCTGCGGCGCCGGCCCCCGGATCGGCTGCCTCTGATGAGACGGCGCCGGCTACTCAGGCTGCCAGTGCCTTGGCCTCCGGGATGGGCGCCGGTCAGGTGCCGGCCCTGTCCCTCCGGGGCCTCGGTGTGACCTTCGTGGACAGCCCTGTGCCTGCCAGCGTCGAGGTCGACCTGGACCTCGTGCCTGGACGCGTGCTTGCCCTGGTGGGCGAGTCCGGCTCGGGCAAGTCGGTCACGGCCATGGGTGCCCTGGGTCTCCTCCCCTCCACCGCCACCGTCACTGGCAGCGCGCTGCTGCGTGACGGCTCCCAGCCCGTCGAGCTCGTGGGTGCTCCGCGCGGCGTCCTGGACGACGTGCGCGGTCGCCTGGCCGGCATGATCTTCCAGGAGCCGACGACGGCGCTGGACCCGCTGGAGACCATCGCCTCGCAGGTGGGTGAGGCAGTGCGTGCCCACGAGCCGCGACGCAGCCGCAGGCCGCGTCGTGCGCTGCACGCGCGGGTCCTGGACCTGCTGGCCCTGGCGGGTCTGGGTGAGGGTGAGCAGGCTGAGCGCATTGCCCGCTCCTACCCTCACCAGCTCTCCGGCGGCCAGCTCCAGCGTGCCTGCATCGCTCTGGCGATGGCCTGCGACCCGCCGGTCCTCATCGCTGACGAGCCCACGACCGCCCTGGACGTCACGGTCCAGGCCGGGATCCTGGACCTGCTGCGCTCCCTGACGGACCGAGGCGTCGCCGTCCTGCTCATCACCCATGACATGGCGGTGGTGGCCGACGTGGCTGATGACGTCGCCGTCATGCGGCAGGGTCGGGTTGTTGAGCGGGGGGCCGTGCGCGAGATCTTCCACGCCCCGTCCCACCCCTACACCCGTGAGCTGCTGGCAGCGGTGCCGCGCCTGGACTCCCTGCGCCAGGAGAACCCCTTCGAGGTCGTGGTGCGTGAGAACGCACCCAGGCAGCCGGACCAGGGCGAGGACGTCGTCGTCATCAAGGACCTTGACGTCGTCTACCGCAACGGGCGGCGCTCGGTCCACGCGGTGCGCGGCGTGAGCCTGAGCATCGGCGCAGGTGAGGTCCTGGGGCTCGTGGGCGAGTCCGGTTCGGGCAAGTCCACCATCGCCGGGACCCTGACCGGGCTGGTGCCGGTGGCGTCAGGCTCGGTGCGTGTGTGCGGCGTCGAGGTGGCCGGTGCGCGGCGGCGTGCCCTGCTGCCGGCTCGGCGCGCGACCGGCGTCGTCTACCAGAATCCCGCCTCCTCGCTGAACCCGCGGCGGACAGTGGGTTCCTCGGTCGCTGAGCCGCTGGTGGTCCACGGTGGCTACGACTCCGCGGCGCGCCGGGCGCGGGTGGGGGAGCTGCTCGATGCCGTGCGGCTGCCCGCCTCGATGGCGGACCGTTACCCGCACGAGATGAGCGGTGGCCAGCGCCAGCGCGTCGCGATCGCCCGGGCGCTGGCGCTGGACCCGCGGCTGGTGATCGCCGACGAGCCCACCAGCGCTCTGGACGTCAGTGTCCAGGCGGTGGTCCTGGACCTGCTGCGCGACCTTCAGGCCGAGTTGGGCTTTGCCTGCCTCTTCGTCTCCCACGACCTGGCCGTCGTCGACTCGCTGGCCAGGCGCACGGTCGTCCTGTCTGCCGGGCGTGTGGTGGAGGAGGGTGTGACCGAGCAGGTCCTGGCTCGTCCGCAGGGGGAGTACACCAAGCGTCTGGTGGCGGCGGTGCCGGTGCCCGACCCCGACGTCCAGGCGCGGCGCCGCGAGCTGCGGGCAGCCTGAGGGACTGACAGGGCGCCGGTGTCCCGGCCGACCGTCAACCTAGTTGTCCCGGCCGACCACCTATGCCCCGATCGACCACCGATCTAGCCGTCCCGGCCGACCACTTGTGTGCCGACAGACCACCTGTGTGTTGGCCGACCGCCTGTGCTGCGTGGGACCACGCTATTCGCGCGAATCGCGTGGTCGGCCGGGGTATAGGTGGTCTGTCGGCACACAAGTGGTCGGGGGAGGGGCTTTCGCCTCCGGGAAAATCACGGGCCAGGGACAGTCTGGTCAGGGACCATGGAACGCAGGGACTGCCAGGCTGCACCTGCACCTGCAGGCCTGCGTGAGCTGATCCGAACCTGACCTGAGAGGACCATCATGGGCATCGCTACCTCGTACCGCTTCTCAGACAAGGGAATTGAAGGCACCCTGCGCCCTGAGGCCGGGCGCTACCGCCTGGTTGCCTCCGGCGCCTGCCCCTGGTGCCGCCGCGTCCTCATCGCTCGCCGCCTGCTGGGTCTGAGCGAGGCCATCCCCGTCTCATGGTCCTACGGGCGCGGCGCGGACGGCTTCTGGGAGCTGACTGACGGCGACGGCGAGCCCGGCGCCGACCCCTTCCTCCACGCCCACTCCCTGGCCGAGGTCTACGCCACCACCCCGGGCTACACGCCGCCTCCCACGGTGCCCGCCCTGGTAGACATGACGACCGGCCAGGTCGTGTGCGACGACTCCGGCAACCTCCTGTTCGACCTCGCCACCTCCTGGTGGCAGCTGCACCGCCCTGGCGCTCCGGACCTCTACCCGATCAACCGTCGCAACTCCACCAACGCCTGGGACGAGTGGGTGGGCTA
Source organism: Actinomyces sp. (assembly GCF_029851875.1). Lineage (GTDB taxonomy): Bacteria > Actinomycetota > Actinomycetes > Actinomycetales > Actinomycetaceae > Actinomyces. The sequence continues at coordinate 27,229 of NZ_JARKVC010000017.1, forward strand.
CCACGTCAACCGCGGCCACGGCGTGGCGACGCACTCCACGGACCCGGAACAGGCGGAGGCTGCCGCCCACGGGGTCCTCGTCGCCTTCGACGTCATTGACACCCTGCTCGCCCGCGCCACCCGTATGGAGGCCTCGCGCGAGGCGGCCCTGACCATGCAGGACGGGCCGGCACTGTCCGCCGTCGTCGCGGTGGGACAGTACCTGTGCGGAGACCAGCCCACCGGCAGCGACATCCGCCTGTTCACCACCGTCCAGTCCTACGAGTACGGCGGACGTCAGGACTACCCGGGCGGCGAGGCACCGTCGATCTCCTTCTGGCCGGCGCTGGCCCGCTGGTTCCGGGCCCTGGAGAGCCGCTCAGGCTGGGTCGGTACCGAGGAGCGCAGCGCGCTCGGGCTCTGAGAAGGTAGGTGCAACCGTGGTCTCGCGCTCAGGAACGGTGCCGGGCAGCAGCCCCAGGGACCTTCCTGAGCACGAGACCACGGTCCTGACGGGCCGGGTGCGGCGAGCACGGTGGACGCGGCCGTCTCAGCGGGAGAGCACCGGGTTGTACAGGAGCCGGTTCGGCGTGGCCGGGCACTCGTCGCCCACCGCCATCGGCGCGATGAGACGGTCGGCACGCAGGTCCTCCAGGCGCGCGACCACCCGCTCGCGCAGGCTCCACGGGTCAATGGTGTTGAGGTAGATCTTCGTCCCGCCCTCGAAGCCGGCCAGCGTGGACACCCGCCACTTCAGCGTCACGTGCCACGGCATCGGCTGGTCCACGTCCAGCGGCTTGTGGTGCCACTCCTCGTTGCTCGGCACGTCCGCGCCCGTGGCCGCGTGCAGCGCGTGGAGGAGGTCGGAGACGGCGTCGACCTCCTCGCGGCTCATGAGCCAGGGCTCGCAGGTGGCGGAGGTGGAGTAGACCTCCAGGCTCGGGTAGCGGTGGCCGAAGCCGGCGAAGGCCACGGCGTGCTCGTTGGAGGCCACGAGCAGCCCGCGGTAGGCCGCGTAGTCCACCCCCATCTCGTTGTAGAGGTTGGGGTTGGCCCGCACGCGCGCGAGCTCTAGCTCGTTGACCACCCCGCGCTCGTCAATCCCCACCAGCTGCTTGTGCAGGTGGTCGAAGGAGGCTCCGGCCGGAGCCAGCCAGTTCTGGAAGACGGACACGTAGCGCACCCACCGGTTGGCCTCGTACAGCGACTGGGCTGAGTGCACGGCCAGGCGCGTGTAGGCGCGGTGCTCGGCGGGGGTCAGCGTCCCCGAGCCGGCCAGGCCCGAGGTGTCAGTGGCGGAGTCGGTGAAGTGACGGCGGGCGACGATGACGTCGTGGCCGCCGGCGAAGAACGCGGCGAGGTAACGGCGCTGCTCGGCCGGGCTCATGGACTCCCACTGCTGCGGGTCCCGGCCGGAGGCGCGCAGCTTGGCGCGGGCCACGGCAGCCACGTGCGCGGCTCCCTCGGGCTCGGCCAGGTAGGCCTCCATGCGCTCGCGGGCGGCGTCAGGAACCTCGTAGCCGTGGTTGGCGTGCCAGTAGTCGAAGGTGAGGATCTCGAAGAGGTTGGGCACACGGCGGAACTCGGCCACCGTGTCGAACAGCCGGCTGGCTGGCACGCCGTCCAGCCTCTCGAAGGCCGACGACGGCGTCGCAGTACCGTTGCCGGCTGCCTCGCCGCTGCGGGCGACCACGCGTTCCTTCTCCGGAGGGGTCTCCAGGTAGCGGTCGCAGCAGAAGGCGCATGAGGAGGTGCGGTCGTGCTCGGTGAGCGGACGCACCTGCTGGACCGGGTGGGAGAGCGGGCGGTTGCCGCGTCCAGGAACCGTCCACACCTCGGTTCCCGTGAAGGGACTGATCTGCTTGACGGTCCCGTCCGCCAGCCGGGTCAGTGCAGCGGGTTCGGGGGCGTAGGGCATGAGACGAGACATAGCCTTATTCTCGCGCTCAGGCCACGGTCCGGATGCGCAGCACGCAGGCTGCTCCCAGCAGGCAGACGACGGCGGCCATGACGTACAGGGTCGTGTAACCACCCAGGTAGGTCACCACCGGGGCGGCGAGCACGGGAGCCAGGACCTGGGCCCCGGCGGAGGCGATGTTAATGATGCCCAGGTCACGGGCGGCGTCGCCCGAGCTGGGCAGTACCTGGGTGACCAGGGCGAAGTCCACGGAGGTGAAGGCCCCGAAGCCGATACCGAGGATGACCGCGCCGACCACGGCGCCTACCCAGCTCTGGGTCAGGGCCAGGTCCAGGGAGGCCAGGGCGGTGACGAGCGAGGCGGTGGGACGAAGCCGGCCATGACGTGGCGCAGCGTGGGGCGTCCGGCGCCGTCGGGCAGCCGCAGGTCGCGGGCACCCAGGACGTGCGGCAGGCCCAGGGCGACCACGATCAGCGCGAGCACGAGGTAGCCGGTCCGGGTGGAGCCGACGGCGGCAGCCAGCCCCGCGCCTGCCACGAGCCCGGCGGTCTGGGCCACCCCGATGAGCCCGGAGACCAGACCGCGACGGTCCACGGGCACCTGGTCCGCGACCGAGGCGTTGAGGGCGGCGAAGGTGGCGTTGAGGAAGGCCTGGACCAGGCACCATCCCACGACCATCCCGGCCACGCCGCGCGCGCTGGCCAGCACCACGAGGCCGACGGCGCAGAGCAGCAGACCTCCGGCGATCCACGTCAGACGACGCCCGAAGCGGCTGGTGGTGCGGTCGGACAGCGCTCCGAAGACGGGGTTGCCGAGCGTGGAGACCAAGGCACCCAGGCCTGTGACCAGGGAGAGCGTGGCCTCCTTGTGGTCCGGTGCGACCTGGGAGGCCTGCAGGCCGAGCAGCACCTGGATCGGCCCGAACCAGGCGGAGAAGAGCCCGAGCATCGTCAGGCTCAGGGTTAGTGACCAGGAGCGGGGAGGCATCTGGGTGGGAGGCTCGTTGGTAGCGACCCGACGGGCAAGAAGTGCTGCCATAGGGGCGAACCTAGACCGGCGTGGGTCCTGGTGTGGCGAATCTGGTGCTGGTGGGTGGGAGGCGGGCGCGCCGGGGCGGCTACCCTCAGGCACGCACCTGCCCTCGGTCAGCGCACCTGTCAGGAAGGAGCCCGGATGGGAACGACGTTCTTGTCCCTCTTGTGCATCATGGTGGTCGCCTTCTTCGCGCCCCTGCTGTCCTGGGCCGTGCCCAGACGCATCGTGCCGGAGACGGTGCTCCTCATTGCCGGCGGGGTGCTCATCGGCCCGGCCGCGCTCGGGGTCGCGACTGAGACCGCCTCGATCGACTTTCTGCGTGAGCTGGGACTGTCCTTCCTCTTCCTCATGGCCGGCTACGAGATCGACGTCAACGAGCTGCGCGGCTCGGGCGGGCGTCACGCTGTGGTCGCCTGGCTGGGCTCACTGGCGCTGGCCTTTGCCGCCGTGTGGGTGATCGGCGTGAGCGGCGGGGTGCTGAGCGTCAACGGGATCGCCATCGCCATTGCCATGACCTCGACGGCGATCGGCACGATCCTGCCGATCCTGCGTGAGCGCGGGCTGCTGTCCACCGCGGTGGGCGCGGCGATCCTCAACCACGGCGCGGTCGGCGAGGTCGGCCCGGTCATTCTCATGGCCCTGCTGCTCGGCTCGCGCTCGACCTGGGCCTCACTGGCCATCCTGCTGGCCTTCCTGGCCATCACGCTGCTCATCATCCGCTTCACGGACAACGTCAAGCACGCCGGGCGCCGGCTGGTGGAGGCGATCCATATCGGTGGCACGACGACGGCGCAGACGACGATCCGCCTGACCGTCCTGCTGCTGGTGGGGCTGTGCACGCTGGCGGCGATCTTCGAGCTGGACGTGGTGCTGGGCGCCTTCGCTGCCGGCTTCATCCTGCGCTACGCCGTCCCGGGCGGCTCGCGCGAGCTGGAGGAGAAGCTGGACGGTCTGGCCTACGGCTTCTTCGTGCCGATCTTCTTCGTCACCTCAGGGATGGCGATCGAGCTGGAGCTGTCCGCCTCGGCGCTGGTGGATCTCGGTGCCTTCCTTGTGCTGCTGGTAGCGGTCCGCGGTGTGCCGGTGTGGCTGGCCTCGTGGGCGGAGCGGCGCCATGACGGCTCCCGGGCCTACTCCTTGCGCCAGTCCGTGCAGGTCGCGGTCTACTCCACCACTGCCCTGCCCATCATCGTGGCCGTCACCCAGGCGGCTGTGAGCGCAGGGGCGATGGCGCAGTCCTTGGCCTCCACCCTTGTGCTGGCCGGGGCGGCCAGCGTCCTCATCATGCCGGCGGCGGGGCTGGCGCTCGGGTCGCGGCGCGACCACGCCCCGGCGGTCGAGGCGCTGGCGGTGGCCCAGGGGCCGGTGGACGCCGAGGGCAGGCAGGCGCAGATCGCTGACTCCGCGGGCCTGAAGCCGGGTGACCAGGAGCTGACGGTCAGCGAGCCGCGTCGCCCGGCAGGCCTGGAGACGACGAGGGTGCTCTCGTCGTCGTCTCCCTCCCCCTCCGACGGCGGGGACCTTGCCGGTGAGGAGGCTGGCAGCGGCGCTCCTGGCCCTCAGCGTTCCGGGTCGTCGTGGCCTGTGCAGCCGGAGGAGGCACCGCGCAGCGTGGGCCTGGGTGGGAGGCGTCTGTCTGACGACGAGGCGCGCTACCTGGCGGCGCGCCTGGCTCAGATCGAGGCCGAGCGGGTGCAGTGGCGTGCCCAGATGCGTCTGCAGCGCAACCTGGACCGCGAGGAGGCGCAGCAGCGTCGTGCCGTGCGCCGGGCCCTGCTGCGTGAGCGGCGGCGTGAGGAGCGAGACCAGGTGCGTCAGCTGCGGGCCGATGCCCTCCAGATGCGCCGTCAGTCGCGTCAGGACGGGCGCCAGGAGCCGGTTGTCCACACTCCTACCTCGTTGTGGGAGCGGCTTCGACGTCGTCGATAAGTGTCAGACCCCCTCCCTAGTCTGAGTCCATGGCACGCGACCTGAGCCCCACGGACTGGCCTGCCGAGGTCACTGATGAGCAGATCATCAGCGTCGTCGGTGGGAGGACCTTCCTGCGCGGCCAGCGTTACGCCGAGGAGGGCTACGTCCTTACGGTCTCGGTGGCAGGGACCAACGGGGAGATCATCTCTGGCAGCGTGCGTGGCTCGAGGGCACAGGTCTACCAGACCATGGTCTACGCCCCGCAGACCAGCGCGCGCAGCCAGTGGTCGGGGACCTGCACCTGCCCGGTGGGGACCAGCTGCAAGCACTGCGTGGCGTTGCTGCTGCGCTCGCGCGCGCTGGCGCTGCGGCTGCAGGATGAGTCCGGCAGCTGGGAGGAGGAGTTGGCCAGCCTGCTCAGGGCTCCTGCGCGCTCCTGCCGGCGCATGGCGCTGGAGGTGTCCTCGGACTGCTACGGCAGGCTGAACATGGTGCCGCTGGTGGAGGGCAAGCGGGGGTGGAACCGCCAGGGCGCCTCATGGACGCAGGTGCTGGGCGGGGCCCTGGCCGATGAGGCGGACCCGCAGGTCCTGGAGGTGCTCCATGAGCTTGCGGGTATGTCTCGACGCAGCTTCTACTACGCCGATGACCGGGTCAGCCTCACCGAGATGCCGGCTCGGGTCTGGCAGGTGCTGCGTCGTGGGACCGAGGCAGGGCTGAGGCTGACCACCGCGCAGAAGAACGGGGCCGAGGTCATCATCGCCGCCGGCCTTCAGGCCGGAGCCTCCATCCTGAGGGAGTCCGACGGCGCCGTGCGGATCTCTCCGGCGCTCGGCACCGAGCACGTGGAGGAGCTGCGGCTGAGCCAGGAGGAGAGGAGGCTGGTGCCGCCGGATGAGCCAGCGGTGGACTTCCAGCCGATCGGGGCTCCGGCGGTCCACGCCTTCTACGCCTACAAGCCCGGCGGTGAGCTGCTGCTCATGCCGATCGAGCCCGAGCCTTCTGAGGTCGTGACCCGCCTCCTGGCGGATCCGGAGTACTGCATCCTCGTCCCGGCGCCGGACGTGCCCCGCTTCGAGGCTGAGCACCTGGAGCAGCTCATGCGGGCCGTCCCTGTGCTGCTGCTTGATGAGGGCGTGGCTGTCCCGGAGCCGACCCGGTTGCGTGCCGTGCTCCAGGTGCGCGTCGAGGGCGCGAGCCACGAGGCCTCGACCCGTTGGCTCATGCGCTATGTCGATGAGGCGGGCACAGTGCGTCGTGAGGTGGTGCTGGGAGACCTGCGGCCCGAGCGCCTTGATGACGGCTTCATGGATGACCCTGCCACGGCCTGGGTCGGTGACTTGTACGGCCAGGATCCCTGGGTGCCGGGCCTGCCGGAGGAGCCCGGTCTCGGGTGGGTCCCGTCGGCCGATGCCCTGGAGCCGGAGCCAGTGACGCAGCCTGCGGGGCAGCGGCTGGTGCCGCGTGACCCGCAGGCGGAGCAGCGCCTGGCCTGGGAGGTCTTCAACGCCCTGATGCCCCTGGCTCATGATCATGGCGTCCTGTGGCATCGCCAGACGATGCGCGGGATAGCGACGGCGCGCTTCATGACCCGGACGGTGCCGGTCCTGCGGCAGCTGGAGCCTGTGGAGGTGGAGATCCTGGGGGAGGTTCCGGGCTACCGTGAGGCGGGGGCGGAGCTGGTCGTCGCCACCTGCGTCACCGAGGACGAGGAGCGTCCTGACTGGTTCTCCCTGCGCGTGCGGATTCGCGTGGGTGAGGAGGAGGTGCCGCTCGAGCGGCTCATCGCCGCGGTGGCTGCGGGAGAGAAGCAGGTGCTCCTGGACTCGGGCGCATGGGTCGACACTGACCGGCCGGAGGTTCACCGGCTCGCTGCCCTCATGGAGGAGGGTCGGGACCTGGTGGAGCCTCATGCCAAGGACCCGGGCCAGATGCGGGTGACGCCCTTCCAGGCGGGCTACTACGGTGAGCTGGTCTCACTGGGCGTCGTGGAGGAGTCTGCCACGCGCTGGCAGCAGAGCGTGGACCGCCTGCTGGGGACGCGGTCGAAGGCTGGGAAGGCGCCGGAGGCTGGATGGGCTGAGAGCGAGCGGCCGCAGGAGGGCGGGGAGAGCCTGGTGGCCTCGGACCTGGTGGACGTGGCCCCGCCGCTCGGTCTTCGTGCCGAGCTGCGTGCGTACCAGCTGGAGGGCTATCGCTGGCTGCACCTGCTGCGAGGAGCGGGGCTCGGCGGTGTGCTCGCCGATGACATGGGGCTGGGCAAGACCGTCCAGGTCCTTGCCGAGATCCAGAAGATGGCGGAGGAGCCGGGTGGGCTCACGGCGCCGGTGCTCGTCGTCGCCCCGACCTCCGTCATCGGAGCCTGGGCGGAGCAGGCGCAGCGGTTCTGCCCGGGCTTGCGTGTGCGCGAGGTGCGGTGCACCTCAGCCAAGCGTGGCACCTCCATGGCTCAGGAGGCGGCGCAGGCAGACGTCCTTCTCACCAGCTACACCCTCATGCGGCTCGATGAGGAGGACCTGACGCAGGTCGAGTGGTCGTGGATCGTGCTGGACGAGGCCCAGTTCATCAAGAACCACACCTCGGCTACCTACAAGGCGGCGCGTCGGCTACGGGCTCCCTCGACCCTCGCGATCACCGGCACCCCGCTGGAGAACTCGCTCATGGACCTGTGGAGCCTGCTCAGCGTCAGCGCACCCGGGCTGCTCCCGGGACCGGAGCGGTTCAAGGAGCTCTACAAGCGCCCGATCGACCGCGGCGGGCAGCTGGGGCGCGACAGGCTCCAGGCCCTGCGAAGCCGGATGCATCCCTTCATGCTGCGTCGCACCAAGGAGGAGGTGGCCCACGACCTTCCGGACAAGAGCGAGCAGGTCCTGCGCGTCGAGCTCAGCCCCTCCCACCGCCGCGCCTACGAGGCCCGCCTCATCCGTGAGCGCCAGAAGGTGATGGGGCTGCTGGCTGATGACACCGCACAGGCTCGCTTCTCGGCCCTGAGGTCGCTGACCATCCTGCGCCAGATGGCACTGGATCCTGCGCTGGTGCCGGCCACGGAGGAGGACGGGCAGGAGGAGGCCGCGCAGGCGGGCGGCAGCCAGGTCGATGACGAGCGGCTGCCGAAGGATGCTGTGCAGACGGCCACCGGGCGCGAGAGGGCAGCGCGCAAGGGTGGACGCAGGCCCAGGCCGAGCGCCAAGGTGGAGCTGCTGCGTGACACCCTCCTGCCGATCGTGGCAGAAGGGCATCGGGCACTGGTCTTCAGCCAGTTCACTCGCTACCTCACCTCAGTGCGCGAGGAGCTGGAGGCAGCGGGGCTGCGCACCCTCTACCTGGACGGTGGTACGAGAGACCGGCAGGGGGTCCTGGCTCAGTTCCGTGACGGCCAGGCTGACGTCTTCCTCATCTCTCTCAAAGCCGGAGGATTCGGACTGACCCTCACCGAGGCGGACTACGTCTTCCTCCTGGACCCGTGGTGGAACCCGCAGGCCGAGGAGCAGGCGGTGGACCGGGTCCACCGCATCGGTCAGGACAAGCCCGTCATGGTCTACCGGATGGTGGCGGCAGACACGATCGAGGACAAGGTCATGGCCCTGAAGGAGAAGAAGGCCGCTCTGTTCGCCAAGGTTGTTGAGGGCCCGGCGGGCTTCGGGCCCGGTGAGGGTGGCCAGGGTGACGGGGCAGGAAGCGGGACCGGCGTGAGCCGGGCACGTCTGACTGCCCAGGAGATTCGCGCGCTGCTCAGCTGACGCAGTGCCCGGGCTCCACAGGCAGGCCCCGTGACACCCTCGTCCACAGGGCTCGACGAGCCCAGGTGCGTGCGAGAGGCAGCCTCCTTCAGGCTGGTGCATGCGGACGAAGCGTCCGCGCACACCTGAGGGAGGACACCATGCACAGCACCATCATTCGAACGATGACCCGCGCACTGAGCCTGCGCTGGTCGCTGGGAGGACAAGCGGCGTCCGGACGCGCTGCCTTGAGCCGAACCGCCTCGCTTCCCACCGCCTCGTGCGAAGCCGGCGCCGCTGAGAGCGACCCGGGAAACGAGGCCGGCATGGCCACGGCCGAGTACGCCATCGGCACCCTGGCTGCCGCCGCCTTTGCCGGGCTCCTGCTCGCCATCATGCGTTCAGGCTCCCTGCGAGGAGTCCTGCAGGGTCTCATTGAGTCGGCTCTGTCCGTGGGATGAGGCCGTCATGCGACGACGACGTCGGGCGAGCACACGCCCTGCCCCAGGCGGCAGCGAGAGCGGCATGGTGACGGCGGAGACCGCGGTGGTCCTGCCATCGGTCATCGTCGTGCTGGCGCTCGTGCTGTCAGCCGTCAGTGCCGGGGCTACTGCGCTCAGGGTGACTGACGCCGCCCGGGCCGCGGCCCGGGCGGCGGCGCTGGGCCGAAGCGACCTCGACGCCGTCGTCGCGGCGGCTGCGGGACACGCCAGCCTTGCCGTCGAGCGTGGTGAGCTGACCTGTGTCACGGTCTCTCGGCCGGTTCCCGGTCCGATGGGTGGACTCGGGGTCACAGCGCGCAGCCGGGCGTGCGCCTGGACCGAGCCGGAGGAGCCATGAGGCCCACAGGCGGCCTGCGTACGGGTGCGGCCAGCGAGAGCGGATCGGGAACCGTCCTGGCCCTGGGTGTCATCGCGGTGCTGCTCGCGCTCGCGGTCGGCCTGACGGGGCTCGTCCAGGCGCAGGCCGCGGCTGGGAGGGCCCGCCTGGCCGCGGACCTGGCCGCCCTGGGCGGGGCGACGGCACTGTCCTCGATCCTGGCTCCGGCCGATCCCTGCACGGTGGCTCACCAGGTGGCCGGAGCCAACGGGGCGCAGGTGGAGTCCTGTCAGATCGAGGGGGAGGACGTCGTCGTCCAGGTCAGTGTGAGCACGAGCGTGCTGGGCCTGCCTCGCTCCGCGCGCGGTGCGGCTCGTGCCGGCCCGGTCCAGGCCATCGGTCCGTGAGTGAGAGCCGCTCAGCCTGCCAGCGGCTGGGAGGGCGCGGCTGCCAGGAGCAGGCGCAGCACGGTCATCGCCCCGGCCTTGTCCAGGGGCTCGTTGTTGTTGCCGCACTTGGGCGACTGCACGCAGGAGGGACAGCCCGCCGCGCACCCGCACTGCTCGATGACGGCGAGCGTGGCCTCCAGCCAGCGCCGTCCAGCCCGGTAACCGCGCTCGGCGAATCCGGCGCCACCTGCCTGGCCGTCATGGACAAAGACCGTGGGGCTCATGGTCTGGGGGTGCAGGGCGGTCGACAGGCCGCCGATGTCCCAACGATCACATGTGGCCAGCAGCGGAAGCATGCCGATCGAGGCGTGCTCGGCCGCGTGCAGCGCGCCGGGCAGGTCCGCGCTGGTCAGGCCAGCCGCCTGCGTGACCTCGACGGGCACGCTCCACCACACCGCTGCGGTGGGCAGCACGTGCTCAGGCATGGACAGCGGGTGCTGGGAGACCACCTCCATGCCAGGCAGCGCGTGCTTGGTGTAACCGACGACCTGGCTCGTGACCTCCACGGATCCGAAGGACCACGTGATGCCCTGCTCCCAGTCCTGCCGCTCGCGCTCGGCGATGATGCGGACGGAGGAGGACTCCTTGGCCCTCGTGCGGTAGCCCACCGCCGCCTTCCGGGTGACGAGGGCCGCCTCCTGGCTCAGCTCCTTGACGACGTAGGTGCGGCCCTGGTGGACGTAGACCGCCCCCTCGTGGACGGTGGAGTCGGCTGAGGCTCCCGGAACCGTGCCCACCACGGCCCCGGTGGACGCGTCCACCACCGGCACGTCCGGCGGACCGTCTGCGCGCAGGGAGGTCAGGTCCTGGGCCCGTCCCGGAAGGTTCGTGTTCCAGAACCAGCCGCTGGGACGACGTCGCAGCGCGCCCCGGGCGGCCAGGTCCTCCAGGAAGGCCTCGTCGCTGAGGCCGAAGAGCTCCAGATCCTCCTCGCGCAGCGGCGACTCCGAGGCGGCGGCGCACAGGTGCGGCGCCAGGACGTAGGGGTTGGCCGGGTCGAAGACGGTGGCTTCGGGAGCGGCGAAGACCTCCTCAGGGTGGTGCACCAGGTAGGCGTCCAGCGGGTTGTCACTGGCGATGAGCACCGCCAGGCCCCTGCCTCCGGCCCGTCCGGCCCGCCCAGCCTGCTGCCCCAGGCTCACCCTGGTGCCGGGCCAGCCGGCGATGATGACGGCGTCCAGGCCGGTGACGTCGATACCCAGCTCCAGGGCGTTGGTCGTGGCCAGGGCGCGCAGGCGTCCCCGCCGTAGGTCCGCTTCCAGCTGGCGGCGCTCCTCGGGCAGGTAGCCGCCGCGGTAGGCGCGCACTGTGCCCACGAGCTCGGGCAGGGACAGCCCCAGGGTGTGACGGGCGTGCTCGGCGACGATCTCGGCGCTGCGGCGGGAGCGGACGAAGACCAGCGCCCGGGCGCCCACGCTCATGAGGTCGACGAGCAGCTCGGCCGCCTCCACCACGGCCGAGCGGCGTGCCGAGGGGTCCTCGGTAGGGTCGCCGGTGTCCGGGCCAGCGGTCGGGGTATCGGCGTCCTGGGCCGGTGCTGAGGAGGACCTCTCCCAGACTGACCACGGGTCCCTCAGGGCTGGCTGCCACAGGGCGAGGACCCGCTGCCCGGCCGGGGCGGTGTCTTGCGTGACGGCAGTGACTGCCGAGGGCGGCACGCCGATGAGACGGGCTGCTGTCAGCGCGGGCTCAGCAGCCGTGGCCGAGGCGCACAGGACCACGGGGCCGGGGTCCTCGGGGCGCAGCCGGCGGACCAGCCGCAGCAGCCTGCGCAGCACCAGGGACACGTGGGCACCTAGCAGACCCCGGTAGGCGTGGCACTCGTCGACGACGACGTAGCGCAGGGACCGCAGGAACCTCGTCCAGCGCTCGTGGCCGGGTAGGAGGGAGAAGTGCAGGAAGTCGGGGTTGGTGAGGACCACGTCGGCGTGGGCACGGGCCCAGTCGCGCTCAGGCAGCGGGGTGTCACCGTCACAGGTAGCGATCCGCACCGTGCGCAGGGGGCGGTGGGAGGAGACGAGGGCAGCGTGGGTGACGGAGTCGGCCAGTGGGGAGCCGGGCGACGGCGAGCGTCCGGACGGCTGTGCTGCGCCGTCGTGCCTGGCGGATCGCTGAACCGCCTCCAGCTCGGTGACCAGTCGCGTGAGTGCGGCCTCCTGGTCGGCGGACAGCGCCTTCGTGGGGGACAGGTAGAGCACGCTGGGGCGGCGGCCGTAGGCGGAGATCCGTGAGCGCTCGCCAGCGTCCGTCTGCTGGCTGGCCAGGATGTCCGACAGAGCTGGTAGCCAGGCGGCGAGGGACTTGCCGGAGCCGGTCCCGGTGGCGATAACGGTGTGCTGGCCGGCGTGCAGGGACTCAGCGGCCTGCTGCTGGTGGGCCCACGGTGCGCTGACACCGAGGCGCTGGTAGGCGGCTACGAGGTCCGGGTCGGCCCAGTCGGGCCAGCGTCCGTGGCGTCCGGGCCTCGCGGGAGTGCGCCGGAGGTGGATGAGCCTGCCGTCGCGACCGCCGACCATCTCCAGGACCTCGGTGAGGTCGCGCGAGGGGGCGTGTGGGAGCGGGGCGGTCACGCAGGACAGTGTGCCCCACTGCCTCGTGTCGTCGTCTGTTCACATGTTATGTTAAGGAAACCACCAGCAAGAGAACGATGGCGTTCGGTGCGTAGGACATAGGAGTCGAGGAGCATCAATGGTGATGGCGCGAATGTGGCGGAAGGCGGTCGTGGCTCTGTGCGCCGCGGCCCTCGTGGGCGTGGGGGTGCTGATACCTGGGGCGTCGGCTGAGGACGTCACCAACCTCGCTGTCGGTTCCACTGTGACGGCCTCGGGCCAGGAAGTCGCAGGTAGGTGGGGCCCGGAGCTGACCGCTGACGGGCACGGCATGCCTGAGGGCGGCAGTACCCCAGCGGTTCACAACCGTCCCGACGCCTCGCGCTGGAGCGCCAACAGCGGCCAGGACAACGTGTGGCTCGTCTACGACCTCAGGGGTGAGGCCGTCCTCAGCTCGGTCGACGTCGCGTGGGGCAACACGTACGCGACGAGTTACCGGATTCAGGTGTCCGACGACGGCGCCACGTGGACAGACGTGCTGACCGGCCTCAGCGGGCAGCGTGCGGCCACCGTCACCCACGCGCTTGCGGAGGGGACCACAGGACGCTACGTGCGCCTGGAGACCTTCTCGAGGTCCACGCAGTGGGCGATCTCGATCTGGGAGGTCACGATCAAGGGGACCTACGCCGCGGAGCCTGAGGCCACACCGGCTGACCGGGTCCTGCCCCGCCCGCAGTCAGCCAAGAACGGAGAAGGAGAGGACCTGGTCCTCTCACGTGACACGTGCCTGACTCAGGGCGACCCGAAGACGGACGCGGCGGCGCAGCTGCTGCGAACAACGCTGTCACGTTCCTACGGGATGAAGCTGGCTGAGGGCGAGGGCTGCCAGGTCCGACTGGACATCGACCCCTCGCTTGAGAGCGAGCAGTACTCCTTGACCGTGGACAGCAACGCGGTGACGATCGTCGGAGGCTCGGGGCAGGGCGTGCTGTGGGGAGCCCAGACTCTTCTCCAGCTTGCTGGACCGTGGGCCCTGTCGACCACCGAGGTTGCCGGGAGGGTGGCCCTCTCCCCGGTGACGATTCAGGACAAGCCCCGCTATGAGTGGCGTGGCATTCTGCTCGACCCCGCACGCTCGTTCTACGAGGTTGCTGAGGTCAAGAGGCTGATCGACATCATGTCCTCAGCCAAGATGAACGTCCTTCACCTCCACCTCAGTGAGGACGAGGGCTGGCGGATCGTCGTGGACACCCCGGAGAACAACCCGTCGAGCATCGACTACTCCCTGCTGACCAGTGTGTCAGGCCATACCTCGATGGCGGCTGATCGCTCGAAGTGGGCTCCTACGAGCAGTGGGCGCACCGGGTACTACACGCGCGACGACTTCCGTCAGATCGTGAGCTACGCGGCCAGCCACGGTGTGGCAGTCGTCCCGGAGGTCGATGGACCGGGACACACTCTGGCGGCGCTGCACGCGATCGAGCAGCTCAACACGGGTAACTCCAACCCCAAGCCGTTGGAGGGGGCTACCACTGCCCCGCTGATGAAGGACGAGTACTACTACAACACCACCCTGGCGACTGACGCCGACGTGACCTACGAGTTCCTCGGCACGGTTCTCAGCCAGCTGGCTAGCGACGTGGCTGCCGGCACCGAGGCCTCAGCGCTGCCCGAGGTGGGACGCTCCTATCTCCACATCGGTGGCGATGAGGCGCACTCCCCGAGTGTGACGCAGCAGGACTACAAGAGTTACATGCAGCGTGTGGCAGGCATCGTGACAGGGCTTGGTGCCACTCCGATCGTGTGGAACGAGGCCGCGACGACTGCATGGCAGGAGCTGCCTGAGGGGTCGGTGGTCCAGTTCTGGAACGGTTCCAAGGAAGGTGTCGGCAAGATCGTTGAGCGCGGAGGAAAGGTCATCGCCTCCAGCGCCTCGAAGGCCTACTTCCCCCAGAAGCCGGCGGCGGAGCTCGGCGGACCCAGCTGGGCCTGTGGAGGACCGTGCACGACCGCGGCGTTCTACAACTGGAACCCCACCACCGAGATGGACGTCAACGAGTCCAGCATGCTCGGCATCGAGGGCGCGATCTGGAGCGAGCACCTGCGCACGGAGAGCGACATGCAGTTTCTGTCCCTGCCGCGTCTCTTCGCGTTGGCTGAGGTCGGTTGGACCCCGCAGGCCCACCGCTCCTACGCGGACTTCACTGCGCGTGTGCCAGAGCGTGGACTGGAGCTCATGGTGCGTGACGCCGCCTTCCACCTGGCCTCCGAGATCCCCGGCTGGCGCGGCGACTATGCCCCCACTGCGGTGGCGGACCTGAAGGTGGCCGCAGGCGCGAGCGAGGTTGAGCGAGAGATCGGACTGCTGGCTGTTCCGGGTCTGACTGCGCAGGAGCTCGACGGTCTAAGGCTCAAGGCGACTCTGAACGACTCTCAGGGGCGGGAGCACGCCGTGACGCTGCGCTACGAGATGGCGCGCTCCTTCCACTACACGGACGAGAACGCCATGACTGGGCGAGTGATGAGCTCGTTGGTCCGCGTGTTCGCTGCGCTGCCCGCGGACCTGCCGGAGGGTGAGGCGACGATTCGCGTTGTGGGCGAGGTCGCTCCCACGGGTGTTGTGGCGGGCACCGCCAGGACCATGGCGACTGAGGTCGATGCCCTGTCCTCGGTAAGGGTGCTGCCGCGCGAGGTTGTGCCGGTTCCCGAGCCGACGGCGGCGCCTGAGCCGACTGCAGGACCGGAGCCCACGGTGGCACCGGAGCCGACGGCGGCGCCTGAGCCGACTGCAGGACCGGAACCCACGGTGGCACCGGAGCCGACGGCCAAGCCCGAGCCGACGGCGGTGCCCAGGCCCAGCCACAGCACGCAGGACAAGACACAACGTCCGTCCTCGTCGACCGCTCGACGCGTGTCACTGGCTAAGACGGGACCCTCTGGGATGACGCTCCTCGTGGTTGCCGCTGCCGCGCTGACCGGCGGGGCGGTGCTGCGTCGTCGTCCCCAGGAGTGAGCGCCTAGCCCACTGACCCTCGCACTGCCTGTGGCGTGCGACGAGCCGATACCCGGCTGGTCGCACGCCACAGCGGTGTCTGTCGGCGTCTGCCCGTCCCAGGAGCAGTGCCTGCGCCAGAGACGCTGCCTGCGTCAGGGGCGTCGTCGCCAAGGAGATGACTCTGTCTCGTGGGCATCGACACGCCGAGGCGAGGGTCGCAATAGTGACATGGGACATACTCGATGTGTGGCGCGTCGTGGCCTGAGATCGCGCGGATACTGCGGTGGCATGGGACCCGAGTCCTAGGGGTGAACCACAATATGTTGTGGTCGAAAACCTCGTGGAGTACCGGATGATGTGTTGCATGAATGGGATTTGGGAGTACGGTCTGGCTTAGTCACCGCCGCCCGAGGCTGCTGCTCCCGACCTGGTCGAGGTAGTGGCCCGGGCAGCACGTGACGCCATGCCGACGACGCATCGATGGAGAAGACCGTGCCTGACACCCCCCAGATCCCCACTGCCGCGCACCTGGCTGAGGCCCACCCCGAGCTCATCGCCCGGGGCTCGGCCGACTCCGCCGTCGCTCACGGCTCGCGCCCTCAGGTTGACGCCGTCTCCACCATCACCGAGTACCTTGACCGCTCGGACTGGCGTGTCAACGCCAACGCCAACCAGGGCTACTCCCTGGGCGGGATGATCCTCAACACCTCTGGCAAGGTCATCGCCAACTACTGGCTCTCCCAGATCTACTCCCAGGAGGCTGGCGACGCCCACCGCAGCGGCGACCTGCACATCCACGATCTGGACATGTTCTCCGGCTACTGCGCCGGCTGGTCGCTCAAGTCCCTCCTGCAGCAGGGCTTTAACGGCATCCCCGGCAAGATCGCCTGCAACCCGCCGCGTCACTTCTCCTCCGCCGTCGGCCAGATCGTCAACTTTCTGGGTACCTTGCAGAACGAGTGGGCCGGCGCCCAGGCCTTCAGCTCCTTCGACACCTACATGGCGCCCTTTGTCCGCCTGGACTCCATGACCTACGAACAGGTGCGCCAGTGCATGCAGGAGCTCATCTTCAACCTCAACGTCCCCTCCCGCTGGGGCACCCAGACGCCCTTCACCAACCTCACCTTCGACTGGACCTGCCCTGCGGACCTGGCTGAGGAGTACCCGCTCGTGGGTGAGGAGCTGTGCGACTTCACCTACGGCGACCTTGCCGAGGAGATGGCCATGATCAACCGCGCCTTCATGGAGGTCATGACTGAGGGCGACGCTGACGGGCGCGTCTTCACCTTCCCCATCCCCACCTACAACATCACCAAGGACTTCGACTGGGAGTCGGAGAACGCTGATCTTCTGTTCGCCATGACCGCGAAGTACGGCCTGCCCTACTTCCAGAACTTCATCAACTCCGAGCTCGACCCGGGCATGATCCGCTCGATGTGCTGCCGCCTCCAGCTTGACCTGCGCGAGCTGCTCAAGCGCGGCAACGGCCTGTTCGGCTCGGCCGAGCAGACCGGCAGCGTTGGTGTGGTCACGATCAACATGGCCCGCCTGGGCTACACCCACGCCGGTGACGAGGCTGGTCTCATCGCCGCCCTCGACCGGCTGCTCGGCATCGCCCGTGACACCCTGGAGCTCAAGCGCACCGTCATCCAGCACCACATCGACACCGGCTTGTTCCCCTTCACCAAGCGGTGGCTGGGTACGCTGGACAACCACTTCTCCACCATCGGCGTCAACGGCATGAACGAGATGGTCCGCAACTTCACCGCTGACGCCTACGACATCACCGACCCACGCGGCCACGCCATGTGCGTGCGCGTCCTCGATCACGTGCGCGAGAGGATGGTGGCCTTCCAGGAGGCCACCGGCCACCTCTACAACCTGGAGGCTACCCCGGCCGAAGGCACCACCTACCGCTTCGCCAAGGAGGACCGCCGTCGCTTCCCGCAGATCCTCCAGGCCGGCACCGACTCCAACCCCTACTACACCAACTCCTCCCAGCTCCCGGTGGGCTACACCGACGATCCCTTCCAGGCCCAGGAGATGCAGGAGGAGCTGCAGACCAAGTACACCGGCGGTACTGTGCTGCATCTGTACATGAATGAGCGGGTCTCCTCCTCCCGGGCCTGTAAGGAGCTGGTGCGTCGGAGCCTGACTGCCTTTCGTACTCCTTACATCAC
>NZ_JARKVC010000021.1 GCF_029851875.1 Actinomyces sp.
TCACGAGGCACTTCCTCATACACAGTCATGAACACTCATGGACAGTCATCAACAAAACTACCCCCATCATTGACAACGGCGACGCTCTCATGAACAAGGACATCGCCTTCATATCCATCTTCTGACTGTCATCAACAGCTCTCATCTACACCTTGTCTGTGATTGTCGATGATGGAGACCTGTCTGAGGCCCTGGCCCCGGACTCCTCGCCCGGTTCCTGTGTGCGGTCAGGTCAGGATCCACGTCCGCGAGCTGATCGCCAACGTCCTCGTCCACCGTGACCTGTCCGAGCCGACGCTGTCGAAGTCGATTGATATACGCCTGCTCCCCGACCGGCTCATCATCTCCAGCCCGGGAGGCCTGTGGGGGCTGAGCGTGGACCAGCTGGGCACACGAGACGGAAAGTCAGCGGTCAACAAGTACCTCTACACCATCGCCGGCTACACCTCTGACGAGGAGGGACGCAGGGTCATCGAGGGCCCGGGCACCGGGATCCGTGCCGTCCGCAGAGCGCTGGCTCAGGCCGGCCTCGAGCCTGTCCGAGTCATCTCAGCAGGTGAGCAGGTGCCCGCACACATCCGTTCCCTCGGCAGGAACACCGCTCCGGTCTGGTCGGCTCTCGCCCAGGGACCTTCCTCTGCCTCGGACCTCGTGCAGGCTACCGGCCTGACCAGGCGCCAAGTCACCTACGCACTGGCCTCGCTCACGCAGGACGGCTACGTTGAGGTAAACGGAGGACAGGGAAGCCGGTACACCACCTATGCGCGTCGGCCGTAGGGCCGCTGCTGCCCGAGCCTGGCACAATCAGCCCCATGGTCGACCTGTCCTCGCTCACCCCACCCATCGCCCTCGGCCCGCTCGACGGCCGCTACCGCCCCGTGACCGCCCCACTGACCAACTACCTGTCCGAGGCTGCCCTCAACCGGGCGCGTCTGCAGGTCGAGGTCGAGTGGCTCATCCACCTCACTGAGGAGCACGTCCTTCCCGGGGCCCCGGTCCTGTCCGCCACCGAGAAGGCCTACCTGCGTGACGTCGTCGCCTCCTTCGGCGCCGACGAGATCGCCGAGCTCGCCGAGATCGAGGCAGTCACCCGTCACGACGTCAAGGCGGTGGAGTACCTGCTCAAGCGCCGCCTGGACGCAGCACCCGCCACGCTGGGCGAGGAGACGGTCCTGCCCACGGTCCACGAGATCGTCCACATCTTCTGCACCTCCGAGGACATCAACAACCTGTCCTACGCGCTGACCATCCGCGACGCCGTCCAGGACGTCTGGTTGCCGGCTGCCCGCGGACTCGTGGAGGACCTCACTGCGCTGGCTCGTGACAACGCGGACGCGGCCATGCTCTCGCGCACCCACGGCCAGGCAGCGACACCGACGACGCTCGGCAAGGAGATGGCGGTCCTCGCCTGGCGCCTGTCCCGTCAGGTACGCCGCGTCGAGGCCACTGAGTACCTGGGCAAGATCAACGGCGCCACCGGCACCTACGGAGCGCACGTGGTCTCCGTACCTGGCGCCGACTGGGAGGCGGTCTCGCGCAGCTTCGTCGAGGGCCTGGGCCTGACCTGGAACCCCCTGACCACCCAGATCGAGTCCCACGACTGGCAGGCCGAGCTCTACAGCGACGTCGCCCGCTTCAACAGGATCGCCCACAACCTGGCCACCGACGTGTGGACCTACATCTCGCTGGGCTACTTCCACCAGCGGCTGAGCGCTCAGGGCTCCACGGGCTCGTCCACGATGCCTCACAAGGTCAACCCGATCCGCTTCGAGAACGGCGAGGCCAACCTGGAGATCTCGTGCTCGCTGCTGGACACCCTGGCCGCTACCCTGGTGACCTCGCGCCTGCAGCGCGACCTCACCGACTCCACCACCCAGCGCAACATCGGCGTCGCCTTCGGCCACTCGTTGCTCGCGCTGGACAACATCCGCCACGGCCTGGCCGGGCTGGACGTGGACCGCACCCGCCTGGCTGAGGACCTCGACGCCACCTGGGAGGTGCTGGGAGAGCCCGTCCAACAGGCCATGCGCGCCGCCTCCGTAGCAGGGGCCACCGGCATGGCCGACCCCTACGAGCGCCTCAAAGAGCTCACGCGGGGCAAGAAGGTCACGCCTGAGGCGATGCGCGAGTTCATCGCGGGACTGGGGATGCCCGCCGACGTCGAGGCTCGCCTTCTCGCTCTCACGCCAGCCTCCTACACGGGGCTGGCTGAGCAGCTGGTCGCCCACCTGGAGGACTAACCCTCCCCCTCCCTCCTGCCGAACGTGTGCGACTGCGACCGAGTGAAGAGCTGTGAACCCTTCACTCGGTCGCAGTCGCACACGTTCGGCGCTAGGTGCAGCTGCGCAGCAGGACGACCCCGATCACAACGACGACCCAGATCCAGGAGCTGGTGTCCGAACCCTTCGCAGCCGGCTTTTTTGCAGTCTGCTTCTTCCCAGGCGTCGGTCCCATCCGCGCGACCCCGCCAGGTCCCGCCACCGCCTGGCGCGAGCTCGTACGCCCTGTCGCTGTGCTCGGTGCCCCAGGCTTCCGGCGGGCTGGCACTGTCATCGACCCTGGCGCCCTCCGGCTCCTCGAAGCACTGCGCGGCCGGGTAGGCGGCGGCGCCACCCGCGCCCGGGGCGTCCCCGGCATGAGGCCGTAGGACGACGTCGGAGCACTCACCTCCGTCACGGGAGGGAGGGCGCCACGACCAGGATCCAGGACTGAGGCGTCATACATGAAGGGACCCGGCAGCGGGTCTCCCAGGACCGAGCCGAAGGGCGCGTCATCCACGGTAGGCAGCGATGGCTCCCAGCCCAGTGGTGCCCAGGACAAGGAGTCCTCCTGCTCACCTGCCGAGCCGACCGCAGGAGTCGCTGAGGGAGCGGAAGCGGTGTCGGGCGCAGCCCCGCGCGTGGCAGCCATGGCCCCAGCATCCCACCCCCGCCGTGATCACGCGAGCATCACGACCTCCAGAGACTCCTCGAGGCACTTGACACCCCTACCCCCTAGGGGTATATTCGCACTTGCCAGCAAAGTTCTCACCCACCGGGAGGCGCACAGTGGCCGGGTACACGGGCACCAAGGAGGACTACCTCAAGCGGCTGCGCCGCATCGAGGGACAGGTCCGCGGCATCTCCCGCATGGTGGAGGAGGACACCTACTGCATCGACGTCCTCACACAGATCTCGGCCGCCACCAAGGCCCTGCAGGCCGTCAGCCTCGGACTGCTGGAGGACCACATGAGCCACTGCGTCATCCACGCGGCCCAGTCCTCTGACGAGGAGGGGCAGGCCAAGATCCGCGAGGCCTCTGACGCCATTGCCCGCCTCGTACGGTCCTGACCCTCACAGCCACCCCAGCAAGCACGTACCCAAGGAGCACACCATGTCCGCCTTCACCCCCACCGGCATCGACCGCACCACCACCCTGAGGATCTCCGGGCTGACCTGCAGCCACTGCGTCGCCCACGTCACCGAGGAGCTGGAGGCCCTGGAGGGCGTCAAGAACGTCTCCGTCATCCTCAACAAGGGCGGCCAGTCCGTGGCCACCGTCGTCTCCGACGTCCTCCTGGACGACGACGCGCTCCGGGAGGCCGTGGACGAGGCCGGCTCCTACACCGTGGACGCCATCGAGCGCGACGAGGCCTGACCCGCCTCGCGGAGCCTGGGCAGATCCGGCCGCGCCGCCTCACCTAGGCCCACAACCGGAGGCTCACCCCTCCTACCACCCGGCACCTGACGGCGGCGGACACCCGTCCGCCGCCGTCAGCCTGCCCGCCGGGCACCCGCCCTACGCACCTGCAACCAGGACCTCATCACATGACTCAGCCGCTGACCCCTCTTTCTGACACCGCCACAGCCCCGCTGGGCACCGTCGACCTCGCCGTGGGCGGCATGACCTGCGCCTCCTGCGTGGCTCGCGTGGAGAAGAAGCTGAGCAAGCTCGACGGCGTCCAGGCCACGGTCAACCTCGCCACCGAGTCGGCTCACGTCGTCCTGACCAAGGAGGTCCCCGACGACGAGCTGGTCGCCGCCGTCGCCCGCGCCGGCTACACGGCGCAGGTCACCGGCCGCCAGGAGGCTGCTGAGCCCGCCTCGCCGGAGGACGCCAGCCCTGTCTGGCCTCATGAGGCCGACGCTCCCGCAGGCGCACCCGTCACCAGGGACTCCGCCTCCGGCGCGACCTCGAGCCCCGGGACCCCGGCAGAGCCCTCGGAGACCGATCCCTCCGCACCGGCCACGCACGCCGCAGCACCACGCATCGGCGCCTCACAGATCGCTCGGGCCGCTGACCTGAGGAAGCGGCTCATCGTCAGCCTCGTCCTGTCCGTGCCCGTCATGGCCTTGTCCATGGCTCCTGCCCTCCAGGTCACCGGCTGGCAGTGGGCGGTTGCTGCCATGGCACTGCCCGTGGTCACCTGGGGTGCCTGGCCCTTTCACAAGGCCGCCTTCCAGGCCCTTCGCCACGGCGCCTTCACCATGGACACCCTCGTCTCCCTCGGCGTCATCGCCGCTACCGGCTGGAGCCTGTGGGCCCTGATCTGGGGTGGGGCCGGCGAGCTGGGCACGAAGATGGAGATGGAGCTCCTGCCTCGCTCGGCCGGGCACATGGCACACATGTACTTCGAGTCCGCCGCCTGGGTCACCACCTTCCTGCTGCTGGGTCGTTGGGCTGAGGCCCGCGCCAGGTACCGCTCCGGCGACGCGCTGCGCTCGCTGCTGGAGCTGGGCGCCAAGGAGGTCACCCGCGTCACCCTGACCTCCCCGAGCGGCTCGACCCACGCCGTCGACGTCCTGGATGACTCCGGCGCACCGCGCCCGGACGCCGTGCGCAGCCAGGACACCATCGCCGTTGACGAGCTGCGCGCCGGGGACCTGTTCTCCGTGCGACCAGGGGAGAAGATCGCGACCGACGGCGTCGTCGTCGAGGGAGGCTCGGCCGTGGACGCCTCCATGCTCACCGGCGAGTCCGTGCCTGTTGAGGTCGGCGTGGGCGACGAGGTCACCGGGGCCACTGTCAACACCTCCGGCGTGCTGCTCGTGCGCGCCACCCGCGTAGGCGGGGGCACCACGCTCGCCCGGATCGGCGCCATGGTGACCGCCGCCCAGGCCGGCAAGGCTCCGGTCCAGCGGCTGGCGGACAGGATCTCCGGCGTCTTCGTCCCGGTAGTCATCGCCCTGGCCCTCGGCACGGTGGTGACCTGGCTGGCCCTCGGCCACCCGCTGCAGCAGGCCTTCATGGCCGGGGTCTCAGTCCTGGTCATCGCCTGCCCGTGCGCCCTGGGCCTGGCCACACCGACGGCGATCCTCGTGGGCTCGGGCCGCGCCGCCCAGCTGGGCGTGGTCCTCAAGGGCCCGGAGGTCCTGGAGTCCACCCGGACCCTGGACACGATCGTCCTGGACAAGACCGGCACCGTCACGCAGGGCCGCATGAGCCTGGACGCTGAGCGGGACCTCGCTTCCCTGGCCGGCACCCCGCCCCAGGCCCTGGTGCTGGCCGGCGCGGTCGAGGCGGCCTCCGAACACCCGGTAGCCGCGGCGATCGCCCGGTCGGCGACGGCGCAGCTGGGCTCCCTGCCCCAGGTCACCGACTTCTCCAACCACTCCGGCCGGGGCGTGAGCGGCACCGTGACGCTGGAGGGAACCTCCTACGCCGTCGCCGTCGGCCGGCCCGCCTGGCTCGCCGAGCAGGGTCTGGAGCCTCCGGCCCGGGCGAGCGACGTCGTCGCCTCCTTCCAGGACTCTGGCGCCACCGCCGTCGTCCTGGACGCGAGGCCGCTGCCCGCCGAGAGCGAGCCCGACGCTTCGCGTGGCGTCGCGCAGCCCGTCCTGGCGGTCCTTGCTGTGCGCGACACCCTCCGTCCCTCCTCCGCCGAGGCCATCGCCCAGCTGCGCAGGCTCGGCGTGCGACCGGTGCTGCTGACCGGGGACAACGCCCGAGCCGCGGCCCACGTGGCAGCGCAGGTCGGCATCCCGCAGGAGGACGTGCGCGCCGAGGTCCTGCCCGGGGACAAGCGCGACGTCGTCGCCCAGCTCCAGGCCGAGGGGCACAACGTGGCTATGGTCGGCGACGGTGTCAACGACGCCGCCGCCCTGGCCCAGGCTGGCACCCAGGGACTGGGCTTCGCGATGGGCACGGGCACGGACGTGGCCATCGAGGCCGCGGACGTCACGCTCGTGCGCGCGGACCTCATGGCGGCCGTGGACGCGATCCGCGTGGCGCGTCGGACGCTTGAGATCATCAAGCAGAACCTGTTCTGGGCCTTTGCCTACAACGTCGCGGCGATCCCGCTGGCGGCCGCCGGGCTGCTCAACCCGATGATCGCGGGCGCTGCCATGGCTGCCTCCAGCGTCATCGTGGTGACCAACTCCCTGCGGCTGCGCCGGGCCGGGCGGGTAAGGGGCACAGGCACCGCCTCCTGAGGGCGCGCCAGGCCACCGGCACCAGGGGGAGGGAGTGGGCGTCAGATCGGCCGCCAGGAGGATCTAGAGCGCAGCACGTCCCCGTAAAATCACGCCCATGACCGATCCCGCTCCCGGACCTGCCACGCAGCCTGCGTCCCCCCAGGCCCCGGCGACCTCGCCGGTCGGTATCCCGCGCATCGGTATCGCCCCCGTGGCTGAGCCGCCACCCCCTCGCACCCCGCTCATCCGCTCACGCACCCTCCTGGTGGACTCCGCACCCACTCGGCTGCGCCGCACCGAGGACCTCCTGGACCTCAGCCTCAGTCTCCTGGGGGCGTTGAGCATGCTCATCCTGGCGGCCTACGCCCACGAGACCACCACGGGCGTCACCCAGGACGTCCAGAACGCCCTGGCTGTGTTACTCCGCCAGATCCTCGTCTTCCCCCTCCAGGCTGTTGAGGGCCTGGTGACCTTCCTCGTCCCGCTGGCCGTCCTGCTCGAGCGCGTCCTGCGCCGCTCGTGGCGCAGCGCCGGCCAGGCCGCGGTGGGTGCGGTGGCAGGCTGGGGGGTGGGCCTGCTGGCCTACACCCTGCTGGAGACCTGGGGCCCGGACTCGGTGATCGCCGGCCTGACCGTCTCTGGCTCCGGATCGGCCCAGCTGGGCGTCTCTGCCACCTTCGCCGCCCTGGCCGGGCTGCTCACGGGTGCCGGCGAGCGCCGCTCGACCCCAGCCGCCCGCTACGGCTGGGTAGCGGTGTGGCTCGTCGTCGGCCTGGCGGTGCTGCGCAGCGCCCTGGCTCTGCCTGGCGCCCTCCTGTCCGTGCTCCTGGGCCGGGCCGTCGGCCTGGCCGTGCGCTACGCCTTTGGGGTGGAGGACCGGCGGGCCCACGGCGTGGCACTCGTACGGGCCCTGCGCCGGGCCGGGGTCGACGCCGTGCGAGTGGTTCGCATGGACTCCGCCCCCCAGGCCTCGGCCTGGACCGTGACGACCGACGCCCCGCTGGGCTACACCGAGCAGGTGCGTGAGACCCCTCTGGCCGCCCCCGGGTCACCCGAGGAGGAGCAGGCCGAGGACGAGGCGCTGGAGCAGCTCGCTCCGCAGGCCTCCTCTCAGGAGGGCAGCGACGCCAACACGATCATGCCCGCCGACGACGTCGACCTGGCCGCCGTCATGGCCCAGGCGCACTCCGCTGCCTTGAGCGAGGGCCGTCCCTCCGTCCACCGCCTCTACGCGGCCTGGGACACCGCCGGGGTGCGCCGTGACGTCACGGTGCTCGACGCCGACCGGCAGGTTGCCGGGTTCCTCGCCACGGTCTGGGACCGGCTGCGGGTCAAGGGCCTGTCCCCCAGCCGCGACATGTCCGTGCGGCCGGCCGCCGAGCACGCCGCTCTCATGACGCTGGAGGCCTCCCGGGCCGGCGTACGCACCCCCGCGCTCTTCGGCCTGGCCGAGGCGAGCGAGTCGATGCTGCTGGTGACCGAGCACGTCGTGGGCGCCCGTTCCTTTGACGAGGTCGACCCTTCCAGCCTGTCGGACTCGGTGCTGGAGCAGCTGTGGGACCAGGTGCGCCGTGGTCACGCCGCAGGCCTGGCCCACCGTGAGATCGCCGCCTCCAGCGTCGTGCTCGACGCCGAGGACCAGGTCTGGCTGCTGGACTGGGACTCCGGGGAGACGATCTCCAACGAGCTGTCCCGACGCGTGGACCTCGCCCAGACCATGGCGCTCGTCGCTACGACGGTGGGGGTGGAGCGCGCCATCAGGACCGCCTCGCGGACGCTGTCCACCGAGCAGCTCGCCTCCATCGCTCCCATGCTGCAGCGAGTTGTCCTGCCCTCCTCGACACGCGAGGCGATGGGCCGGCGAGGCACCGTCCTCCAGGAGCTGCGCGACGCCCTGGTGGAGCTGACTCCTACCGCGCACGCTGAGGCGGCCAAGGTCACCCGCTTCTCCTGGCGGACCGTCATCATGGCCGTCATCGGCCTGGTGGCACTGTGGACGCTGCTGGCCCGGATGAACTTCGAGCAGATCAGCCAGGCGGTGGCCGAGGCCAACGTCTGGTGGATCATCGGGGCCCTTGTCTTCTCCCTGGCCACCTACCTGGGGGCAGGCCTGAGCCTGGTGGCCTTCTCCCCGGTGCGCCTGAGCGTGTGGCGCTCCACCGAGGTGCACCTGGCCTCCTCCGTGGTCTCCCTCGTGGCTCCGGCCGGCGTGGGAGGCGCGGCAATCAACCTGCGCTTCCTGGCTCGCAAGGGGGTGCCGACTGCCACCGGCGTGGCGACGGTGGCACTGGTCCAGGTGGTCCAGTTCGTCGTCACCGTGGTCCTGCTCGTGGTCCTCGCAGCCACCACCGGACAGTCCACCGGGCTCACGCTGCCCTCGGGCTGGGTCATGCTGGCCGCCGTGGCCCTGGTGGGACTGGTCACGGTCTCCCTGTTCATCCCGAAGGCACGTGCCTTCCTGTGGGCCAAGATCGAGCCGACCTACCGCCAGGTGTGGCCGCGCCTGGTCTGGGTACTGTCCAACCCTGGCCGCCTGGCACTGGGTATCGGGGGCACGCTCCTGCTGAGCGTCAGCTACATCCTGGCCTTCGGGGCCAGCCTGTGGGCCTTCGGCTACACCCTGTCCTTCTCGGTCCTGGCCATCACCTACCTCGCCTCCAACACGGTCGGCTCCGTGGTCCCCTCCCCCGGCGGTATCGGCCCGGTTGAGATCGCGCTGACCGCAGGACTGGTGACCGCCGGGGTGCCCAGCGGCGTGGCCCTGTCCACGGCGATCGTCTACCGCCTGGTCACCTTCTGGATCCCGATCCCGGTGGGCTGGCTGAGCCTGCAGCGTCTGCAGCGCAAGGGCGACCTGTAGCCGGGCGACGGCGCGGCCGAGCGGTGGAAGACCTCACCACCAGCTCCACCGGCGCACTGACCTCGGCCTCCTGGCAGTGTCCCAGAGCCATGCGCGCCGCAAGCTCGCCGACCATGGCGAAGTCAAGGCGAACAGTGGTCAGGGCCGGCCGGACCACAGCCGCGTGCGGATGGTCGTCGATCCCTACGACGCTCACGTCATCGGGTACACGAGCACCCAGGTCCGTCAAACCAGCCATCAGCCCCAGGGCCAGCTCGTCGTTTCCGCACAGGACGGCGGAGGCTCCTGAGGACAGGACAATGGGCGCCGCACGCCGTCCTGTCGCCACGCCCCAGCCGATCACCAGCGGTTCAGGAGCCCGCAGACCCTGTCGGGTCATGACGGCCCTCCATGCAGCCAGGCGCGAATCGGGATGGCCGGCCGGCGGCACACCGATGTACACGATCTGCGTGTGCCCCAGGCTCAACAGGTGCTCGGTAGCCAGCACAGCGCCGGCGTAGTCATCAGTCCATGCTCGTGACGGCTGTCCCGGACGGTGCTCGCCCTGGGGGTAGCCGCCTGCGATCGCCACCGGCATGTCAACAGGGAGCTTGGACAAGACACCGACGCTCGGGCTGTCGAACTCCAGGATGACCAGGCCGTCCACACGTCCTCCACGCACCGGCAAGGATCTGAGCCACGCGTCGTCCCCTCTCGTCAGGACATGGACAGACATGTCGACGTCAAGGTCCTGGCAGGCTCTCATCACCCCTGACAGGGTTGCTGAGTACCCGTTGCGTAGGACATCTGATGCAAGAACCAGCAGATGAGGAGCCTCGTGCTGGACACCGTAGTAGCCCAGTCGCGTGGCGGCGGTGCGCAGCTGAGAGCGGACTTCTTCCCGCACTCCCGAACCTTGCGGGGACAAGGCCCGCGACGCGGTGGCCTTAGAGACGCCGCAGAGCTCGGCCACGTCTCTGAGGCTTGGTGGCCTCCAAGGCCGCCTGACTCTCATGCCGTCCCCTGGTGCGCCACCCGGGCAGTGTCGACGACGGTAGGCTCAACAGTCCTCATCCTGTTGAGCCTACCGTCGTCTTGTCCTACAGCTCAGTCCTGACGCGTCGCCTTCAGCGCAGCACCAGCACCGGTCAAGGCAACAGCGGCACCTGCGGCAACGGCAGCCGCAGCACCCGTCTTCGCCAGGTTCTGCGCGACCTGAGACGTCGCACCCGTCTTTGCCGACGGCTTCGCCGTGGGCTGCTGCTCACCACCCCCGAGGTTGCTCTGCCCAGGCTGGTTCGGCTGAGCAGGCTGCTGGGGCTCTTCACCACCCGAGCTGTTGCCTGATCCTGGGTCTTCCGGGTTCTCAGGGGTCTGTGGCTGTGACACCGTCCACGGGGTCGCGTTCTGCGAGGAGTGAACGACCACCGGAGCCTCATCATCCATCTCGACTGACTCAGGGACCTCAGAACGCAGCATGAGCGGCAAGCCACTCACCTTGTTGAACAAGGCGATGCGCCCCTCACCGGCTGGCTGCACGTGCCAGCGAGCCAGGCTCGACGCATCGTCAGGGCCTGCTCCGCCCTCGGCGCGCAGGTGAACCGGCAGGTCGTAGTCGTCCCACCCCCAGTGCTCGGTCTGTGCGAGGTAGAGGCCCTGAGAGCTGATCTCATAGGTCAGGTCATCGTGCTTGGTGAAGGTCCACTGCGGCTGATCGTCCTGGGCGGGCTCCACAGCGAGCTGTCCGTCACGAGCGGTCAGGACCTTCCCGTCCGGGCCTGACAGGATCCGCTGGCCAGTAACGTCTGCGTCCAGGGGGAGGTAGGCATAGGTCCGCACGTAGTCGATGTCGAAGGAGCGCGGCAGCGCGGCGATGTTGTGCGGTGAACGGCTGTGTCCTTCCAGACTCAGCACCACGTGACGAGACATACGCCATAGTGAGCTGAACTGGCTGCCGAGACCCTGAGCGTCGATGTCGGCATAGAGCACGCGATCCAGGTAGAGACGCACCCTGCCCTCACGGCGCTCGACGCCATAGAGGTGGAAGTCGGCGCTCAGGTCAGCACCGGCCGGGACTTCCCCGCCATTCGGCCGCTTGTCCCACCGCTCGTGCCTGTTGTTCTCAGGGTCCCAGGGCCACAGGTGGTGCGCCCAGTTGATGTTCGTGTCCCTCACGCTCTCGTGCACATCAATCTCGGGGTTCGGGTCAGACAGCAGCCTGTCCTCCCCCGTCAACGTCGAGGACTGAAGCCAGATCGCCGAGAGGATATTCGCCGTATCGAGGCAGCGCGCTCTCACCTCGATGTAGGAAGACAGGCCGGGGACGTCGAAACGGGACTCAACCGCCCCAAAAGTCATCGGGATCGTCCGGCCACTGACCTCGTTGGGCTCGTCTCGGGCTTCCAGACGAAGAACACCGTCACGGATCACCGAGTTCTCAGCCATGAACGTGCCCGCTCCCCACGACTCGGGGTACCACATGCCTCGACGCCAACGGTTCTCGTCGAGAGCCGAGAAGTCGTCGGTCAGCGACGGGACGAGCACCCACTCAGCGCTCTCGGGGTCGATACGAGCCTGTGCGTCGTCGGCATACGCCACCGAGGCCCCGAAGGCGGCGTAGAGGGCTGGGGTGGCAGCGAGGAAGGCGGCGGACTTCAGGACATGTCGGCGCGGTAGTGCCATGGCAATGCTCCTTTGCATGTGGTGCGACTTGCACACTCGGGATCAAAACACGTCGAAACAGGCGTGATCAACAACTCGTGAAACACCCGTTTCATCGGCTATAGAAAAACTTGTCCCCGACTTTCTACAGTTGGCGCATGTGACCCACCTGACACACCCTGACGGGAGCGATTCCGCCGTACACGGCCAGGCTGCGTACGGGATCTCTCCCGCACGCAGGTCGTGCTGTCAGGAAGGCTCACGCCGCAGACGTCCTCCTTACCGGGAGGGCGGCAATCCAACCAGCAAGTCAATGACGCCCTGAACTGGAGCCAACCATGCACGCCAACATCCCAACGATCCGTACCAGCCGCCGGACCTACCTGGCTGCCGTGACAGCCTCCCTCGCGGCTCTCGGAGTGGCCGCCTGCTCAGACCCGTCGAGCTCCTCGTCCTCTGATGCTGCTCCCGCTACCTGGGCAGGGGCTACGGACAGCCTTAAGGGCGTGACGCTCAGGCTGTGGGCGGCTCAGTCCTCGGCCTCAATCCCAGAGAAGGTCGCCGAGGCCTTCTCCCAGGCCACTGGCGCCAAGGTCGACATCGTCACCCTCCCCGACCCCTACGAGCAGACCCTCCAGACCAAGGTCGCTACCGGCGACCTGCCTGACCTCGCCATGTGGCAGCCCACGACGTCCATGCTCACAAGCCTGGGGGCCAGTGAGCGGCTCCAGGTCCTTGACGGCGCACCGTGGGAGGCAAAGACCAGCAAGGCCGTCCTCCAGGCCGGGGGCACTCTCAACGACAAGCGGTACGCGGCTTTTGTCTCAGCCCCCTCCGTCATGGGCGTGTGGTACAACAAGAAGGTCTTCGCCGACAACGGCGTCAGCATCCCCAGCGGCTGGGAGGAGCTCCTCGCCACGGCCAAGGACCTCAAGAGCAAGGGAGTCACCCCCTTCTTCGAGATGGGTGGCGAGTGGTGGGCCTCGCAGTACGCGGTCCAGGTCCAGGTCGCTGACGCCGCAAAGAACGGCCTGTGGGACAAGGTCAACAAGAACGAGGACGCCTTCACAGGTCCTGACCTCCAGGGCGCGATCGACACCTACGCCTCGATGATCGAGGACGGTCTCTACAACGAGAACATCAAGACCGCCACCTTCGACGAGCAGGCTAAGGCGCTTCTGGCTGGCGAGGCGGCCATGGCGATCCACGTCAACAGCCTGCTGGCCAACATGGCCGCCCAGAGCGAGAGCGCCACCCTCAACGACACCATCGGCTTCTTCCCGATCTCCAAGGAGGGTTCCCTGGCGACCTCCATCCCCGAGCAGACAAACGCCGTCGTCGCCTTCAAGACCGGAGACGGCAAGCGTGAGTCCGCCGCGCGCCAGTTCCTGACCTACTGGCTGTCGGACGGCTACGAGAGCTTCGTCAAGGAGGCCAACGTCGTCTCGATCATCGACGGCGTCGCCACCCCGGACACCGTGCCGGCCGCGGCCATCGCCGCTCACGAGGCGCTTGAGCAGTCAGTGGGTTCCATGCAGTCTCTCGCCATCGCCAACCCTGACCTCGCCAAGTACCTCGGCGACATGATCGCAGGCACGAAGACACCGGCTCAGGTCGGCGAGGAGACCCAGGCCCAGTTCGCACAGCTCGCCAAGGCCATCGGTGCCCCTGGGTTCTAAGAGCATGCGCCACCCACACCCGCCGACACGACGTACGAGGGGCTCCTCGCACCCCTGGGCCTTTGTGGTCCCGGCCTTCGTCGTCATCACGGTCTTCTTCCTCACTCCCACCATCTACAGCTTCGTCTACGCCTTCACTGACTGGTCGGGATTCAAGAGCAGCATCCAGCCAGTAGGGCTGGAGAACTTCCGCACGCTCATCACCTCCGGAGCACTACGTCAGGCGCTGACGGTCACTCTGATCTACGCGTTCGGCGTCGCCATCGTCCAGAACCTGGCCGGCCTGAGCCTGGCTCTTCTCCTGGAACGAGACACCACGGTCAACAGGGTCCTGAGGGTGGTCTTCTTTATCCCTGTTGTCATCTCTGCTCTCGCGGCCGGTTACGTCTTCCGGGCTCTGCTGAGCCCGGAGGGCGGCCTCAACCAGGTGCTGTCATGGTTGACCGGTCACGACGTCCAGGTCGCCTGGCTCGGTTCCACAACATGGACACTGCTCGTTGTCATCTTCATTCACTCGTGGAAGTGGATGGGGCTGTCCATGCTGGTCTACCTCGCAGGCCTCAAGACGATCGACGACCAGATCCTTCAAGCAGCCGTCGTCGACGGCGCCTCGCCCTGGCAGATCTTCACGAAGATCCGTCTTCCCATGATCGCGCCCGCTGTCACCTTCAATGTCACCACGGCGCTCCTGGGCTCGATGAACTCCTTCGACGTTGTTCAGGCCACCACCAACGGTGGACCGGGCAGCTCGACCGAGCTTCTCAACCTCTTCATCTACCGAACCTTCGGCCAGGGTCTGTACGCCCAGGCCACGACCATGAGCCTCGTGCTCTTCTTCGCGGTTGTCATTCTGGCGGTGCCCGTGATCGCCATGCTCCGTCAACGTGAGAGGAACATGTCATGAGGACCCGACTTGGCTTCCTTCAACCGCTCATCGCCTCAGCGCTGGCACTTCTGCTTGTAGGCATCCCGCTGTGGACGGTCCTCGTGACCGCTGCGAAGTCTCCGGCCGAAGCACTCTCTCCTGACCTGTCAGTTCCTCAGGACTGGCAGCTGTGGGAGAACCTCCACGACGTCATCGTCGAGGCACAGGTCTTTCCTGCGTTCCTGGGCAGCCTTGCCCTCCTGATCCCGTCGGTCTTCATCGTCCTTCTCCTGGGTTCGATGGCCGCATGGATTCTGGCGCGCAGGACGGGAAAGCTCGTCGGTGTGGTCTATGCCATCGCCATCTCTGGCATCATCCTGCCTCCGGCAGTAGTCACCCTGGTGCTCCTTCTCCGCCAGCTGGGCCTGGCCGGGTCAGCAGCAGGAATGATTGCGACGTACTGTGGGATGTATCTGTCTGTGGTGATCTTCTTTGTCACAGGCTTCATTCGCACGATCCCGCCCTCCCTCGAGGAGGCGGCACGTATCGACGGCGCCGGCCCGGTCAAGGTCTTTGCCCGCATCATCCTGCCCCTGCTGAGGCCAGTACTTGCTACGGCAACGATTCAGGTGAGTCTCTATGTCTGGAACGACGTCTTCTATGCGCTGTTCATCGTGGGAGGACGCATGGACACCCTGCCACTCAACCTCTTCACGGTTGCCAGCGCAGGTGTTCAGCTCAATAACTGGAACCTCATCTTCGCCTATGTGCTGCTGATGAGCGCTCCTCTTATTGCGCTGTTCGCAGTCTTCCAGCGACAGATCATCTCCGGCATCACATCCGGTGCTGTGAAGTAGCCGCTCTTCCCGCTCGATCCAGGGCGTCTGGCACACCTCATGGTGTGCCAGACGCCCTGTTATGTCACCGGCGAGCTGGTCGTCAGTGTCGTGATATGGCGGCACGAGCGCATGTACTCTGGGGCGACGCCGTTGTTGAGGAGAGACACATGCGCGCACTCCGTAAGCCGGCCCCCGGGCCGGGCCTTGAGCTCCAGGAAGTCCCAGAGCCCGCTCCTGGTTTCCGCGAGGTCAAGATCCGCGTCCTGCGCACGGGGCTGTGCGGTACCGACCTCCACCTGGCTGGGTGGGATGAGTTCGCCGCCGCCCAGCTCAATCCGCCGATGACGCTGGGACACGAGTTCTACGGGGAGATCGTCGAGATCGGTCGAGGCACCGCCACGGACGCCACCACCGCGGACGGTGACACCGACTACCTGTCCATCGGCCAGCGTGTGAGCGTGGAGGGGCACATCACGTGCGGGCGCTGCCGCAACTGCCGAGCGGGACGTCGCCACCTGTGTATCCGCACCAGCTCCATCGGCGTCAACCGCGACGGCGCCTTCGCCGACTACGTTGTGGTGCCGGCGCGCAACGTCTGGCCGCAGGCCGATGAGATCGACCCGGACCTGGGCGCGCTGTTCGACCCCTTCGGCAACGCCGTCCACACCGCCCTGCAGTTCCCGCTGGCCGGGGAGGACGTGCTGGTCACCGGTGCCGGACCGATCGGCGTCATGTGCGCAGCGATCGCTCGTCACTGCGGAGCACGCAACGTCGTCATCACAGACCTGTCCGACTACCGGCTGTCTCTGGCGGCCAGGGTCGGGGCAGTCACGGTCAACACCGGCACGCAGGACCTGCGCGAGGTCATGGCGGGCCTGGGGATGACTGAGGGCTTCGACGTCGGCCTGGAGCTCTCCGGTGCCCCGTCAGCCACCCGCCAGATGATTGAGGTCTGCAACCACGGCGCGAAGATCGCGATGCTGGGACTGCCCAAGGCCGGCTACGAGGTGGACTGGAACCAGGTCATCACCCACATGCTCACCATCCAGGGCGTCTACGGCCGCGAGATGTATGACACCTGGTACAAGGGAAGCTTCATGCTGGGCTCCTCTCGCGAGCTGCGTGACCAGATCCGTGGCATCATCACCCACCGTTTCGCGCCCGAGGAGTGGGACCAGGCCTTTGAGGCCGCTCGCTCCGGGCAGTGCGGCAAGGTCATCATCAACTGGGAAGACTGACAGGAGCTGAGCGTGTTCACCTTCAAGGACGAGATCATCCAGGAGCTGGCCGGCATCGAAGAGGCCGGTCTGACCAAGCGCGAGCGCATCATCACCTCCGCCCAGGGCAGCGAGGTGGAGACCGAGTCCGGGCCGGCGCTGAACTTCTGCGCCAACAACTACCTGGGGCTGGCCGACGACTCACGCGTGCGCGAGGCTGCCCAGGACGCCCTGGAGCAGTGGGGCTTCGGGATGAGCTCGGTGCGCTTCATCTGCGGCACCCAGTCCCCCCACCGCGAGCTGGAGCGCGAGCTGGCCGACTGGCTGGGCACGGACGATGCCATCCTCTTCTCCAGCTGTTTTGACGCCAACGGGGCGATCTTCGACGTGCTGCTGCGCGCCGGGGACGCGATCATCTCCGACGCCCTCAACCACGCCTCGATCATCGACGGCGTGCGCCTGTGCAAGGCCACACGCTACCGCTACGCCAACGGGGACGTGGCAGACCTGCGCCGCCAGCTGGAGGCTGCTCGCCAGGCCGGCTCGCAGCGCATCATGATCGTGACCGACGGCGTGTTCTCGATGGACGGCTGCTACGCGCCGCTGCCTCAGATCGTGGAGGTCGCCGAGGAGTTCGGTGCGCTGGTCATGGTGGACGACTCCCACGCCACCGGCTTCGTCGGCGCAACAGGAGCGGGGACCCCTGAGCTCCTGGGCGTGCAGGTGGACGTCCTGTCCGGCACCCTCGGCAAGGCGCTGGGCGGGGCCAGCGGTGGCTATATCGCTGGGCCGCAGGAGATCGTCGACGTCCTGCGACAGCGCGCCCGGCCGTACCTGTTCTCCAACACGGTCGCGCCGGCCGTGGTGGGCGGCAGCCTGCGGGCGGTGCGCATCGCCCGGCACGCCGAGGAGTCCCGGGCCGCGCTGGCCCGCAACGCCGAGCTCTTCCGCTCCCTGATGGCACAGGCCGGCTTCGACCTCCTACCCGGTTCCCACGCGATCGTGCCGGTGATGTTCCCAGGCGAGGACGGCGCCCGTCTGGCGGCCCAGATCGCCGACCGGATGCTGGAGCTGGGCGTGTACGTCATCGCCTTCTCCTACCCGGTGGTACCCAAGGGCAAGGCCCGGATCCGGGTCCAGCTCTCCGCCGCGCACAGCGAGGCGGACGTGCGCCGGTGCGTGGAGGCCTTCGTCCAGGCCCGCGAGGAGATCACCCGCTAGGCCTGGGCTCAGGCCTGACGCGCCAGGCGGCGTCCCCGCAGCCACCAGGCCGCGCCCAGGGCCACGAGCCACAACGGCGAGACCGCCACCGCCATCCGGGTGTCCTGCGCCAGGGTCAGCGTCCAGGTCACGAAGGCAAAGAACACCAAGCTGCCCCAGGCCGCCACCCGCCCTCCAGGCACCGTGAAGGCACTGGCCGCGTGCCGCTCGGGGTAGATCCGGCGGTACCGCAGGTAGGAGACCACGATGACGCACCACACGAGGATGAACAGCACGCTCGCCACCGTGGTCACCAGGGTGAAGGCGTCCATGATGGAACCGGACAGGTAGAGCAGCGGGATCGCGCACAACAGCCC
This sequence comes from Actinomyces sp., assembly GCF_029851875.1. Classification (GTDB taxonomy): domain Bacteria; phylum Actinomycetota; class Actinomycetes; order Actinomycetales; family Actinomycetaceae; genus Actinomyces. Next base: position 18,070 of record NZ_JARKVC010000021.1, read on the forward strand.
GGCGCAGGTCACCAGCAAGGAGGCACCCGGCACGCTGCGAGCGGTCAGCCTGCGGAAGACCGACGGCGCCTGGTCAGCCATCGCCAGGCCGAAGAGCATCCGGGAGGTGGAGTAGATACCCGAGTTGGCGCTGGAGGCCGCGGCCGTGAGCACCACGAAGTTGACCACGCTGGCGGCCACCCCGAGCCCGGCCAGGGAGAACATGGCGACGAAGGGGCTGTCCTGCGGCGAGACCTCCCGCCAGGGAGTCACCGCCATGATGGCCGCGAGCGCGCCGAGGTAGAACAGGACGATCCGCAAGGGAATGGCGTTGATGGCCTTGGGCAGAGTGACGTGCGGGTCCTTGGCCTCGGCGGCGGCCGTGCCGATCAGCTCGGTGCCCACAAAGGCGAAGACGGCGATCTGGAAGGCTCCGGCGAAGCCGTGGAAGCCGTGGGGGAAGAGCCCGCCGTCGTTCCACAGGTTGGCCACGTCGGCCCGGGCTCCGTTGGGTGCCTGGAAGCCGATTGCCACCATGTAGACCCCCACCGCCACCAGGGCGATGATGGCCACGATCTTGATGATGGAGAACCAGAACTCGATCTCACCGAAGGCCTTGACCGTGGCCAGGTTGAGCCCGAGCAGCACGACGACAGCGACGACGGGTGGGATCCACAGCGGCAAGGCAGGCCACCAGAAGCGCACATAGCCGGTGATGACCACGACCTCAGCCACCGCGGTCACCAGCCAGCAGAAGTAGTAGGTCCACCCGGTCATGTACCCGGCCCAGGGGCCGATCAGGTCGTGGGCGACGTCAGCGAAGGAGCGGTACTCCAAGTTGGAGAGCATGACCTCACCCAGTGCCCGCATGACCAGGAAGAGCACGGCGCCGATGACGGCGTAGACCAGGAGCACCCCCGGACCAGCCAGGGAGATCGTCTTGCCTGAGCCCATGAACAGGCCCGTGCCGATTGCCCCGCCGATGGCAATAAGCTGGACATGGCGGTTGGTCAGGCGTCGCTGGAGCTGGGAGTCGTCCTGCTGCTCATCCATGGCATCTCCTTGGGGCTGGGTCCCGGGCATCTTAGTCCCCCGCTAGGCTCGTGACCGATGTGTGTACCTGCAGCCCGCCTGCCTGAACGTGGACGCCCCCTGCCTGCGGCAGCCGTGACAGTGATCGGCGCAGCCGCCTTCATCATGCTGTCCGTGGGACAGTGGCGTTCTTACCAGGTCCCCAGCTGGGACCTGGCGATCTTCTCCCAGCTCGCCAAGGACTACGCCCATCTTCAGGCCCCGGTCGTGCCGATCAAAGGTGAGGGCTTCAACCTCCTCGGCGATCACTTCCATCCTGTCCTCGTCCTGCTGGCCCCCGCCTGGTGGATCGCGCCCAGCCCCCTGACGCTGCTCATCGTCCAGGACCTGCTCCTGGCCCTGTCCGCCTGGCCGCTGACCCGCTTGGCCACCCGCTACCTGGGCACAGTCGGCGGCACGGCGCTCGGCCTCGTCTACGTCCTGTCCTGGGGCCTGCAGACGGCGGTAGCGGCCCAGTTCCACGAGATCGCCTTCGCCGTGCCGATGCTGGCCTGGGCCTCGGCCGCCTTCGCCGAGGGCCGCTGGTGGGCGGTGGCGGGATGGTCGGCTCCCCTGGTCCTGGTCAAGGAGGACCTGGGCCTGACGGTCCTCATGATTGGTCTGGCCATCGCCTGGAAGGGGCGTCACAGCGCTCCCACCGGCTCCCCCGCTCGCGCGCGGCTGCGGCTGGGGCGCCGGGTCCTGGAGCCGACGACGACGCAGCTGGGCCTCGGCCTCGCCGCCTTCGGGGTCGTGGTCTTCCTGGTGACGGTGGGTCTCATCCTGCCCGCGCTGTCTCCGACAGGCACCTGGGAGTACGGGCTGGGAGGTAACACCTCTGACGGCTCAGGCACCTCCGCCCCTGCCGCGAGCAACCTGCTGCTGCGCGCGCTGTGGCCGCCGGTCAAGATCGTCACCCTCCTCCTGCTGGTCATGACTGCAGGCGTCATCGGCCTGGCCTCCCCGTGGATGGCGGTCATGGCCCCCACGCTGGCCTGGCGCTTCCTGTCCACCAAGAGCGCCTACTGGGACTGGTCGCTGTGGCACTACAACGCCGTCCTCATGCCGATCGCGCTGGGCGCGCTGCTGGAGGTGCTCATCCGCCTGCGTCAGCGCCACGCCGCTGACCCTGCCACCGGCCAGCCGGAGCCTCGCCGACGAGGCCGGACCGCGAGCACGTCGCTGTGGCAGCCCTCCGTCCCGACCTGGCTCCGGGGGACGGCACTGGTCGCCGTCGTCATCCCCGTGGCCACCGCCCTGTGGACCGCACCCGCCCTCCCGCTGGCGCAGATGACCCAGCCGGGCTGGGGCCAGGTGCCTGCGCGCGCTGCCTCCGCCCAGGAGATCCTGAGCCTCATCCCCGACGGTGCCACGGTCGAGAGTGACCTGGGTCTGCTGCCCTACCTCGTGCCGGAGCACACCGTCTACTGGGTGGGCACCGCACAGGCAGTGGTCCCGGACTACGTGGTCATCGACCCGCTCTCGGGCAGCTGGGGCGCGCTGGCGCCCCAGGACGCGGCCAGGTGGGCACAGGAGCAGACTGGGGTCCGTTATGAGCTCATCTTCGACCGTGACGACTACCAGGTCGCCAAGCGCGTGGGTTAGGCGCTACCAGACACCGCTTGCCGTCTTTGCCGGCGGGGCGCTGGGCACGCTGGTGCGTGCCGGGACGGCCCGCCTGTGGCCTCATGCCGCCGGGGACCTGCCGACGGCGACCCTGGTGGTCAACCTCGTCGGCGCCCTCGCGCTCGGTCTCCTCCTGGGCCGCCTCGCCCTGGCCCCTGACACCGGGTGGCGGCGCACGCTGCGCCTCGGGCTCGGGACCGGCTTCATGGGCGGGCTGACGACCTACTCCACCTTCATCCTGGAGGTCGAGCGCCTGGCCAGTGGTGCCGGCCTGCTCAGTGCGGCGACCTACCTGGCCGGCTCGCTCGTGGCCGGGGTCGCGCTGGCCGCCTCCGGCCTGTGGCTGGCCGGACTCGGTGCACGCCGTCGTGCAGCCGGTTCCCCGCTCGGCAGACCGGCCGCTCGGAGAGGCCAGTCATGACCACCGCGTCCTGGCTCCTGCTCGCGCTGGCCGGCGGACTGGGTGCGGTGGCGCGCTCTGAGGTCGACTCACGTGTGGGCACCGCCGTGGCTGCGCGAGGTGACAGCCACCGAAGGAGACCCGGCCAGAGGCCGGTTGCGCTGGGCACGGCCGTGGTCAACGTCAGCGCCTGTCTGCTGCTCGGCCTCCTGACCGGCGTCTCTGCCTCGTTCGCCCCCACGCTCGTCACGGTCCTGGGAACCGGCTTCCTCGGCGGCTACTCCACCTTCTCCACCGCCTGCGTGGAGGCTGCGCGGCTCGTGCTCTCCGGCCGGCCACGGGCCGGGTTCCTCCACGCTGCGACCATGGCAGGCACGAGCCTGCTGGCAGCGGTGGGAGGCCTCGTCCTCGGCTCGGTGATCGTGGCCTGAGCGCCGGCTCCCCGCTGCCAGCGGCCCACAGCCCACAGCGGCAACATAGTGCAACCCGGCCGCCTCTCTCACGCCCGCTCCTAGCCTGGAACCAGCCCCGCACACAGCCTGCGGCTGCTCACGCAGGTGCCGCAGCGGTGCTGTCGACGTCGCCTGACACAGTCAAAGGAGATCGCCCGTGTCGTTACAAGACCTGTTGTCCGCCAACCCCGTCGTTCCCGTCGTCGTCGTCGACTCCACCGAGGAGGGCGTGGGCGTGGGCCGGGCCCTGGTGGCCGGCGGCATCACGACGGCGGAGGTCACCTTCCGCACCGCCGCCGCAGCCGACGCCATCCGCGCCATGAGCGAGATCGAAGGGCTGACGGTGGGGGCTGGCACCGTCGTCAACCCGGCCCAGGTCGAGGCCGCTGTGGCCGCGGGCGCCCAGTACATCGTCTCCCCGGGACTCCGTGCCGAGGTCGTGCGCGCCACCCAGGAGGCCGGCGTCATCTCCCTGCCTGCCTGCACAGACGCTTCGTGGATCATGGCCGCTCTCGCGCTGGGTCTGGACACGGTCAAGTTCTTCCCGGCTGAGACCAGTGGCGGCATCGCTACGATCAAGGCGCTGTCCGCTGCCTTCCCCGGCCTGCGCTTCATGCCTACCGGCGGCGTGAGCGCCGCCAACCTGGCGGACTACCTCGGCGTCCCGGTCGTCGCCGCCTGCGGCGGGTCCTGGATGGTCAAGAAGGACCTGGTCAAGGCCGGTGCCTGGGAGGAGATCACCCGTCTGTCCGCCCAGGCTGTCGCGATCGCGAAGGAGTGTGGCCGATGAGCGCCCCCGTTACCGTCCGTTCTGCCCACGAGTGCCGTTACGACGTCGTCTCCCTCGGCGAGGTCATGCTGCGTCTGGACCCTGGTGAGGGACGCGTGCGCACCGCCCGTCGCTTCGAGGCCTGGGAAGGGGGTGGCGAGTACAACGTCGCTCGTGGGCTGTCACGGTGCTTCGGCCTGCGAGCAGGTGTGGTCACCGCCCTGGCGGACAACGAGGTGGGCCACCTCATCGAGAACCTCATCCTGGGCGGCGGCGTGGACCCCATGATCCACTGGTCCTCCTATGACGGCATCGGCCGCACGGTACGCAACGGCCTGAACTTCACTGAGCGCGGCTTCGGTGTGCGTGGCGCCGTCGGCGTCTCGGACCGCGGCCACACCGCGATCTCCCAGCTGCGTGCGCAGGACGTGGACTGGGAGGACCTCTTCGGCCGCCAGGGCGTACGCTGGCTGCACACCGGAGGCATCTTCGCCGCGCTGTCAGAGCAGGCCGCCGAGGTCGCCCAGGCGGCCATGCAGGCCGCGCACGAGCACGGCACCATCGTCTCCTACGACCTCAACTACCGCCCCTCGCTGTGGAAGGGGATCGGTGGGATCGAGCGCGCCCAGGAGGTCAACCGCTCCCTGGCCCGCTACGTGGACGTCATGATCGGCAACGAGGAGGACTTCACCGCCTCCCTCGGCTTCGAGGTCGAAGGCGTGGACGCGAACCTGTCCACGCTGGACACCTCCGCCTTCGAGGCGATGATCGAGCAGGTGACCAGCGAGTTCACGAACTTCAAGGTCGCCGCCACGACGCTGCGTCAGGTGCGCACCGCCACCGTCAACGACTGGGCGGCTATCGCCTGGTCTCGCGAGGGCGGGTTCGTCCGCTCCACCCAGCGCCCTGGCCTGGAGATCCTGGACCGCGTGGGCGGGGGCGACTCCTTCGCCTCCGGCCTGATCTACGGTCTGATGGAGCTGGGTGAGCTGGCTCAGGCCGTCGAGTTCGGCGCCGCTCACGGTGCGCTGGCCATGACGACCCCGGGTGACACGACCATGGCGACCAAGGCTGAGGTTGAGCGCCTGGTGGCCGGCGGGAGTGCCCGCGTCCAGCGCTGAGACCTGCGCTCCTGACGGGGCGGTGGCACCGATGGCGTGCCGCCGCCTCGTCTTCGTGGGGGCAACCAGTCGCTTGAGGGACAGTAGGTTGGCCGGGGTGATCGGCCCTCACGCTGACTGCCTCAGTCTTAGTCCCAACCTGCCTCAGTACTTAGCCCCGCCCCCTCAGTCTTCACGCTGACTGCCTCCGTGCTCGCCCCCGTTCCTGTCGCTTCAGGCCGTGGACAGTCGCTCTAGGGAAGGCGGGCCGGCCCAACTCATCGTTTCAGGCCGAGAACAGTCGGTTCGGGGGTTCCGGGCTGGCCCAGCTGGTCGGTTTAGGTCGTGAACAGTCGGTTTGGTTGCGGCAGCCGTGGGAACCGACTGTTGAGGGCCTCAAGCGAGGGACCTGCGCAACCGGCCAGGTGGATGCAGACGGTTGCAGACCTGAAACGACGAGGCGCAGGCGGATCCGGCTCATCGGTTCAGGCCGTGGACAGTCGCTCCAGGGAAGGCGGGCTGGCCCGGCTGGTCGGTTTAGGCCGTGGACAGTCGGTCTGAGGGAGGCGGGCCGGCCGGCGTCGTCGTCTTAGGCCTGGAACAGTCGGTTCGGGGGTTCCGGGCTGGCCCAGCTGGTCGGTTTAGGCCGTGGACAGTCGGTTCGGTTGCAGCAGCCGTGGGAACCGACTGTTAAGCACCTCAAGCGACGGAGCCGCGCAACCAGCCAGGTGGACGCAGACGGTTCCGTAGCTGGTGGCGATGATCGCGGAGCTGTACACCGGGACGCCTCAGCCTTCCTGCCACTGGCTGAAGGCCTCGAAGGAGGCGAACATGTCCGCGAACAGCATGGTGTTGTCCACCTGCGTGTAGCGGCGCATGGGTCGGGTGTCCTCGGGATAGCGGTACGTGCCGTCCTCGGCCAGCGCCACCCGGGGGACGACGTCCTAGGACGAGGAGGCGGCGTCGGGCTCGAAGGTGGTCTGCAGGCTGGACAGGAGCACCAGCGGCTGGTCGCCGAGCACGTAGGTGGCCCCAGCATGACCCGCGAAGGGCAGGATCATGCGCTGAACGTCCTCAAGCTGAGAGAGCAGGAAGGCACCCAGCGTGCCGGCCCGCTGGCAGCCGCGGCGGATGACGGACATCGGCACCAGGCTGGAGCGGTAGACATTGCGCGGCATCTGCCACACGCGGGCGTCAGTGTCATTGAAGACGTACATGGCGGCGGGCACGTCCAGCGCCATGTTGTACTCCAGCGTGCTCGCGCCGGCCGGGACGTAAGCCAGGCCTGCGTGCTCCGACCCGCCGATCCAGATGAGCGTGAGACGATCGGCGATCGCCGGCTCGGCCTTGTAGGCGCGAGCGACGTCCCCCAGGGACCCGCCAGCTACGAGGTAGAGCGGCCGCTCGTCCTTGCGCATGGCCTCCTCGACGATGAAGCGCGAGGCGGCCGTCGGCCCGTCGTGGTCGGCGAAGCCGCGGTCGTCACCCTCGTAGAGGTCGACCCCGTCCACGCCCATGAGATCAAGCAGGTGCTCGACCTTCTCGCGCCCGGCCTGGACCGAGGCGCCTGTGCGGTTCCAGGCGTCGTCCTCACGCAGGCGGGAGACGACGACGCCGCGCACCTCGGTTCCCTCCACCAGCAGGTGGTGGGCAAGCTGGAAGAGGTCGTCCGGGTCACCGGCGAAGTCGTTGTCGATGATGACGCGGGTGCGGCCCGGTACGCCCGCGAGCGGGTGGTCCTGGCCGAGCCACGGTGTCGTGCCGTAGGTCCAGCGTGCTGTGGTCATAGTGTCTCAGCCTTTCTCTCAGGTGCCTGGAGGCGTCGGCATCACCTGATCTTGCGCACCGGGATGATGGCGAGGGCGGCGATGACCACGGAGGCCACGCTCATGATGAACAGGGCGTCGTAGCCGGCGGTGACGGCCACGACCTGACCGGCCACCATCGGGGCGAGCATCTGACCGATGTTCGTGGCCACGTTGGCCACACCGAGGTCACGACCGGCGGCCTCAGGATCGGGCAGGACGTCGATGAACAGGGCGGTGTCCACAGCCATGTACATGCCGTAGGCAGCCGCCATGCCGATGAAGAAGACGTAGAAGACCGGCAGGGTCGGGAAGAGCAGCGGCAGGGCCATGAGGGCCGCGATGACCACCGAGGAGCCGATGACGAAGGGCTTGCGGCACCCGACCTTGTCCGACCAGCGGCCGGCCACGAGCATCATGAGCAGCTGGCCGGGCAGAGCGGCCGAGGACAGCGTGGCGAAGGTCGTGTTGGCCTCGGAGGCGGACAGGGCCGGCTGGAGGTGGGACTGGAGGATGTAGAGGACGAAGTTCGAGATGGCGGTGTAGCCGAAGAACATGAAGAAGCGGGCGATCCAGGTCCAGCGGAAGTCGTGGTCGCGCAGCGGGACGGCGTAGCCCTTGAAGAAGGAGATCCAGTCGAACTTCTCCACCTCCAGGTCCTTGGAGGAGCGGTCCTTGGCGAAGGTGACGAACAGGAGCGCACCGATGACCACGCCCAGGGCGAAGACGAAGTAGGTGTCCAGGCCGAGGACGTTGAACAGGATGCCGGCCACGATGTTGCCGCCGGTGAAGCCGAGCATCATGCCGATGCCGGACAGGCCGGAGACCAGACCCACCTTGTCTTGAGGGACACGGTCAGCCACGGTGGTGGACAGCGGGGCCTGCATGGTGTTGAGGGAGACCTGACCCACGGTCCAGAAGAGCGTGAGCATCGCGATGGTCGAGGAGTAGCGCAGGCCCACCATGAAGATCGCGCCGCCGATGGCACCCATGACGATCCACATGGCGCGGCGGCCGAGCCTCGAGCGCCAACGGTCAGAGATGACGCCGATGACAGGCTGGGCGAAGAGGGTGAACAGCGAGCCGATCGACATCATGAGGGAGATCGACTTGGCGCGGGCACCCTCGTACTGGGCCAGGAGGTCCAGCAGGTGCTGCTCCTCGCCGGTAGCCGTCGCGGTCCCGGCGTCCACGGCCTGGCGCAGCTGGGTGAGCTGCTGGACGTCGTTGACGGACTGGATGGTGGTGCCGTTGAAGTAGTGCTGGAACTCGATGGTCTGGACGGAGTTCGGCAGGAGGATGCCGGCCATCGCCGCGTAGCAGGCAAAGAGGAAGAGGGAGGAGATGATGAAGGAGATGACGTACTGGATGAAGGGGCGTCCACCCAGGTACTTGGCAGAGGTGCCAGGACGCGTCGGCTCTTCCAGTCGGGGATCTGCTGCGGCGGTGCTGGACATGAGGCCTCCTTTGGCCGTGCGGACGGACTGACCGTCCGGTCATTTTTATTCGGCAACGATTGAAGCAGTGTTGCGAGTATTCGTCAATGACGCTGGGCAACGGTATTTCAGGGCAACCCGCGCACTCAGTCACAGTGGTGGGCACCGGGTACCCAAGGGCGTGCGGTCGCAGGTGCCACTGCCCGGGAGGTCAGGCGTCGTCGTCCCCTGCGTTCGTGCGACGACGACGGAGCGTGAGTGGGCCTGAGTGGCGACGTCAGCACGTGCGTGGGGGGAGCACGCGGGAGAGGGCGTACGGGCGTGGAGCTTGAGGCGGCGCGTCTGTGCCTCGTCGTTTCAGGTCCGTGACCGTCTGTGTCCACCTGGCTGGTTCCGCGGCTCCGTCGCTTGAGGCCCTCAACAGTCGGTTCCCACGGCTGCCACAACCGAACCGACTGTCCACGACCTGAAGCGATGAGTTGGGCCAGCCTAGAGCCCCCGAACCGACTGTTCCGGGCCTAAGACGACGACGCAGGCGAGCTCGCCTCCCTCAGACCGACTGTCCACGGCCTAAACCGACCAGCCGGGCCAGCCCGCCTTCCCTAGAGCGACTGTCCACGGCCTGAAGCGACAGGAACGGGGGCGAGCACGGAGGCAGTCAGCGTGAAGATTGAGGGGATGGGACTAAGACTGAGGCAGGTTGGGCCTAAGTACTGAGGCAGTCAGCGTGAGGGCCGATCACCCCGGCCAACCCTCCTTCCCCGGAGTGACCGGCCGTACCCGCGTCCCCACGATGCGAGGGTGCCCCGCACACATGGTGCGGGGCACCCCATGACCTCGTTGTCAGGCCAGGACTGCGGCCCGTCAGGATCTCAGATCATGGGCAGCAGCAACGATGCCGTCGGCGCTGATGCCCCAGTGGTCCATGAGCCAGGCCTCGGAGCCCGTGGGGGCCCACTGGTCCGGCACACCGATCCGCTTGACCGGCACCGGGCACTTCTCGCTGGTCAGCTCGGCGACGGCGCGTGAGTAGGCGGAACAGCAGCCAGCGATGACGTACAGGGCTCTGCGCCACGTGATAGCCGTCCTCCCCCGAGCACCAAGCGCGGCCACGCGCTACTGCTCGACGACCTCGAGGCCGTGCTTCGGGTCCTCCTCGCCCACGCCGTCACCGTCCAGGTCCATCTCCTCCAGGGTCTGGATGTCCATGGTCTCCGGCGCCGGAACCGGGTTGTCACCGGCGGACAGGAAGATGCTCACCCAGCGGGCCCGGGGGTCGGAGTCAATGAGCAGCGCCTTGACGAACAGGGTCAGCGGCACTGCCAGGATCGTGCCCAGCGCGCCGATGACCTGGGACCAGAACATCAGGGACAGGAAGGTGGTCGTGGTGTTCAGCCCCACGGCGTCCCCGGTGAACTTGGGCTGGATGAGGGTCTGGATGACGAAGTTCAGCACCACGTAGGCCACGATCACCCACAGCGCCGTCCACGGCCCGGAGTCCACCAGAGCCAGCAGCGCCGGCGGGATGAGGCCGACGAAGAAGCCGATGTTGGGGATGTAGTTCGTGATGAAGGACAGCAGGCCCCAGGTCACCGCCATCGGCACGCCCAGCACTCCCAGAGCGACGACGTCGAGCACGGCCACGATGAGACCGAAGACTGTAGAGACCAGCCAGTAGGAGCGCACCGCGCTAGCGAAGTCCGCCAGCGCCGTCGAGATCTCGGGCTTGAGGCGCAGCAGGGCCTCAGCACGCACCTCCACCCGGGAGGTGTCGAACATGAGGAAGATGATGGTCAGCGCCATAATCATGAGCAGGCTGCCGAAGGAGGTCAGCTGTCCCAGCAGGCCCTGGGCCAGCGAGACCACCCGGGAGGTGTCGACCATGGAGGAGACCTGGTCAAACAGCGTGCTCTGGTCCACGCCAACCTTGGTAAGCAGACCCTCGACGTCATCCCAGATCGCCTCGAACTTCGAGGAGTAGGCGGGCAGGGTCTCCACCAGCTGGGCCACCGCCACGCCCAGGGCCGCGAACAGCGCCAGGACGAAGGTGTAGACGATGAGGATCGCCGCTACCGCGGACACTGGGCGCGGCACGTGGCGGCGCGAGGCCCAGGAGACCAGCGGACGCACCGTGATGACGAGGGTGAGGGCGAAGAAGGCAGGCCCGATGAGGCTGCGCATGAAGTAGACACCGGCTCCGCCGATCACCAGGAGGGCGACCGTCAACGCGATCGTCTCACCCTGGGTACGAGCGGTGCGTGGAGAAACAGCAGGGGAAGCGCTCATGCGCCCGATTCTCCCATGCCACGCCCACCGTGACCGGCAGGAACCACGTCACACCGGCGTGCCGGCCCTCCCAGCCTGGCGCACCCGTCACCGCGGCGGTGCCGGGAGACCTGCCGACGCCGCCACTCGCGTCTGTGTCCACGGCTCCAGCGGGATGACCGGACTGGTTGAGGCAGCGCGTGCCACGGTCAGTGCCGTGATGGACTGAGTGAGCATGATGCCGATCAGCACCACCAGCTGGAACTGCGCCGCCTGGAGGGGGCTTGCTCCCCCGAAGAGCGCTCCGACGAAGGCACCGGGCAAGGTCACCATCCCCGTCGAGGCGGTCTGGTCGATCGTCGGCACCAGCGTCTCGCGCACCGCCGTACGTGCCACCTCGGCATAGGCCTGCGGCGGACGTGCTCCCAGCGCCATCCACCCCTGGATCTCGTCCGCCCGCTCACGCACTGACCGCAGGAACATCCGTCCAGCCAAGGTTGCCGCGCTCATTGAGTTGCCGATGATGACACCCGCCACAGAGACGAGATAGCGCGTCTCCCACGCCACCAGGTGCAGCCCCAGGACCAGCAGCACCGTCACGCTCGCCCCTGCTACGATCCCGACCGCAGACGCCCTGCGACCACCAGGCAGCTCCCGCAGCCGTCGTCCCGAGGTCAGCGACGCCGTCGTCAGCATGAGCGCGATAAAGGCGAGGACGGTCCAGGGCACGGTGAGCACCCCGTGCAGCAGGGTGGCGACGACGGCGAGCTGGACTACCGCCCGCAAGGCCGCCACGGCCGGGGCCCACCCGATAGCCAGGCCCGCCCAGCGGTGGATCGCCGTCGTCAGCGCCGTCAGGACCGCGAGGCCAACGCCACACCACACAAGCTCCACGACGCCTATCGTCCCACGCGCCCTGCCCGACCAGACCCAGGACCCAGCCGAGGCAGCGGCCTCACACCGGGGCGCCGCCCTCCCAGCGCAGCGCGCCCATCGCCCGAGCACCATCCAGGGTCGGCAGGTACGGCAGGGGATCCAGCCCCTCCTCCAGCACGAAGTCCGTCAGCTGCTCACGCACCACCGCCTGCAGGTCCTCGGCCTGCCAGGGCTTGGCGATGTAGTGGTCAAGGCCGGCCTCGTTGACCGCGCGGATCGTGTCCGCCTGGTCCGCCTGACCGGTCACCAGGACCTTGCGAGCCGCCGCGGTGCGCTCGTCCGAGGTCATCTCCACGAGCATGTCCACGCCCGAGCGCCCCGGCATACGGTGGTCAGCCAGGACCAGGGCGAGGGCGTCGCCGTCGGCCTCCGCCTCAGCCACCACCTCCCAGGCGTCCTCGACGTCCTCAGCAGGCTCGATCCGGGTGACCTGGGCAAAGGGGGCGAGGTCGCCGACGACGGCGTCGCGAACCTCGGGCTCGTCCTCAACGACGAGGATGACCAGCTTCATGACATCTCCTGAGTGTGTGATGAGTGAGGACCTGACGGAGCCGGTGCTGCGGGCAGGACGACGCTGACGCAGGTGGAGCCCGGCTGCGAGCGCACGGTGATGGTGCCGCCGTGGGAGTCGACCACGCTCTTGGCCAGCCCCATCCCCAGTCCCATCCCGAAACGGACCTGGCCGTGACGAGTGGTGAACCGGGGCTCAAAGATCCGGGGAAGGACCTCGGCGGCGATACCCGGGCCGTTGTCCTCCACGTCCACCCGGACCTGAGCGGGGCCGGCGTCCTCCACCCGGATGAGGAGGCGAGGCTCAAAGCGCTCCCCGCTCTCCCGTGCCTGCAGACCGGCGCTAGCCAGGGCGTCGGCGGCGTTGGACAGGATGTTCGTCCACACCTGGGCCAGCTCGCCGGCCCGGCCCACCACGGCAGGTACCTTCTCGTAGTCCCGCTCGACGGCCACCCCACCCAGACGGTGGGCAGTCAGCCGCAGGGAGTCCTCCAGGACCTCGCACACGTCGACGTCCTGGTCCATCTCCCCCTCGGGGCGCATATACGTGGACAACGAGGAGACCAGGCCTCGGATCCGGTCGGTGGCCAGGGCCATGTTGCGCCCCTGCCTGCCGATCGAGGCCGCGGTCAGCGCCGCCTCCAGCCGCGCGGGCTGTGCGGCCAGTGCCCGCACCTGCTCGGGATCCGTGTCCGCGTCCATGCCCAGGACCACCAGCTGGCGGGCCAGGTCGTGGTCGCCGACCACCGCCTCCAGGCTCCTCCTGGCAGCCCGCTCGGCCCGGGTCGAGGACGCCGGCCGCGTGCGCGCCGCCTGGACGGTCCTGGCAATCAGCTCACCGTCCGGATGAGTGGACATGAGCGCAGCCAGATCCTCCTGCAGGTGGTCACTGGCACGCTCTAGGGCCGCCACCGGGTTGTTGAGCTCGTGGGCCACACCCGCAGCCAGCTCGCCGAGGGTGGCGAAGCGCTCCTGGGCCAGCAGCTCCAGGCGCGCCTGCTCCAGGGCCGCCAGCGCCTGCGCGGTCTGGGCCCGCTCGGACTCCACCGCCGCGGCCAGCTCGATCTTCTCCACCTGAAGGATCTCCGAGCGTGACAGGCGCTTGGTCAGGGAGGAGATGATGAGGGCCGCCAGGTTCTGCTCGGTGGCAGGGTTCTCACGCAGCGCCCGGTCCAGCTGCTCGATGGACAGCAGGATGAGCTCGACGTCGGTGGTCGTGGTCGCCGTGACGAAGGCGCGACCGTGGGAGGCCAGCGAGACGAGGCCCACGATGCGTCCGGTGGTGGCGTGGTGCAGAGTGACCTCCCCGACCCTGGTGTGCCGGGTCAGGGCCACAGCCCCGGAGACGACGATGTAGACGCCGTCGACCGGCTGGCCCTGGTGGGTCAGGCGCACGCCCGGTTCCAGGTGGAGGCGCGGGCGCGGCCCGAGCACCTTCTCACAGGCCGCGATCAAGGCCATGGTGAGGCGGTCGGTGGACTGTCCCAGCGCCTCCAGCATGGGAGAGCGCACGGAGGCCGGATGGTCATCCTCCGCTCCGAGCCGGGCGCGGCGCGGGTCGTCGGGGCGGTGGTCGCGCATCCAGCGGCGGGTCTGGGCCGCCGCGCGTCCGCCGATCGTCCCGGGCGTCCACGGCACGGCCACGACCTCCTGGACGAGGTCCTCGTCGATGGCGCGGCCCACGTCCGTCAGCTCGCGGCGCTCGGTGAGCAGGATGAGCCTGGCCGAGGCCACTGCCGGGTAGTGGTCGACGGCGGCCGCGACGTCGTCGAGACTGCCGACCTCGTCCGTGGCGATGATGAGGGCCACCGTGCCCAGGGGCTCGGCGTGCTGCGGGTTCGCGCGAGCAAAGAGCTCAGCCAGCGAGCGCACGCGTACCACCTGCGCCACCCCGCGCACGGCCGCCTCCACCTCGTGGGCGGCCTGGCTGCCCAGTGAGGCAGGAGAGACGACGGCGACGACGAGCTGCTCGTCCTCGCTGATGTCGGCGGGCTGCGCCGTGGGCACCTCGGGCGGCTGGGTACTCATGCGGGCCTCACAACAGTCCCAGGACGGACCAGAAGGTCGGCATGACCAGGACGAGCAGGGCCGTTCCTACGACGCCGACGATGATGCCCACCTTGGCCATGTCCGCCGTCGTCACCTCGCCGGTGGCGTAGGCGATGGCGTTGGGCGGGGTAGAGATCGGCAGGCTCATGCCCAGCGAGCAGGCCAGCGCCAGGATGACGGCGATCGTGACCGGGTCCAGGCCGTCGATGCCGGTGGCCAGCCCCATGGCCAGAGGGATGAGGAGGTTGGAGGCGGCCGAGTGGCTGATGACGTTGGACATCGCCAGGCCGAGCACGCCCATGACGATGACGATGACCACCGCCGGCATGGAGCTCCAGCTGAACAGACCCAGGATCCAGGCGTCCAGGCCGGTCTTGCCCACACCGTCACCCAGCGCGATACCGCCGGCCACCAGCCACAGCACCGGCCAGGACAGCCTGCCCAGGTCCTCCCCGCCCATCACCTTGGTCACCAGCAGGGCGACCACGGCCAGGAAGCCGACTACGTTGGCACTCATGCCGTGCAAGGCCTCGGTCATCCACAGCAGGATCGTGCACACGGCGATGACGTAGAAGGTCACGGCCTTGCGGTCGGTGTGCCAGCTGGCCTTCATCCTCAGCTCGATGCCGAGCCCGTCAGGGATGAACATGACGGCGATGAGCAGCCAGGCCCCGAAGAGGATGACGAGCATGAGCGGGACCGCCATGACCATCCAGGAGCCGAAGGAGATGTGGTAGCCCTGCTCAGCCAGCGCCCCCAGCGCGATGGCGTTGGGCGGGGTGCCCACAGGCGTGCCGATGCCGCCCACGTTGGCGGCTACGGGGATGGACAGGGCCAGGCCCGCGCGCGGCCTGCCTGCGGGCAGCGCGCCGAGGACCGGGATGACGACGGCGAACATCGTGGCGGTGGTGGCCGTGTTGGACATGAACATGCTCAGCAGGGCGGTGATGATCATCAGGCCCAGGACCGTCTTGCGGGCCGAGCCCGTGAAGGGCCGGATGAGGACGGCGGCGAGGTTCTTGTCCAGGTGGTACTTCTCTGCGCCGTCGGCGATGAGAAAGCCTCCCAGGAACAGGATGATGACGGGGTTGGCCAGGGCCCCGAGGAAGGAGGAGTACCTGGCCGCGTCCTCCGGCACGGCCAGGAGGGCCTGGTCCGAGACGAGGAGGATCTCCAGGGCGATGACCAGGACAGCCGTGGCCACCAGCGGGATCGCCTCAGTGACCCACAGGACGATAGCCAGCAGGAAGATGGAGAGCATCCGCTCGCCCAGGGGGTCCAGGTCGGGCACGTCGACAAGGAAGGGAGCGATGAAGACGACCGCACCCAGGACAAGGCCGATGAGCTGTTTGGTCGACAGACCCGGTCCCTTGCCCGTGGCCGCCTGTGCGGAGGCCCGTGAGCGTGTGAGACTGGTACGGGTCGAGCGAGCGGAAGACCTCGGCATAGCTCCTCCAAGGGGGCGCAGGAACGGGGACTTCCGGCTTCCTTGCCGGAACGGTCGCGATTGTATGCACAAGATCACGTCCTTGCCTGGGACTTCCGACTCGTTCCAGCCCCGGCCAGGTCTCTCCTCAACCCCGGTCCCGCCCCCGCCCCTGCGCCGATCGAGACCGGGCCCTCCTGTTCTGAGCCGTGCTCTAGGGCCGAGGTAGTTCCCGTTCCTGGATCAGACCACGGTTCCCACGCCCCTCGGGCGCGACTCAGGCCGGCAGGACCTGGGCGAGCCAGGGGTCGACAGCGGCATAGAAGCCCTCCGGCCGGCTCCGGCGCACGTCGTGCCCGGCTCCTGGCACGAGCGCCGTCGTCACATTCGCGTGCCCGAGGGCCTCCACCTCCGCCAGACCCTTCACGCCCACACGGGCCGCGCCAGGGCGGTCGCCGGTGACGAGAAGAGTGGGCACCCTCAGCTGCGCCACGGCTTCCAGCCAGGGCACCTCGGGAGCCACGACCCCGGTATCCAGCAGCGCGGAGTCCATGCGCTGGTCTGCCCACAGTCCTGCCACAGCCTCAGCGTCCGGCACCGATCCGGACGCGACAGAGCGCTCCAGGGCGGCCGGCAGATCAGCCAGCTCGGCCTCCAGCGCGCGACGCCGCGCCGCCCCGCGCGCCATCAGCTCGCTGTGACTGCGCTGGCCATAGCGGGCAGGGTCGCACAGCACCGCACCCGCCACCAGGTCGGGGTGCCGGGCGGCCACCACCATCGCCGTCGCCCCACCCATCGAGTGCCCGATGAGGACGGGCCTGGTGGCCGACGCTGGCAGGCCTGCCGCCAGGCGCGCCGAGCGCTCGTCCTCGATCTCGCACAGGGCGGCAACGACGTCGTCGACCAGGACCTGACCCGCACGAGCCAGCTGGTCCGGGCTCCAGCGCGGGGACAGGCCGTGGCCGCGGGCGTCCAGCGCGATGACGCGGTAGCCGGCGCGCGCCCAGTGGTCGATCGCCCCGCTCTGGGAGACGGCCGAGCCGGTGATGCCGTGCAGGAGGACGAGGGCAGGGGCCGCCGGCGGGCCGACGACGATCCTCGCCAAGGGCTGTTCCGTCTCCACGCGCTCTCCTCCAGTCCGCGAGTGTGCACCTGTGTGCTCCAGTGAGCAGTCCCCAGGTGCACACTCGGCAGCATAGGTGCACACTCGCGAGCCTCTAGGCTGATGTCATGACGCAGCACAGCCCTGTCTCCGCCCCGCACAACGAGTCCTACACGGACACCGAGGGCCCGCGCATGAACGTGGAGTCCTTCAACCTGGACCACACCAAGGTGGCTGCACCCTTTCTCCGCGTGGCGGACCGCAAGCGCCTGCCGGGCGGGGACGAGCTGGTCAAGTACGACGTGCGCTTCACCCAGCCCAACGTCGACCACCTGGACATGAAGGCCGTCCACTCCATCGAGCACCTGACGGCCGAGCTCATGCGCAACCACACCGACCGTCTCATCGACTGGGGACCCATGGGCTGCCAGACCGGCTTCTACGCCCTGACGCTGGGCATCGAGCCCGAGGACTTCGCGCCTGTGCTGGAGGCGACCTTCCGCGACATCCTTGAGGCGACCGAGGTCCCGGCCGCCAACGAGGTGCAGTGCGGCTGGGGCACCAACCACAGCCTGGCCGCCGCCCAGGAGGCCGTCCGAGCCTTCCTGGCCGCCCGCGCGCAGTGGGACCAGGTCCTGGCCTGATTCTGCAAACTATGGCCTAGAGAACCTGCACAACACGGGCTAGCCAGGACATCCGCCTGGGTAGGCGGGAGTCTGCGGGTCATGGCCACGTCCCGCGAGTGATCGACTCGCAGCCGGCTCACCTCCTTGGGATCGCAGGAGCAGTCATCATCAAGGGGCCCCGCACCTCAGGTTCGCCGCACCGCCGGCACCGCAACCGCCCCTGCCCCCGATCGCTCACTCGCCGCCCCGCGGGGAGTGAGCGATCGCCTGGAGCTCAAGTCCTCAGCCCGCGTCAACATGCACACGGGCAAGCGCGATGAGGCGATGGAGACGGTCGTGGCCAAGACCGTGGCAGCCTTCCTCAATGCGCGCGGGGGCACCCTGCTGCTCGGCGTCGACGACTCCGGGTCGCTCATCGGGCTCGATCCGGACTATCAGACCCTGCGCCAGCCGGACGCCGACCGCTTCGAGCTCTTCCTGCGCGACCTGTGGCGCACCCGGCTGGGTGCCAACGCGGCGGCGCTGCCTCGGCTGGACTTTGCCCCGGCCAGCGACGGGCACGGTGAGGTGTGCCGCGTGAGCGTGCCACCCTCACCCCGACCTGTCTACCTGGCGGGAGCCAAGGGGAAGGAGGGCCGTGAGCTGTGGGTGCGCGCCGGCAACTCGACCCAGCGCCTGGAGGTGGACGACGCCGTCACCTACGTGGCCCAACGCTGGCCGCGCGAGGTACGTCCGACGCTGCGCTCACGCATCGGCACCTACCTGCTCTACCACCGCAAGGCGGCCCCGGGCACCGCTGCCGCGCCGCAGCCCGCCCCTCACCCGGGCGGTCGGCCAACGTGAGCCGGTCTGCCCAGAGGGCGAGGAGCCAGTGTCACACCCCTCCAGTAGGGTCACCTCATGAGCACCCGCCGCGTCGCCGCCCTCGTCCTCACCGCCATGCCCGAGGAGGCCCAGCCCTTCCTGGAGGCCCTGCCCCTGGTGGACAAGGCCGAGCCGGTCAGCCTCCTGGGCACTGCCCAGGCCTGGTCCCTGGAGCTGCCTGACCGCCAGGAGGGCACCGAGGGCGCACGCGAGCTCGTCCTGGTGCGTTGCGGTATCGGCCTGGTGGCTGCGGCGAGCACGCTGGCAACGCTACTGACCCAGGTGCGTCCCGACGTCGTCGTCTCGGCCGGCACCACCGGGGGCCTGGGGCGGGAGGTCGAGGTCGGGGACGTGTGCGTCTCCCAGACGCTGGCCTACGGGGACGTGGACGCCACCGCCTTCGGCTACGCCGTGGGCCAGACCCCCGGGCAGCCCGCGGTCTTCACCGCAGATGCCGGGCTCGTGGCGCGTGCCGGCTCCGCCTGCGAGGCGCTGCACCGGGCCACCTCCGCCTCGGCTCGCGCTCGCATCCACGTGGCGCAGATGCTGTCCGGCGGCTCCTTCGTCACCGCCGCCAACGTCAAGGACATGCGTGAGCGCTTCCCGCAGGCCGTGAGCACGGACATGGAGTCCACCGCGCTGGCACAGGTGTGCCACGCAGCCGGCATCCCCTTCGTCTCAGTGCGTGGGGTCTCGGACCTGTGCGGGCCCGAGGCCGGGCAGGACTTCCACATCGGTGCCGATGAGGCCGCAACCCGCTCGGCCGCCGTCGTCCAGGCCGCACTGAGCCCGCAAGGGCGCCCAGCCTGACTCGCGAGCGGCCAGGCACCCCTCACCGCGGACAGGCAGGACAGCCGTCCGACGTCGGGGCGGCCTGCAGCCTCAGGCCTGCTCGCGCAGGCGGGCCTCGACCCGCTCGACCTTCGCCGTGAGCTGGCCGTCCCAGCCCGGGCGGATGTCTGCCTTGAGCACGAGGGAGACCCGCGGGCTCACCGCAGCGACCGCCTCGCAGGCGCGCTTGACCACGTCCATGCACTCGTCCCACTCACCTTCGATGGTGGTGAACATCGACGTCGTCTCATGGGGCAGGCCGGACTCACGCACCACGCGCACGGCAGCGGCCACTGCCTCGCAGACCGAGCCGTCCGGGGCGCTGGAGGTGGACGGGGAGACGGAGAAGGCGACAAGCATGCCCCTATCCTCCCTCATCCGGACGTCGTCCAGGCGACACCGCTGTGCTCACCTGCACATCAATATGCACTTGGTGCAAATCTGCACTGGGTGCATACTCTTGGCGTGACGCAACCACGTACCACCGAGGCCCAAGCACGAGAGACCGGGTCGGGCGGGCTGCGCGCGGCCCGCGCGCACCGCACCCGGGCCGCCCTGCAGGAGGCCGCTCTCGAGCTGGCCTCCCAGCACGGTTACGAGGCCACCACGATCGACGACGTCGCCGCCGCGGCCGGAGTCTCACGGCGCACCGTCTTCAACTACTTCAGCTCCAAGGCCGACCTGTTCATCCTCGCCCCGCAGGCCCCGGCCCAGGAGGACGTCGAGGCCTTCGTCGCCGCACGTGGCAACCTCCTTGACGACCTCGCCGTCCTCTTGAGGGCCACGGTCCCAGCCACCGGCCCCTATGACAACCACGGCGCCCACTTCCGCCAGCTTCGCACGATCCTGCGCGAGACACCCTCGCTCCTGCCTGAGCTGCAGAACCGCGTACGCCTCCACCAGTCCGTCATCCGCGCCGCCCTGGCACGCCGCCTCGAGCTGAGCCTGAGCGACCCGCAGGTCGTTGCCGCCTCCGGCCTGGCAGCCAGCATGATCAAGACGGCCATCACCCTGTGGGCCGGCGACCCTGACGACGACGCCCACTGCCCCGACCAGGCCTGCCACCAGAACCGTCACACACACACCGAGGCCTCACCGAGCTCGCTCGCCGACGCCGTCAGCCTCGTGACCACCAGCCTTCGTGAGCTGCTCGACAACGACGCAGCCCCCGCCTCAGCAGAAAGGACGCACGCGTGACCGACACCGTCACCCAGGCCCCAGCGCAGCCCGCCGAGGCCGACTTCCGCCCCGACCGACGCTTCTGGGCGGTCTACGCCTCACTGCTCGTCGTCATGTTCCTGTCCGCGCTGGACCAGACGATCGTGGGTACCGCACTGCCCACCATCGTCGGAGACCTGGGCGGGGCCAGCCACATGGCCTGGATCATCACCGCCTACACCCTGGCCGTCACCGTCGCGATGCCGGTCTACGGCAAACTCGGCGACCTCGTGGGGCGCAAGAACCTCTTCCTCATCGCCATCGCCCTGTTCCTCATCGGCTCCGCGCTGTGCGGAACCGCGAGCACCATGGGCCAGCTTATCGCCTGGCGCGCCCTGCAGGGCCTGGGCGGTGGCGGCCTCATGATCTCCTCCCAGGCCATCACCGGTGACCTCATCCCACCGCGCGTGCGCGGCACCTACATGGCCCCGATGGGCGCCATGTTCGGCATCGCCTCGATCCTCGGCCCGATCGTGGGTGGCTGGCTGACTGACTCCGTCTCCTGGCACTGGGTCTTCTGGGTCAACCTCCCGCTGGGCGTCGTCGCCTGGATCGCCGTGTGGGCCGTCCTCAGGCTGCCCACCCACACGCTCACCGCCAAGATCGACTGGCTGGGCCTGGTCCTGATGAACCTCGGCGCCGTCCTCATCGTCCTCGTGGCCACCTTCGGCGGCAACGAGCTGGAGTGGACCAGCCCCGCCCTTATCGCCATGGTCGCGGTGGCCGCGCTGTCCTGGCTCCTCCTGCCGCTGGTCGAGAAGCGTGCCGCTGAGCCGATCCTGCCGATGAGCGTGCTGACGAACCGCACCTTCATCCTCACCACTGTCCAGGGGATGCTCGCCATGGGCGGGATGATCGGCGCCAACCTCTACCTGCCGACCTACCTGCAGATGAGCTACGGCTACTCCGCGACCGTCTCCGGGCTCCTCCTGGTCCCCATGACCGTGGGCATGCTCGTGGCGGGTATCGGCTCCGGGATCCTGGTGACCCGTACCGGCCGCTACCGCCTCTACCCGGTGGCCGGCCCGCTCATCGCGGCAGCCGCTCTGTGGTGGATGAGCACCTTCACCGCCACCACCCCCGTGTGGCACATCTCGACGGCGGTGTTCGTCATGGGCGCCGGCATCGGCCTGTTCTTCCAGCTCCTGGTGACCCTGGTGCAGAACGACGTCGAGCCTCGCAACCTCGGTACGGCCACGAGCGGAAACAACTTCTTCCGCGAGGTGGCGGTCTCACTGGGCGCCTCACTGATCGGCGTGGCCTTCGCAGACAACCTCACCAACCAGCTGACCACCAACATGACCGCGCTAGCCTCGAGCAAGGACCCTCAGGTCCTCCAGGCCCTGGCCCAGTTCGAGGGGACCAACACGGCCTCCTCCCTGACGCCCGCACTGGTCAACCAGCTGCCTGATGCTCTCCACACGGCGGTCACTACCTCCTACGCGGACGCTCTGAGCCCCATCTTCCTCATGATGGTGCCGGTCTTCCTCGCCACTGCCGTCATCGGCCTGTTCTACAAGGAGGTACCGCTGTCCCAGAAGAGCGCCCTGGAGCAGGTCGAGGAGCAGGAACGCCGGGAGGCTGACCACGAGGCAGAACACGAGCCCCAGCAGGCCTGAGCACGCTATCCCGCTGGCTCCTTCGCTATCCCGTCACCTCGTTCGCACCCTCACCGTCTCTGTCGCGACCCCGTAGCGCGCGCCGCACGGTGGCGAAGGACAGTAATGGGGTAGCGAGCGACGTCACGAGGTAGCAGCAAACGCACGACGGCGGCTGGTGACCTTCACGCAGAAGGTCACCAGCCGCCGTCGTCATGATCGTGCGTGGCACGCACCGGCCAGGCTCAGCCGAGAGTCTCAACGACCTCGATCGCCTGTGCGGCACCCTGGACGGTCGCCGCAATGCGCACGGCCTCCCAGACCTGCTCAGTGCTCAGGCCCTCGGCGCGGACCGTGGCGTCGTGCGCGGTCACGCACTTCTCGCAGCCGTTGATGGTGGACACCGCCAGGCTCCACAGCTCGAAGTCGACCTTGTCCACCCCGCCGCTGGAGCTGATGATGTTCATGCGCAGGCCCATACGCTCGTTGGCGTAGTCGCCACCCAGGAAGTGGCGGGCGCGGTAGGCCACGTTGTTCATCGCCATGATGGAGGCAGCGCCCAGCGCGGCGCAGGCGGCCTCCTCGCTCAGGTGCTCCTTGGCCTCCTCAGCCACCTGGACGAGTACGGACTCGTTGCGGGTGGCGGCCGCGGCAGCGAGGAAGGTCCCCCACTGCTGCTGCTCGGTCAGCGTCGTGGAGCGCACGAGGCTGGAGAGGTTGAGGGACAGGTCCTTGGCCCACTCGGGCAGGGCCGAGCGCAGGTTCGCGATCGTCATCCTCAGGCCTCCATCTCGTGCAGCGCGTCGATGGTGGCGGCCCCGGCCTTCCAGTTGCAGGCGCACAGCTCGTCGGACTGGAGGGCGTCGAGCTGACGCAGAACCTCCTCGGTGTTGCGGCCCACCGAGTCGGCCGTCACGGAGACGGACTGGATGACGTTGTGCGGGTCGACGATGAAGGTGGCGCGGTCGGCCTCGCCGGTGGCGCGCTTGATGCCCAGGGCCTCGACCAGCTCGCGGTTGAGGTCGCTGGCCATGGGGAAGGGCAGGTTCTGGAGCTTGTCGTGGCTGCGGCGCCAGGCGTAGTGGGTGTACTCGTTGTCCACGGACACGCCCACGACCTCACAGTCGCGGTCCTTGAACTCCTCGTAGAGGTCGCCGAAGGCGGCGATCTCGGTGGGGCACACGAAGGTGAAGTCCTTGGGCCAGAAGAAGACCACGCGCCAGGTGCCCTCGGGGACGTTGCTGGAGACGGTGGTGAAGTAGTCCTCAGGCTGGTGGGCGTCCACGTCCTTGAGGTTGCCGGGGATGACGGCGGTGAGCTCGTAGCTGGGGAACTGGTCGCCGATGGTGAGAACGGCCATGGTGCGCCTCCTGTAGTGCGTTCTAGGGGTGCGGGCCGGCAGGCCACACACCCGTGTCCTGCACCACGGTAGGAGCCTCCTACGATAAGTTCAAGTGAGTAGTTCCTAATATTCAATGAACTTTGATTATCTCACCTGCGGGCTCACTGCCAGCGCACACAGCGCTGACCGCCAGCCGCTTCCTACCGGACGAGGACCAGCACTCCCAGCAGCGAGACCAGAGCGGAGACGACGGCGGACACCGCCCCGAGCCCCAGCGCCCGGCCGCCACCACGCGCGAGCCGGCGCAGGTCCACCGCCGCCCCCATGGCGAACATCGCCATGGTCAGCAGGAAGGAGGCCACCGCGCTTGCCCACTCGAACCAGGACAACGGCACGCTCCCCTCGGCCAGGGTCCGCAGGAGCACGCTGGCTACGAAGCCCATGACGAACCAGGGCACGAGCGGTGCGCTGCGGCGACCACGTGCGGGACCGGGTTGGCCGCCTGCGCCCTCAGCCCCCGCCTGCTCGCCCAGACGGGCGGCGCGACGGGCTTCCAGCGCGCCGACGACCGCGATGAGCGGGGCCAGCAGAACCACGCGCCCGAGCTTGGCCACCACGGCCACGTCCAGGACCTCGGGAGAGATGAGGCCACCGGCCGCCACGACCTGGCCGACCTCGTGAACGCTGGCCCCCACCCACACCCCGGCGGGCGTGGCCTCCAGAGCGAGCCAGCGCACGAGCACAGGAAGCACCAGCAGCGCCGCGGTCCCGAACAACGTCACCGAGGCGATGGCCGTGGTGGCCGCCTCATCCACGCTCTCGCCCTGGGCGTTCTCGGTCCCACCACCCGCGGACGGCCTGCCCGGTCGGCTGGCTCCGGCTGCGCCGTCGGAGCGCACAACGGCACTCACTCCGGCCACAGCCGCTGCGCCGCAGATCGCGGTGCCGGTAGCGGTGAGCACGGTCGTCACACGGCCGACGCCGAGCCGGGGGCCGGCCCACACCGTGACAGCGAAGACCGTCAGGACCGTGAGCGCGATGACGCCCAGCGCTCCCCAGCCCAGTGCCGCCACTGCCCGCAGCGACAGGCGCAGACCCAGCAGGACCACGCCCAGGCGCAGCAGAGTCCTGCCGGTCAGGGCGAGGCCCGGCTCCACCACAGCCGGGAGCGTGTGCAGGTTGCGCGCTGCCACGCCCGCGACGATCGCCACGAGCATGGCGGAGACCAGAGGGACATGGTTGTTGATGACGGTGGCCGCGAGCGCGACCAGGCCGCACAGGACCACACCGGGCCACGCCCGCCACAGCCACGAACGCCAGCGGGGAAGAGAGGAGGAAGGAGTCACGGGGACCATCCTGCCGGCTGCGAGAAGCTGTCACGATCCCGGGCGATGCACCCGCCGACGCCCGCCCTCCACAAACACCGGAATACCGCGGACACCTCACTCTTCGCGAGGTCTGACCGCAGGAGTCACCCAGGACTGTGACGCTCAGCCGGTTACAGCACCACAAGCACCTGCACCATGACGATCTTGACCACGATCGCCAGTGCGAACAGCGTGGCGTAGCCGGCCTCGATGCGCTCGTCATCACACCGGGACAGGGCAAAGGCGAGGATCGCCGGCTGGCCCACGAGCCCAGCCAGTCCGCCAGCCGCCCGTGGGGCGCTGACTCCCACCCAGCGCGCACCGCCCAGGAGGATCGCGGCGTTGACGACGACGATGAGCGCCGCGAGGCCCCCCACCGCCAGACCGGTCAGCGAGAAGGCAGAGGCAGCGAAGTCAGGCCCGGACGCGAGCCCGATCGCAGCCAGGAAGAAGAGCAGGCCAAGCTGGCGGATGGTGGCGTTGGCGGCGTGGGGCAGCCCCCACACGAAGGGACCGGTGCGGCCCACGCGCCCGAGCACCATGCCCACCACGAGCGGGCCGGCCGCCACGCCCAGGCGCAGGGTGATGCCGCCGGGCAGCGGGACAGCCACCAGGCCCAGCAGGACACCAAGCGCCATCCCGATCCCCACGCTGAAAGCGTCGATCTGGGAGATGGAGCGCTCGGAGTCACCGAAGTAGTCGGCCGCAGCCTCCAGCTGCTCGGAGGGGACAACGGCGAGCACGCGGTCGCCCAGCTCTAGGACCAGGTCCTCGCGGGCGAGCAGGTCCAGGTCGCCGCGGCGCACGCGCGTGATGACGCCCTGGAAGCGTCCGGGCAGGTCGAGCTCCTCGATGGTCCGCCCGGCCACACGGGTGGAGGAGACCGTCAGTCGGCGGTAGTCGACGGCGGTGCGGTCCTTGGCCAGGCAGCGGTCCATACCCGAGCCCAGCTCCTCCACCGCCTCCGCGAGCGCGGCCGGGGAGCCGACGACGACCACACGGTCACCGGCCAGCAGCTCCTCACCAGGGGTGACCACGCGGGTGGTCCCCCCACGCTCTAGGTAGGAGATACGGATGCGTCCGGAGCGAAAGGCCTCCATCTCGGTGAGCCTGACCGGACGCAGCAGCTCGACGCTGGTGGCCTTGAGGCCGTCGGCGGAGGCGGGGCGCAGGTCGCGCCGGCCCGGCCACTGCCGCCCGACGACGAGGGCGACGACGATGATCGCCACCGCCACACCCACGGGGTATGCCAGGGCGTATCCGACGGCGGGCTCCTGGGTCCCAGCGGCTTCGACGGCCGCGTCCAGGACCGGGGAGGTCAGCGCCCCGGCGTAGGCGCCGGAGTCCATGGCCGGGGTGATGCCGGTGAGGTGGGAGTAGCCGGCGCCGGCAGCCCCGGCAGTCACCAGCGCGAGCACGCACAGGGCCATGAGCGGCAGCTGGCGCCGCAGGTCGCGGAAGAAGGTGTTGCCCGCCCCGATGCCGACGGTGTAGCAGAACAGGCCGAGGCCCAGGCTGCGCAGGAAACCCAGGTCCGCGCCGAGCCGGGGGTCGAGCGCGCCGACGGCCAGGCCCACGAAGAGTGCTCCGGCCGCTCCGAAGCGGATGGGGCCGAAGGGGATCTGGCCGACGGCCGTACCCAGTCCGATGACGAGGAAGACGGTGAGGACGGGAGCGGAGGCCAGGACGTCGAGCACGGGAAGCAGGAAGTCGGGCACGCTCCCAGGGTATCTGGCCGAGCG
>NZ_JARKVC010000023.1 GCF_029851875.1 Actinomyces sp.
AGGGCCGGCCGCCGCCGTGCGCGACTGGGCTTACCAGCGGTCCCGGTCACGTCCGCGCTCGGAGCGGAAGCTACCGCGCCCACCGTCACGGCCCCCGCGCTCGGAGCGGTAGCCGCCTCGTCCGTTCTCACGCCGGCCGTCACGCCAGCCGCGGTCACTGCGGTCGCCACGGTCCTCACGCCCGGAGCGGTAGCCACGGTCGCGGTCCTCGCGCCCACCGTCACGGCCCCCGCGCTCGGAGCGGTAGCCGCCTTGTCCGTTCTCACGCCAGCCGCCACGGTCCTCACGCCCGGAGCGGTAGCCGCGGTCCTCGCGCCCGCCGTCACGACGACCATGAGAGCGGTAGCCCCCGCGCTCGCCGTCCTCGCGGCGGGGACGCTCAGCGCGGCGCTGGCTGCGCTGAGAAGAAGAGCCGTCGCTGCCGTCCCAGCCGTGGCCCGGACCCTGGTCGGGGCGGATACGCAGCTCGCGGCCGCCGAAGGTGGCCCGTCCCATGGCCTGAAGCTGCTCGTCGCTCAGCGGGGTGTGGATCTCGACGAGGGAGAAGGACTGGAAGATGTCGATCTTGCCGACGTCCGACCCGGAGATCCCGCCCTCGTTGGCCAGCGCGCCCACGATCGCCCCGGGCAGGACGCGGTCACGGTGACCGACCTCGACCCGGTAGACCGTGCCGGTGCCCTCCTCGTGACGGCGCCCGCCCCGACTGGCACCAGGCTTGCCCTCGATCCGGTCACGGCCGCGTCCACGCTCGCCGCGCTCGCGCCCGCCCTCAAAGGTGGCGGAGACGAAGGTGCCCTCGGAGTCGACGTTCTCCTCACGACGCACGCGCTGGCGCGGCTCCTCCTTGCGCTCCTGCCAGGTCTTGGGACCGGCGTCGCCCACGGCCAGCGCCAGCAGCGTGGCCGCCAGGTCGCTCACCTCGATCTCCAGCTCAGCCGCCTTGTCCTGGACCATCTCGGTGTACATCTCCAGCCGGCCGCGCTCGTGGCGCTGAGCAGCCTTGTCCAGCAGCCCCGCAGCGCGGTGACGTGAGACGTCGGCGGGGGAGGGCAGGGTGATCTCCTCCAGCCTCGTGCCCGTCAGGCGCTCGATCTGGCGCAACTTGCCCTTCTCCTTGGGAGTGAGGAAGGTGACGGCCTCGCCGTGGCGCCCGGCCCGTCCGGTCCGGCCGATGCGGTGGACGTAGGCCTCGGCCTCACGAGGCACGTCAAAGTTGACGACCAGACCGATACGGTCCACGTCCAGGCCGCGGGCGGCCACGTCCGTGGCCACGAGCACGTCCAGGGTGCCGGTGCGCAGGCGCTCGACGAGGCGCTCGCGCTCGCGCTGGGGGACGTCGCCGGAGATCGCGGCGGCCTGGATCCCGCGCCCTGCCAGCTCGATGGCGACGTCCTCGGCCGTGGACTTGGTGCGCACGAAGACGATCGCGGCCTCGGCCTCGGTGGTGGCCAGGACGCGGCAGGCCGCGCCGACCTTGTGACGGAAGGGCACGACGGCGTAAGTCTGGTGGACGGTGTCGACGGTGGAGGACTGGCGCGAGACCTCGACACGTGCCGGGTCGTTCAGGTGCTGACGGGCCACCGCCTGGATGGCGGGAGGCATCGTGGCGGAGAACAGCGCCGTGCGGCGCTCGGAGGGCAGGGAGGCGGCGATCGTCTCCACGTCCTCGGCGAAGCCCATCCGCAGCATCTCGTCGGCCTCGTCCAGGACGAAGTAGCGAACGGCCTCCAGGTGCAGGGCGCCCTTGTCGATGAGGTCGATGACGCGACCGGGGGTGCCCACGACCACCTGGGCGCCGGACCTCAGGGCACCGATCTGCGGGCCGTAGGGGGCGCCTCCGTAGACAGCGACCACGTCCAGGCCGCGGGAGCGTGCGGCCATGTCCGTGATGGCCTCTGCACTCTGCAGGGCCAGCTCGCGCGTGGGTGCCAGGACCAGGGCCTGGACCTCGCCGTCGCGGGCGTCGACGGCGTCGAGCAGGGGCAGGCCGAAGGCGGCGGTCTTGCCGGTGCCGGTCTGGGCCACGCCGACGACGTCGCGGCCTGCCAGCAGGACCGGGATCGCCTCGCGCTGGATGGCGGTGGGGGTGACGTAGCCCATGTCGGTGACGGCCTTGAGCAGGTCGGCAGGCAGGCCGAGGTCGGCGAAGGTGACCTCCTCGGGCTTCTTGGCAGCAGCCTCGTCCGTCTCCTCGGCCTCGTCCGCGGAGGCCGCTGAGCCGCTGGTGGGGGCGAAGGGCAGGTGCCCGTCGACCTGGTCCTCGTCCAGCTCCTCGCCCTCGGCGTCGTCCTCGTCGAGGTCAGAGCCGTCCTCGGGGTCGTTCTCCGGCAGGCCGAGCGCTGCGGCGGTGTCGACGTCGTCAGGATCGTCGTCGGACTCGACGAAGCCGTCCGGCTCCTCGTCCTGGCTCAGGGAGGGACCGGGCTGGTCCGGGGCTGCTGGGGCCTGGGGGGAGGCTCCCGTCACCTCGGCGTTGAAGAGGTCGTCCAGGCTGAGGGGGCCCCCGTCCTGGCCAGAAGGTGCAGCGGACCTAGAGGTGTTGTTCATCAGTGTTCCCGTCTGTGGCCTGGTGCGGCCGGTCACGGAGTGTGGGACCAGTTCCTTCGACCGGTCTCTTACCGCACCGCACCCACCACACTCGCCCAGCACCAGACCGTGGAGGGCGGTGACTGACGGGCTTGACGCACAGACTTACGGGTGTACTCGCTCACCTTCGGTGAAGGGGCGAGCCCCGAACGGGGCTGACAGCACGGATCGCTCCTGTCCCGAAGGTTACGGGGCCAGGAGCCAGACGGCGAGGGCTGGCGCGCCAAGCCGCCTCAGGTCACACGTGAGCCCGCACACTACGCCCCGGGACCCGGGCGGCCCGGCTCGGCTCAGCGGCCCAGCAGGTGCAGGACCCGACGGCGCAGGGCCTGGTAACGCGGGTCCGTCTCGTCGCTGCCGACACCGTGAGGGACCGAGAGGTCCTCCACGACGCGGGCGGGGCGCTCGGAGAGCACGATGACACGACCAGACAGGCGAAGCGCCTCGTCCACGTCGTGGGTCACGAGCACCGCGGTGAAGCCCAGGGAGCGCCACAGGGCGGCGATCTCGTCCTGGAGGGTCAGGCGCGTGAGCGCGTCCAGCCTGCCGAAGGGCTCGTCCAGGAGGAAGAGGCGGGGCCTGTTGACCAGGGCACGGGCCAGGGCGGCGCGCTGGGCCATGCCGCCGGAGAGGGTCGAGGGGTAGGAGCCTGCGAAGTCGCGCAGCCCCACCACCTCGAGCGCCGCCTCGACCCGGTGCTCGTCCACTCTGGCGCGCCCGCGCGCCTGGGGTCCCAGGGCGACGTTGTCGCGCACCGTGCGCCAGGGCAGCAGGGTGGCGTCCTGGAAGGCCAGCGCCCGCTGAGGGTCAGGCCCGGTGACCACCTCGCCGTCGACCAGCACCTGGCCGCTGGCCGGGTGCTCCAGGCCGGCCAGGAGCCGCAGGACCGTGGACTTGCCGCACCCTGAGCGGCCCACGAGCGCGACGAGCTCCCCAGCACCGATGTCGATGTCGATACCGCGCAGCACCTCCAGGCGTCGTGGCCTGGAGGCCTCGGCCTCGTGACGGGCGCGTGCCGCCGGGGACAGCAGGCGCGCGGCCCAGGCTCCCCAGCCGTGGTCGAGGTCGCGGGCCAGGGGGAAGGAGTGCGAGACCCCCTCCAGACGGACGTGGGCGCCGCGTGGCGTGAAGGGGCTAGACACGGGTCACCACCGCACGAGGTCGTGCTGCCAGGCCAGCAACGAGGAACGGAGCCTGAACAGCAGCACCATGAGGCTGCGGCACAGGACGATGAGGACGATGAGGCCGACGTACATCCGCGGGTAGTCGGCCCAGCCCTTGACCCAGCTGATGTACCAGGCCAGCCCACGGTCCACGCCGACCAGCTCGGCCGTCATGAGGGCGGCCAGGCTGGTGCCCAGACCGGTGAACAAGCCGGTGAGCATGTCGGGCAGGGCCGAGGGGACGGCAAGGCGCCGGACGAGGAAGTGCTCGTCCGCTCCGAGCGTGCGGGCGACGTCAATGAGGTCGCGCGGCAACGCACGCACCCCGGCCCGGGTCATGGTGGCCATGGGGAACCAGGCCCCGAAGGCCACGATGAGGGCGGCCGACAGGTACGTCGTCGGCATGAGCAGGAGCGCCAGCGGCAGCAGCGCGGAGGCAGGAACCGGACCGAGCGTCTGCAGCAGCGGGTGGAGCCAGTAGTCCGCCCGCGGCGACCATCCCATGAGCAGGCCCGTGAGGAAGCCGAGAGCCGAGCCCGCCGCGTAGCCGGTCAGGAGCAGCAGGGCCGAGGAGGTCAGGCAGGAGGCCAGCAGGCGCCAGTCATCGAGGAAGGACCCGATGAGGACCTCGGGGGAGGCGAAGTAGGGAGGCTCGAGCAGGGCGAGCTTGGCGGTCGTGACCTGCCAGACGATGAACCAGGCTCCGCCGGCCACGAGCCGGGGCAGGCGGTGGCGCAGGGCGGAGGCGGCCGACGACGTCGGACGTGCCAGGGCCGCCAGCCACCACACCACCAGGCAGGCGAGTCCGGCCACGCTCACCGCGGCCAGCGGGGCGTGGGCCGCGGTGCGGGTGGGAGCGTCAGGCACGAGGAGGACGACGGCGAGGTAGGTGAGCCAGACGGCGAGGGCCGCCGGGCCCAGGGTGCGCAGGGAGCCGGCCGGGTGGGCGGCAGGAGTGAGGAGGGGCGGGGTGGTGCTTGCGGTGCTCACGGCGGGGCTCTCCTCAGCGGGTGATGCCCAGGTCGCCGAAGACCGTGGTGGCCAGCGCGGAGGCAGGGACGTCAGCGGTGATGAAGCCGGTGCCCTTGAGCTCCTCGATGCCCTTCTCGACGGCGGTGCGGAAGCTCGTGGCCGAAGCCGTCCACCCGTAGGTGCCCAGGACCTGCTCGACGACGTCGACGTCGGCAGCCACGTAGTCGTTGTCCACCTCGATCTGGGCGACCTCACGCAGGTGGGCGCTGTCCGCAGCCAGGTAGTCCGCGCCCTTGAACCAGGCCTCGGTCAGGGCCTTGGCCTGCTCCGGCTGCCTGGTGACGAAGTCGCCGTTGAGCGCGACCGAGCAGCAGAAGTCCTCCCCGTCGTTGTTGGCCAGCTCCCGCGCGGTGCCGGCGAAGACGGGCAGGAGCGCCGCCGGGTCTGAGCCCATGACGGCGTCGACCTCACCGCTGGCCAGGCTCGTGCCCAGCGAGTCCTCGTCGATCGTGGCCCAGGTGACGTCCCCGCTGGCCGGGTCGGGGTTGATGCCCGCCTGGGACAGTCCGACGGAGAAGTAGGCGAAGGCGGAGGAGGACAGCGAGGGCACGCCGATGCGCCTGCCCCTGAGGTCGGCCAGGGACTGGACGGGGGAGTCCTTGCCCACGACCGTGCGCAGGCAGCCGGAGTGGAAGCCGCCGGTCAGGCGGGCGTTGAGACCGTTGTAGATGGGCTCCACCCAGGAGAAGAAGATGCCGGGGGCGCCGATGTACCTGCCGGCGCCGACGGCGTCCTTGGTGTCCTCGGTGCGCTGGGTGCGGGCGAGGGTGACGTTGAGGTTCGCGTCGTCGAAGTAGCCCTGGTAGTAGGCCGCGTACAGGGGCGCGGCGCAGATGTCGCCGCCGATGACCAGGGGCAGCTTCTCGGCCAGGCCGCTGACGCCCTCGCCGCGCGTGCTGCGCAGGGTCAGCCACGCGCCGCCGGCGACGGCGGTGGCCGCCGCGAGCCCGCCGCCGACGAGCAGGCCGCGTCGGCTCACTCCCGGGCTGGCCGAGGCGGCGTCAGGGGCGTCGTCTGCGGCCAGGACGTGCGCGGCGTCGGAGGCCGTGACCTCGGGGGCGTTGGAAGGCGTCGTGGCGGGGTCGGAGGAGGGGACGGACGGGTGAGACGGGGTAGAGGGGGTGGGCATGGTGCCTCCGTTCAGGAGAGGTAGGGCAGGGGAGGTGGCGCCGTAAGGAGGAACGCCGCTGTCAGGGGCGAGGAGACGGCCGGGTGCAGCGCCTCGGCTCGTCACGAGCGGCCTGGTGCGTGGGATCGTGGCACGCCGAGGTCCGCGCCGGAGGGCGGGCCGGGACGCGGGTCAGGCGGGGCTCAGCGGGAGGTCATCTCCTCGCGGGCGTCAGTCAGCAGGCCTGACAGCGGCAGCACATTCGCGCACCACACGCGGCCGCGGACCGGACAAGGCCGCAGGCGGTGGGAGTGGTGGGAAGGGTGTGTGCCATGGTACGCAGGATACACCTGTCTCGTGGGCGCCTGGGCGTCGGGAGCGAGACCTGGCCTGCCACCGTGCTCAGGCGGGAGCCAGGAGCACGGGAGCGTGCGGTGCGCCTGCTACCATGCGTGAACACCGTCTCACCTCCTCCTTGGCGCTCGCGCCGACCTGTCACCGAGGTCCTACCTTGAGCCTTCTGTCACGTCTCTCGCGCCCTGGCCCGACGGCGCCCGGTGCCTCGGACTCGCTGCAGGCGCTGGCGCCGCTGAGCCAGGACCGGCTGGTCGCCCTGTTCAAGGAGCGGGACTGGCGCTACTTCATCGACTCCGACGGCGACCTGGGCGGGGTGTGGAACGACGCCACCTTCTACTTCGTCCTGGGCGGGGAGCGCCAGGAGGTGCTGAGGGTGTGGGCGCAGCTGCCCGGCACCATCGACCCCACCCGCCTGGAGCAGGTGCGCACGGTCCTGGACGCCTCGCACCGGCGCAGCCCCTGGCCCACCGCGAGCTACCGGATTGACGACGACGGCGAGGTGCGGGTCTTTGCCAGCCACGCGGTGGACTACGAGCACGGTCTGAGCGACCTCCAGCTCGCCCAGCACGTGGACTGCGCCATCGCCACGGTCAACGGTCTGTTCGCGGACCTCAACGAGGCGCTGGGGCGGTGAGGGGCGTGCGAGGTCTCTTCTCCTGGGCACGGCGTCAGGGCGCTGGCGCCGCGCCGGGCAGCCAGCAGGTGCGTCCCCTCACGCGTGAGCGCGTGCAGGAGCTGCTCAGGCGTCACGGGTGGGTCTATGAGACGGACTCCGACGGCGACCTGGTGGGGCGCTGGGACGACAACCTCGTGACCTTTATGGTCAGGGGCGGCAGCCAGGAGATCCTCAACGTCATGGGCTACATGATCGAGGACCTGCCGATGGAGCGTGTGGACGAGGTGCGCTTCGCCCTGGAGGAGTGGCACCGTGAGCACATCTGGCCCACCTGCTTCTGGCGCGAGAACGACGACGCCCTGACCTTCTCCGTGGGAGCCTCCCACATGGTCGACTGGGAGCACGGGGTGGCCGACTGCCAGCTCGACCAGCAGGTGGCCTGCGCGATGTCGACGATCGCCGACGCCTTCACGGACGTGAGGGACCGGCTCGGCCTGCAGGGGACGGACGCCGGGCGCTGACGGGGCGGGCGCTAGGATCACCCTCAGCGCCCGCCCGTCTCGCGGTGCGCTCCGCCGGGCGCCGGAACCACGCGCCCCCAACGGAAGGGAGCACAACCCGTGCTGCGAACCCGCACCGCAGGAAGCCTGCGCAGCGCCGACATCGGCCAGACCGTCACCCTCACCGGCTGGGTGGACCGCCGCCGTGACCACGGAGGCGTCGCCTTCATCGACCTGCGTGACGCCTCGGGCATCGCCCAGCTCGTCATCCGCGAGGAGGTCGCCCACGACCTGCGCGCCGAGTACGTCCTCAAGGTCACCGGTGAGGTCAGCGCCCGCCCCGAGGGCAACGCCAACCCCAACCTGCCCACCGGCGAGGTCGAGGTCGTCGTCTCCGACGTCGAGATCCTCAACTCCTCCGCCCCCCTGCCCTTCCAGGTCTCCGACCACGCCGAGGACGCCGGAGGCGTGGGCGAGGAGGCGCGGCTGAGGTACCGCTACCTCGACCTGCGTCGCTCCTCGATGCAGCACGCCATCCGCCTGCGCTCCCAGGTCTCCCAGGCCGCGCGCAAGGTCCTGGCCAGCCACGACTTCGTGGAGATCGAGACCCCGACGCTCACCCGCTCCACCCCTGAGGGCGCACGCGACTTCCTCGTGCCCGCGCGCCTGGCTCCGGGCTCCTGGTACGCCCTGCCCCAGAGCCCTCAGCTGTTCAAGCAGCTGCTCATGGTGGCCGGCATGGAGCGCTACTACCAGATCGCCCGCTGCTACCGCGACGAGGACTTCCGCGCTGACCGCCAGCCCGAGTTCACCCAGCTCGACATCGAGATGTCCTTCGTCGAGCAGGAGGACGTCATCAAGGTCGCCGAGGACGTCCTCAAGGAGGTCTGGGCGCTCATCGGGTACGACCTGCCCACCCCGATCCCGCACATGACGTACAAGGACGCCATGGACAGGTACGGCTCGGACAAGCCGGACCTGCGCTTCGGCCTGGAGCTGACGGACCTGACCGAGTACTTCAAGGACACCACCTTCCGGGTCTTCCAGAACGAGTACGTCGGCTGCGTCGTCATGCCGGGCGGCGCCTCCCAGTCCCGGCGCACCTTCGACGCCTGGCAGGAGTGGGCCAAGCAGCGTGGCGCCAAGGGCCTGGCCTACGTCACCGTCTCCGACGACGGCGAGCTGGGCGGCCCGGTGGCCAAGAACATCACCGAGACCGAGCGCGCGGGGCTGGCCGAGGCCGCCGGCGCCGAGCGAGGTGACGCGATCTTCTTCGCCGCCGGCTCCGTGGACGCCTCGCGTGCCCTGCTGGGCGCGGCCCGTCTGGAGATCGGCAGGCGCTGCGGGCTCATTGACGAGGACGCCTGGTCCTTCGTGTGGGTCGTGGACGCCCCCCTGTTCAAGCCCTCGGCCGAGGCCAGGGCGGAGGGTGACGTGGCGCTGGGCAAGTCCGCCTGGACCGCCGTCCACCACGCCTTCACCTCGCCCAAGCCCGAGTGGCTGGACTCCTTCGACAAGGACCCGGGCCACGCCCTGGCCTACGCCTACGACATCGTGTGCAACGGCAACGAGATCGGTGGCGGCTCCATCCGTATCCACCGCAACGACGTCCAGAAGCGCGTCTTCAACGTCATGGGGATCGGCGAGGAGGAGGCCCAGGCGAAGTTCGGCTTCCTGCTGGACGCCTTCAAGTTCGGTGCCCCGCCCCACGGCGGTATCGCCTTCGGCTGGGACCGTATCGTCTCCCTGCTCACCCACGCCGACTCCATCCGCGACGTCATCGCCTTCCCCAAGTCCGGCGGCGGCTACGACCCGTTGACCGAGGCACCGGCGCCGATCACGCCTGAGCAGCGCAAGGAGGCCGGCGTGGACGCCGTGCCTGAGGACAAGGACGCCAAGGCTGCGGCCAAGGCCGACAAGGCAGGCTGACCCGTCTCCTGTGCGTGGGGCCGGGTGGTCCTGGGACCGTCCAGGATCACCCGGCCCCACGCGCGCAGCCCCGGTTGCCGAGATCTGGAGCACAATAGGGGCATGTCGCGCTACATCGAGCTTCACCCCGTCAACCCGCAGGCACGTCTGGTCTCCAAGGTCGTGGACACGCTTCACGACGGCGGACTGGTCGCCTACCCCACGGATTCCGGCTACGCCCTGGCCTGCGCCCCGGGCAACAAGGAGGGGCTGGACCGCATCCGGGCCATCCGCCAGCTCGATGACAAGCACAATTTCACCTTCGTGTGCTCCGACTTCGCCCAGGCAGGCCCGCTGGCCATCGTGGGCAACAACGCCTTCCGCCTCATCAGGCGGCTGACTCCGGGGCCGTGGACCTTCATCCTCAAGGGCACCAAGGAGGTGCCCCGGATGACGCTCAACCCGAGGAAGCACACGCTGGGCGTGCGCATCCCCGACCACGCCATCACCCAGGCGCTGGTGGCCGGCTTCGGTGCCCCGGTCCTGTCCTCGACCTTCATCCGCCCCGGCAACGAGGAGCCTGAGACCAGCGGCTGGGAGATCGAGGACGCCCTGGGCCACCTCATCGACGTCGTCATCGAGGGGCCGGTCACCTCCACCGAGCCGACGACCGTGGTGGACCTGACCGGCGACGTCCCCGAGGTCGCGCGCGAGGGCGCCGGTGACGTGAGCCTGCTCTAAGGGCTCGTTGTCGTTGAGGCCGGCGGCCTCAGTGCCGGATGCCGTAGCGCTCGTAGAAGCGGCGCATCGGCGCCGGCGCCCACCAGTTCCACCGGCCCAGCAGGGTCATCGTGGCAGGCACGAGCAGCATGCGCACGAGCGTGGCGTCCAGCGCCACGATGACGGCCAGCGCCAGCCCGACCTGCTTGATGATGAGCAGGTCGCCCGTGACGAAGCCGAGGAAGACCAGCACCATGATCAGCGCCGCTGAGGTCACGATCCTGCCCGAGTGCTGCAGGCCGCGCTCGACGGCGGTGTCGTTGTCCGCCCCGGCGTCCCAGTACTCCTTGATCCGCGCCAGGATGAAGACCTCGTAGTCCATGGCCAGGCCGAATCCCACGCCGACGGCGGTGACCACGACGTAGGCCTCGACGCCGCCGATCGGGGTGAAGCCGAGCAGGCCGGACAGGTGCCCCTCCTGGAAGACCCACACGAGGACCCCGATCGAGGCGGCCAGGGACAGGGCGTTGATGACCAGGGCCTTGAGCGGGACGAGCACCGAGCCGGTCATGAGGAAGAGCAGCACGAAGGTTGCCAGCGCGATGACGCCCAGCACCCAGGGCAGGCCGGAGAGCACCGCGGAGCGGAAGTCCAGCTGGCTGGCGGCCTGGCCGGTCACCCAGGTGTCGGCGGGAGCCGCCAGGTCCCGCACCGCCTGGACGGCCTGCTCGCTGGCGGCCTGCGTGCCGTCGCCGGCCAGGTCCAGGTAGACCACGGTGTACTGCCCGGCGGTGGCGGACTGGAGCACCGAGTCCACCCCTGGCGCGGTGGCGACCTGGTCGTTGATGAAGGTGGTCACCTCCTGCCCGGTCGCGGCGATGATGAGGGTGGCGTCCTGCTGCTGGGTGGCCGGGTAGTCCTCCTGCAGGACCGTGAGGTAGGTGCGCTGGGGCGAGGTGCTGGGCAGCAGCTCGGTGGTGGAGGTGAGCACGTGCATGCTGCGCA
This sequence comes from Actinomyces sp., assembly GCF_029851875.1. Lineage (GTDB taxonomy): Bacteria > Actinomycetota > Actinomycetes > Actinomycetales > Actinomycetaceae > Actinomyces. Next base: position 10,996 of record NZ_JARKVC010000023.1, read on the forward strand.
GCGGCAGCGCCAGGACCACCAGGACGAGGAGACAGGCCCCCAGGACGAGCCACGGCGCCCGGTGGACCGCGCGCGCCAGGCGGGAGAAGAAGCCCTCCTGGCGGGTGACGTCACCAAGGTGGCGCTGCAGGGCCCCCAGCACCGGTACCCGTCCCAGCGGCGAGGGCCGTGCGAGCCGCTCGCCCAGCAGCACCAGGACGGCGGGGACGAGGGTGAGGGCCGCGGCGACGGCGATGAGGACGACGGCGATCGAGGCCACGGCGATCGAGCGCAGCACGTTGGTCCCCATGAGAAGGAGGGAGAACAGGGAGATCGCGACGGTCAGGCCCGAGAACAGCACCGTGCGGCCGGCGGTGGTGAGCGTCGTCGTCAGGGCCTGGGCCAGGGGGCCGCTGCGGCGGCTGCGACGTCGGCTACGGCGGGCCTGGCGTCCGTGCCCCGCCTGGCGGGGCTCCTCAGCCGGCTGCGCCAGCTCCTCGCGGAAGCGGGAGGTGATGAGCAGGGCGTAGTCGATCGACAGGCCCAGGCCGATGACGGTGACGATGTTGACGACGAAGGACTGCAGGTCGACCAGCGTGGAGGCGACCCACAGGACGCCGAAGGACCCGGCGATGGAGGACAGCGCCCCCAGGACGGGCATCCCGGCCGCCAGGAAGCCGCCGAAGACGAGGACCATGACCACCAGGGTCACCGGCAGCGCGATCATCTCCCCGCGCACGAGGTCAGCCTCCACCTGCTGGCTGACCGCGGCGGACATGAGGTGGTCGTCGGAGACGATCCCGCGGGCCGTGGCGCTGACCTCGCGCAGCTCGCCGGGAACCCGGGCCAGGCGCGCCTCGACCTGCGCGACCGTCTCGGCGACCTGCTCCTGGTACTCATGGTCGTCAGGGGAGGAGACCTCGGCGCCGTTGGGGTCGACCGTGACGACCAGCAGGAAGCCGTCCAGGTCCTTGGAGGCCAGGACGCGGGCCGCCGGCTGGTTGAGCATGCCGGGCACGACGAAGGGGTCGAGGACGTTGGTCTGGCCGACCAGGGCCCCCAGCTCCTTGTGCACAGGCTCCAGAGCCGTGGCCACGGCCTGCTGGGTGGCCTCCTGCGAGATATCGACCCCGGTGACCAGGAGGCTGACGGTCTGCGCGTCCCCGGTCAGGGTGGAGATGATCTCCTCGCCCTGGGCCGACTGCGTCCCGCCGATGGTGGCGGCGTCAGTCTCCAGGCGGTCGAAGAGCCCCTTGCCGCCCAGTCCCGTCAGGGCCAGGACCGCGAGCACGGCCGCGAGGGCGGCCCAGACGGCGACGACGATCCAGGCGTCCTTGAGGAGGCGTCGTGCGAGCCAGGTGAGCATGAGGCCATTGTTCCACGAGAGATAGGCTCGGTCTGTGGACCTGTTTGACAGCGTCGGGCGGGACGAGGCCGGCCTGCCCGTGGACCCGCACGCCCCTCTGGCGGTGCGGATGCGCCCGCGCACCCTCGACGAGCTCGTGGGCCAGGGGCACCTGCTGACCGCAGGCTCGCCGCTGCGGCGCCTGGTCAGCCCGGCCGACGACGGCGCAGCGGCGAGCGCGGGGGTCTCCTCGGTGATCCTGTGGGGTCCTCCCGGAACCGGCAAGACGACCCTGGCCTACCTCGTGGCCAGGGGCTCGGGGCGACGTTTCGTCGAGCTGAGCGCCGTGACCGCCGGGGTCAAGGACGTGCGGGCGGTGGTCGAGCAGGCCAGGCGGCTGCTGGCCTCCGGCGGCGAGGAGACGGTGCTCTTCGTGGACGAGGTCCATCGCTTCTCCCGCTCCCAGCAGGACGCCCTGCTGCCCAGCGTGGAGAACCGCTGGGTCACGCTCGTGGCCGCCACGACGGAGAACCCGAGCTTCTCGGTGGTCTCGCCCCTGCTCTCACGCTCCCTGCTGCTCACGCTCCACCCCCTGTCCGCCCAGGACGTGGGTGAGGTGGTGGACCGTGCGCTCACGGACGAGCGCGGTCTGGACGGCGCGGTAGGGATCGAGGCCGAGGCCCGCGAGCAGGTCGTGCGCATGGCCGGCTCGGACGCGCGCAAGTCCCTCACGGTCCTGGAGGCGGCGGCCGGGGCGGTCCTCTCGCGCAGCCAGGAGACAGGCCAGCGCCAGGAGCGCCCGGTCATCACCCTGGCCGACGTCGAGCAGGCCGCGGACGTGGCCGCCGTGCGCTACGACCGCCAGGGCGACCAGCACTACGACGTCGTCAGCGCCTTCATCAAGTCGATGAGGGGATCGGACCCGGACGCGACGCTGCACTACCTGGCCCGCATGATCGCGGCAGGGGAGGACCCGCGCTACATCGCCCGGCGCATCACCGTCCACGCCGCGGAGGACGTCGGGCTGGCCGACCCCGGCGTGCTGACCACGGCGGTGGCCGCGCAGCAGGCGGTGGCGCTCATCGGCATGCCGGAGGCTCAGCTGGTCCTGGCCGAGGCGGCGCTGGCCGTGGCCACGGCACCCAAGTCCAACGCCGTGACGGTGGGCATCACCCAGGCCCTGGCGGACGTGTCAGCGGGCAAGGGCGGCGCGGTGCCGCCTCACCTGCGTGACGCCCACTACGCCGGTGCCAAGGCGCTGGGCCACGGCCAGGGCTACCTCTACCCCCATGACTTCCCGCACGCCGTCGTCTCCCAGCAGTACCTGCCTGAGGAGCTGGCTGACGCGCGCTACTACGAGCCCACCTCCCACGGGCACGAGAAGCAGCTGGCGGCCCGCCTGGAGGCCGTGCGGCGGATCCTGGGCCGCCCGCAGGCAGAGCGCTGACCAGCCTGGGGCGCCAGGCGGCGCCGCCCGCGGCTCCCAGGCAGGGCTGAGGAACGCCTCACACCAGCCTGTCCTGGCTCGCTCGCGGGGCCCGGCAGCCGCTAGAGTGCCGGGGTTGCCAGTGCGCGTGAGAGCGTGTGCTGGCGCTCCTGGGGTCCTGGCCCACCGAGGCTGACCCCGCGCCGGAAGCACCCGCTGCCGGTGCGCGACACGATCCGACAGGAAGAAGAGACTCATGAGCTCCTCCCGCTCCCGCCGCCAGGTGCGTCTGTCCCGCGCCCTCGGCATCCCGCTGACCCCCAAGGCCGTGCGCTACTTCGAGAAGCGCCCCTACGGCCCCGGTGAGCACGGCCGTGCCCGTCGCCGCACCGAGTCCGACTACGCCGTGCGCCTGAAGGAGAAGCAGCGTCTGCGTGCCCAGTACGGCATCCGCGAGGCCCAGCTCCAGCGCGTCTTCGAGGAGGCCCGTCGCGAGAAGGGCCTGACCGGTGAGTCCCTGGTCGAGCTGCTGGAGATGCGTCTGGACGCCCTGGTCCTGCGTGCCGGCTTCGCCCGCACCATCGCCCAGGCCCGCCAGGACGTCGTCCACCGCCACATCCTGGTGGACGGCAAGGTCGTGGACCGCCCCTCCTTCCGCGTGCGCCCCGGCCAGACCATCCAGGTCCGCCCGCGCTCCCAGGTCATGGTCCCCTTCCAGATCGCCGCTGCCGGCACGCACCGTGACGTGCTGCCCGCCGTCCCGGACTACCTGACCGTCGAGCTGGAGAAGCTCTCGGCCACGCTCGTGCGCCGTCCCAAGCGTGACGAGGTCCCTGTGACCTGCGACGTCCAGATGGTCGTCGAGTACTACTCGCGCTGACCCGCCCTTGGCGTGACGCAGCCGGGCGCCCCGAACCGCAGGCCGGTTCGGGGCGCTCCGGCTTTCCGGGGTAGTCTCAGCCCTGGTCTCCACTCAATTACCACTGAGGAAACAGAGCACACTCCTATGCGCACCTCCGAGATCCGCTCACGCTGGCTGGACTACTTCGCCTCGCAGGGCCACGAGATCCGTCCCTCGGTCTCGCTGGTCTCCCCGGAGCCCTCCATCCTCTTCACCGTCGCCGGCATGGTGCCCTTCATCCCCTACATCCTGGGTACGGAGCAGGCGCCGTGGCCTCGCGCCGCCAGCGTGCAGAAGTGCATCCGCACCAACGACATCGACAACGTCGGCCGCACCACCCGCCACGGCACCTTCTTCCAGATGAACGGCAACTTCTCCTTCGGGGACTACTTCAAGGAGGGGGCGATCTCCTACGCCTGGGACCTGCTGACCGGACCCCGGTCCGAGGGCAGGTACGGCCTGGACGGTGACCGGCTGTGGATGACGATCTGGGAGAAGGACGAGGTCTCCTGGAACCACCTGACCAAGGTCGTCGGCGTGCCCGAGAGCCACGTCCAGAGGCTGCCCTTCGAGGAGATCTCCTGGTCCACCGGCCAGCCTGGCCCGGCCGGTGCCTGCTGCGAGATCCACTACGACCGCGGTGAGGCCTACGGTCCTGACGGCGGCCCGGTGGCCGACGTCCAGGGCGACCGCTTCCTGGAGATCTGGAACCTCGTCTTCGACGAGTTCCTGCGCGGTGAGGGCGAGGGACACGACTTCGAGCTCGTCGGCAGGCTCGACCGGACCGCCATCGACACCGGCGCGGGCCTGGAGCGCCTGGCCTTCATCATGCAGGACAAGCCCAACATGTACGAGATCGACGAGGTCTACCCCGTCATCGCGGCTGCTGAGGAGATGAGCGGTAAGTGCTACGGCCTGGGCGCGGCCGGCCCCAGCGCGGGCGAGGCCTACGAGGACGACGTGCGCATGCGCGTGGTGGCCGACCACGTGCGCAGCGCCCTGATGCTCATCGGCGACGGCGTGCGTCCGGGCAACGACGGGCGGGGCTACGTGCTGCGCCGCCTCATCCGCCGCGCGGTGCGCTCCATGCGCCTGCTGGGCGTCCAGGAGGCCGCGATGCCGACCCTGCTGACGGCCTCCAAGGACGTCATGAGGCTGTCCTACCCCGAGCTGGAGACCGGATGGGCGCAGATCTCCGAGGTGGCCTACGCCGAGGAGGACGCCTTCCGCCGCACCCTGGCCGCTGGCACGACGATCCTGGACACGGCCGTGGCCACCGCCAAGGAGAAGGCCAAGGACAGCGGGACCAGGCCGGTCGTGCCCGGCTCGGTGGCCTTCGAGCTGCACGACACCTCGGGCTTCCCCATCGACCTGACCCTGGAGATGGCCGCCGAGCAGGGCGTGGAGGTGGACGAGCTCGCCTTCCGCACCCTCATGGCCGAGCAGAAGGAGCGCGCCCGCGCTGACGCCCGCGCCAAGAAGGCCGGCCACGCCGACGTCCGCGCCTTCCAGGAGATCGAGAAGACGATGGGCGGCGGCTCGACCTTCCTGGGCTACACCGACTCCAGCGCCGAGGCGGTGGTCACCGGCCTGCTGGTCGACGGCGTCCCCCAGCCGGCCGTCACGGCCCCTGCCGAGGTCGAGGTCGTCCTGGACCGCACCCCCTTCTACGCGGAGATGGGTGGTCAGCTTGCTGACCAGGGCGTCATCCGCCTGGCCGACGGCGGCGTCGTCGAGGTCGTCGACGTCCAGGCCCCCATCCGTGGCCTGTCCGTCCACCGCGGTCGGCTGACCGAGGGCACGGTGGCCGTGGGCGAGCGCGCCTACGCCGAGATCGACTCCGCGCGCCGCCTGGCGATCGCTCGGGCGCACACGGCCACCCACATGGTCTACGCGGGGCTGCGCCGGGTCGTCAACGAGCACGCTGACCAGGCCGGTAGCGAGAACTCTCCCTCCCGCCTGCGCTTCGACTTCCGCCACGGCTCGGCGCTGTCGAGGGGGCAGGTGGGTGACATCGAGGCCCTGGTCAACGACACGCTGGCCCAGGACCTGACGGTGCGCACTGACGTCATGAGCCTGGACGAGGCCCGCCAGGCCGGTGCCATCGCGCTGTTCGGCGAGAAGTACGGCACCCAGGTCAGGGTGGTCACCATCGGCGACGACTTTGACAAGGAGCTGTGCGGCGGGACCCACGTGCCCTCCACCGGCCGTATCGGCCGCGTGGCCGTCCTGGGGGAGTCCTCCATCGGCTCGGGCGTGCGCCGCATCGACGCCCTGGTGGGGGAGGGCGCCTACGACTTCCAGGCCAAGGAGCACGCGCTGGTCTCCCAGGTCACGGCGATGGTCGGCGGTCGCTCGGACGAGCTGCCTGAGCGCATCGCCTCGCTCATGACGCGCCTGAAGGAGGCTGAGAAGAAGCTTGCTGCGGCCGAGCAGGCGGCGATGGTCGCCAAGGCTGCTGAGGTCGTCGCCTCCGCGCAGCGCGTGGGCGGCTACCTGGTGGCCTCGGCCAACCTGGGCGCCGTCGGCTCGGCTGACGCCCTGCGCGGCCTCGTGCTCGACGTGCGCCAGCGCCTGGGCGAGGGAGAGCCGGTGGTCGTGGCCGCGGGCGGTGTGGCCGGTGAACGTCCGCTCGTCGTCGTGGCGACCAACGCGGCTGCCCGTGAGCTGGGCGCCAGGGCCGGGGACCTGGTCCGGGCTGCGGCCAGGACCCTGGGCGGCGGTGGCGGCGGCAAGCCGGACCTGGCCCAGGGCGGCGGCCAGGACGCCACGGCCCTGGACGAGGCCCTGCGCACGGTCTCGCGCACCCTGGCCGGCTGACTCGGTGGTGCCCGTGCGCCTGGGAAGCAGACTCGCCTTTGACGTCGGCAAGGCCCGCGTCGGCGTCGCCCGTTGCGACGCCGAGGCGATCCTGGCCGTCCCTGAGCGCACGCTGACCCGCGACCGCTACGGAGCCGACCTTGACGAGGCTGCTGACCTGGTTGAGGACTACGCGGCGATCGAGGTCGTGGTCGGCCTGCCCGTCCGCCTCAGCGGCGGATCCACGTCCTCGACCCGGGACGCGCGCGGCTGGGCCCGTCAGCTGGCTGCGCGCGTGAGCCCGGTTCCGGTACGTCTGGTTGACGAGCGGCTCACCACGGTCAGCGCCCACCAGGCCCTGCACGACTCGGGCCTGCACGCCAAGGACTTTCGGCCAGTGGTTGACCAGGCTGCCGCTGTCGTTATCCTCGAGCAGGCCCTGGAGACCGAGCGCAGGACGGGACGGCCGGCAGGCGAGCCCGTCAGGCTCAGCCAGAGAGGTGGACTATGAGCCAGGACGACTTCTTCGCCACTCTGGGCGAGGGCAAGGGTGAGCCGTCTGCGCCGCGTCAGACCCGCTCCGCCCGGCGTGAGCGCGACCGGCAGCGGCTCCAGCAGCGTCGGCGGCGACGTCGTCGTGCCCTCGTCTCCACCCTCGTGCTCGTGCTCGTCGTGGCAGGTGTCGGCTTCGTGGCCTACCAGGCCCTGGACGTGGTCAAGGGCACGGTGGGCGGCTCGGCGGCAGTCTCGGACTACGCCGGGGCCGGGACCGGCGAGGTGGTCGTGACGATCCCTGAGGGCGCCTCAGGCGGCGAGATCGGCCAGATCCTCAAGGACGCCGGCGTCGTGGCCACGGTAGGAGCCTTCACCGACGCCTACGCCGCCAACTCCAACGCCTCCAAGATCCAGGCAGGCACCTACACCCTGCGCCTGCAGATGTCGGCGGCCAACGCCGTGGCGGCCCTGCTGGACCCCGCCTCGCGGTCGGACCACACCCTGAGCATCCCCGAGGGCTACACCAAGGCCCAGGTCAAGGACCGCCTGGTCTCCGTGGCCGGCTTCACCGCTGAGGAGGTCGACGCCGCCTTCGCCGACGCCTCGGGCATCGGCCTGCCTGAGGCGGCCGGTGGCCAGGTCGAGGGCTGGCTGGCGCCGTCAACCTACGACGTGCCGGAGAACGCGACGGCCACGGACGTCGTGGGGGCGATGGTGAGCCTGACCCTCTCCCGCCTGGAGACGGCCGGTGTGGCCGCCTCCGACTACGAGACCGTGCTCACCAAGGCCTCGATCGTCGAGCGCGAGGTGGCCTCGCCCAGCTACTACGGCCAGGTGGCCAGGGTCATTGACAACCGCCTGGCGGACACCGGTGGCGAGACCAAGGGCAGGCTGCAGATGGACTCCACCGTCCTGTACGGCCTGGGACGCACCGGTGGGATCCCGACGGCCGACGAGGTCGCCGACGCCTCCAACCCCTACAACACCTACCAGCACGAGGGCCTGCCGCCCGGCCCGATCTCCAACCCCGGCCTGGAGGCGATCCAGGGCGTCATCAGCCCGCCGGCCGGTGACTGGCTCTACTTCGTCACGGTCAACCTGGACACCGGAGAGACCCTCTTCTCCGCCACCCACGAGGAGCAGCTGAGGAACACCGAGCGCCTGACCGCCTGGTGCCAGGAGCACGCCGAGACCTGCTCGGGGCAGTCGACCACCAGCAGCGGGAGCTGAGCATGGGTGTCAGGCACCGCGCCGGCGTCATCGGCCAGCCCGTGGCCCACTCCCTGTCACCGGTGCTGCACCGGGCGGTCTACGAGGACCTGGGGCTGGAGGACTGGGAGTACGTCAGCCGTGAGGTCGCGCCCGATCAGCTGGAGGAGCTCCTGGCACGGCTGGGGGCTCCGGCGGGCGAGGCTCCCAGCTGGGAGGGGCTGAGCGTGACGATGCCGCACAAGCAGCGTCTGCTCACCCTCGTCGACGTCGTGGACCCGCTGGCGCAGACGGTGGGGGCTGCCAACACGGTGGTCGCCCAGCGCTCAGGTACGGGCCCGGCGCTGCTGGCTGCCTTCAACACCGACGTGGCCGGGATCGTCGGGGCGCTGCGCGAGGCTGCCTCGCCCGCGCCGGCCGAGGCCGAGACGGCCCTCGTCCTGGGCTCGGGCGCGACGGCCTGCTCGGCCCTGGCGGCACTGGCTGAGCTGGGCGCGCGCAGGATTGTCGTGGCGGCGCGCCAGCACGCGGGCCCCGGCAGGGCGCTGGCTGCGGCGCACCGCATGGGGCTGGAGGTCGAGGCTCTCACCTGGCGGCCGCAGGACGCTGACTCCTGCCGCCAGGTGGCCCAGGCCCTCCTGGACGCCCGGCTCGCGGTGTCCACCCTGCCTGCCGGCGCGGCCGACGCGCTCGTGCCGGCGCTGCGTCGCGGCGCGAGCCAGCGCGGGCCGCTGGAGCGGGCCACGTTGCTCGACGTCGTCTACGACCCGTGGCCCACCGCCCTGGCCGCCGCCTGGCAGCAGGCCGGGGGAGCGGTGGCCCCAGGCTGGCTCATGCTGCTCCACCAGGCCGTGCCGCAGGTGCGGCTCATGACCGGCCACCTGCCGGACACGCAGGTCATGCGTCGCGCCGTGGAGCGGGCGCTGGCGGCCCGCTAGGCCCGTGCGCCGAGCCCCCCCCCGCCGACGGCGTGGCTGGCGTGTGGGAGGATGGCGTCATGCTGCGATGGACGACTGCCGGTGAGTCACACGGCCAGGCCCTGACCGCCCTGCTGGAAGGCGTGCCGGCGGGCGTGGAGATCACGAGCGAGCAGATCAGCCGCGCCCTGGCACGCCGGCGGCTGGGGCACGGACGCGGTGCCCGTCAGGCCTTCGAGGCCGATGCCCTGACGATCCTGGGCGGCGTGCGCCACGGGCGTACCATCGGCTCGCCGGTGGCCCTGCAGATCGGCAACTCGGAGTGGCCCAGGTGGTCGGTCGTCATGAGCCCCGACCCTGTGGACCCGGCCGCGCTGCTGGTGGACGCCGGCACCGGGGACGAGCGCGAGATCGCGCGCAACCGCCCCCTGACCCGCCCCCGGCCGGGTCACGCGGACCTGCCTGGCATCCTCAAGTACGACCTTCCCGACGCCCGTCCCGTCCTGGAGAGGGCCTCAGCCCGCGAGACCGCGGCCAGGGTCGCCCTGGGCGCGGTGGCCAGCGCCCTGCTGGAGCAGGTTGCCGGCATCCGGCTCGTCAGCCACGTGGTGCGCGTGGGCGGCGTCGCCCTGCCCGAGGACGCCCCCCGCCCGAACCCCGACGACGAGGCGCGGCTGAGCGCGGACCCGGTGCGCTGCGCCGACCCGCAGGTCAGCGCCCAGATGGTCGCCGAGATCGACGCGGCCAGGAAGGCCGGTGACACGCTGGGAGGTGTGGTTGAGGTCATCGCTACCGGGGTGCCGGTGGGCCTGGGCACCTACGTCGAGGCCGAGCGCCGGCTGGACGCCCGTCTGGCCGGCGCCCTCATGGGGATCCAGGCCGTCAAGGGCGTGGAGGTCGGTGACGGCTTCGCCGAGGCCGCCCGAAGAGGAAGCGCGGCCCACGACGAGATCCTGGCGGTCACCTCGGGCTGGCCGCAGCGCGCCTCGAACCGGGCCGGTGGCATCGAGGGCGGCACCTCCAACGGCAGCGACGTCGTGGTGCGGGCCGCCTACAAGCCCATCTCCACGGTGCCGCACGCACTGCGCACGGTTGACCTGGCCGACGGCTCGGCCGCTACCGGCCTCCACCAGCGCTCGGACACCACCGCCGTCGTCCCCGGGGCGGTCATCGCCGAGGCCGTGGTCGCCCTGGTCCTGGCCCAGGCCCTTCTGGAGAAGACCGGAGGGGACTCGGTGACTGAGGCCAGGCGTAACCTGGAGTCCTACCTCGCTCGTGCGTCGGAGAGGACCCAGTGGTGAAGTACCGGCCCCGCGTCAACACCGACATCCTGCCCATCATCCTCGTCGGCCTGCCCGGTGCGGGAAAGACCACCGTGGCGCGCCAGCTCGCCGTCGCCCTGGGGGTCCAGGTCACCGACACCGATGCCGAGATCCGTCGCCGTGCTCGCGCCACGATCCCCGAGATCTTCGCCTCCGAGGGCGAGGAGGGCTTCCGCGAGCGTGAGACACGGACCTTGCGGCACGTGCTCACCTCTCCGGCGGCTGCCCAGGGCGTGGTGGCGCTCGGCGGGGGAGCGGTGCTGCGCGAGGAGAACCGGCGGATGCTCACGGGCCGCCTCGTCATCCACCTGGCGGCCGAGCCGGCGACGGCGGCCGCCCACGTGGGTGACGGCACCGGCCGGCCGCTCATGAGGCCGGCCGGATCCAGCTCGGACGACGAGGACCTGCTGGCGGATCCCGTGCTGGTGCGCATGGAGGAGCTCCACCGCGCCCGCCACCACCTGTACGAGGAGGTGGCGGCCCACACCGTGGCCACCGACGGCCTGAGCCCGGAGCAGGTCACCTCTGCGGTCCTCACGCTGCTGCGCAAGGTTGAGCCGGCCGGCGCCGGCGTGGCGGCAGGCCAGACGGCCGCCTCCCAGGCCCGCACCCCGGTGGCGGTCCCCATCGGCGCGCCTGACGAGCACGGAAAGGTGCGCATCCGTGTGGGCGGAGCCCGTCCCTACCACGTGGTCATCGGTCACGGCCTGTCCACGGACGTCGTGGCAGCCGTCGGCAAGGCCCCCGGAGGGGGAGCGGGCGGCGTGGCGCTCGTCCACGCCGACTCGGTGGCCCCGGTCGCCCGGCGCTACGAGGCGGCGCTGAGCGAGGCGGGCCTGCGGACCTGCGTCATCGAGGTTCCTGGCGGTGAGGCCTCGAAGAACGCCCAGACCCTCTCACGCCTGTGGGAGGCGCTGGGGCAGGCGGGAGTCGGGCGCGACGGCGTCGTCGTGGCGGTCGGCGGCGGGGCGACCACGGACCTGGCCGGCATGGCCGCAGCGACCTGGTTGCGCGGGATCCCCGTGGTCCAGGTGCCCACGAGCCTGCTGGCCATGGTGGACGCGGCGGTGGGAGGCAAGACAGGTATCGACACCGCGGCGGGCAAGAACCTCGTGGGCGCCTTCCACAGCCCGGTCTCGGTCCTGTGCGACCTGGGGACCCTGGGGACCCTGCCCGGGGCCGAGCTGCGTGCGGGCCTGGGCGAGGTCGTCAAGTGCGGGCTCATGGCGGACCCTGTCATCGTCGAGCGGGTGCTGGCAGCAGGTGAGGACCTGGCACGCTGGCACTCTCCTGTCCTGGCCGAGCTCGTGGCGCGCTCGGTGGCCGTCAAGGCGGGCGTCGTCGGCCAGGACCTGAGGGAGTCGGGCCTGCGCGAGGTGCTCAACTACGGTCACACCTATGCCCACGCCATCGAGACGCTCACGCGCTACCGGTGGCGTCACGGTGAGGCCGTGGCGGTGGGCTGCCTCTACGCCGCCGAGGTGGCGCGAGGCATGGGGATGATGGACTCCGAGCTGGTCCGCCTCCACCGCGAGGCCTTCGCCAGCGCCGGCCTGCCGCTCACCTTCCCCCAGGGGCGGGGGCGCTGGGAGGAGATGGTGACGGTGATGCGTCGGGACAAGAAGGTCCGTGCCGGGCGCATCCGCATGGTGCTCCTCGACGCCCTGGCCCACCCGGTGCGGGGCGTGGAGCCGGACGAGCGCGTGCTGGAGGCGGCCCACGAGGCCGTCACGAGGCCGGCTTCATGAGCGCTGCGCGGCGCAGCGGTGAGCAGGCGCCTGAGGTCATCCTCCTTGGCCCACCAGGCTCGGGCTGCACGAGCGTGGGGGCGGCGCTGGCGCGGCTGCGGGGGGTGAGCGTGAGCGACCTGGCCACGGTGGTCGCCGAGCGGCTGGGGGTGCCTGGCCAGAGGGCCCTGGTGGCTGTGGGCGAGCAGCGCTACCGCAGCGTCGAGACGCAGGCTGCCCTCCAGGCGCTGGAGGCGCTGGCCCGCCACGGCGGCGTCCTGGCGCTGGGCTCAGGGTGCCTGGGGGAGCAGGGCGTGCGTCAGGCCGTGGAGGCGGCAAGGCAGGAAGGGGCCAGGGTGGTGGCCCTGACCGCCTCGACAAGGTGCCTGGCCCACCGCAACGGCCTGGACGCTCCCCGCTCCGTGGCCCTGGGCAACGTCAACCACCTCTTTACCCAGATGCTCCACGAGCGCGAGGCCTGGTGCCGAGGGCTGGCTGACTGTGTCATCGACACCACGCGCACCAGTGCCGAGGAGGTGGCCCAGGCCCTGTCCCCGCCGCCGGAGGGGCACGATAGACTGGCAGGCGTCTGACTTTCGCCCCCAACAGTGAGGAACCCACTCGTGGCAACGACGAACGACCTGAAGAACGGCCTCGTGCTCAACATCGAGGGCCAGCTGTGGCAGGTGGTCGAGTTCCAGCACGTCAAGCCCGGCAAGGGCCCGGCCTTCGTGCGTACCAAGCTGAAGAACGTCCTGAGCGGCAAGACCGTGGACCGCACCTTCAACGCCGGCATCAAGGTCGAGACCGCGACGGTGGACCGCCGCGACATGCAGTACTCCTACAAGGACGGCGACGACTTCGTCTTCATGGACGTCAAGACCTACGAGCAGACCTACGTGCCTGCTGACACGGTCGGCGAGGCCGCGACCTACATGCTCGAGGGCCAGGACGTCATCGTCGCCTTCCACGAGGACTCGGTGCTCTTCGTCGAGCTGCCCGCCTCTGTGGTCCTCACGATCTCTCACACCGAGCCCGGCCTGCAGGGAGACCGCTCCTCGGCGGGGACCAAGCCGGCCACCCTGGAGACCGGTGCCGAGATCCAGGTGCCGCTCTTCCTCAACGAGGGTGACAGGGTCAAGGTGGACACGCGCAGCGGCGACTACATCTCCCGCGTGACTGACTGACCGGTATGACTGACTCCGCACGGATCAAGCACCCTGTCACCGCCCGCACCAAGGCGCGTCGGCGGGCCGTCGAGATCCTCTTCGAGGCTGACCAGCGCGGTCTGCTACGGGCGGACCAGGCGGTGGAGAACCTGCGTGGCCTGGCGGCTGAGCGGGCGGTCCGTTCCGCCAACCACACCGAGGCTCCCGCCTACGCCCGTGAGATCCTCACCGGCGTGGCCGACCACCTCGCTCAGATCGACGAGTACGCCGAGACCTACTCGCAGGGATGGAGCCTGGCTCGTATGCCTGCGGTGGACCGGGCGATCGCTCGTGTCACGATCTGGGAGATGGTCTACAACGACGACGTCGACGTGCCGGTGGCCCTGGACGAGGCGCAGACGCTCGCCAAGATGCTGTCCACGCAGGACTCGCCCCGTTTCCTGGGGGGCCTGCTGGGGCGGATCGGTGACCTGGCTGAGACCTTGCGCTGACACCGGGGTCCTGAGCACTCAGGGCGGAGGATGAGCCGGTGGAGACGGCGTTGATCTCGTTGATCTCACCGCCTTCTCTGTAGGGCAGGTCCAGCCCTAGCATCGGGGCCTGGCCTGAGAGGGGCTACACGGCTGCCGTGGTGTAGCTGACGACGCCCCAGGGGGAGGTCACTGTGATGAGGAACTGGACCGGCACAGTCGCATTGCTCTGGTGGGCAGCATCAGCGAACTGGGCGGGCGTGAGCCGGAGGTCGAAGCTGACGGCGTCCGATCCAGCATGGCCATTGTCCACCGGGTACATGAGGACGGTGTCCCAGTCCCACTGGGGCATACCGTCGGCGGCCCGAGACATGGTGCCGTAGGAGTAGCACTCACCGCTCCTCCTCCACGAGGCGGTGCCGTCCACCTGGGACTGGTAGCCGAGGTAGGACCAGGTGCCCCTGCCGTCGTCGTCCTTGTAGTTGTCGTTGAGGTCCATTTGGGGCCAGGTGGCGCCTGTGCCCCTGACGCCGCTTGCTGTCACGTACCCGGTATTGAGACCCGGGTCCGTGGCTGACTTCATGCCACCGGTGAGAATGGGGGAGGCGGCGTAGGACTCGTAGGTGACGTTGCCACCAACGACCTTGACGGTGACGTGGACCTTCTCACCGCTGTAACCCCCCCCCGTCAGATTCTCGGGGTAGGGGTAGGTGGCGCCGGTCGTGTCGTAGACATTGGGCTTGGCGTCGCCGCCCGCCGGGAAGTTGGTCGGCCAGGCGGCGGTGCCGCCGTTGGCGGCAGGGGTGGCGAAGATCTCTGCTGCGGTGTTCTCCGAGGACAGACTGACTGCGTTGCCGGGGCGCGTGGTGGGGAAGTAGACCCACTTCGTCGTCAGGGCGTTGGTGCCCTTCCAGGTGTGAAGACCTGTGCTGCCGCTCCAGGGCGCGACGACGAGCGCGCCATACGTCTGCGGCGTGTCGGTCGAGGAGGCAAGGGCTGGGGCGGCGGCCCCCAGAGCGATGGCTGGTGCGCTCCAGGCCACCGCTGTTGTCAGGGTGCGGCGTGTGACGCCGGTCGTCATGGTGTTGTGCATCAGCACAGTATGCACGGCGCAAGCATGGTGGCAACAGGGTGAATTGTCAGGACAGGGGAGACGACTCACGTCCCGCGGGCGCGTCGGTGACAATGACTGTGGTCTTGCCGATAAGTGCGTCTGTTGCCTTGACGGGCCTGCGGAGGTCTCCGGTACTGTTGCGCTCGGTAAGGTCGCGTGCATTGAGAGAACAAACGCATGACCATCTCTCGTAGGAGCGTTGTTAAGGGCGGTGCCTGGAGCGTTCCGGCCGTCGCCATGGCTGCGGCGGCACCTGCCGTGGCTGCGTCCACTGACCTTAAAGACGTCGTCTTCACTGGTCGCTTCCCGTCCTGGGTGAAGCGCCCTTAGGTCGCAGACGTCGCAGCCGGTGAGTCGTGTGACACCTCGCTCATCTTTAACACTCAGCTTTCGGGCTACAACGATCTGTCGCGTAAGAGGTGGACCTACGAGAACAACACTCTGAAGCTTGAGGACGGCTCAAGGGGCAGCGCTGGGGCGTTGATCAATCTGAGCGGCACCGGTATTGACAGCACCGTCACTGTCTCCAAGCTGACGATCAGCTTCGGCTACTGGGTCTCACCCACGACAGGCTACACCGGCAGCTTCGATCCGGGCACCTTTAAGTGGACGGCAAACCGCACCGAGTCCTCGCTGTGGAGCACGCCGACGGCGACTGGCCGGACGGTCACCTACACCCCTGATGAGTTCGTCAACGGCGGTGGTACTCCCGACAAGCCGAAGAAGACGACCTCTAGCGCCCCGACGCCGACGAACAACCTCACCTTCTCGCTGTACACCTCGAGTATCTCCAACCCTGCTACGGCGCTTGTGAGCGGTAGCAGTAGCAACACTCTCTACATTGACGTCCCGTTCCAGTGGTCAAACCAGAGCACCTGGACGACGAACATGAGCAGAGTGAGCTCGAAGAACGGTAGCTGTGGCGACGGCAGTACTATCGCCTACTACCAGTACGCCGAGTTCCTCATTGAGTACTCGAAGAACGGCAAGAGCTACTCCTCGAGGTTCTGGCTCGTCAACGGGAGTAAGTTCAGCTGACCAGACCTCAGTGACCCCTGACTGATCACGGTGGCCTCGTCACGGTCCTTCGGGACCTTGACGAGGCCACCGCGTCGTGCGATAGCATCTGAGCGCTCGACATCCTTGAAGCTCGTCCTGTGAGGCGAGGAAGGAGGTCCACCTACCGTGGCCAGTACACCGTCCACCGGGAAGCAGATCCTCGGCGAGGCCGAGATCGCGCGCTCCCTCGTTCGCATCGCTCACGAGATCGTGGAGCGCAACCGGGGGACCGAGGACGTCCTCCTGCTTGGCATCCCCTCCGCAGGAGCCCCCCTCGCCCAGCGCCTGGCGGCCGCCCTGGCCACCGCGGTCGGCCCGGACTCCCGGCGCGTGCCGGTAGGCACCCTGGACATCACCATGTACCGCGACGACCTGGGCCGCCACCCCATCCGCGTCCCCCAGCCCACCCTCATCCCGGGCGGCACCCTCGAGGGCCGCACCGTCATCCTCGTCGATGACGTCCTCTACTCCGGACGCACGGTCCGCGCCGCCCTCGACGCGCTCAGCGCCATCGGACGGGCCGCCGCCGTCCAGCTTGCCGTCCTGGTCGACCGAGGCCACCGCGAGCTGCCGATCCGCGCCGACTACGTGGGCAAGAACCTGCCCACCTCACGCAGCGAGAAGGTCGTCGTCTCCCTCACCGAGCTCGGTGCCGACGCCGACGCCGTCACCATCGCGGGCTACAGCGAGGAGGCACGATGAAGCACCTGCTCAGCGCCAAGGACCTCACCCACGACGAGGCCGTCATGGTCCTGGACACCGCCGAGGCCATGGCCGCCACCCAGCGCCACGCTGTCAAGAAGCTCCCGACCCTGCGCGGCAAGACGGTCGTCAACCTCTTCTTCGAGGACTCCACCCGCACCCGCCTGTCCTTCGAGGCCGCCGCCAAGCGGCTGAGCGCCGACGTCATCAACTTCTCCGCCAAAGGCTCCTCAGTCTCCAAGGGAGAGTCCCTCAAGGACACGGCCCAGACCATCATGGCCATGGGCGCGGACGCCGTCGTCATCCGCCACAGCGCCGACGGCGCAGCCCACCTGCTCGCCCACGCCGGCTGGATCGACGTCCCCGTCCTCAACGCCGGCGACGGCAAGCACCAGCACCCCACCCAGGCCCTCCTGGACGCCATGACCCTGCGCCGCTGGTACGACCCCGCCGGCAGCCGCTGCGACGGCTCACCCGCCCCCCAGGGCCGTGACCTGGCCGGAGCCAGGGTCGTCATCGTGGGAGACGTGCTGCACTCACGCGTGGCCCGCTCCAACGTCGACCTGCTGACCACCCTCGGCGCGCAGGTGACCCTCGTGGCCCCGCCCACCCTCCTGCCGGTGGGCATGGAGGGCTGGCCCTGCCAGGTCTCCTACGACCTGGACGCCACGATCGAGCAGGTGCGCCCCGACGCCGTCATGATGCTCCGGGTCCAGCGCGAGCGCATGAGCGCCGCCGGCGGCGGCTACTTCCCCAGCCCCGCCGAGTACTCCCACACCTACGGCCTGGACCTCACGCGCCGCTCGGCCATGCCGGACCACGCCATCATCATGCACCCCGGCCCCATGAACCGCGGCCTGGAGATCACCGCCGAGGCCGCCGACGACCCGCGCTCACGCGTCATCGAGCAGGTCGGCAACGGCGTGTCGGTGCGCATGGCCGCCCTCTACCTGCTCCTGGCCGACGAAGGGAACCAGCTGTGACCGCCCACCTGCTCACCGGGGTCCGCCCCTACGGCGAGGACCCCACCGACGTCCTCCTCCTCGACGGCCAGATCGCGGCCCTGGGACCGCAGGCCTCCTCCCAGGCCCCCTCAGGTACCCGGCGTCACGACCTCGACGGCCTGGTCGCCCTGCCGGGGCTGGTCGACCTGCACACCCACCTGCGCGAGCCCGGCGGAGAGAGCGCCGAGACCGTCTTCACCGGCACGCGCGCCGCAGCCGCGGGCGGCTACACCGCCGTCTTCGCCATGGCCAACACCCACCCCGTCCAGGACAACGCCGGCGTCGTCGAGCAGGTCCTGCGCCTGGGGCGCGAGGCCGGCTGGGTCGACGTCCACCCCGTCGGCGCCGTCTCCCAGGGCCTGGAGGGCAGGCACCTGAGCGAGATGGGCGCCATGGCGCACTCCGCCGCCCGCGTCAGGGTCTTCTCCGACGACGGGCGGTGCGTGTCCGACCCCGTCCTCATGCGACGCGCCCTGGAGTACGTCAAGGCCTTCGACGGCGTCATCGCCCAGCACTCCCAGGACCCGCGGCTGACCGAGGGCTCCCAGATGCACGAGGGCGCCGTCAGCGCCGAGCTCGGGCTGCGCGGCTGGCCGGCCGTGGCGGAGGAGTCGGTCATCGCCCGTGACGTGCTGCTGGCCGAGCACGTGGGCTCGCGCCTGCACGTGTGCCACCTGTCCACCGCCGGCAGCGTGGACCTGGTGCGCTGGGCCAAGGCCCGCGGCATCCAGGTCACCGCAGAGGTCACCCCGCACCACCTGCTGCTCACCGACGAGCTGGCCCGCACCTACTCGCCCCTGTACAAGGTCAACCCGCCCCTGCGCACGGCCGAGGACGTGGAGGCCGTGCGCCAGGGCCTGGCGGACGGGACCATCGACGTCGTGGGCACCGACCACGCCCCCCACCCCCTGGAGTCCAAGGACTGCGAGTGGCAGGCCGGCGCCTTCGGCATGACCGGGCTGGAGACGGCCCTGCCGGTGCTCATCGAGACGATGGTCGCCACCGGCCGGATGAGCTGGCGGGACCTGGCCCGGGCCATGTCCACCGCGCCCGCGCTCATCGGGAGGCTACGGGACCAGGGGCAGGGCCTGACGGTGGGTGCCAGCGCCAACGTCACCGTCATCGACCCCAGCGTGCGCCGCACCGTCGACCCGCGCGCCCAGTGGACCGCCTCGACCAACACCCCCTACGCCGGCATGGAGCTGCCAGGACGGGTCGTCGCGACCTTCCTCCACGGCCGTCCCACGGTGCTGGACGGCACACCGACCGCGACACGCGAGGACTGAGAGATGAGTGAACGCAGCAGCGACCGCGCTGCCGCCCTGCTGGTGCTGGAGGACGGCTACGTCCTGCGAGGCCGTTCCTACGGCGCCACCGGGCGCCGCCTGGGGGAGATCGTCTTCAACACCGGCATGACCGGCTACCAGGAGACCCTCACCGACCCCTCCTACCACCGCCAGATCGTGGTCCAGACTGCTCCGCACATCGGTAACACCGGCGTCAACGACGAGGACCCGGAGTCCTCGCGCATCTGGGTGGCCGGGTACGTCGTGCGAGAGCCGGCGCGACGGGCCTCCAGCTGGCGCTCCCGGCGCGAGCTGGAGGACGAGCTGGCCAGCCAGGACGTCGTCGGGGTCTGCGAGGTCGACACCCGTGCGCTGACCCGCCACCTGCGCGAGCGCGGCGCCATGCGCGCCGGCATCTTCTCCGGTGACGCCCTGCCGGCAGGCGCCGACGACGCTGCCGGGCCCTCGCAGGCCGCCGTCCAGATCTGCCTGGAGGCGGTGCGCAGCGCCCCCCAGATGGCCGGAGCCGCCCTGGCGGCTGAGGTCACCACGCCACGGGGCTACGTCGTGGAGCCCAGCGGCGAGCTCGCCGGGCGCGAGCCGGTGGCCGTCGTGGCCGCCATCGACCTGGGGATCAAGAACCGCACGCCCTGGCAGCTGGCCGAGCGCGGCGTCCGCGTCCACGTCCTGCCCCAGTCCACCACCCTGGAGGAGGTCCTGGCCCTCCACCCGGACGGGGTGTTCTTCTCCAACGGGCCGGGCGACCCGGGGACCGCCGACCGCGAGGTCGAGCTGCTGCGCGGCGTGCTGGACGCCGGCCTGCCCTTCTTCGGCATCTGCCTGGGCAACCAGATCTTCGGCCGGGCGCTGGGCTACGGGACCTACAAGCTGGGCTACGGCCACCGCGGCGTCAACCAGCCGGTCCTCGACCGCGCCACGGGGAAGGTGGAGATCACCGCCCACAACCACGGCTTCGCCGTCGACGCCCCGGTGGAGGAGCCGAGCCTGGCCCCCTACGACGGCGGACGCTACGGACGGGTGGAGGTCAGCCACGTCGGCCTCAACGACGGCGTGGTCGAGGGCCTGCGAGCCCTGGACCTGCCGGCCTTCTCCGTCCAGTACCACCCTGAGGCCGCCGCCGGGCCGCACGACGGCGAGCACCTGTTCGACCGCTTCGTGCGCCTGATGAAGGAGGCTCGCTGACATGCCCCGACGCGACGACATCCGCTCCGTCCTGGTCATCGGCTCGGGCCCGATCGTCATCGGGCAGGCCTGCGAGTTCGACTACTCCGGCACCCAGGCCTGCCGCGTGCTGCGCGGCGAGGGCATCCGGGTCATCCTGGTCAACTCCAACCCGGCCACGATCATGACCGACCCCGACGTCGCCGACGCCACCTACGTCGAGCCGATCACCGCCGAGGTCCTCACCACCATCATCGAGCGCGAGCGCCCCGACGCCCTCCTGCCCACCCTGGGCGGGCAGACCGCCCTCAACGCCGCCATGAGCCTGGTGGAGGCCGGCGTGCTCGACAGGTACGACGTCGAGCTCATCGGGGCCAACGCCGCGGCCATCAACGCCGGTGAGGACCGCGAGGAGTTCAAGAAGGTCGTCGAGCGCTGCGGGGCCGAGGTGGCCCGCTCCTGCATCGCCCACACCATGGCCGAGTGCCACGCCGGCGTGGAGGCCCTGGGCGGCTACCCGGTGGTCGTGCGCCCCTCCTTCACCATGGGAGGCCTGGGCTCGGGCGTGGCCTACGACGCTGCCGACCTGGAGCGCATCGCAGGCCAGGGCCTGGCTGCCTCGCGCACCACCGAGGTGCTCCTGGAGGAGTCCATCCTGGGCTGGAAGGAGTACGAGCTAGAGCTCATGCGCGACAAGGCGGACAACGTCGTGGTCGTGTGCTCCATCGAGAACGTGGACCCCGTGGGCGTGCACACCGGTGACTCGGTGACCGTGGCCCCGGCGCTGACGCTGACCGACCGCGAGCTCCAGCGCCTGCGTGACATCGGCATCGCCGTCATCCGTGAGGTCGGCGTGGACACCGGCGGCTGCAACATCCAGTTCGCCGTGGACCCGGCCACCGGGCGCGTCATCGTCATCGAGATGAACCCGCGCGTCTCGCGATCCTCGGCGCTGGCCTCCAAGGCCACGGGCTTCCCCATCGCCAAGATCGCGGCCCGCCTGGCCGTGGGCTACACCCTGGACGAGATCCCCAACGACATCACCGGCTCGACCCCGGCCTCCTTCGAGCCCACGCTCGACTACGTGGTCGTCAAGGTCCCGCGCTTCGCCTTCGAGAAGTTCCGCGGCGCGGACCCCACCCTGACCACCACCATGAAGTCGGTGGGCGAGGCCATGGCGATCGGCCGCTCCTTCACCGAGGCGCTCAACAAGGCCATGCGCTCCATCGACAAGAAGGGCACGGTCTTCCACTGGGACGGTCCCCGGCCTGACGCCGCAGCCACGGCCGCCCTGCTGGAGTCCGTCCGTGTCCCCACCGAGCACCGCCTGCTGGAGGTCCAGCAGGCCGTTCGCGGTGGCGCCACCCTGGACCAGCTCTTCGAGGCCACGAGGATCGACCCCTGGTTCCTGGACCAGATGATGCTCCTGCAGGAGGTCGCCGAGGCGGTCCAGCAGGCCCCGGCCCTCACCCGCGAGGTCCTGGCCCGCGCCAAGCGCCACGGCTTCTCCGACTCCCAGGTCGCCTCCCTGCGGGGCGTCAGCGAGGACACGGTGCGCGAGGTGCGCCACGCCTTCGGGCTGCGCCCGGTCTACAAGACCGTGGACACCTGCGCCGCCGAGTTCGCCGCGCGCACGCCCTACCACTACTCCTCCTACGACCTGGAGACCGAGGTGGCCCCGCGCGAGCGCGAGGCGGTCATCATCCTGGGATCCGGCCCCAACCGCATCGGCCAGGGGATCGAGTTCGACTACTCCTGCGTCCACGCCACGATGGCGCTGGCCGAGCGCTACGAGACCGTCATGGTCAACTGCAACCCGGAGACCGTCTCCACCGACTACGACGTCTCCGACCGCCTGTACTTCGAGCCGCTGACCTTCGAGGACGTCATGGAGGTCTACGAGGCGGAGAAGGCGGCCGGCCCCGTGGCAGGCATGGTCGTCCAGCTGGGCGGGCAGACCCCGCTGAGCCTGGCCGCCCGCCTCAAGGCCGCCGGCGTGCCGGTCCTGGGCACGAGCCCCGAGGCGATCGACGCCGCAGAGGACCGCCAGGTCTTCGGCGTCGTGCTGGAGAAAGCCGGCCTGCCCGCCCCGGCTCACGGCACGGCCCGCAGCGACGACCAGACCCTGGCCGTGGCCGAGGGCATCGGCTACCCCGTCCTGGTCCGTCCCAGCTACGTGCTGGGCGGGCGCGGCATGGAGATCGTCTACGACCGCTGCGGCCTGGAGGACTACCTGGCCCGTGCCGGCTCGGAGAGCGGCGGCGCCTACGCCAACGGCCCCCTGCTCATTGACCGCTTCCTCGACGACGCCATCGAGATCGACGTCGACGCCCTCTACGACGGCCACGAGCTGTTCCTGGGCGGGGTCATGGAGCACATCGAGGAGGCCGGGATCCACTCCGGGGACTCGGCCTGCGTCCTGCCGCCGATGACTCTGTCCGACGCCGAGATCGCGCGCATCCGCCGCTCCACCGAGGCGATCGCCGCCGGGGTGGGGGTGCGGGGCCTACTCAACATCCAGTTCGCTCTCATGAGCGACACGCTCTACGTCATCGAGGCCAACCCGCGCGCCTCGCGCACGGTTCCCTTCGTCTCCAAGGCCACGGGCGTGCAGCTGGCCAAGGCCGCGGCGCTGCTCATGGCGGGGGAGTCCATCGCCTCCCTCAAGGCCCAGGGCTACCTGCCGGCCGAGGACGCCTCGGTCACTGACCTCTTCGACCCGATCGCGGTCAAGGAGGCGGTCCTGCCCTTCAAGCGCTTCCGCACCCCGCAGGGCCGGGTGGTGGACACCGTGCTCGGCCCTGAGATGCGCTCGACCGGCGAGGTCATGGGCTACGACGTCGACTTCCCGCGCGCCTTCGCCAAGTCCCAGGCCGGGGCCTACGGCGGGCTGCCGGCCGAGGGCACGTTGTTCGTCTCCGTGGCCGACCGTGACAAGCGCGCGATCATCCTGCCCGTGGCACGCCTGGCTGAGCTCGGCTTCACCATCCTGGCCACCGCCGGTACCGCCCAGGTGCTGCGGCGCAACGGCATCCCGGCCACGCCGGTGCGTAAGCTGAGCCAGGGCGTGGGCGAGGACGGCGAGCAGACCATCGTCGGACTCATCGAGTCCGGCGCGGTGGACATGGTGGTCAACACCCCCAAGGGCCAGGGCGCCCGCGCCGACGGCTACTCGATCCGCGCGGCGACCACCAGTGCCAACAAGCCGATGATCACCACCGTCCAGGAGCTGCAGGCAGCGGTCCAGGCGCTGGAGGCCCAGCTGCGCGGCCCCTTCAAGGTACGCAGCCTCCAGGAGCACAACGCCGACCGCGCAGCCCGCCACGAGGGGAGTGCGCAGCGATGAGCCTGGCCGACCAGATGGATGAGGACCTTCCCGGGACCCTGCCCTTCGGAGCCCGCCTGGCTGAGGCCATGGACGAGCTGGGCCCGCTGTGCGTGGGCATCGACCCGCACCCGGGCCTGCTCCAGGCCTGGGGCCTGGGCGACGACGCCACCGGCCTGAGGGAGTTCTCCCTGCGGGTGGTCGAGGCGCTGGGAGGGCGGGTGGCGGCGGTCAAGCCGCAGTCGGCCTTCTTCGAGCGCCACGGCTCAGCCGGCGTCGCCGTGCTGGAGGAGACCCTGGCCGCCCTGCGGCAGGTGGGCACGCTCGCCGTCCTGGACGTCAAGCGTGGCGACATCGGCTCCACGATGGCGGGCTACGCGCAGGCCTACCTGGCCGACGGCGCCCCGCTGGCGGCTGACGCGATCACCGTCTCGCCCTACCTGGGCCTGGGCTCGCTGACCCCGGCCGTCGAGCTGGCCCAGGCCACCGGGCGCGGCCTGTTCGTCCTGGGCCTGACCTCGAACCCCGAGGGAGCCAGCGTCCAGCACGCACGTGACGCTCACGGGCGGTCGGTGGCTGGCGGCGTCGTCGCCGGCGTCGCAGAGCTCAACGCCCCTGCACGGGCGACCGGGACGCTGGGAAGCCTGGGCCTGGTGGTGGGGGCCACGGTCGGTGAGGCCGTCAGGCGCCTCGACCTGGACCTGGCTGCGGCCAACGCCCCGCTGCTCGCGCCGGGCGTCGGCGCCCAGGGTGCGGGGGCAGCAGAGCTGGAGGAGGTCTTCGGCCCGGCACGCCGCCAGGTCCTGGCCTCGACCTCCCGCGGTGTGCTGCGTGCCGGTCCCCAGGCCGCGGACCTGCGCCAGGCCGCGGCGCAGGCGATCGCGAGCGCGGCCAGCGCGCTGCGCGGCTGACAGGCGGGTGGCGCGAGGCAGGGGCTGGCTCGCCTGGCATGATGGTGGCATGACCCGCCCCTGCCTGCCTGACCAGCCCGCTGCCTGCGCCACGACCGTCCCGGCCGGGGCGAGGCGACCTGCGCCGGCGCTCACCGTCATCGCCGGTCCCACGGCGGTGGGCAAGGGCACCCTCGTGGCTGAGCTGCGCCGTCGTCACCCGGACCTGTTCGTCTCGGTCTCCGCCACGACCCGGGCCCCACGGCCCGGAGAGGTGGACGGCGTCCACTACCACTTCGTCACCGACCGCGAGTTCGACCAGATGGTGGCTGACGACCAGATGCTCGAGTGGGCCCTGGTCCACGGCCGCTACCGCTACGGCACCCCGCGCGGGCCGGTGGAGG
This sequence comes from Actinomyces sp., assembly GCF_029851875.1. Classification (GTDB taxonomy): domain Bacteria; phylum Actinomycetota; class Actinomycetes; order Actinomycetales; family Actinomycetaceae; genus Actinomyces. Next base: position 35,721 of record NZ_JARKVC010000023.1, read on the forward strand.
CCGAGCTCGCGGCAGGGCGGCCCGCCGTGCTGGAGATCGACCTCGACGGCGCACGTCAGGTGCGCCGTTCCATGCCGGGGTGCCAGCTGGTCTTCATCGCTCCTCCCAGCTGGGAGGAGCTGGTGTCCAGGCTCCGGGGCCGTGGCACCGAGGGGGAGGCCGAGCAGGAGCGCCGGCTGGTGACGGCGCGCACGGAGATGGAGGCAGCGCCGGAGTTTGACGTGACGGTCGTCAACGACACCGTGGCGCGTGCCACGAGTGAGCTCGAGTCTCTTCTTGGCCTGGCAGGCTAGACTGTTCCGGTTACCGCCTGGCCTGGCACGGCCAGGCACACGATGACGAAAGCAGGTCACGCACATGCTCGGAACCTCCCCGAAGCCGGAGGGCATCACGAACCCGCCGATCGACGACCTCCTGGAGAAGGTCGACTCGAAGTACGGGCTCGTGGTGGAGGCCGCTAAGCGCGCTCGTCAGATCAACAGCTACACCCAGCAGCTGGAGGACAACCAGCTGGAGTACTTCGGCCCGCTGGTCGAGGTCGACCCCGAGGAGAAGCCGCTGGGCATCGCCCTGCGTGAGATCGTCGAGGACAAGCTCGAGGTCATCCCCGGTGACGTCGCCCGCGCCCGCCGCGCCGAGGCCGAGGAGGCCCGTCGCGCTGCCGAGGCGGACATGTTCTCCGACATCTCGCTGGACTCCCCGGTCACGCTGGGCCAGGCCGAGGGTGAGGACGGCGCCAGCGCCGCCACCAGCCTGGACGACATCCAGTTCTGAGCCGACGTGGCGTCGGTCGTGAGCGAGCGCGCCGCGGTCCCGGACGGGCCGCGGCGCGTCGTCGTCGGTGTGTCCGGGTCGATCGCGGCCTACAAGGCCCCCACCGTCATCCGCCTGCTGCGCCAGGCTGGTCACGAGGTCAAGGTGGTGGCCACCCAGGCGGCCCTGCGCTTCATCGGGGCCCCGGCGCTGGCAGCAGTGTCCGGCGGTGCGGTGAGCACGGGCGTCTTTGACGACCCCGCCGCCGTCGAGCACGTGGGCACGGCGCAGTGGGCGGACCTGGTGCTGGTGGCCCCCGCCTCCGCCGACCTCCTGGCCCGCGTGGCCGCCGGTCGCGCCGACGACCTGCTGACGGCCACGATCCTCACCGCCACGGCCCCGGTGGTCCTGGCGCCGGCGATGCACACCCAGATGTGGCTCAACCCGGCCACCGTGGAGAACGTGGCGACCCTGCGCCGCCGGGGACTGAGGGTCATCGACCCGGACTCGGGCCGCCTGACGGGTGAGGACTCGGGGCTCGGGCGCCTGCCGGACCCTGAGCAGGTCGTGGCCCAGGCGCTGGCGGTTCTCGCCGAGAGCGACCAGGCGGGTGCCGGGCAGGTCCTGGCTGGCCGCCACGTCGTCGTCTCGGCCGGGGGGACCCGCGAGCCGATCGACCCGGTGCGGTACCTGGGCAACCGCTCCTCCGGGCGCCAGGGCGTGGCGATCGCGGCCGAGGCCGCCCGGCTCGGTGCGAGGGTGACGCTCGTGGCGGCCAACATCGAGGCCGAGGTCCTGCGCGCCCTGCCGGCGCGGGTCGAGGTCGTCCAGGCTCCCACCGCGCTGGAGCTGCGCGAGGCGGTCCGTTGTGCGGCGGTGGACGCGGACGTGGTCGTCATGGCCGCTGCCGTGGCCGACTACCGTCCGGCACAGGTGCGAGCCTCCAAGGTCAAGAAGCACTCGCTGCGCCAGGAGACAGGGGCCTCGGCCGGGGCCGGTGCGAGCATCGAGCTGGTGGAGAACCCCGACGTCCTGGCCGAGCTCGTCAGTGACCCGCCGCGGCGTGAGGGCCGTGCTCTCGTCGTCGGCTTCGCCGCCGAGACCGGGGACGATGAGGGCGACGTCCTGGCGCACGGCGCGGCCAAGGCACGCCGCAAGGGAGCTGATCTTCTCGCGGTCAACGCCGTCGGGCAGGGCCGCGGCTTCGGCGACGTGCCCAACCACGTCGTCGTCCTGGACCGGGAGGGCGAGCCCGTGGCCGAGGTGGGCGGTTCCAAGACCGAGGTCGCCCGGGCTCTGATGGGCCTCGTCGCCGCGCGCCTGGACCCGTCGGCCGCGACGTGCCGCGATCCACACCGGCGCCGGCCCAGGGGACCTCGTTCGCGTGGCAGGCCGCCGGTAGTGTGAGCCCGTGATCTCTTCCCTGCGTCCGTTTGCGTCCGAGTCCGTTACTGAAGGGCACCCGGACAAGGTCTGTGACCGCATCTCTGACTCCATCCTCGACGCGATCCTGGAGCAGGACCCGGCTGCGCACGTGGCCGTGGAGACGATGGTGACTACAGGGCTGGTTCACGTGGCTGGCGAGGTGACCACCGAGGAGGCCTACGTCGAGATCCCCCAGATCGTGCGCGAGGAGATCGTCGCGATCGGCTACACCTCCTCCGAGGTCTGCTTCGACGGCGCCTCGTGCGGGGTGTCCGTCTCGATCGGCCAGCAGTCCCCGGACATCGCTGCCGGTGTGGACAAGGCGCTGGAGGTGCGTGGCGACAGCGGTGACCTCGACCCGCTGGACTTCCAGGGCGCGGGCGACCAGGGGCTGATGTTCGGCTACGCCTGCACCGACACCGCAGAGCTCATGCCCGTGCCGATCCACCTGGCCCACCGCCTGGCCGAGCGCCTGGCAGCGGTGCGCAAGCAGGGGATCGTCGAGGGGCTGCGTCCTGACGGCAAGACCCAGGTGACCATCGGCTACGACGGCGACCGTGCGGTGAGCCTGGAGAACGTCGTCATCTCCACCCAGCACGACCCTGACCGTAGCCAGGCCTGGCTGCGCGACGCCCTGGTCACCCAGGTGCTGCGTCCGGTGCTCCAGGCCGAGGAGGCCAAGGGGCTGGAGCTGGTGACCAGCAACCTTGAGGTGCTCGTCAACCCCTCCGGCCAGTTCGTCATCGGCGGGCCCGCCGGTGACGCGGGCCTGACCGGCCGCAAGATCATCGTGGACACCTACGGCGGGATGGCCCGTCACGGAGGAGGGGCCTTCTCCGGCAAGGACGCCTCGAAGGTGGATCGTTCCGGGGCCTACGCCATGCGGTGGGTCGCCAAGAACGTCGTGGCAGCCGGCCTGGCGCGCCGCTGCGAGGTCCAGGTGGCCTACGCCATCGGCTCGGCCCACCCGGTGGGCGTGTTCGTGGAGACCTTCGGCACCGAGACCGTGCCCCAGGTCCGGATCGCGCAGGCCATCCGCGAGGTCTTCGACCTGCGCCCGGCGGCCATCATCCGCGACCTGGACCTGCTGCGTCCGGTCTTCCGCTCCACCAGCGCCTACGGGCACTTCGGCCGTCCCGGCTTCACCTGGGAGGAGACCAACCGGGTCGAGGCGCTGCGCACCGCCGTCGCCGCCTGAGCCTGGGCCCCGCCGGCACCTGGCCCAGCCGGCACGGTAGGCCGGCCGGGTTCTCGTGTCGGTGCTACGCCGTAGAGTGACGAGGGAAGGGACACCGTCAGGCTGCGGAAGGGGACGATGATGAGCCAGACCGGTCGTCAGGACGCCCTGCTCGTGGCGCCGGCCCCGGCCGAGCGCACGGTCCACCTGCCCGGCGTCGTCGACCCGGTCGCCCGGGTCCTCCTGGACAGCCCGCTGCCGCACCTGGACCGTCCCTTTGACTACCTCGTGCCGGCCGAGCTGGACGCCGCCGCGGCCGTGGGCACCCGGGTCACCGTCACCTTCGGCGGCCAGGAGGTCCACGGCTGGCTGTGGGAGCGGGGGAGCACCACCACCCACACCGGGCGCCTGACCGCGCTGCGCAGGGTGGTCTCGGACCTGCCCGTCCTCCCGCCCTCCACCAGGCGGCTGGTCGAGGCTGTGGCTGAGCGCACGGCGGGCACCAGGGCGGACGTCCTGCGCCTGGCGGTGCCGGCACGGCACGCCCGCACCGAGCGCGCGGAGCGGGAGCGCGAGGTCACGGTGCCGGCCCTGCCGGCAGGACCGGCACCTGCGGCGCACGGCGAGACAGGCTGGGCGGCCTACGACGGGGGCACGCAGCTTCTTCAGGCTCTGGCGCAGGGGAAGGCACCGCGTGCGGTGTGGACCGCGCTGCCCGGGCGCACGGGCCTGGTGGAGGACTGGCAGGTGCTGCTCTCTCGCGCCGTGAGCGCGACCCTCTCCAGCGGCCGCGGGGCCCTCGTGCTCACGGCGACCACCGCCCAGGCGGAGAACCTCGCTCAGCGGATCGCCGCCTGCCTGGAGGCCGAGCACGGGCAGGCGGAGCCGGTGGCCGTGCTCTCGGCCGAGCACGGTCCAGCACGCCGCTACAAGGCCTTTCTCGCAGCTCTGCTCGGTCACGCTCGCGTGGTCGTGGGTACCAGGGCGGCTGCCTTCGCACCCGTGCGCGACCTCGGCCTGGCGGTCATCTGGGACGACGGCGACGACCGTCTGGACGAGCCACGCTCGCCCTACGTCCACGCCCGGACGGTCCTGGCGCTGCGCAGCGGCCTGGAGAAGGCGGGCCTGCTCATCGCTGGCTACTCACGCAGCATCGAGGCGCACAGCTACGTCGCCCAGGGGTGGGCCGAGCAGGTCACGGCGCCGCGTGAGTTGATCAGGCGCGTCATCCCCCGGGTGCAGGTCCCCGGCGCACCCGAGCTGGAGGCCGAGGGCGCCTCTGGCTACGCCCGCATCCCCTCCCTGGCCCACCGGGCGCTGCGCCAGGCCCTGCAGCAGGGCCCCGTGCTGGTCCAGGTGCCTCGCGCAGGCTACGCCCCGGTGGTCGCCTGTGCCTCCTGCCGCACGCCCGCAGCCTGCGCCAGCTGCTCAGGGCCGGTGATGATGAGCCGCAGCGGTGAGGTCTCCTGCCGCTGGTGCGGCCGCCAGACGGCCTCGTGGTCCTGCCCGGCCTGCGGGCACACGCGGCTGAGGATGGTAGCCGTGGGCACGGTACGAACCGCCGACGAGCTGGGACGGGCCTTCCCGATGGTGCCTGTCGTGGTCTCAGGAGCGCGAGAGGACCACGGCGTCATCCAGACCGTCGACGACCAGCCCAGGCTCGTCGTCGCCACGCCCGGGGCCGAGCCGGTGGCCGAGGGCGGCTACCACGCGGTACTGCTGCTGGACGGTGCGACCTTGTCTGCCAGGCCGGACCTGGGGGCCTCCAGCGAGGCCCTGCGGCGCTGGTCGGGTGCGGTGGTCCTGGCCCGGCCGCAGGCACGGGTCATCCTGCTCGGCGGCCCTGCCGAGGCTGTGGCACAGGCGCTCGTGCGCTGGGACCACGCGGGCTTCGCACGCCGGGAGCTGGCTGAGCGCACCGAGCTGGGACTGCCTCCGGCACTGCGCTGCGCACGGCTGGACGGCCCGGCCCGAGGTGTCGAGGAGCTGGTGGAGGAGGCGCGCTCACGCGGCTGGGACGCCCTGGGGCCGGTGGAGGTGCCCTGGCGGCGAGGAGGGGAGGCGGGGAGCACCTCTCGTGCGCTGATCCGGGTTCCCTTGGCCCAGGGCAGGCAGCTGGCCGAGGTCCTGCGGCTGCGGCAGCGGGAGCGCTCGGTGCGCCGTGCGGAGGCCGTGCGTGTGGAGCTTGACCCGAGTGTCCTGTGGTAGAGCGCGCGGGCGGCACAGGTAGCTCACGGCGTCTTTTCAGCGCGAATTTGTTCACACTCCGTGCTAATGTGCACTCAGCGCGAGCAAGGATGCTCTCGCAGCCGTCGAACACGAGGCGGGGCTCAGGGAAGGGCCCGGCCCTCCCCAGTCCCACCGAGAGATGAGGCCCTGATGAGTGCTTCTCGAGGAAGGTCACCGCTGCGCGCGGTGGTCGCCGTCGTTGCCAGCGCCGCGATGCTGCTGGTCGGCGTGGGCCAGGCAGGCAGGTCGCCTGTCGCCCAGGCCGCCGAGTCAACAACCACCCTCACCGCGGCTGCGGACAGCACCGCCCAGTCGTGGATGTCGGAAAAGACACAGAACAAGCACGACCAGCCCTACGTCGCCGTCCTCAACGGCGGGCAGCAGGCAGGTGCCTTCAACGAGAAGCACCTGTCGACGGACCCGGCTGACGGGACGGACGCCAAGCTGGGCCTGGTCACCTTCGACCTGCGCGCCTACGAGCAGGCGCCGACCGCCGCGGTGGTACGCCTGACCTACCTGGGGTACGCCGGTGGGCAGCGTGAGGCCTCTCTCAAGGACACCGTGAGCCTCGCGCTGGTTGACGACCTGCGCTGCACCAACAGCGCACTGCTGTGCGACACCGACTCAGCGACCTGGGTAGCGCGTCCCGCCGTCGACACCAGCCAGGTCACGGCACGCTCTGCGCCCTTCGAGATCGGCCAGGCCCGCTACCCGTCGACCCCGACCGAGGGCCGGAGCCTGCCCGTGGTCGAGGTGGATGTCACCAGCCAGGTCGCCGCGGCCTTCGAGGCCGGGTCACGAGTCCTCACCTTCGCCCTGGCGGAGAGCGCCGGGGTGGACCTGCGCTTCGCGAGCCTGGAGAACACCTCCGCCCTCACCCCCGAGGCCGGCCAGGCGGCACCGCACATGGTGCTCACCGGCGGTGCCCCGACCGCCTCGCACACCCAGGACCTGCCGGTCCAGGCAGACAACACGGCCCAGGCCTGGACCTCGGAGAAGCAGTCCACGAACAGCTCCAAGCCCTACGTGGCCGCGCTGGCCGCCCCCGGCACGGGACGCTTCAACGAACAGCTGGTCACCACCGACCTGTCCGACGGGACCGACGCCAAGCTCGGCCTGCTGACCTTCGACCTGTCCTCCCTGACCTCCGCCCCGCCCTCGGCCACGCTGCGCCTGACCTACCTCGGCTACGCCGGCGCCGCCCGGGACGCCCAGCAGACGACGTCGCTGCTGGCCACCGGGGTGGACGACACGGTGTGCACCAACGGGGCCTCCTCGTGCGCCACCCCCAGCGCGACCTGGATCCACCGCCCCGTCGTCGACCTCCAGGACGGGCGGGCCGTGGCCCAGTCCGCCGCCTTCGCGATCGGAGGCACCAGGTACAGCGACAGCATGACGGTCCCCTCCGGCCGACCGGTCGTCGAGCTCGACGTCACCGCGATCGTGCGCGAGGCGATCACCCAGGGCCGGCAGAGCGTGACGCTCGCCCTGAGCGAGACCTCGGGCGTGGACGTGCGCTTCGCCTCCTCAGAGGGCGCCACCAGCCTGGCCGGTGCGAGCCCCGCCATGGCACCGACGCTACGAGTCCCGCAGGCCCCAGCTCCTGCCCCCACCCACCGCCTGGTGGTCACCGGGCTCAGGACCCGGTACGCCGTCGGGGAGCCCTTCTCCAGCGACGGGATCCGTGTGGCGATCGAGCGCACCGACGACGGCGCCCAGGCCGAGCTGCCGGCCGACGCCTACGAGCTCACCGGCACCGACTACGACCCCCAGGCCGTGGGCGCGCACGTGCTGACCGTCACCGCCAAGGCGCGGCCCGAGCTCTCCACGACCGTCCTGGCCTACGTCCTCGCCCCCGACGACGAGCCCGAGGACGCGGACATGAGCGGCGACGACGTCCTGTGGTACTCCCAGCCGGCCTCCCAGACCACGTTGCGCGGTGCCGCAGGCTCCGTGGGACAGGGACACGACAACGTCTGGCAGCAGACCACCCTGCCCATCGGGAACGGCCGAGTGGGAGCGACCGTGTGGGGTGAGACGAGCAAGGAGCGCCTCACCCTGAACGAGGAGACCCTGTGGACCGGTGGCCCAGGCAGCGACGCCGCGTACAACGGGGGCAACGACGAGGCCCGAGGACGTCAGGGTGCCACGCTGCGCGCGCTCAACCAGCAGCTCGAGAACGGCGCGCAGACGGTCAACCCGGGCGGCCTGACAGGCGGGTTCTCCGCCGGCCAGCAGGGCTCCTACCAGAGCTGGGGTGACCTGTTCATCGACTACGGGCTCGACGATGAGGCCGAGGTGTCCGGGTACCAGCGCAGCCTGGACCTCAGCCGCGGCGTCGCCGGGGTCCAGCTCACCAGCGACGGCGTGACCTACCGCCGCGACTACTTCGTCTCCCAGCCGGACCAGGTCCTGGTCTCCCACCTGACGGCGAGCGAGGCAGGCGCCCTCAACCTCACCGTCACCGCACCGACTCACCCCGGCTTCAGCAAGACGGGGGAGGAGACCGTCGTCGAGGCAGACACCCTGACAGTCAGCGGCAGCCTGGCGAACAACGGCCTGCGCTACACGATGCGCCTCAAGGCGATCACGGACGCCGGCGAGGTCACCGCCAGCCCCGACGGGACCGGCCTGGTGATCCGCGGCGCCGGCGCGGTCACCCTCTACCTGGCTGCCGCCACCGACTACAAGCAGACCTACCCCACCTACCGCACCGGCGAGGACGCCCAGGCCCTGGCCGCCCGCGTCTCGCAGACCGTCCAGGCGGCAGCGTCCAAGGGCTACAGCGCCGTGCTGCGTGACCACGTCGAGGACCACCGCAGCCTCTACGACCGGGTCCGCCTGGACCTGGGGCAGGGCCGCTCCTGGGGAGAGGGGGCCCAGCCCACGGACACCCTCCTGGCGGGCTACGGCCAGGCCCCGCAGGATGAGCGGCGCACGGTAGAGAACCTGGCGTACCAGTACGGGCGCTACCTCACCATCGCCTCCTCGCGTCAGGACAGCCAGCTCCCGGCCAACCTTCAGGGCATCTGGTCCTCGACCGCGGACGACAACGCTCACGGGCGCACCCCCTGGGGGTCTGACTTCCACATGAACGTCAACCTCCAGATGAACTACTGGCCCACCTACTCCGCCAACCTCGCCGAGCTCGCCCGGCCTCTGAGGGCCTACGCCCAGGGGCTGGTCGAACCGGGCCGGGTCACCGCGAGGGTCTACGCCGGGGCCGGTACCGCAGCCGGGACGCCCATCGGCCAGGGCCAGGGCTTTATGGCGCACACGGAGAACACCCCCTACGGGTGGACGACACCTGGAGCCTCCTTCTCCTGGGGGTGGAGCCCGGCCGCGGTACCGTGGCTGCTGCAGAACGTGTACGAGGCCTACGAGTTCAGCGGTGACACCCAGGAGCTCTCGGACGAGATCTACCCGCTGCTCAAGGAGGAGACCCGCTTCTACGTCGACTACATGCTGCACCCGGCCTTGCGTCCTGCGGCTGACGGCAGCACGCGACTGACCACGGGCGTGGCCTACTCACCTGAGCACGGTCCGCAGGGAACTGACGGCAACACCTACGAGAGCTCGCTGGTCTGGCAGCTGCTTCACGACACGGTCCAGGCCGCCCAGACCCTGGGAGTCGACGCCGACCTGGTCGGCCAGGCCGAGGACGGCACCTGCGAGCCGGCCAGCTGGAGGAAGGACGCCTCCGGCTCCTTCCTCAGCCCTGACGCCAACCGCTCGTGGAGCTGCGCGCTGAGCCTGCTCCAGCCGATCGAGGTCGGTTCCGACGGTCAGGTCAAGGAGTGGTACTTCGAGGACGGCCTGGGAAGGAACGCGGACGGCAGCTGGATCGCGGGCTACCAGCAGGACCACCAGCACCGTCACATGTCCCACCTGCTCGGGCTGTTCCCCGGTGACCTGGTCACCGTCGACAACCCGACCTACATGGAGGCGGCCAGGACCTCGCTGCTACGCCGCGGGGACCGGGCCACGGGATGGGGGCTGGCCCAGCGCATCAACTCCTGGGCGCGTACCGGCGACGGGGACCACGCCTACACGCTGCTGAGCAACCAGCTGAGCGGGGCGATGTACCCGAACCTCTTCGACGCCCACCCGCCCTTCCAGATCGACGGAAACTTCGGTTACACCTCTGGCGTGGACGAGATGCTCCTGCAGTCCAACTCGACCTTCACCGACACCTCCTCGCGGACGTGGGCGAGCTACACGAACATCCTGCCCGCCGTGCCGAAGGCGTGGGCGGACAAGGGCTCTGTCAGCGGCCTGGTCGCCCGAGGGGGCTTCGTCACCGGGATCGACTGGTCGGACGGCGAGGTCGACAAGGTGACACTGACCTCACGCGTCGGTCACGAGGCCGCGGTACGCATCACCCGTGGCGGGGCGGAGAACTACACGGTGACGGCGGTCAGCGGCCCGGGGGAGGGCGTGCACGACGCTGCCGTCTCGCCCACCTGGGTCAGCAACGGCCAGGACTGGCTGCTGACCTTCCCGACCGAGGCCGGCTACACCTACACCATCGAGCGCAGGCAGCCCGCCACCTTAGAGGTCAGTGGCCGCACCACGCTCGAGGTCGGCGCCTCGACAGCGCTGACGGCCTCCTTCAACCCGGCAGAGGGCCCTGACCTGAGCGTGACCTGGGCCTCCTCGGACGAGTCCGTCCTCACCGTCGACGAGGACGGGACGGTCCACGCGGTGGCTGAGGGGCAGGCGAGAGTCACGGCGACCTCGGTCTTTGACACCTCGATCACAGCCAGCATCACGGTCACGGTGACTGCCGCCCCGGGCGGTGGCTCGGACGGCGGTTCCGACGGCGGTTCCGACGGTGGCTCGGACGGCGGTTCCGACGGTGGCTCGGACGGCGGCTCGGACACCGCTCCGACGGACGGACCAGGAACGGGCCCTGGTGACCAGGCCACTCCCGGTGACCAGGCCACTCCCAGCGACCAGCCCGGGAGCACCCAGGCGCCCGGTGACGCCAACCCGGCTCAGACTCCGGCTGGCAGCCCGCAGCCCGCTGCCACACCGCGCAGCGGCGTCGTCTCCGGGCGGCTGGCTCGCACCGGAACGGGCGCCGGCACGCTGGCGGCCTCGGTACTGTTGGCCACGGCCCTGGGCCTCACGGCACTGCGCCGCAGCCGAGCCGATCGGGGCTGACGTCTCGGCCAGGGCTGGGTGGCTCGCGTGGACCCACGAGCCACCCAGCCCTGGCCAGCAGCGGAGGGAGCGACCATGAGCCGAGCCGACACCTACGCCGCCGCGCACCGGGGGATCGACGCCGTCGTCTTCGACTACGGCAACGTCCTGTACGCATGGGACCCCTACGGGGCGCTGCCCGGGCACGCGAGCACCGCCCAGTGGGAGGAGTACGTCACCAACGGTGACTTCGCCCGCTGGAACGAGATGTGCGACGCCGGAGCGACTTTTGCCCAGATCGAGGAGGAGCTGGACCGCACCTACCCCGACCGTCCCGACTGGCTGGCCCTCCAGCGCCTGTACTGGCAGCGCTTCTCCCAGACCCTGACCGGTCCGGTGCCGGGGACGGCAGCGATCGTCGAGGAGCTGGCCGCCGCAGGCGTCCCCTTGTACCTCCTGTCCAACTTCCACGACCAGCTCTTTGAGGCCAACCGGCACCTGTGCCCGCAGCTGGCACTCTTTGACGCCCTGGTGCTCTCAGGGGCCGAGCACACCACCAAGCCGGGCCGCACGATCTTCGAGATCCTTCTCAGCCGTCACGGGCTCGTGCCCGAGCGCACCCTGTTCATCGACGACTCCCAGCCCAACATCGACGCCGCCCAGGAGGTGGGCCTGCGCACCCACCACTTCCGCGGCGCGGGTCGGCTGCGTGCCGCCCTGACCGAGGCCGGCCTGCTGCCCGTGCGGTGAGCCCGCCCGTGCGGTGAGCCGCTCCGACCACGTGCGGCGCGGTGCCCTCGGTGCTCATAGACTGGGACCATGCGTGTTCTCTTTGCCGGAACCCCCGAGGCGGCTCTGCCCGTGCTGCGCTGGCTCATGGGCTCAGACCACGAGGTCGTCGGTGTCCTCACCCGCGCCGACGCCCGCCAGGGCCGCGGCCGCACCCTGCACCCCTCGCCGGTGGCGGCGCTGGCCCGTCAGGCCGGCCTGGAGGTGCGGACACCCTCGACCCTGCGGGACGAGGAGACCCAGGAGTGGGTACGCGGCCTGCACGCCGACGTCGCCGTCGTCGTCGCCTACGGCCGCCTGGTGCCGGCCACCTTGCTGGAGGTACCGCAGCACGGCTGGCTCAACCTCCACTTCTCGCTGCTGCCGGCCTGGCGTGGCGCCGCACCGGTCCAACGCGCCATCATTGCCGGCGACACCCTGACAGGTGTGAGCGTCTTCCGTCTGGAGGAGGGCCTGGACACCGGTCCGCTCTACGCTCATGTCGCCACCAGCATCGAGGACGGGGACACGGCCGGAGACCTGCTGGCACGCCTGGCTGAGGAGGGTGTCCCGCTGGTGGCGGAGGTCCTGGAGCAGCTGGCCTCGGGGACCGCGGCGCCGGTGGCCCAGCGCGAGGACGGGATCACCCTCGCTCCGGTGCTCACGCCCGCTGACGGTGAGATCCGGTGGAGCGAGACCGCCGCGGCCATCGACCGACGCGTCCGCGGCGTCACCCCCGCACCCGGCGCCCACACCACCTACGAGGGAACCCGCTTGCGCCTCGGCCCGGTCACCCAGGTGCCCGAGGTGACTGACCTGCCTGCTGGCATGATCCAGGTCTCCAAGCACGAGGTGCTGGTCGGCACCGGAGGCTGCGCCGTGCGCCTGGGGCAGGTCGCCCCGGCAGGCAAGAAGTGGATGGCGGCCGACGCCTGGGCCCGTGGCGCCCACCCGGCTGTCGGCACGGTCCTGGGATCCGGTGGCGCCGGTCAGACCAGTGCCGACGGCGGTGCTGACCAGGCCACTGCCGACGGCGGTGCCGCCTGATGGGCGGCTACGGCGCGGCCGGCAGGCGCGGCGGACGCGGCGGACGCGGCGGACGCGGGCGCGGCCCAGGCGGTCAGGCAGGTCGGCGCTCCCAGGCAGGAGCACAGCGACGCGGCCAGGGGCGTGAACGAGGTCAGGGCAACGACTCTGGGCGTCACAACCCCACGCCGTCGTCCAGCAAGGGCGTCAGGAACCGCACGCGTAGCGAGCGCGGACAGGCGGGAGGAGAGCGCTCCAGCCGGCGCCGTCAGCCGAGCACGGTGGACGTGGCGCGGCTGGTGAGCCTGGAGGCACTGACCAAGGTGCGCCAGGACGGCGGCTTCGCCAACCTGGTCCTGCCTCCGATGCTTGACGCAGCGCGGCTGGACCGCCGCGACGCGGGGTTCGCGACCGCCCTGACCTACGGGACGCTGCGGCTGCAGGGGCGCTACGACGCCGTCATCGCCCGGTGCGTGGACCGGCCGCTGGACCAGCTCGACGGCGTCGTTCTCGACGTGCTGCGTATGGGCACCCACCAGCTGCTGGGTATGCGGGTGGCGACCCACGGTGCGGTCTCGACGACGGTGGACCTGGCCTCCCACGCTGCCGGCCGTGGCGCGGCGGGCCTGGTCAACGCCGTCCTGCGCCGGATCAGCCAGAAGGACCTGGAGCAGTGGCTGGCCGAGCTGACCGAGCAGGCCGGTGACGAGGTGAGCGCGCTGTCGGCCACGCAGTCCCACCCGGTGTGGGTCGTCAAGGCGCTGCGACAGGCGTTGGTGAGCAACGGGCGGCCGCAGGAGGAGCTTGAGGCTCTGCTGGAGGCCGACAACACCGAACCCGAGGTGGTCCTGTGTGCCCGGCCCGGACTCATCAGCCCTGAGCACCTGGTCAAGGAGGCTGAGGAGGCCACGCGCGGCCGGGCCCGCGTGGGCGACCGTAGCCCCTACGCCGTCGTCCTTCCCGGGGGAGACCCGGGCCGCCTTCGTTCTGTGCGCTCCAGCGCGGCGGGCGTCGAGGACGAGGGCAGCCAGCTGGCGGCGCTGGTGCTCAGCGAGGCGGCCGTGGAAGGCCGTGACGAGCGGTGGCTGGACCTGTGCGCGGGGCCGGGTGGCAAGGCCGCGCTGCTGGGGGCACGGGCGGCGCAGCGCGGGGCGCGGCTGGTGGCCAACGAGGTCACCGCCCACCGCGCCGAGTTGGTGCGTGCCAGCGTCAGGGCAGTGCCTGAGGGCGTGGTCGAGGTCCGCTGCGATGACGGTCGTCTCTATGGTGAGGCCGAGCCCGGCAGGTATGACCGTGTGCTGGTTGACGCGCCGTGCTCGGGCCTGGGCTCGCTACGGCGCCGGCCAGAGGCCCGGTGGCGGCGGCAGCCGACCGACGTCGCCGCGCTGGCCGAGCTCCAGCGTGAGCTGCTCGCGAGCGCGCTGGCCGCGGTACGCGTGGGCGGGCTGGTGGCCTACGTGACCTGTTCCCCCCACGTGCTGGAGACCGAGCTCGTGGTGCGTGACGTCACGCGTCGGCTCGAGCGCGAGGGCAGGGGCGTCCAGGTCCTGCACGCTGGTGACGTGGCCACGCGTGTGGCGCCCGTTCCCCCTGCCGGTGCTGACAGGCCGATGCTCCAGCTGTGGCCGCACCTGGACGGGACGGACGCGATGTTCTGCGCCCTGCTGCGTCGTCAGGCCTGAGAACGAGGAGACCCATGAGCAACACCCCCGCGATCCACCCGTCCATCCTCAACGCGGACCAGGCGCACCTGGCTGACGAGCTGGCCCGCATCGACAGCGCCGACGGCCTGCACCTGGACGTGATGGACAATCACTTCGTCCCCAACATGTTCGCCGGCCCCTCCTTCACCCAGACCGTCCTGGATCACACGAGCCTGCCCGTGGACGCCCACCTCATGATCGAGGACGCCGACCGCTGGGCGCCTCAGTACGCGGAGATGGGCTGCGCGGTGGTGACGGCACACGCTGAGGCGACCCGTGCGCCCTTCGTCCTGGCCAAGGAGCTCCACCGGCTGGGGGCACGGGCCGGGATCGCGCTGAGGCCGACGACGCCGCTGGCGGCTGTCGAGGCTGTCCTGGGTGAGATCGACATGCTCTTGCTCATGACCGTCGAGCCAGGCTTCGGCGGGCAGAGCTTTTTGGAGCCGATGCTCCGCAAGATCGCGGCGGCGCGGTCGATGGTCAGCGCGCAGGGTCTCCAGCTGCGTATCCAGATCGACGGCGGTGTCTCGCTGACGACCATTGAGCGGGCCGCGGAGGCTGGCGCGGACGTCTTCGTCGCGGGGTCGGCGGTCTACAAGAGCGAGGACGCGGCCGAGGCGATCGCCACGCTTCGATACCTGGCCGGGGCCGCGAGCGGGTGCTGCCACTGACGGCGTGGGCTGACGGGCTGATGAGCTGACGGTGACGGATTGGCGGGCTGGTGAGCTGACCGACGTCGCCGTCTCAGTCATGAGGATGAGAGGCCTCGGCCTTCTCAGTGATCGGTGGCGGTCGGGTACCGGTGAGCGAGAGAGGGAGAACGGCACCAGTTAGCGAGAACGGCACCGGTCAGCTAGAAGGGCACCACCTCATCAAGGAAGACGTCCAGGCCAAGCTCGCGGAGCTCGGCGGGATAGGAGGTTCCGCTCCAGGCACCGACTCTGACCCCAGGACGCGGGCCGCGGGTCTGCCACTGGGCCTGGGTCTGGGGCTGAGACTGCCACTGGATCTGTGGCTGGGGCTGCTCCTGAGTCTGTGGCTGGATCTGTGGCTGGGGTGCGTGCTGGCCTGGTAACAGCCTCGCGCTGTCAGCAACCGGTGCGGTCTGTGACAGACCACGGCAGATCTGAGCGACAACCGACTCATTGACTGCGGCAGCGAGATGCTCGGGCACCGGCTCAGCGTCCTGGAGGATGGACCTCGGACCGATCCGGCGTGGAAGCATGATGATGCTGCCATCGGGGTCACGACGGTATCGGGCACCGGAGGGGGTTCTCCAGGTCAGGGAGCCGTCGTCTGAGCGCGTCAGGGACCACCCCGGCGTGTGCTTGAGCCGGTGATGGGTCTCGCACAGGAGCGTGAGGTTGTCGAGTGAGGTGCTTCCTCCCATGCTCCAGGGCACCACATGGTCCAGGTCACAGCGGCGTGCGGGCACAGTGCACCCTGGGTGCGTGCACGTGTGGTCACGGGCCCGTACCGCCTCAGCAAGAGCTGCAGGCGGTCGGTAGCGCTGACGCCCCACGTCGAGCACCGCGCCAGAGAACGGATCAGTGAGGAGGCGGCGCCAGGTGCCGCCGGAGGCAAGGGCCGTGGCGACCGCGGCGAGCACGGGGAGGCTCTGACGACCCAGGCGGACACTCGGGTCGCTTGACCGCGGCCGGGGTAAGTCGGTACGAGCCTGCTCATGGCAGGTCGGGGTGGTGCAAGCCGGGGCAGTGCAAGCCGCGTCGGTACAGGTCAGCGGGAAGGACTCCTCGGCCAGGTAGTCGATAGGAACGGTCACATCGACCTGGACCTGGAGCCCTGAAGGAAGCGCCACAGGAGCAGTGCCGGAGGGCATCCACCACGGGCTCGTTGAGCTGACCAGCGTGCTGAGTCCGCTCAACAGGGGCAGGAGCGGCACGCCGTCGGCCAGGACGGGTGCGCTGGCGGGAGCGTCGGCAGGTGCGTCGGGAGAGGTGCTGGTGACACAGGACGAGGCGGCGTCGTCTGGCAGCCCGAGCGAGGAGCGGGGCTGGGACTGAGACTGAGACTGAGACACGATACTGCGGCACGCCTCGTGCTGCTCGCGCCGCAGGAGGGCCAGCATCGTGGAGACGACGGCGTCGGCACGCAGCTGGGACACGGAGCGATCGTCGCCCGTGGCGCGGGCCGAGACAGCGATCGCGTCCAGCGTCGCGTCCACGAGGACGGCATCGAGGGTGGGAAGCAGCATGCGTATCTGGGAGACTCCCTCACCAGCCGGCTGCGGGCGGCTGACGTACCTGCTCTCAGCGTTGCGACGGCGGCGCTGACATGCTCCTTCCGGGTCCTGCGCAGCCAGGGCGCGGTCGAGATCGCGGGCCAGCTGGGCATGGGTACGGTGCGCTGCGCGGGGCAGAACCTGGTCCTGGACCTGAACAGCGACCTCATGGCTGACGTGTCCGAGGCGGCCGGCGACCAGGGCCGTCTTCGTGGCGTCGATGAGGCCGCTGCGGTGCAGACCTGCCGTCCTCGACAGCGCTGGCAGACACAGCGCCTGCCCACGGTCGACGAGCTGGGCGGCACGGCGTCGGGAGATCCCGAGTCTGCAGGCGATCTCGCTGGCCGCGGTCAGCTCGGCCTCCTCCTGTCGGAGGGGGGGAACCGGGCCGGAGGTCGGGACGGTCAGCAGTCTCCCTGCCGCCAGAGGGCAGGTGCTCGACACGGCGAGTCATCGCTGCCGCCAGGAGGGACTGGACCCAGTCGGACCATGAGGTCAGTCGCTGGCACGCAGCGACCAGCTCGCTGAGAGTCTCCAGCCCGAGCCTGGCCAGGTTGTCGACCGCGGCCAGCGGTTCGCCCGGAGCCAGCCGTGAGTGCTGGAGCAGGGCGCGCTCATCAGCGCTGAGCGCCTCGGTGCTGGTGAGGTCACCGTCTGGGCCGGCGGCGGGGTGGAACGTGTCTACGTCAGGATGAGGGATCGCGGCCTCGAGGATCCCTTCCAGGGCCGAGGCCAGGAGGCCGCCGGGCGGCACGTCAGCAAGGACAGCCAGGCGTTCGTCCTCGCTGACGCGGGCCAGGACGTCCCTCTCCCGCCCTGGCCGCGACGGCAGGGCGGAAGGGGCGGGGGCGTCAGCCGCAGGATCGAACATGTGTACAGGCTACGGCATGAAGGTCTTCTTGTCTAGTGGTAGATGATGGATGAAGGTGGAAAGGTTCGATAAGTGTCTGAGGATGGGGGTAAATTGGTGGAGGGGACTAGGTGTGGGTTGGTGGTTGTCTTGGTGGTCAAGATCGTGTGATCGCCACGGTTGTCGTGATCGTCGTCATCGCCGCGCTTGGGGTAGTCGCGGCGTGGTCGCGGTGTGCTGGAGTGGTGATGTGGCGGCATAGCGGTGTCGTGGCCTCCTGGTGGTCTGGTGGTGCTGTAGTGCTGTGGTGGGTGACGTCCTGGCGGTGTCCCGGTGCTCCGGCTCTCCGGTGGGTGGCGTCCTGGTGGCGCCCCGGCGTCCTGGTGGTGCTGCAGTGCTGTGGTGGGTGGCGCCCTGGTGACGTCCCAGCGCCCCGGCTCTCTGGTGATGTCCCAGCGTCCTGTCGCCCTGGTACCTCGACGACACCTCGACAGTGGTGCAGAACTCGGCAGCGTCGCCGTAGCGGTATCGCCCCTCCCTGTCCCTCTGTTCCCCATCTCTTCTCCCCGTTTTCTCCCACATTGTGGAAACAGACAAAAGGTGCTCTCGGAGTGTGTTGATGGCGACCATGTTCGCGTCATCGTGGGCTCGATGAGGCCTTCTGGGCGGGTGCTCCAAGACTTTCCTCCTCTTTTGTGGCGATCCCACAATGTTCAATCCGTGGCGTCGCTCAATAGCCTCGCGATGTCGCGATTGTCGTGATCTGAGCCTGTCGAGATTTGTTGACAGTGCTGAGACACAGGGATCGCATGACGAATTCATCAGCGAGCTAGAGCAAGAGAGCCGACCCGTGGTCCTCGTACGACAGCGCTGCCGCAGTCCTCGTGACGGACTGCCACGTCTGTAGGAGACCGCGAAGTCGGTGAAGGAGGGACGCCGATGCCGATGGCTTCAGGACCGGCAGGAGCACGCCGACCACAGCGTGTGCTCATCGCCAACCGCGGTGAGATCGCCCTGCGGATCGTGCGCACCGTCCGCGACCTGGGAGGGACCTCGATCCTGCCCTACACGCCCGAGGACCTCATGTCCCCGGCCGCCGAGCTCGCGGACGAGGCCTACGCCCTCCCACAGGGCTCGTCCTACACCGACGGCGCCGCGATCCTCGCTCTGGCCGCGTCCACCGGAGCAGAGGCGGTTCACCCGGGCTACGGCTTCCTGGCCGAGGACGACGCCTTCGCCCAGGCCGTGCTCGACGCCGGACTGATCTGGGTGGGTCCCAGCCCGTCGGCGATGCGGGCCCTCGGCGACAAGATGACGGCCCGCGCCACCGCTGAGCGTGCCGGCGTCGCCCCGGTGCCCGGCATCACGGACGCGGTGACCTCGGCCAGCACGGTGCTCTCCTTCGCCCGGGCCCACGGCTACCCGGTGGCGCTCAAGCGGACCGACGGCGGAGGAGGGCGCGGCATCACGGTGCTGGCCAGCGACGACGAGGTCCTCGCCACCCCGGCCTTTGAGGCCGCTGCCTCAGGCGGCGCCACCTTGATCCTCGAGCGCTTCATCACCGCCGCGCGGCACGTGGAGACCCAGTGCGTGCGTGACGCCCGAGGGGCCTTCGCCGTCGTCTCCACCCGTGACTGCACGCTGCAGCGACGCAACCAGAAGCTGGTGGAGGAGGCTCCTGCGCCCTTCCTTCCCGCCGGGATGCACGAGCGCCTGGTCGACAGCTCCCGTCGTCTGCTCGACAGCGTCGGCTACGTGGGGGTGGCCACCTGTGAGTTCCTGCTGACGAGCGAGGACGAGCTGTACTTCCTGGAGGTCAACCCCCGCCTCCAGGTCGAGCACTGCGTCAGCGAGGAGGTGGCCGGTATCGACCTGGTCGACCTCCAGCTCCAGGTCGCTGCCGGTGGTGACCTGCCGGCGGTGCCCGAGCCCCGCGGCCACAGCCTGGAGCTGCGCGTGACCTGCGAGGACCCCACGCAGGGGCTGGCACCCTCGACCGGTACGATCACCCGCCTGCGGTGGCCGGCAGGTCCGGGCATCCGGATCGACTCCGGCGTCACGCAGGGCGACGTCGTCACCCCGGTCTTCGACCCGATGCTCGCCAAGATCGTGGTCACCGGAGCCAGCCGCGACCAGGCGATCCGCCGCGCCCGCCGCGCGCTGGCCGAGACCGTCGTGGAAGGCGTGACGGTGTGCACCGCCCTGCACGAGCACGTCCTGCGCCGCGAGGAGTTCACCCAGCCCGATGCGACAGGGCGCCTGGGCGTGACCACCCGCTGGATCGAGACCGACGTCCTGGACCGGCTGCGCGAGCAGGGCGACGGCGAGAGGGCCTCGGCGGCCCAGGGCGCCGCCGAAGGAGCCAGCACGGCACCGGCAGCAGCAGGGCCCGTCCGCAACCCGCGGACCCGCTCGACCTACGTCATCGAGCTCAACGGCCGCCGGGTCCAGCTCACCCTGCCCGACGGCGTCCTGGGCGGGCACGGGCCACGGATGGGCGGGAGCTACCCCGGAGCGCCGACGACCCGCAGCCAGCAGCCGCTGCGCTCACGCCCGGCGAGCCGGGCCGCCCAGCGTGCGGTGAGCGAGGGCGAGGACCCCTCGGTCATCGCGGCCCCGATGCAGGCGGTGGTCACGCGTATCTGCGTGGAGCCGGGCCAGCCGGTCCGCGCCGGCGACCTCATGGTCGTCCTGGAGTCGATGAAGATGGAGAACTACGTCCACAGCCCGGTTGACGGCGTGGTGGGGCAGATCCCGATCGGGGCAGGCCAGACGGTCAGCGCAGGCCAGAGCCTCATCCACCTGCGGCCCGCCGACGAGCAGGACGAGGAGGACTGACCCATGAGCCACACGACCCAGCCGACAGACCCGGCCCTGGCGGGTGGTGCAGCCCCGGCCGTCGCGCCCGGTGCAGCCGCGGCCGTCGCGCCCGGCGTCACCATCAGCCAGGCCCCGAGCACCCAGGCCTTCCGGGCGAGCTCGGCGCGCGTGGCGGCGGCGGCCGAGGAGCGCGCGGCCCAGCGCCAGCACCCCAAGGGCAAGCAGACCGCCCGCGAGCGCGTGGCCGCCCTGCTCGATGCCTCCAGCTTCCTGGAGATCGGGCGCTACGCCGGCTCGGGCACGGGGGAGGCGGCCCGGCCCAGCGGCGTCATCACCGGGTTCGGCACGATCGACGGGCGCCAGGTCGCGGTCTACGCCCAGGACTTCTCGGTCAGCGGTGGTGCGCTGGGCGCCGTCGAGGGAGACAAGATCGTGCGTCTGCTCGACGACGCCCTGCGCCTGCGGATCCCGATCATCGGCCTCATCGACTCCGGCGGGGCCAGGATCCAGGAGGGTGTGGGGGCGCTGCGCCAGTACGGGCGCATCTTCAACCGCACCTGCGCCGCCTCGGGCCTGGTGCCCCAGATCAGCGTCATCCTGGGGCCCTGCGCCGGGGGAGCCGTCTACTGCCCGGCCCTGACCGACTACATCATCGCCACTCGCGAGGCCTCCCACATGTTCGTCACGGGCCCCGACGTCGTACGCGCCTCTACGGGTGAGCAGATCAGCGCCGAGGAGCTGGGCGGGGCGGACATCCACGGGTCGGTCTCCGGAGTCGTCCACTACGTGGCCCAGGACGAGCAGGACGCCCTCGCGCAGGTGCGCACGGTGCTGGCCTACCTGCCCTCCTCCTCCGACCTCCAGGCTCCGCGCTATGAGTACGACGACGTCGATCGGGCGGCTGACGAGGTCGCGGCGGCCGCGGTCGGTGACCTCGTGCCGGCCTCGACCCGCCAGCCCTACGACGTCACCGCCGTCGTCCAGGCCGTGGTCGACCACGGTGAGCTGGTCCAGGTGCAGGAGGACTTCGCCGGCAACGTCGTGGTGGGCTTCGCCTGCCTGGAGGGACGTCCGGTCGGCATCGTGGCCAACCAGCCGATGGTCGACGCCGGGACACTGGACGTGGACGCCTCGGAGAAGCTGGCACGCTTCGTGCGCTGCTGCGACGCCTTCGGCCTGCCCGTGGTCACCTTCGTCGACGTGCCCGGCTACCGCCCGGGCGCCGAGCAGGAGCACGCGGGCATCATCCGGCGCGGGGCGAAGGTCATCCACGCCTACGCCACGGCCACGGTCCCCCTGGTCACGATCGTGCTGCGCAAGGCCTACGGCGGTGCCTACATCGTCATGGGCTCCAAGGCGATCGGGGCGGACCTGAACTTCTGCTGGCCCGGTGCCGAGATCGCGGTGCTGGGAGCGCAGGGGGCGGTGGGCATCATCCACCGCCGCGCCCTGGCACAGGTACGCCGCAGCGAGGGAGACCAGGCGGCGGCGGCCGAGCACGAGCGTCTCGTAGCCGAGTACACCCGGGAGGTCATCAACCCGGACAAGGCCGTGGCCCTGGGGGAGATCGACGCCGTCATCGCCCCGGAGGACACGCGGGCCGTCATCGTCGACTCCCTGGCCGCGCTCAGTGCCAAGCGCGACGCCGGACGCATGGCCGTCAAGAAGCACGACAACGGGCCGCTGTGAGGAAGGAGCGCCAGCCATGACCAGCCACCGCCCGCCGCTGCCGGCCCGCAGCCCCCTGTCCGCCAGCACTACCAGCAACACCAGTACCACCAGCAAGGACACCATGACGACGCCCAGCACGCAGACCGACTCGACGACCCGCACCTCGGGCTCCACCCAGGCCGCCCCGGCACCCGCAGCCAGCGTGGCCGACCTCCTGGAGGCGGGCGAGCCCTACGTCCTGACCTTCGGTGGCCAGGCCACGCCCTGGCGAACGACCCTGGCGGAGCTGGTCGGCACCGACCGCGACCTGACGGACGCCCTCGTCGCGCTGGACGAGGAGGTCAGCCACCTCCTGGCCCCGGTGGCCACCGAGCTGCTGACCATCAGCCCGCGGGGCCTGCGTGTGCTCGATGACGACGGCGCAGCGGTGGTGCCCGCCCCCGGCCACGCCGGCCAGGGGGACGAGGCAGCCGTCTCGGTCCCGGGGATCCTGCTGGCCCAGCACGCGGCGCTGGCCAGCCTGCCCGCGGCCGGGATCGAGGTGACCGGCCGCCACCGGCCGGTGTGCGCCGTCGGCCACTCCCAGGGCGTGCTCGCAGCGGCGCTCCTGGACGCCCTCTCCGGCGGGGAGAGCGAGGTGGCGCAGGTGCACGCCCTGGCACGCCTGGTGGGTGCGGCGGCGACACGCGCCACCCACCGCCAGGGCCTGGGGCCCGTGGGCGAGGCGACGCCCATGCTCTCGGTGCGCGGGGTGACCCGGCCGGTCCTGGAGGAGGTCCTGGAGCGCGTCCCGGGGCACGAGGGGCTGAGCCTCGGGGTGGCCAACGGCCGCGGCGTGCACATCGTCTCTGGCCGCCCGGACACCCTCGTCCTGCTGGTCTCCGCCCTGGAGGCGGCCGCGGCACGCAGCGCCAAGGCGCGCAAGGACCGGCGGCTGGGCGGGGCCGTGCTGGCCCCGGTGACGGAGTTCCTGGCCACGACGGTGCCCTTCCACAGCCCCTTCCTGGCCGCGGCGGTCGACGACGTCGTGACCTGGGCCGCAGCCTGCGGCCTGGAGACGGCCCTGGCGCGTGACCTGGCCACGGCCGTGCTCACCGACCCGGTGGACTGGCCCCAGGTCCTGCGCCAGGCGCTGGGCACGACGACGGCCGACGGCCGCCGGCCCCGCCTGGTCGTGGACCTGGGGCCCGGCAGTGTCCTGGCCCGCATCACCGCGGTGGCGGTGGCAGGCACCGGGGTGCGGGTCGTTCCGGCCGGCACGGCTCGCGACCTGGACAGCCTGGACCGCGCCGGAGCCTGCCCTGCGGCGACGGTGGACCGCTCGCGCTACGCCCCGCGCCTGACGCGCCTGCCCGACGGGCGCCTCACGCTGGACACGGCCTTCACGCGCCTGACCGGACGCTCGGCGGTGCTCCTGGCGGGGATGACCCCGACCACGGTCGACCCGCAGATCGTGGCGGCCGCCGCCAACGCCGGCTACTGGGCCGAGCTGGCCGGAGGAGGCCAGACCACCTCGGCGGTGCTCCAGGCCAACCTCGACGGACTCAAGGAGCAGCTGGAGCCCGGGCGCACCGCCGCCTTCAACGCCATGTTCATGGACCGCTACCTGTGGAACCTGCACCTAGGGTCCCAGCGCCTGCTGTCCAAGGCGCGCGCGGCCGGGGCGCCGGTGGACGGCGTCGTCATCTCCGCAGGCGTGCCTGAGCTCGACGAGGCGACGGCGCTGCTGGAGCGCCTGCGCGACGAGGGCTTCCCCTACGTGGCATTCAAGCCGGGCACCGTGGACCAGATCCGCTCGGTGCTCGCCATCGCCGCGGCGGCGGCACCGACGCCGGTCATCATGCAGGTCGAGGACGGGCACGCCGGGGGCCACCACTCCTGGGAGGACCTCGACACGATGCTGCTGGCCACCTACGACGACATCCGCGCTCACGACAACGTCGTGGTGTGCGTGGGCGGTGGGATCGGTACGCCCGAGCGCGCCGCCGACTACCTCACGGGCCGGTGGGCCCTGGCCTACGACGCCGCGCCGGCTCCGGTGGACGGTGTCATGATCGGCACAGCGGCCATGACGGCGCGTGAGGCGCGCACGAACCCTGACGTCAAGCAGCTGCTCGTGGACACCCCCGGCATCTCGGTGCGCACCCCCGGCGCCAGCGGGGCCGACGGCGGCTGGGTCGCCTCAGGCGCGAGCCTGGGAGGCATGACCTCGGGGCTGTCCCACCTGCGGGCGGACCTGTACGAGATCGACAACTCCTCAGCGGCTGCCTCCCGCCTCATCCAGCAGCTGGCCGGGGACGAGGAGGCCATGGCCGAGCGCCGCCAGGAGATGATCCAGGCCCTGGCACGCACCGCCAAGCCCTACTTCGGCGACGTGGAGGAGACGACCTACCTGGCCTGGGCCACCCGCTACGCCGAGCTGTGCGTGGCCCCCCACCCCGGCCGAGCAGCCAGCGAGCGAGACTGGAACGACGAGGGCTGGTACGACCGCTTCCTCGACCTGCTCCACCGTGTCGAGGCACGTCTGGCCCCGGCCGACCACGGGCCGGTGGAGACCCTCTTCGCCGCTGCCTGCGACGTCGTGGACTGCGACGCCGCCCTGGCCGCCCTCCGGCAGCGCTACCCGCAGGCCGCCACCACGCTGGTCACGCCTGCCGACGCGGCCTGGTTCCCCGAGCTGTGCCGCAAGCACCCCAAGCCTGTGCCTTTCGTGCCGGTCCTGGACGCCGACATCCTGCGCTGGTGGGGGACGGACTCGCTGTGGCAGTCCCAGGACCCGCGCTACAGCGCCGACCAGGTGCGCATCATCCCCGGTCCGGTGTCGGTGGCCGGGATCACGAGCGTGGACGAGCCGGTCAGCCAGATCCTGGGACGCTTTGAGCAGGCCGCTGTCCAGGCGCTCCAGGACGAGGGCGTCCAGGCCCGGCCGGCCGCGGCCAGGCTGGGCTGCGCCACCGGCGTCCAGGCCCGGCCGGTGGCCGACGCGGCACAGCTGGTGCGCTGCGCACCCCACGTGCTGTGGAACGGTCACCTGACGGTCAACCCCGCACGGGTGCTGGAGGAGGACTCCTACACCGTCGTGAGCCGGCCGGAGGTCGGCGCGGACGCCTACGACCTCGACATCCGGCTGGACACGCACTGGGACCACCTGCCTGGAGGCGAGTCCGTCCACGCCGTGCGCCACCTCGTGGTCCCGCTGCGCCTGGCAGCGGCCTGGGACGGCGCCGTGCCCCTGGTGGACCCCGGACGGATCTCGCAGACGATGAACGACCTGCTGCGCGCCACGGCCGGCGTGGGCGCGACCTCGGCGGCCGGGGACCGGGTCACCACCCTGCCGGCCGTCCACCCGGCGCGCCCCGGCGCCCTCGACGCCCGCGGTGAGAGGGCCACCCAGCCCTTTGGCACGGTGGAGGACACCTTCACCCTGGCATCGACCCTGGGAGCCGACCACGCCGCCGTCACCGGCGACGCCCTGCCCGCCGGAGGCGGCCAGGCCCTGGTCGCGGCCCCGCTCGTGCCAGACGCCCTGCTGGGCCCGTGCTGGCCGGTGGTCTACGCGGCCCTGGGCAGCGTCGTCGAGGACGGCACGCCCCTGATCGAGGGCCTGCTCGGTGCGGTCCACCTGGACCACACCATCGACCTGCACCGCAGCCTGGAGGAGCTGTCCGCCTGGGCCGGCCCCACCTCGCGCGTGGCGGTGACCGGCTGGGTCGCCGCCCTGGAGGAGTCCAGCGCCGGCCGGGTGGTGGACGTGCGCCTGGAGCTGCGCGAGGCCGCGCCTGAGCAGGGCCAGGAGGAGGACGCGGCCCCGCTGCACGCAGCCGGTGAGCTCATCGCCCTCATGCGCGAGCGCTTCGCCATCCGGGGCCGCGCCCACGGCACGGCGGCCCCCAGCGCCGCCGATCCTGCCGGCGGCACGGGCAGGCAGACCGTGCGCTGCGCCCGGCGCCTGCTGCGACGCGTCACGGTCCAGGCTCCGGCAGACATGACCGCCTTCGCTCGCGTGAGCGGGGACTACAACCCCATCCACACCAGCTACCACGCCGCCCGTGTGGCCGGGATGCAGGCTCCTCTGGTCCACGGCATGTGGCTGTCGGCCACGGCGCAGCAGGCCGCCGCCGCCAGCGACGCCTCGGGCGCCGGCTTCGTCCTGGAGGGCTGGACCTATGTCATGCTCGGCACGGTCGAGCTGGAGGACGAGGTCGTCATCAGCGTCGAGCGCACCGGCCTGGTGGTCGGGGGCGGCTACCTCCTGGAGGTGACCTGCAAGGTCGGCGACGTCGTCGTCTCGCGGGGGACCGCTGTGACCGCGCCCGAGCCCACCGCCTACCTCTACCCGGGTCAGGGCATCCAGGCCGCCGGTATGGGCCTGGAGGAGATGAACAGCTCGCGTGCGGCCCGCCAGGTGTGGGAGCGTGCCGACGCCTTCACCCGCAGCGAGCTCGGTTTCTCGGTCATCAGCCTCGTGCGCGACAACCCGGTGGAGATGACCGCGCGTGGCGTCACCTACAGGCATCCCGAGGGGCTGCTCAACCTCACCCAGTTCACCCAGGTCGCCCTGGCCACGGTGGCGATGGCTTCCACCGCCCGGCTGGCCGAGGCAGGCGCCCTGGTCGAGGACGCGGCCTTCGCGGGCCACTCCCTGGGCGAGTACACGGCGCTGGCGGCCTACGGCCATGTCATGGACGTGGAGACCACGATCGCCATCGTCTTCCAGCGCGGGTCCACGATGCACACGCTCGTCGAGCGTGACGCCCAGGGCCGCTCGGGCTACCGCATGGCCGCCCTGCGCCCGAACCAGGCCGGCGTGGCCGCCAGCCAGGTCGAGGACTACGTCGCCTCTGTCGCCGCCGCCAGCGGTGAGTTCCTCCAGATCGTCAACTACAACCTGGCCGGGGCCCAGTACGCGGTGGCCGGCACGGTGGCGGGCCTGGAGGCGCTGGCGGCTGACAGCCGCAGGCGCGCCGAGGCCCGCGGGGGCAAGAACCCCTTCATGCTCGTGCCCGGGATCGACGTCCCCTTCCACTCTGAGGTGCTGCGTCCGGGCGTGCCGGCCTTCCGCAGCCGGCTCCTGGAGCTCGTGCCCGAGGACCTCGACTACGAGCGCCTGGTGGGTCGCTACGTGCCCAACCTCGTGGCGCGCCCCTTCGAGCTGAGCCAGGACTTCGTGCGCACCGTGCTCCAGGTCGTGCCCTCAGAGCCTGCGCGCGAGGTGCTGGAGTCCTGGGAGCACTGGTCCCAGCGTCCCCGTGAGCTGGCCCGCCTGCTCCTGGTCGAGCTCCTGGCCTGGCAGTTCGCCTCGCCGGTGCGCTGGATCGAGACCCAGGACCTGATGGTGCGCTCACGTGCCGAGGGAGGCCTGGGCAGGCGGCACCTGGTGGAGGTGGGCCTGGCGGCCTCACCGACCCTGGCCAACCTGGCCTCGCGCACCCTCATGCTGCCCGAGCACGCCGCTCGCCACGTCACGGTCCACAACGTGCGACGTGACGAGGCCCGGGTGCTGGCCACCGACACCGATCCCGCGGTGAGCGTGGAGGAGGCCCCCGCTGGCAGCGCGGCGGCGGTGCCCAGCACGCCGGCCCAGCCCTGCGCACCGCAGGCGGAGGCGCCGGCCGCGACTGCCGGGCCTGCCGCGCCTGCTGCGACGACCGCGCCGGCCCAGGCTCCGAGCGAGCCGGTGGCCGACCTGTCCTTCGGCGCGCCCGACGCGCTGACCGTCCTGCTGGCCCACGCCGCCCGGATCGCCCCGGAGCAGATCGGGGCCACCGACACCACCGAGACCCTGACCAACGGCGTCTCCTCGCGCCGCAACCAGCTGCTCATGGACATGGGCGGTGAGCTGGAGCTGGCCTCGATCGACGGCGCGGCCGACGCCGACATGCCGACCCTCAGCGGGATCGTGGCCAAGGGCGCTCCCGGCTACAAGGCCTTCGGGCCGGTGCTCACCGAGGTGGTGCGCTCGGGCCTGGGACGCCTCATGGGCCCGGCAGGACTGCGCGCCTCCTACGTGGGCGAGCGGCTGGGCACGGTGTGGGGCCTGGGCGAGGGGTGGACCGCGCACGTCAGCGCCGCCCTCGTGCTGGGGACGCGTGAAGGGTCCTCAGTGCGCGGCGGCGAGCTCGCCAGCCTGGGGACCTCGCAGCCAGCCGCCTCCGCACGCGAGGTCGACGCCCTCATCGACGCCGCCGTCCAGCAGGTGGCCGGCGATCGCGGGCTGAGCGTGGCCCGCGTGAGCGCGGCGGCGACGCCAGGCGCCGTCGTCGACTCCGCCGCCCTGGACGCCTTCGCCGCGACGGTCACCGGCGAGCGCGGCGTGCTCGCCACCACGGCGCGCACGATGCTGGCCGCCCTCGGGCTGGCCGAGCCGGCGCAGGCCGACGACGCCGCAGCCGACGAGGCCACCTCCACCCGGGCCCTGGTGGCTGCGGTGGACGCCGAGCTCGGCTCGGGATGGCTGGCCTCGGTGACCCCGGCCTTCGACGCGCGCCGCGCGGTTCTCATTGACGACTGGTGGGCCAGCGCCCGTGAGGAGCTGGCGCGCCTGGGCAGCGCAGACAGTGACCTGGACCAGGCGCGCCGCGTCCTGGCCCCCGAGCGCTTCGCGGGGCTGGGGACGGCGGTGGCACAGCAGGCGGCCTGGTGGTGCGAGCAGGCCAGGGCCGCCGGCCAGGCCGAGCGCGCCCAGCTCCTCGCGGCGGTCGCGCAGGCCGCGACGAGCGCCCCTGAGACCGGGGGTGCTGATCGCAGGTGGGCCCGCGAGGTCGCCGTCGTCACCGGCGTGGCGCCCGGCTCGATCGCGGCCTCGGTGGTCGCCGAGCTCCTGGCGGGCGGCGCGAGCGTCATCGCCACCTCCTCGCGCCTGACCCACGAGCGCCTGGCCTTCGCCCGCGAGCTCTACCGCACCCACGCCGTGGCCGGCGCGAGGCTGTGGATGGTCCCGGCCAACCTGGCCTCCTACCGGGACGTGGACGCCCTGGCCCACTGGATCGGCCACGACCAGGTCGTCACCTCCGGCGGCTCGTCGACGGTGGTCAAGCAGGCACTGGTCCCCACCCTGCTCTTCCCCTTCGCGGCCCCGCGCGTCAGCGGCACGCTGGCCGACGCCGGGCCGGCGGCCGAGTCCCAGGCCCGTGTGCTGCTGTGGAGCCTGGAGCGCCAGGTCGCCGCGCTCTCGGCCATCGGCACGGACACCCACGTCGACTCCCGCCTCCACGTCGTCCTGCCCGGTTCACCCAACCGCGGCACCTTCGGCGGGGACGGCGCCTACGGCGAGGTCAAGTCCGCCCTGGACGCCGTGGTCAACCGCTGGAGAGCGGAGGCAGCGTGGTCGGGGCGCGTCACCCTGGCCCACCCCCGGATCGGCTGGGTGCGCGGCACCGGCCTCATGGGAGGCAACGACCCTCTCGTCGAGGCCGTGGAGGCGGCGGGAGTGCGCACCTGGTCCACCGACGAGATCGCCCACGAGCTGGTCGCCCTGTGCGCGCCAGGCGTGCGTGAGCAGGCCAGGCAGGCACCCGTCGAGGCGGACCTGACCGGTGGCCTGGCCGCCGGCGTCGACCTCGTGGCGCTGCGCGAGCAGGCCGG
The DNA here is from genome assembly GCF_029851875.1 of Actinomyces sp. Classification (GTDB taxonomy): domain Bacteria; phylum Actinomycetota; class Actinomycetes; order Actinomycetales; family Actinomycetaceae; genus Actinomyces. The sequence continues at coordinate 65,114 of NZ_JARKVC010000023.1, forward strand.
TGCGGCGGCCGAGCAGGCCGAGCCTGAGACCACGGCGGCCGCGACGGTGCCGGCCCTTCCCACGCCGTCGGTACCCTGCCAGCCCACCGCACCGCAGTGGGGTGAGGTGAGAACGAGCCTGGAGGAGATGGTCGTCGTCGTCTCCACCGGGGAGGTCTCCACCTGGGGCTCGGGGCGCACGCGCCGCGAGGCCGAGCTGGGGATGAGCGGTGAGGACGACGTCGAGCTCACGGCCGCCGGGGTGCTGGAGCTGGCCTGGGGGATGGGCCTGCTGACCTACCAGGAGTCTCCCAGGGCCGGCTGGTACGACGCGCAGGGAGAGCTCGTGCCCGAGGAGGAGGTCTACGCCCGTTACCGTGACGAGGTCGTGGCCCGCTGCGGCATCCGCGAGTTCGTCGACGACGGCGTCATCGCCCCGCAGGCGGAGGTTGACGCCACCGTCTACCTCGACCGCGATATCACCCTCACGGTGGCGGACGAGGCCACGGCACGCTCCGTGGCGGCCGCCGACCCCGCTCACACGCGTGTGGCGCCCCAGGAGGGCACGGGGGAGTGGACGGTGACCTGCCTGGCAGGGTGCCTGGCCCGCGTCCCGCGACGTGCTACGCTCTCGCGCACGGTGGGCGGCCAGATGCCTGAGGGCTTTGACCCCTCACGCTGGGGGATCCCGGCGAGCATGGTCGAGGGCATGGACCCCATCGCCTCGTGGAACCTGGTCACGGCCGTGGACGCCTTCCTGTCCGCCGGCTTCAGCCCGGCCGAGCTGCTGCGGGCCGTCCACCCCAGCGACGTCGCCTCCACGCAGGGCACCGGCTTTGGCGGCATGGAGTCCATGCGCAAGATGTTCGTCGGGCGGTTGCTGGACGAGGAGCGTCCCTCCGACATCCTCCAGGAGGCCCTGCCCAACGTGGTGGCCGCCCACGTCATGCAGTCCTACGTCGGTGGCTACGGCTCCATGGTTCAGCCGGTCTCGGCCTGCGCCACGGCCGCGGTGTCCATCGAGGAGGCCTGGGACAAGATCGCACTGGGCAAGGCCGAGGTCGTCGTGGCCGGTGCCATCGACGACATCTCGGTGGAATCCGTGGTGGGCTTCGGCAACATGAACGCCACCGCCGAGGCGGCGGCCATGTACGCCCAGGGCATCAGCGCCCGCCACTTCTCCCGGGCCAACGACCGCCGTCGCGCGGGCTTCGTGGAGGCCGAGGGAGGCGGCACGGTCATCCTGGCCAGGGCCAGCGTGGCGGCCCGCCTGGGCCTGCCGGTGGCAGGGGTGCTCGGCTTCGTCTCCTCCTACGCCGACGGCGCCCACACCTCCATCCCGGCCCCCGGCCTGGGGGCCCTGGGGGCCGGGCGAGGCGGCAAGGACTCGCGCCTGGCCCGGGCGCTGGCGGACCTCGGGGTCCAGGCCGACGACATCGCCGTGGTCTCCAAGCACGACACCTCCACCAAGGCCAACGACCCCAACGAGTCCGAGCTGCACACGCGCCTGGCCCGGGCCCTGGGACGCACCCCCGGCAACCCGCTGGTGGCCGTCTCCCAGAAGTCGGTCACCGGTCACGCCAAGGGCGGGGCCGCCCTGTTCCAGGTGGCGGGGCTCGCCGAGATCCTGGCCACCGGGGTCGCCCCGGGCAACGCCAGCCTCGACGTGGTGGACCCGGTCATGGAACCGGACGCCTTCTGGGTGTGGCCCCGCAGGCCGATCCGGCTGTCTGGCCGTGGCGGCGTGGTGCGCGCCGGTCTGGTGACCTCCCTGGGCTTCGGCCACGTCTCCGGCCTCATCGCCCTGGTCCATCCCGGTGCCTTCGAGTCGGCCCTGCGCCGTCGCGACGGAGAGGCCGGGGTGCAGGCGTGGCTGGAGCGGGCCAACGCGCGCCTGGCGGCCGGTGCCAGGAGGCGCCTGGCCGGCATGATCGGCCGCGCGCCCCTGTTCGAGGAGGTGCGAGGACGCCGTCTGGGCCAGGCCGAGGCCGGAGGCGACCCGCACGAGGTCGAGGCCGCCATGCTGCTGGACCCGCAGGCGCGACTGGGCGCCGACGGCGTCTACCACACCGGGCGGTGAGGAGAGGCGGCCGGGCCCGGCCACTGGGCCCAGCCGCCTGGCCAGGCCGCCTGCGCGGGGGCGAGGGCACTGCTCCGACCTGCGCAGGCGCCACCGGCCCCGCTCGGCGCTCCCGGGCTCTAGACTGGGCCTATGAAGAAGCTCATCAACGAGGCTGAGAGCGTCGTCGCTGACGCCCTGACCGGCCTGGCCGCCGCTCACCCGGACCTTCTCTCGGTGGACCTGGACCACCGTGTGGTCTACCGTGCCACCCCCAAGAGGGAGGGTCGCGTCGCCGTCATCTCGGGCGGAGGCAGCGGACACGAGCCGCTGCACAGCGGCTTCGTCGGCCCAGGCATGCTCGACGCCGCCTGCGCCGGGGAGGTCTTCACCTCGCCGGTGCCCGACCAGGTCGTGGCCGCCACCAAGGCGGCTGACCGCGGGGCCGGCGTGCTCCACGTGGTGAAGAACTACACCGGCGACGTGATGAACTTCGAGATGGCGGCCGAGCTGGTGGCGGCGGAGGGCGGCCCCGAGGTCGCTACCGTCGTCGTCGCCGACGACGTCGCGGTCGAGGACTCCCTGTACACCACCGGGCGGCGAGGCGTAGGGACGACCCTCGTGGTGGAGAAGATCGCCGGTGCCGCGGCCGAGGCCGGTGCCAGCCTGAGCCAGGTCCAGGCCGTGGCCCAGCGGGTGGCCGACCACGGACGCTCGATGGGGGTGGCACTGACCTCCTGCACCGTGCCGGCCAACGGCAGGCCCTCCTTCGACCTGCCCGAGGACGAGATCGAGATCGGCATCGGCATCCACGGCGAGCCCGGGCGCCGTCGCGCGCCGATGATGACGGCCAGGCAGGTGGCGGCCGAGCTGGTCGCCCCGGTCCTGGCCGAGCTGCCTGGCCCGGAGGCCGGCCAGGGCGTCATCGCCCTGCTGGACGGGATGGGCGCCACCCCGCTGCTGGAGCTCTACCTCATGTACGGTGAGGTCAAGGCGCTGCTGGACGAGGCCGGGGTGGCGGTCGCACGCAGCCTGGTGGGCTCCTACGTCACGAGCCTGGACATGGCAGGCTGCGCCCTGACGCTGGTACGGGCCGACGAGGAGGTCCTGCGTCTGTGGGACGCTCCGGTGAGGACCGCGGCGCTGACGTGGACGGAGGCAGGAAAGTGAGCACGGTCCTTGACGCACAGGGCGTACGGCAGTGGGTAGGCCTGGTTGCTGAGCTGGTGACGGCCCACGAGCACGAGCTCACCGAGCTCGACGCCGCTATCGGTGACGCCGACCACGGCGCCAACATGCGGCGCGGCTTCCAGGCGGCCGTCCCGGCCGTGCAGGATCCTTCCCTGGTGACGCCTGGAGCGGTGCTGAAGAAGGTGGCGATGACTCTTATCTCGACCGTCGGCGGTGCCTCAGGCCCGCTGTACGGCACCTTCTTCCTGCGCATGGCCACCGAGTGCGGGGACAGCCCGAGCATGGACCTGACGACGCTGAGCCAGGCGATGGAGGCCGGCACGGCCGGCATCCAGGCCCGTGGCCGTTCCCAGGCGGGGGAGAAGACCATGCTGGACGCCTGGCTGCCGGCCCTGGAGGCCGTGCGGGGGCAGACGGACCTGGTCTCCGGCGTCGCGGCAGCCGCTCGCGCGGCACAGCAGGGCCGGGAGGCCACGGCGGCGATGCGGGCGACGAAGGGACGCGCCTCCTACCTGGGGGAGCGCTCGGTCGGTCACGTCGACCCGGGCGCGGCCTCGACCGCGCTCATCCTCCAGGCGCTGGAGCAGGCGCTCCAGGCCGGGCCGGCACAGCCTGAGGCAGCGCGCGCCCAGGAGGAGGACGCATGAGCGGGATCGTCGTCGTCTCCCACTCGCGCCAGCTCGCTGAGGCGGCGCTGGACCTCGTGGCCGGGCTCGTACCGGGCCTGGAGGTGAGCGTCCAGCTGGCCGCAGGAACGCCGGACGCAGGCCTGGGCACTGACCCCACCGACGTCATGGCGGGGATCGAGGCTGCCGACGACGGCGAGGGCGTCCTCGTCCTGGCGGACGTGGGCAGCGGGATCATGAGCGCCCAGATGGCCCTAGAGCTGCTCGCCCCCGAGCTGGCCGAGCGCGTGGTGGTCAGCCCCGCGCCCCTGGTGGAGGGTCTGCTGGCCGCCTACGCCGCCGTCGGCACCGGGTGCCCCTTCGACCAGGTCTGTGAGCGCGCCGCCGACGCGGCGCAGGACAAACGCTCCCAGGTCGAGGGGTGAGAGCGCGGCGCCTGGACGCGGTGCTGCGCCCGAGGGAGCCTGAGGCCGCGCGGCTTCCCAGCATCCTCGTGGCGCCAGGGGCTCAGGTCCTCGGGGTGGGGGTGGACCTCGTCCACGTCCCGGCGCTGGCAGCCCAGCTCTCCCAGCCCGGCACGGTGCTGGCCGAGCGCGCCTTCACCCCGCGCGAGCGGCGAGCGGCGCGTCGTCGCAGCGTGGAGACCGGCTCCCAGGAGGCCGAGCACCTGGCGGCGCGGTGGGCGGCCAAGGAGGCCTTCGTCAAGGCCTGGTCGCAGGCCGTCAACACCCTCGCCGGGACCGGCGTGGCACCCGCCCTCGCCCCGCAGGAGCTGGACTGGCGTGAGATCGAGGTCGTCAGCGACCACTGGCACCGCCCGGGCCTGAGGCTGGAGGGGCAGGTCGCCCAGGCGGTGGGCGCGGGGCTGGGACCGGGGGCCGCGGCGTCGGCACGCTGGCTGGTCTCCCTCACGCACGACGGCGGCTGGGCCGGGGCCGTGGTGCTGGCCTGCGCGGGCGCGCAGGAACCGCGGACCTGAGTGTTTCCGAGAAGAGTCGCCGCGGTCACAGTTCGGTGACGTCCTCGCCGCGCACCGTTGCCTGGGACCATCGTCCTGTAGCGTCCTGCACACCCTTTTCCTGACGGCAGACAAGGACGTCGCTATGACTGAGACCACCTATCAGGCCATCGCCATGATCGTCTACTTCGTGGGCATGCTGGCGATCGGTGGCTGGGCCTACGGGCGCAATCACGACCTGGACGACTACATGCTCGCCGGCCGTGGTCTGGGTCCCTGGGTCGCCGCGCTGAGCGCCGGGGCCTCGGACATGTCGGGATGGCTCCTCATGGGGCTGCCGGGTGCGCTCTACGCCTCGGGCCTGGTGGAGTCCTGGATCGCGATCGGCCTGACGGTGGGAGCCTGGCTGAACTGGAGGTACGTGGCCCCGCGCCTGCGCACCTACACCGAGGTGGCCAGGAACTCCATCACGATCCCGAGCTTCCTCGACAACCGCCTCCACGACGACCGCCACCTGCTGCGCTGGGCCAGCGGCATCATCATCCTGGTGTACTTCACCTTCTACGTCTCCTCCGGCATGGTGGCCGGCGGGGTGTTCTTCGAGAACTCCTTCGGCATGGACTACCGCCTGGGCATGGTGCTCGTCGCCGCGATCACGGTGGTCTACACACTGGTCGGCGGCTTCCTGGCCGTGTCCTACACCGACTTCGTCCAGGGCGTCATGATGGTGGCGGCGCTGGTCATGGTGCCCGTCGTGGGCGTGGTGAGGCTGGGCGGACCGGCCAAGGTGGTCGAGGCCGTCCACGAGGTCGATCCCGGCTACTGGGCGATGATCGGCTCCTCGGTCACGCTCGTCGGCGTCATCTCCTCCCTGGCCTGGGGCCTGGGGTACTTCGGCCAGCCGCACATCATCGTGCGCTTCATGGCCATCCGTTCCGTCAAGGAGGCGAGGGCGGGGCGGCGTATCGGCATCGGCTGGATGCTCTTCGCGGTGGCCGGGGCCTGCGCGACCGCCGTGGTGGGCGTGGCCCGCTACCGTCGTGACCCCGCTGCGCTGGCGGACCCGGAGGCCGTCTTCCTCGCCCTGGGCCAGCTTCTCTTCCACCCGCTCATCGCCGGCCTTCTGCTCTCGGCGATCCTGGCGGCCATCATGTCCACGGTCGCCTCCCAGCTGCTCGTGACCTCCTCGGCGCTGATCGAGGACCTCTACGGTGTGGTGACGCGCAAGCCGGTGCCCAGCTCCAGGCTGGTGCTCTACTCGCGCATGAGCGTGGCGGCCATCGCGACCGTCGCCGCCCTGCTGGCCTGGGAGCGCAACGACACCATCCTCGCCCTCGTGGCCTTCGCCTGGGCCGGCTTCGGGGCCTCCTTCGGCCCCACGGTCCTGCTGTCGCTGTACTGGAGGCGTCTGACGACGGCTGGTGCCTTCGCCGGCACGGTCACCGGCGCCGTCGTCGTCATGGTGTGGGGCAACCTGTCCGGAGGCGTCTTCGAGCTCTACGAGATCCTGCCTGGCTTCGTGGCCAACCTGGCTGTGGCGGTCGGGGTCTCGCTGACCCGGCAGCCGGCCCCTGAGGTGGCCGAGGAGTTCGACCGGGCAGTTGCCCTGGCCGCCGAGCGCGGCTAGTGTCTGCCACAGCTACGTGCTCCGGGGTCGGTGAAAGTCCGAGCCGGCGGTGACAGTCCGCGACCTGCACGTTCGTCCCGCCGGGGCGCGCGTGCGGCTGAGCTGGTGGAACTCCAGCACCGACGGTGAGAGTCCGGATGGGAGGAAGCACGAGGCGCACGGTGCCTGGCGCTGGCACCTCCTCCGTCGAGAGGAGACGGCGCTGCTCGCAGTGCGCCGGGCGCGCCTGCGCGGTGCTGGCCCGTCACCCCGGAGCGGCCCGGGGAGGCGCCCCGGGCGGAGCCGCCAGGAGCACCGATGTCACCTTCAGCCGCACGCCGAGCCGGCGCACGCGTGCGCACGCCGTCGCCGGCACTGGCCCTGGGCCTGCTGCTCGTGGGCCTGTGGTGGGCCCTGAGCGCGAGCCAGGCGGTGCCTGCGGTCTTCCTGCCCTCACCCTCCTCCGTGGCCAGGCGCCTGTGGCTCGCACTGACCCAGGGGGGCCTGGCCGGCTACGCCTGGGTGACGATGCGCGAGGCCCTGCTGGGGAGCCTGACGGCCGCCGTCCTGTCCCTGCCCCTGGCCTGGGGCCTGTTCCACTGGCCCCGCTTCTCCCGCACGGTGCTGCCCTACGTGGCCGCCTCCCAGGCCGTGCCGGCTATCGCGATCGCTCCGCTGCTCGTGCTGTGGATCGGCTACGGCACGGTGCCGGTGGTGCTCCTGTGCACGCTGATGGTCTTCTTTCCCATCACCGTCACCGTCCTGCTGGGTCTGCGGGGCCTGGACACCGACGTCCTGGACGCGGCCCGGCTCGACGGCGCCCACGGGATGAGCATGGTCACGCGTATGGAGCTGCCGATGGCGCTGCCGGCCATCTTGTCCGGGCTGCGTACCGGCTTCACCTTGTCCGTCACCGGCGCGGTGGTCGGTGAGATGACGATGGGTGGCCAGGGCATGGGCATGGTGCTCGCCCACCAGCGCGACGCCGTGGACACCGCGGGCCTGTTCTCCACGATCCTCCTGCTGTGTGCCATGGCGACGGCCATCCACTGGTGCCTGCACGAGGCCGAGCGCCGCAGCCGGGTCGTGGACGCCGTGCGCGGACGACGCGCGACCTGAGCCTGCCCCGCCCACGCCTGACGCACACTCACCTCCACCAGGACGAAGGAGCCACTCATGACCACCCTCAGCCGACGCCGCCTCATCCACCTGGCCGCTGCTGCCAGCGCTGCTACCGCTGCGAGCGCGCTGGCAGCCTGCTCCTCGGGAACCGCGGCCCGATCCCAGGCCTCAGCCAGCAACGGTGCGCCGGTGCCCGCAGGGTCCGCGGGCCTGACGGTCGGGATGAGCTACACGCCCAACGTCCAGTTCGCGCCCTTCTACATGGCCCAGGCTGACGGGCGGTACGCCGCTGGCGTCACGCTGCGTCACCACGGTGCCCAGGAGGGACTGTTCGACGCGTTGCTGGCGGGCACCGAGCAGCTCGTCGTGGCCGGGGCCGACGAGGCCGTCGTGGCTGCCTCCGGGGGAGCTGACCTTGTGGTGGTCGGTGGCTACTACCAGGCCTACCCCGGCTGCGTCATCGTGCCCGAGGACTCCCGGATCCGCAGCCTGACAGACCTGGCCGGACGCACCGTCGGCCTGCCCGGGCGTTTCGGGGAGAGCTGGTTCACCCTCCAGGTGGCCCTGGAGACCGCAGGACTGAGTGAGTCGGACCTGCAGGTCCAGGAGATCGGCTACACCCAGCAGGCCGCCCTGGTCGGCGGCAAGGTGGACGCCATCGTGGGCTTCTCCAACAACGACGCCGTCCAGATCGGGCGGGCCGGCACCCCGGTGCGCACCCTGGCCGTGGCCGAGCAGGTGCCGCTGGTGGGCGCGAGCCTGGTGACCACCAGCGCCGTGCTCGAGGGACGACGTGAGGAGCTGGCGGCCTGCGTGGCGGCCAGCGCGGCCGGGATGGAGGCCTTCGCCGCTGACCCGGATGCCGCCGTCGAGGCCACGAAGGCCTACGTCAGCGACCTCGTGGACGCCACGCAGGCCGCAGGCGCCCGGGCGGTGGCGGTGGCGACGGCCGAGCTCGTCGAGCCCGCCGGGTCCGCGGCCGGCTCGGTGTCACCTGAGCAGGTGGCTGCCATGATCGCCTTCCTGGACGAGCACGGCCTGCTCACCGGCGGCGCGCCGGCCGCCGAGGCGGTGTGCGACCCGCTGGCCTAGAGCCTGCAGGCCAGCAGCGAGGAGACGAGGATCGCGCGCGCGCCGACCTCGTAGAGCTCGTCCATGACGCGGTTCATCTGCGCGCGCGGCACCATCGAGCGCACCGCGACCCAGTCAGGGTTCTGCAGCGGGGAGACCGTGGGGGACTCCAGGCCGGGCGTGATCGCCGTGGCCAGGTGGAGGTCGTTCATGCGCACGTCGTAGTCGATGAGCACGTAGGAGCGTGCCCGCATGACGCCCTCCAGGCGGCGCACGAGGGTGGCCAGGCCCGGCTCGTCACGGTAGGCCTCGGTCGTGATGAGCACGGCCTCGCTGGTCAGGATCGGCTCGCCGAAGACCTCCAGGCCGGCAGCGCGCAGGGTGGTCCCGGTCTCGACGACGTCGGCGATCAGGTCCGCCACACCCAGCTGGACGGAGGACTCCACCGCGCCGTCGAGGTGGACGGTGGTGGCCTGCACACCCTGGGCACGCAGGTACTCACGCACGAGGACGTCGTAGGAGGTCGCCACGCGCCTGCCGGCCACGTCCGCCAGCGAGCTCATGGTGCCGGCGGGCGCGGCAAGGCGGAAGGTCGAGCGAGCGAAGCCCAGCGCGAGGTGCTCCACCGCCTCCACGCCGGAGTCCAGCAGGAGGTCGCGTCCGGTGATCCCGGCGTGGACGGTGCCCTGACCCACGTAGACCGCGATGTCACGCGGACGCAGGAAGAACAGCTCGACCTCGTTGGCCTCGTCGACCAGCACGAGCTCACGGCCGGTGCGGCGGGTCCGGTAGCCCGCCTCCTTGAGCATGGTGGTGGCGGGCTCGGACAGGGAGCCCTTGTTGGGCACGGCGATACGCAGCATGGTGGTCTTCTCCGGGGCGGGGCGCGGCGGTCGGGGGAGGGTGAGCCGCGGGCTCACAGGTACTTGTAGACGTCGGCCAGGGTGTAGCCCTGAGCAATCATCATGACCTGGACGTGGTAGAGCAGCTGGCTCAGCTCCTCGCAGGCCGCCTCGTCAGACTCGTGCTCGCAGGCCATCCAGGACTCGGCGGCCTCCTCGACGAGCTTCTTGCCGATGAAGTGCACGCCCTTGTCCAGCTCGGCCACGGTGCCCGAGCCCTCGGGACGGGTGGCGGCCTTCTCGGACAGCTCGGCGAACAGCGACTCGAAGGTCTTCACATCGTGGGTCATGTCCTCAGGTTAGTGCACCTGGCTGACCAGGTCCGCCGCGTGCCGGCCTGCGGCGGCCGCCGTGACGAAGGCGGCGGTGTCCTCCTCCAGGCCACGGCCCATCGTGGACAGGTGCACGCCGGTCTCCTGCTGCGCCTGGCGCAGGGCCTGGAGAAGGCCCGTGGTCCCCACCGGTACCAGACGGTGCTGGTGGCCCACCGGCCGCGGGGCGCACAGGGCCTGGGCCTGGCGCCGTACCTGGGCGCCGAGCTCACCACCCAGGCGGGGCACGACGACGTCGGCCGCTGCCAGCGCCACCTTGCCGTAGGCGGTGAGGCTGTGGTGGGAGACCCCGCGGTGACGCTGGCGGGCGTCGGCCTGGGAGACCCGCAGGCACGCCACGGCCCGGCCTGACAGGACGGCGACGGCGTTGACGGCCTCCCCGCAGGCCACTCCGGAGAACCCCCAGGGCGTGTCCGTGCCGAGGTTGCCCGGGCCCTGGATGACGACGGCGACCTGGGCACCGAGCACGTGACGGGCGGCCAGCAGGGCGTTGTGGAGGCTGACGGCCTCCAGGTCACCGCCCCAGGCCTGACCGCAGGTGACTGTCCCGGCCAGCCAGCCGGCCTCCCGCAGCCCCACCGCGGCGCGCGAGTAGGCGGCGGGCAGGGCGCCGCCGTCGGTCATGACGTAGACGGTGCGCGGACGGCGTCCGGGCTCGACCAGGCCGCTCGTGCCCGAGGGCGAGGCCAGGCCGGCCAGCACCGCCGGCAGGCTGGAGTGCAGGTCAGCGACGACCACGGGCATGGCCTCCAGCCCCAGCTCCCCGACCGGGGCGCGCAGCACCTCGTGGCCGGGAGTGTCCTGCTCGTCCACCCCGGCGACCATGACCTGGTCGGGCATGTAGCGGGCCTTGACCAGGTGGCCGGGGCCCGGGGCGTCGGGCGGCAGGAGGCTGAGGCGGGCCGTCACCATGGCGTGGCCGCCGGTGCCCAGGCCGCGGGCAAGGGCTGAGACCTCCAGGCGCACGAGCTCGCCGGGCCGGGGGAGGCCGCCGAGCTGCTCGTAGGCGACGGCGCGCAGCTCCTGGCCGGGCAGCAGGAGGTCAGCGGCGGCCGGAGCCTGGGTGAGACGGACCTCAAGCTCGGCGCAGCGCCGGGGTTCGCGCCCCCACACCCGCCGCCGCTGGACCACCTCGCCGTCGCGCCACATCATGGTCCCAGCCTAGGCTGCGTGCGTGACCACCAGCCAAGCCTCTCCCGTGCGCGCCGAGGAGAGACAGATGAACCTCCTGCTCGCCCTGCGACAGACCACCACGGGGATGACCGCCACCGAGCTCGTCGCGCGCGTGGAGGGCTACGACCAGCAGGCGCCGCAGGCGGCCAGGCGGATGTTCGAGCGGGACAAGAACGAGCTGCGCAGCCTCGGCGTGCCCGTCCTCGTCGTCGGCCCCGACACCGAGCCGCGCTACCTGGTGGACGAGTCCGGCTACGCGCTGCCCCCGCTGCGCCTGGACGCCGAGCAGGCGGCGGCGATCGAGCTGGCGGCCTCGGCCTGGCGCGACGGTGATCTGCCGGTGGCGGCCCGCAGGGCCCTGACCAAGCTGCGGGCGGTGGCCGAGGGCCGTGACGAGGACGGGCCAGCCCTGACGGGCGCAGGTACCCTGGCCGACCTCACGCTCGACCTGGCCGGGAGCGAGGTCCCGGCCGCTCTCGCGGCGGCGGTCGAGGAGCGTCGCGTCGTCTCCTTCGACTACGCCTCGGCCTCCTCCGGGACCCTGGCCAGGCGCACGGTCGAGCCCTACCGGCTGCGGGTGAGCGAGGGAGCCTGGTACCTGGAGGGCCGCGACACGCAGGTGGGTCAGGCGCGTACCTTCCGGCTGGCGCGCGTGCGGGGCCAGGTGGAGGTGGTCAGCGCGCCGGGCGCCTTCGAGCCTGAGGCCGAGCCGCCCGCCCGCCGCCCGAGCGCCGTGCTGGGGCTGGTACCGGGCCGCGCGCTGGCGCTGCGGGCGCGCTCACGCCGGCAGCAGCGCCAGCTCGCTGGCTACGACGTCGTGGCGGTTGACTACGAGGACCTCTTCGCCTTCGCCGGGTCCCTGGCCGCGCTGGCCGACGCCGTCGTGGTCCTGGAGCCGGCCGAGCTGCGCGAGCTGGTCATCGAGCACCTGCGGGGTGCGGTCGGCGCGGACGAGGAGGAGGACTGATGTCACGTCCGAGCGCGGCGGACCGGCTGCTGCGGCTGCTGGCGCTTCCGGCGTGGGTGGCCGCCCGCCCGGGTGTCACGGTACGCGAGGCGGCTGAGCACTTCGCCGTGAGCGAGGAGACCATCGTCCGGGACGTGGAGACCCTGTGGGTGTCCGGGCCGCGCGACGCGATGCCCGACGAGCTGGTCGACTTCGACGCCCTGGAGCTGGAGGAGGGCAGGCTGAGGCTGACCACCCCGCTGGGGCTGGACACCCCGCTGCGCCTGACGAGCCAGGAGGCCCTGGCCCTGCAGCTGTCCCTGCGCGTGCTGGCTGACCTCCTCCGGGGTGACCCGCAGGCGGCCAGCCAGGTCGAGCGGGCCGAGCAGACCCTCTCCGGCCTGCTCGGCCACGGCAGGATGGAGCACTCCGCCGGGCAGCAGGAGGCACCGCAGGCGCTGGCCGTGGTGCGCCGGGCCCTGGCGCTGGGCCGCCGCCTGAGGATCGTCTACGTCGACGCCGCAGACCGACGCTCCCAGCGTGAGGTGGACCCGGCGCAGCTGGAGTCCGACGGCTCCCACCTGTACCTGCGTGCCTGGTGCCTGAGCGCCCGGGCCGAGCGCAGCTTCCGCCTTGACCGCGTCCTGGAGGCCGAGCTCCTCGACGTCCCCGCCGCGGCGCACCGCCTGGCGCGCAGCCGGCGCGCACGCGCCGCACAGCGCAGACGTGGGCAGGCCGGGACCGCCCGGCCACGGGCGACCCTTCACCTGGACCGCAGGGCCAGGTGGCTGGTCGAGCAGGTGCCGTGCGAGTCGGTGAGCGAGGAGGAGGACGGCTCGCTCACGGTGGTCGTGCTGGGGCGGGACGAGCAGTGGCTGGTCAGTCTCGTCCTGTCCTGCGGGCGTCATCTCCTGCGCGTGGAGCCGCCCAGCCTGGCGGCGCAGGCGGCGCAGGCCGCCGCCAGCGCGCTGGCTGCCTACGAGCAGCTGGGCGAGGCAGGCTGAGGCACCGGCGCAGGCGGCGCACCTACGCCGAGGGTGGAACACGGAGGTCAGCGTGCTGGACGCGCTGCGGCCTGCAGCTAGACTCAAGCCCGTTCAGTCCGCTCATCGCCTGTCTATACGGAAGTAGGGCAACACCATGGGAGCCTTCAAGCCCTGGCACTGGATCGTGCTTCTCGTCCTCGTCCTCCTCATCTTCGGCGCTGGCAAGCTCCCTGAGATCGCTCGCAGCCTCGGCCAGTCCATGAAGGTCTTCAAGAAGGAGGTCAAGGAGCTGCGCGAGGAGGACGACCCGTCGTCCACCGTGCAGCCCCCGGCCCAGATCCAGCAGCCGCAGCAGGGCACCTACTACACCCAGCCCACCCAGCCGGGGCAGGCCGCCCCGCAGCAGAACGCTGAGGGGACCACGCCCCAGGCCTGAGGCTCGCGCCTGACCCGCGTCCGTCAGCCGGCACACCGGGCTGACGGACGTGGGTGCTGTTCGTCGTCGTCCCCGTAGAGTGAGGAGATCGGCATGCCCAAGCTGCCGAAGGTCACCAAGACCCGCCGCAAGGACAACCCTGACGCGGTCATGTCCATCGGCGACCACCTGCGGGAGGCGCGCAACCGTCTGTTCATCTCGGCTGCCGGCGTGGTCGTGGGAGCGGTCGTGGGCTACCTCCTGTACGACTGGTGCTTCCAGCTCCTCGTCCACCCGCTGCGGGTGGCCCAGGACCAGGGCTACGACGTGAACATGAACTTCGACACGGTCCTGGGTGCCTTCGACCTGAAGATCCGCATGTCCCTGTGGCTGGGGCTGCTGCTGTCCTCGCCGTTGTGGATGTACGAGTTCTGGGCCTACGTAGGCCCAGGAATGACCCGCAGGGAGAAGCGCTACACCTGGGCCTTCGGGCTGTCAGGGCTGCTGCTGTTCGCCTGCGGCGTGGCGCTGGGTATCGCGATCATGCCGCACGCGGTGTCGATCATGCTCGGCTTCCTGCCCACGGATACCGCCGGGCTGCTGCAGTACTCCTCCTACTTCTCCTTCGTCATGAGGATCATCCTCGCCTTCGGCGTGGCCTTCCTCCTGCCTGAGGTCATGGTGGGCCTCAACCGGCTGGGCCTGATGAAGGGGCGGACCATGCTCAAGGGCTGGCGCTGGGCGGTGGTGGGCATCTTCGCCTTCATGGCCGTGGTCAACCCGCTGCCCGACCCCTGGTCGATGGTCCTCATGGCGATCCCCATCTGCGGGCTGTACTTCGGTGCCTGCGGGCTGTCAGTGGCGCATGACAAGCGCGTGGAGAGGAAGCGCGCGGCGCTGGACGCCGAGCTCGACGCAGCCCTGGCTGAGAGCTAGCAGCCGCCGTGCCCCACGCCTCCTGCCCTTCTCCCTTCCTTCGCCCCCTGGATCCTGGGACCCACCTGCGGGTGGGGCTCGTGGCCAATCCCACCTCTGGCAAGGGGCGTTTCACCGACGCCGCTGAGATCGCCCGCTGGACGTTGGAGCGCCTGGGCTACGAGGTCGCCCTGGCCCAGGGGCAGGACTACGACTCCACCCGTCAGGCGGCCACGGCCCTGCTTGAGGACGAGGCCGGGCTCGACGCCCTGGTCGTCGTCGGCGGGGACGGCACCGTGCACCTGGGGCTGGACGTGGTGGCCAGGACGCGGGTGCCGCTGGGCATCGTACCGGTGGGCACCGGCAACGACATCGCCCGTCACCTGGGGATCCAGGCCCGCGACGTCGCCGCGGCCCTGCGCCTGGTCCACCTGGCGCTGTCCGGGCAGGACGGTGCCCAGGTCGCGGACCTGGACGCCATCCACGCCACCCGCCCTGACGGCGCACCGGTGCCCCGGGAGCACGAGTGGTGCCTCGCCGTCGTCTCCGCCGGGATCGACGCCGCCGTCAACGCCCGGGCCAACACCCTGTCCTGGCCCTCGGGGGAGGGGCGCTACATGCGCGCCGTCCCCTACGAGATCAGGCACATGGTGCCCTACGGCTACCGGGTGACCACGGACGCGGGGACCTGGGAGGGCGGGGCGGTCCTGCTGGCGGTGGCCAACACCCGTTACATCGGCGGCGGGCTGGACATCGTGCCCGTGGCCGACCCCAGCGACGGTCTGCTGGACGTCATCCGGCTCGATCCGGTCTCACGCGCCGGGCTCGTGGGTCACCTGGCCCGTCTGCGCCAGGGCTCCCACACGCACCACCCAGCCGTCCACCACGAGCGCAGCCGCGTGGTGACCATCGAGGCCTGGAGCGGGGCGCAGGGGCTGCGCACCCCGCCCCGTCCCATGGCCGACGGCGAGCCCGTGGCCGGACTGCCGCTGCGCCTTCAGGCCGTGCAGCAGGCGCTGCGGGTCATCGTCCCGGCCCGTGGCTGAGGGCGGGAGGGCTCGGGCGAGGATGAGCGTCGCTGGTCCCACGTAGGGTGGGGCCATGAGCTCACCAGCACAACGTTTCGCCGCTGCCAGGCGCCGGGCCGCCGCCGCGAGGAGCGAGCTGGCCCGTTTCGCTGCCGGCTACGACTTCCCCCTGGACGACTTCCAGGTCGCCGGCTGCCAGGCCGTGGAGCGCGGTGAGGGCGTGCTCGTGGCGGCGCCCACGGGCGCGGGCAAGACGATCGTGGGGGAGTTCGCGGTCTTCCTGGGGCTGGCCAAGGGCCGCAAGACCTTCTACACCACTCCGATCAAGGCCCTGTCGAACCAGAAGTACCAGGAGCTGGCCGCCCGCTACGGCCGGGACAAGGTCGGCCTGCTGACGGGGGACACCTCGATCAGTCCTCATGCCGAGGTCGTCGTCATGACCACCGAGGTCCTGCGCAACATGCTCTACTCCTCCTCACCGGACCTGGACCGGCTGGGATTCGTGGTCATGGACGAGGTCCACTACCTGGCCGACCGCTTCCGCGGACCGGTGTGGGAGGAGGTCATCATCCACCTGGACCCGCAGGTCCAGCTGGTCTGCCTGTCCGCCACGGTCTCCAACACTGAGGAGCTCGGGGACTGGCTCGGCCACGTGCGAGGCAGGACGGCGGTGGTCGTCTCCGAGCACCAGCCGGTGCCGCTGACCCAGCACATGATGGTGGGCCGACGGCTCCTGGACCTCTACAGCCTCCCCGTGGCCCTGGAGGACGCGCACCAGGAGGCGAGCCACCTGGCCCAGCCGCCGCTCAACCCGGACCTGCTCAAGGCGGTGCGCAGCGCCCGCCGCGCTGCCGCCGGCGAGGCGGGAGGCTACGGCCGCGGGTCGCGGGCAGGCGGTCACGGCACGTACGGGCGCAGGGCCCCGCACCGGGGCCGGGACGGGGCCCGCAGCGCCCGGCTGCGTCCTCCCTCACGCGTGAGCGTCGTCGACGCGCTGGAGCAGGCTCGTCTCCTGCCGGCGATCGTCTTCGTCTTCTCCCGCGCCGGCTGCGAGCAGGCCGTCTCCCAGCTGGCGGCAGCCGGAGCCGACCTGACCACGCAGGCCGAGGCCGAGCGGATCCGCGAGGTCATCGACCGCCGTCGAGCCGAGATCCCTGCTGCGGACCTGGGGGTGCTGGGCTTCCACTCCTGGGCCCACGCCCTCCAGCGCGGCTACGCAGCCCACCACGCGGGGCTGCTGCCCGTGTTCAAGGAGACGGTGGAGGAGCTCTTCAGCGCCGGACTGGTCAAGGTCGTCTACGCCACGGAGACCTTGGCCCTGGGGATCAACATGCCGGCGCGCACCGTCGTCCTGGAGTCGCTGCGCAAGTGGAACGGCTCGGCCCACGTCAGCCTCACCCCGGGGGAGTACACCCAGCTGACCGGGCGGGCCGGCCGGCGCGGCATCGACGTCGAGGGACACGCCGTCGTCCTGGCCGCCGACGACGTCGAGCCCGCCTTCGTCTCCTCCCTCGCCTCACGACGTACCTACCCGCTCGTCTCCGCCTTCCGCCCGACCTACAACATGGCCGTCAACCTCCTGGCCCGCTCCAGCCGCGCTCGGGCCCGGGAGGTCCTGGAGTCCTCCTTCGCCCAGTTCCAGGCCGACCGAGGGGTGGTGGAGCTGGCGGCGCAGGCCCGGCGGGCGCGTCGCTCACTGGGCGCGCTGGAGGAGCAGATGGCCTGCCACCTGGGGGACTTCCGCGAGTACGCCCGGCTGCGCGTACGGATCGCTGAGGCCGAGGCGGACCTGTCACGTGACAAGCGGGAGCGACGTCGTGCCGAGGCCGGGCACCAGATGGAGGGCCTGGCACGCGGGGCGGTCGTCGTCTTCCGCACGGGGCGGCGCCAGCGCCACGCCGTCGTGGTGGACACGGGAACGGACCGCACCGGCACCCCGTACCTGACGGTGCTGGGGGAGGACTCCAGGATCCGTACCCTCACCCCTGACACCACCCCCGACGGCGTGCTGCGCGTGGGATCGTTGAGGCTGGGCGCCAGCCTCAACGTGCGCCGGCCGCGGGAACGTGACCGTCTGGTCACGCGCCTGGTGGAGGGCGTGCGAGCCGAAGGCTTCGAGAAGGCCAGGCGGCAGGGGAGAGGCCCGCGTGCCAGCCGCAGCGCCGTGGAGCAGATCGAGCAGCTGCGCCGTCAGATGCGCTCCCACCCGTGCCACGCCTGTCCCGACCGCGAGGAGCACGCTCGTGTGGGGCGCAAGTGGGCCAGGGCCAGCGCGCAGGCCCAGCGCCTGACCGAGCGGATCGAGCGCCGGACCGGGACGATCGCCAGGCTCTTTGACGCCGTCTGCCAGGTCCTGGTCACCCTGGGCTACCTGCGTCCGGTCTCGGTGCAGGAGGAGGACGGTGAGCTCACCGTCACCGGGGCCGGCCGGGTCCTGGCCAGGGTCTATGCCGAGCGTGACCTGCTGATCGCCCAGTGCCTGCGCCAGGGCGTGTGGCAGGGCCTGGACCCTTCTGAGCTGGCGGGAGCGGTGAGCGCCTGCGTCTACGAGCCTCGGGCCAACGTCGCCGGACTCGCCCTGCCTGTAGCGCCGGGATCTGCCCTGGGGCGCAGCCTGCGCCAGACGCTGGACGTCGCCCGTGGTATCAACGACCTGGAGTCTCTGGCACGCCTGGAGCTGTCGGCCGGTGCCGAGCCGGCGATGGCTGCGGGCCTGCAGGCCTGGGCCCAGGGCGCCGGCCTGGCGCAGGTCCTGGAGGACTCAGAGATGACGGCGGGAGACTTCGTGCGCTGGTCCAGGCAGCTGCTGGACGTCCTGGGACAACTGGCCACGCTACAGGCTGGTCCGCAGGAGGACCAGGCCCTGCGCTCCCAGGTGGCTGAGGTCTCGCGGACGGCTGCCGAGGCCAGCCTCGACGTCAGCCGCGGCGTCGTGGCCTATTCGGGGATGTAGCCTGCCGACATGTCTGGTTTCTTCGCCCTTCTGGACGATATCGCCACCCTGGCCAAGCTCACGGTCGCCACCTTGGACGACACGGCGACCATGGCGGTCAAGACCTCGGCGAAGGTCTCTGCGGCGGCCGTCGACGACGTCGCGGCTACCCCGCAGTACGTCACCGGCATCTCGCCCCAGCGCGAGGTACCGATCATCAGGCGGATCGCGATGGGCTCGCTGCGCAACAAGGTGCTCATCATCCTGCCAGTGGCCCTGGTGGTCAGCTGGCTGGCCCCTGCCCTGCTGCCGGTCGCCCTCGTGGTCGGCGGCGGCTACCTGTGCCTCGAGGCGGGGGAGAAGGTCATCGACACGCTGCTCCACCGCTCCCACGCCACCACCGAGCAGGTGGCAGGCCGTGACGAGGACGCTGTCGTGCGCCAGGCCGTGACCACGGACTTCGTGCTGTCGGCCGAGATCATGCTGCTGGCCCTGGCCGAGGTGGCGGGGGAGTCCTCGCTGCGTCGCGTCATCGTGCTCGTCATGATCGCCCTGCTCATCACCTTCGCCGTCTACGGGCTCGTGGCGGCGCTGATCAAGGTCGACGACCTCGGCCTCCACCTGGCCTCGCGGGGCCGCAGCCGGGCGGCCACCTCCCTCGGGCGCGTGATCGTGCGGGCGGCGCCGGGCCTGTTCACGCTCATCGGCGTCATCGGGACGGTGGCCATGGCCTGGGTCGGTGGGCAGATCCTGGCCCACAACCTCGCCGCGCTGGGCGTGGCCGGGCCCCACCACCTCCTGGAGGAGGCAGCGGCGCTGGCCACCAGCCCGGCGCTGTCATGGCTGGCAGGGACGGCGGCGGCCTTCGCGCTGGGCGTCGTGGTGGGCATCGTCCTCACGGGCCTGGTGAGCCTGGCACGAAGGCTGGTGCGCTGAGGTGGCTCGCGGTGCGCGTGGCCGCCGGTGGGGCGCGCGCCTGGCCTCCTGGGCCTGGGCGAGCGGCTGCGGCCTGCTGGTGTGGGCGGGCTTTCCCCCCGTGGGAGCCTGGTGGGCGGTTCCGCTGGGACTGGCAGGCGTCATCGGTGCCACCACGCAGGTCACCTGGCCACGTGCCGCTGCCCAAGGCCTGTTCCTCGGGCTGGGGATCTTCACGCCCCTGCTCCACTTCACGGCCGTGTCCATGGGCAACGCGCTGGGGTGGGTGAGCCTGACCCTCGTGGAGTCCCTCTATCTCGTGGCCTGGGCGGTGGCCTGGGCGCTGGTCAGCCGTCTGCCGGTCCTGCGTGGCGATCGGGCGAGGGCGCTGGCAGGGCGCGCGCTGGCCGCCGCGCTGCTGTGGGGCGGTATCGAGGAGCTGCGGTCGAGCTGGCCCTGGGGAGGCTTTCCCTTCGGTCGCCTGGCCTTCGCGATGGCCGACGCACCGAGCCTGCCCTTTGCCGCCTACGGCGGCTCGCTGGGGCTGGGCGTCCTGGTTGCCCTCACAGGGGCCTGTCTGGCCGAGGCAGCCGCAGCGGCCCGCCGCGTGCGGCTGCTGCAGGCCATCACCGTCACCACGCTGGCCGGCGCGCTCCTCCTGGGGCCGCTGGCGCTACCGGTGGACTCGGCGCCCCAGGACGGGACCGTGCGGGTGGGCGTGGTCCAGGGGAACGTGGCTGACAGCGCCAGCGCTGCTGACGACGCCTTCGCCAGGGCGCTGGAGGTGACGAGCAACCACACCCAGGCGACCCTGGAGCTGGCCGGTCAGGAGCCACCGGGCTCCCTCGACCTGGTCGTGTGGCCCGAGAACGCCGCCGACCTGGACCCCCGCACCCACCGCTCGGCCGCCGTCCTCGTCGAGCAGGCGGCCCAGGCGGCCGGGGTACCCGTGCTGGTGGGCGCCGTGGCCTACGAGGAGCAGGCGCGCTACAACGACGTCGTCGTGTGGACCCCGGGGCAGGGGGCCGGGCAGTACTACCGCAAGCACCGCCCCGTCCCCTTCGGCGAGTACATCCCGTGGCGTCAGGCGCTGCGCAGGGTGACGAGCCAGGTGGAGAGGATCGGGACGGACATGGTCGCCGGGACCGGGCCGACGACCTTGACCGTGCACGCTGCGGCGCGCGAGGAGGACGTCACCGTGGCCATGGGCATCTGCTTCGAGGTCGCCTATGACGACATCCTGCGCCAGGGGGTGGCGCAGGGAGGCAGCCTCATCGTCATCCCCACCAACAACGCCAGCTTTGGCCGCTCGACGGAGGCTGCCCAGCAGCTGGCCCAGGGCAGGGTGCAGGCGGTCGTGCACGGGCGCAGCGTCGTCCAGGTCTCGACCGTGGGTCTGACCGCCGTCATCTCTCCCAAGGGCGTGGTCGTCCAGGAGCTGGAGCCCTTCACCCGCTCCGCCCTGGCCGCCGACGTCGCTGTGCGCCACGGGCTGACGGTGGCCGACCGCCTGGGGGCCTGGCCCGGGCGTGTCGTGCTCGCCGTCACCGCGGCGCTCTGCCTGACCGGTATCCTGTGGTGTGCACAAGAGCAGCTCAGGCGTCGGAGTCGGCGTCGGCGCTGAGGCAAGACATCGGAAGGCCCTGTCGTGAAGACCGTCGTCGTCATCCCGACCTACAACGAGATCGAGTCGCTGCCCGGCACCCTGGACCGGGTTCGCCAGGCGGTGGCCCACGCCCACGTCCTCGTGGTCGACGACGCCTCACCGGACGGTACAGGTGCCTTTGCCGACGCCCGGGCCGAGCGCGACGACCACGTCCACGTCCTGCACCGCAGGGAGAAGGCCGGGCTGGGGCCAGCCTACCTGGCAGGGTTCTCCTGGGCGCTGGCCAGCGGATACGAGCTGGTCGTCGAGATGGACGCCGACGGCTCCCACCGGGCCGAGGACCTGGCGCTGCTCATCCAGCGGGCCCAGATGGCTGACCAGCCCGACCTCGTCATCGGCTCGCGCTGGGTCTCGGGCGGGGCGACCCAGGGGTGGGAGACACGCCGGGTGGCGCTCTCACGCGCTGGCAACCTGTACATCAACGCCATGCTGGGGCTGCGGGTGAAGGACGCCACCGCCGGCTTCCGCGTCTACCGCGCCTCGATGCTACGTCGGCTGGACCTGGGCAAGGTCGAGGCCACGGGCTACGGCTTCCAGATCAACATGACGCTGCTCGTGGACGAGATCGGTGGACGCATCGTCGAGATGCCGATCACCTTCGTCGAGCGGGAGGCGGGGCAGTCCAAGCTCTCGGGCGCGATCTTCTCCGAAGAGCTCGCGCTGGTGACCAAGTGGGGAGTGCTCAAGCGCGGTGGTCAGGCGCTCCGGGCTGCGCAGCGCGCCGAGAACCACGTCGTGGACGCACGCGAGCGCTGGTCCCAGCGTCGCACGCGCCGCCAGAGCCCTCAGAAACGCTGACGGTAGATCTCGCCCGAGCGCAGCAGCTCCAGGCGCTCGTCGAGCAGGACCTTGAGCTCCTCAAGGCTGCGGCGCTCCAGGAGCATGTCCCAGTGGGTGCGGGGGGCCTTCTTGGGCTCCTCGTCCTCAGGCTCCTCCTCGCCCCGCAGGGTGGCGACCTGTCCGCACTCGCCGCACTCCCAGGTCTGGGGCACGTCCGCCTCCACCGACATCGGGACGACGGTCAGGTGCGCCATCGGGCACTCGTAGGTGACGGTCTGGCGCTCTGCGAACTCCACACCCTCCTCAGACTCCATCGACTTCGCGCCGATGGTCATGCCTCGCAGTGCGCGGTCAGCCATGCTTGCCTCTCTCCTTGGTGGACCGTGAGCACCTCAGTGTACCGGCTTGCTAGGCCCGGAGGCGCTCAGGGCGGCATAATTGCGCTCATGGCAACCAAGCGCATCGGTATCCTCACCGCCGGCGGCGACGCCCCCGGTCTCAACGCCGCGATCCGTGGATTTGGCAAGGCCGCCATCGGCGTCCACGGCTGGGAGCTCATCGGCTTCCGCGACGGCATGCGCGGGCTGGCGGAGAACCGCTTCGTGCACCTGGACCCCGCCTCGCTGTCCGGCATCCTCACCACCGGCGGCACCTTCCTGGGAACCAGCCGCGACAAGGTGCACCGGATGGTGGTTGACGGCCAGGAGACCGACATGATCCCCACCATCGTGGAGAACTACGAGAAGAACGGGCTTGAGGCCCTGGTGTGCCTGGGAGGCGGGGGCACGGCCAAGAACGCCAAGCGGCTCATGGACGCCGGTCTCAACGTCCTCCACCTGCCCAAGACCATTGACAACGACATCGTGGAGACCGACTCCTCCTTCGGCTTCGCCACGGCGCTGGAGATCGCGACCGAGGCCGTCGACCGCCTCCACTCCACCGCCCACTCCCACCACCGCATCATCCTCACCGAGATCATGGGCCACCGAGCCGGCTGGCTGGCGCTGGGCGCGGGAATCGCCGGCGGGGCTGACGTCATCCTCCTGCCCGAGGTGCCCTACGACGTGGACGCCATCGTGGCCAAGATCGAGCGCCGGCGTTCCCACGGCTCGACCTTCTCCGTCATCGCCGTGGCCGAGGGCGCCCTCAACAGCGCCGACCGCCTGGAGCTCGACCACGCTGAGCAGCTGGTCAAGGAGGCCTCGACGCCGGAGTCAAAGGCGGCGGCCAAGCGCGGCGTCAAGCGTCTGGAGGCGAGCCACCGCGCCAACACCTTTACCCTGGCCGAGCAGCTGGAGGAGCGCACCGGCCTGGAGGCGCGTGTCTCCATCCTGGGCTACGTCCAGCGAGGCGGCACCCCCAACGCGGCCGACCGCCTGCTGGGCACGCGCCTGGGGGTGGCTGGGGCCCAGGCCGTCAAGGACGGCAGGTTCGGTGTCATGGTCGCTGACCGCGCTCACGGCACGGAGCTGGTGCCGCTGAAGAAGGTGGCGGGCAAGGTCAAGTACGTTCCCGCTGACCACGAGTGGATCCGGGCCGCCCGAGCCGTGGGCACCTCCTTCGGAGACTGAGGGCGCGATCCTCGCCACCTCACGTCCCTCCGCTGAAGGGCAGGCGGTCTAGCCCCGGGTGCCGCCGGCGACGTAGCGGGCCAGGTACTGGCCGGTCAGGGTCGAGGAGGAGGCCACGAGCTCGGTCGGCGTGCCGGTGAAGACCACCTGACCTCCCTCGCGGCCCGCGCCGGGACCCATGTCGATGATCCAGTCGGCGTGGGCCATGACGGCCTGGTGGTGCTCGATGACCACGACGGTGCGTCCGGTGTCCACGAGGTGGTCGAGCAGACCCAGGAGCGCCTCGACGTCGGCCAGGTGGAGACCGACCGTGGGCTCG
This sequence comes from Actinomyces sp., assembly GCF_029851875.1. Lineage (GTDB taxonomy): Bacteria > Actinomycetota > Actinomycetes > Actinomycetales > Actinomycetaceae > Actinomyces. The sequence continues at coordinate 88,606 of NZ_JARKVC010000023.1, forward strand.
TCCAGGACCAGCACGTCCCCGTCCTGACCGAGGTGGACGGCGAGCCTGAGGCGCTGGCGCTCACCGCCTGACAGCGTGGTCACCGGCTGGCCCAGGCTCAGGTAGCCCAGGCCGGCGTCGCGGAGGTGGGTGAGGATCGTCACGGCAGCGGGCACCCGGGTGTCCTTGGCGCTGAAGAGCGTCAGGGCCTCGTCCACGCTCATGGCCAGGACCTCGGCGATGTTGTACCCGCCAAGGCGGTAGGCCAGGACCTCCTCGTTGTAGCGCCGGCCCTGGCAGGCCTCGCACACGGTGGTGACGGTCTCCATGAAGCCGAGCTGGGTGTCGATGACACCGGCTCCGTTGCACACCGGGCAGGCACCCTCGGAGCTGGCGGAGAAGAGGGCGGGCCTGACGCCTCCGGCCTTGGCGAAGGCCTTGCGAATCGGTTCCAGCGCCCCGGTATAGGTGACGGGGCTGGAACGGCGCGACCCCTTGAGCGGGGACTGGTCGAGGGTGACCACGCCGTCCCTGGGGGACAGGTGCCCGTGGACGAGCGAGGACTTGCCTGATCCCGCCACGCCCGTGACGACGGTGAGGACGCCGCGGGGGACGTCGACGTCGACGTCGTGGAGGTTGTTGGTGCGCGCGCCGCGGATCTCGATGACCCCGGTGGGTGGGCGCAGCTCGTCCTTGAGACGAGCGCGGTAGGCCAGGTGCCGGCCCGTGAGCGTGTCAGAGTCCCGCAGCGCGGCGACGGGTCCGGTGAAGGTGATCTCGCCTCCATGGGGGCCTGCGCCGGGGCCCAGGTCGACGACGTGGTCGGCGATGGCGATGACCTCGGGCTTGTGCTCGACGACGAGGACGGTGTTGCCCTTGTCCCGCAGCGCGAGCAGGAGCTCGTTCATCGTGTCGATGTCGTGGGGGTGGAGCCCGATCGAGGGCTCGTCAAAGACGTAGGTGACGTCGGTCAGGCCGCTTCCCAGGTGCCGCACGAGCTTCATGCGCTGCGCCTCACCACCGGAGAGGGTGGAGGCGGGACGCTCGAGGCACAGGTAGCCCAGGCCGATGTGGATGAAGGCGTCCAGGGTCTTGCGCAGGCGGGTGAGCAGGGGAGCGGTGCCCGTGATCCCGACGACCTGGCGGGCGGCCTCAGGGGCCTCCTCCTTCCCCTTGCTGGCTGCCTCCAGACCACGGACCCACTCGGCCAGGTCGGTCAGCGGCATGGCGCAGGCCTCAGCGATCGAGACGCCGGCGACGCGTGCCTGCCGAGCCGGCTCAGCCAGCCTCGTGCCCTCGCACTCGGGACAGCGGCGGTAGACCACGGCGCGCTCGACGAAGGCCCGCACGTGCGGCTGCATGGACTCAGGGTCCTTGGACAGCATCGAGGTGCGTAGACGTCCCACGAGCCCCTCGTAGGTCATCGTGTGGGAGGAGATCTTGATCTTGGTCGGCTCCTTGTACAGGAAGTCGTCCAGCTGCCTGGGGGTGAAGTCCTTGACGGGCTTGTCGGCAGGGAACAGGCCGGTCTCGCCCAGGGCCTTGACGTAGTAGCCGTCAGCGGTGTAGCCGGGGACCTTGATCGCGCCCTGGCTCAGCGAGAGGTTCTCGTCGTAGACCTCAGCGAGGTCGATGTCGGTGACCTTTCCGGTGCCCTCACAGCGAGGGCACATACCGCCCTGGACGGTGTAGTGCTTGCGCTCGGTGACGGTGCGGCCGTTCCTGACCGTCTTGAGCGCGCCACCGCCAGTGACGGAGGGCACATTGAAGGCAAAGGCCTGGGGCGAGCCGATCTGGGGGACGGACAGGCGGGAGAACAGGACGCGCAGGGCGGCTCCGACGTCGCTGGCGGTGCCCAGTGTCGAGCGAGGGTTGGCTCCCAGCCGCTCCTGGTCGACGATGACGGCCGGGGTCAGGCCCTCCAGGTGGTCGACGTCGGGACGGGCCTGGGAGGGCATGAATCCCTGGACGAAGCTGGGGTAGGTCTCGTTGATCAGGCGCCTGGACTCTGAGGCGATCGTGGACAGGACCAGAGAGGACTTGCCTGAGCCGGAGACTCCGGTGAAGACCGTGAGGCGGCGTTTGGGGATGCGCACGCTCACGCCGCGCAGGTTGTTCTCGTGGGCGCCGACGACGACGATCGCCTCGTGGGAGTCGGCCGGGAGGAAGGTGGAGGCGTTACTCGTACTCGTCTGGTTCACGGCCCGCATCATGCCTGACGTCGTGCCTCTGACCCAATGTGCCGATAATGTACATTATGTCATTACGGCGGTCGTGGACCCGCTCCGCCCTTCCCCGGTACGGCACCAGCGTCAGCCAGGAGGGTGTCCCCGCGCTGCGTACGTGAGGGCCCCGGCTAGAGCATAGGGTTGTTCCCCGGCAGGCCAGTACGACCAGGTCAGGAGGTCCTTGTGAGCCAACGCCGTGAGCCCACGCTCACCGACGTCGCCCGGGCAGCCGGTGTGTCTCCCACGACCGTCTCGCGCGTGCTCAACAACCGCGGTTACCTCTCCGAGGCGACCAAGGCCCGCGTGGCGCAGGCGATCAAGGAGCTGGGCTACCGCCCCAACCAGGTCGCCCGCGCCCTGCACGGCAAGTCGACTCAGACCGTGGGCGTCATCGTGCCCACCGTGGCGCTGCCCTTCTTCGGCGAGCTTGCTGCTGGGCTGGAGGACGCCCTGGCCGAGCACGGCTACAGGATCCTGGTGTGCAATTCGATGGGACGGGCGGACCGGGAGCGGGAGTACCTCGACCTGCTGGTCTCCCACCGGGTGGACGGCATCATCTCCACGGGCCACAACGAGGACCAGGTCGACTACCAGCGCATCCGCATGCCCTTGGTCACCGTCGACCGCGACCTGTCCCCCACGGTGACCAACGTGCGCTGTGACAACCTCGGCGCAGGCCGTACGGCCACCCGTCATCTTCTGCAGCGCGGTGCCGCGGCGCCGGCGCTGCTGACCTCGCGCTCAGGCCCGCACAACCTGCGCGAGACCGGTTACCGCGAGGTGCTCGCGGCCGCAGGGATCGAGCCGGTGGTGCTCACCGTCGACTTCCACACCCCCGACCAGGAGCGCGCACGGCTCATCGAGTCCCGGCTTGACTCGGTGCGGGAGCGGATCGACGCCGTCTTCGCTACGGATGACCTGTCCGCGGCGGCCGTGCTGGACTGGGCCGACAGCCGAGGCCTGGAGGTACCCGGATCCTTCAAGGTGGTGGGCTTTGACGGCACCGCGGCCCTGCGACGGGCCCTGCCGGGACTGACGACCGTGCGTCAGCCGATCGCGCGGCTCGCACGCACGGCCGCGGCACGCCTGGTCGCTCTCATGGAGGCCCAGGCCGCAGGACGCGAGCCGCTTGCGTGCCCCCAGACCGTCGAGCTGCCAGGCGAGCTGCTGCCCGGCCGGAGCAGCTAGGCACCCGGCCGGGCAGCAGGCCCGCGAGGAGGAGGTCAGTCCCCCGGCCCGGCTCAGTCCGCGGTCGCAGGCTGGGCGGCCAGGACGGTGAAGAGCTGGTCGCCTGTGCTGACCTCGTGACGGCTGGCGTCCGCGCACAGCTCCTGGTCCAGCCCCTCGAAGGCGGTGGCGTTGGAGACCACGACGGGAGTGACCGTCTTGTAGCCCTCCTCGGTCAGGGCCTGCCAGTCCACCTCGACCAGGGTCTGGCCGCGGCGGACGGTGTCCCCCGCCTTGACGCGGGCGGTGAAGTGACGGCCGCCGAGCTCGACGGTGTCCATGCCGACGTGGATGAGCAGCTCAATTCCCGATGCTGAGCGCAGGCCGTAGGCGTGGCCGGTCGGGAAGGCGACGATGACCTCGCCGTCCACCGGCGAGACCACGGGACCTGCGGCAGGCTCGACGGCGGTGCCGGGACCGAGCATGCCTGAGGCGAAGGTCTGGTCCTCCACCTCGGACAACGGCATCGCCGTGCCCTGGACCGGTGAGGTCACCGTCAGGTCCGTCGAGGCGCTCTCGGGAAGCTCGACGACCTCGCGGGAGCGCTCCTGGATCGCCGCGCTGGCGAGCGCGTCCTCGTCCGCCTCCCCGGCCAGGCTGGCCCTGCCACGCGTGCTGGCGTAGGTGAAGGCGGCGCCGAAGGCCAGGGCGAAGGTGAGCAGCTCCAGGGCGAGGTAGGCCGGGATGTCCTCGGTCTTGATCGAGACGAAGCCGACGAAACCGGCTGCGCCCAGCGCGGCGCCGCGCACGTTGAACAGCGCGACACCAGCCGCTCCCACGGCCGCGGCGCCCATGCCGATGAAGAAGGGCCAGCGCAGGCGCAGGTTGACACCGAAGATCGCAGGCTCGGTGATCCCGAAGACGGCCGAGACACCACCGGCACCGGCCAGGCCCTTCATCTTGGCGTCACGCGTGCGGAAGAAGACGGCCAGCGCCACGGCGCCCTGCGCCACGTTGGCCATCGAGGCGATGGGGAAGATGAAGTCTCCCGCTCCCCCGTTCTGCGGCAGCAGCGGGATCTCGACGGCGGGGAAGGACTGGTGCAGGCCGGTGACGACGATCGGCGAGTAGACCAGACCGAACAGGAAGCCACCGACCGGGCCCAGGGCGTTGTAGATCCAGTCCAGGCCGTAGGTGATGGCGTCAGACAGCTCGCGGGTGACCGGACCGACGATGACGAAGGTGAGGAAACCGGTGACCAGGATCGTGATGAGCGGGGTGAGCAGGAAGTCCGCGGTACCTGACAGGCGCTTGTGCAGCCACTTCTCGATCGTGGACAGGATCCAGGCCACGCACAGCACCGGGATGACCATGGCCTGGTAGCCGATCTTCTCCACCGTCAGACCGAACAGGTGCCACACCTCGATGCTGCCCTCAGCCTGAGCCTGGGCGATGGAGTAGGCGTTGGTCAAGGAGGTGGAGACCATGGCCGCACCCATGGCTGCACCGAGGTAGACGTTGCCCCCGAAACGCTTGGTCGCCGAGAAGCCGACCAGGACCGGGAGGAAGGCGAAGGCGGCCGAGGAGACCATGTTGATCAGGTCGGCGTAGTCCGTGAGCCAGGTCCAGCGCTGGACCAGCGACTGGGAGCCGAAGAGCCCCTCGGCCGTCAGGACGTTGTTGATCGCCATCATGAGACCGCCGGCGATGAGGGCGGGCAGGATCGGGACGAAGATGTCCGCGATCATCTTGATGAAGCGGGTGAACAGGTTGCCGGACTGGGCGGCCTCCTGCTTGGCCTCGTCCTTGGAGACCTCGCGCACCCGGCCGGTGGCGATCATCTCCTTGAAGACGAGGTCGACGTCGCCCGGACCGACGATGATCTGGTACATGCCGCCGGCCACGAAGGTGCCTTTGAGGTCGGGATCGGCGTCCAGCGCCTTCTGGTCGACCTTGTCCATGTCCGCCAGGACGAGGCGAAGCCGTGTGGCGCAGTGGGCGGCAGCGCTGATGTTCTCGGCGCCGCCAACGTAGGTGATGACGTCCGCGGCCACGCGGGCGTGGTCCATAGCCACCCGGGTCTCCTTTCTGTGCTTCCCGGCCCCTCGGCAGTGAGCTCAGGCCTCGGTGGTCGTCCCGTGACGACCAGGGACGGACCGGGGGTGTGTCAATCGTTGGTCACACTACCGTCGCTCCCCCGCTCCTGACAAGGGACCCGTAGGGCACGTATCGGCTTGATGTCAGTCAAAGACGCTGGCCGACGCTGCCTTGAGGGAGGCACCAGGCGCCCTGAGCCAGACACCGTCGGCGGCGGGGTCGACGAAGCTGCGCAGCGTGAAGGCCAGGTCGCCGTCGCCGACGAAGACCTCAGTGACGGACCGGTCGTGCAGCACCTCCAGGCGCGGGGCCAGGTGCTCGTCGAGGCTCACGGTACGGGTGGTGCCGTGAGCCGTGTAGCGCGAGGAGGAGCGGTCGACCCGCAGGGTGCGTCGGGACAGGTCGAGCTCGATGCTGACGTGAGACTCCTCGCTGCCGATACGCACCTGGAGCGCGCCGGCAGCACGCTCTGCCTCCAGCACGAGGTGCCAGCTGCGGTGTCCCTCCAGGAGCGTGACCGGCTCGCCGGCCGCCTGGGCCACGCGCGCCGGCAGCTGCGCCTGCTCCTGGGGCTCGGGCAGGACCGGACGCTGGACAAGACGCCCGTGACGCAGCGAGAGCGCACGAGGAACGGTCAGGGTGTGCACCCATCCCCCGTCGGTGGCCGAGGGCTGGTCATCCTGCCCGGCGTTGCCGGCCCAGCCGGTCAGCAGCACCTGGCCGGGCTGGGAGGGGGCGCGCGAGAAGGCCTGGGGCGTGTAGAACTCGAAGCCGTGGTCGACCTGCCGCAGCGTGCCGTCGCTGTCCAGCAGCCGGGTACCCACCAGGTGCCCGACGGCGTAGACGCAGGGGAAGACGTTCTCGTAGCCGTCAGCCTGCTGCTGATCAGCACCCTGCGGGCACCAGATGAGGACGTCGCGGACCTGCCCCGTGGTCTCCTCGGTGAGCCTGACCACTCCCGGGCACTCCCACATGTAGCCCAGGTGGTCCAGGGCGCCGTGGGCGTCAGGGAAGCTCAGCTCACCGTCGAGCTGCCAGCTGAGCAGGTCGGTGGAGTGGTAGACCAGGGCCGCGCCGCTCAGGTCCTGCCGCTGGACGCCCAGCAGCATGCGGAACCTGCCCGGGTGGTCGGGGTCGCGGGTGACCTGGGGGTCACGGAAGTGGGCGGTGTAGCCCGCGGCGTGGGTCGGGATGAGGGGGTTGCCCGGCCACTTGGTGAAGGAGACCAGGTCCGTGGAGGTGACCAGGCACTGGCTGGCCGTGCGCTCGCCGACGTCGTCCTTGAGGTTGCCGGTGTAGAACAGCTGGTAGCGGGCGGCGTGCGGGGCCCGCTCGCGCTCACCGTCCTCCAGCACGAGGGCGTTGCCGGAGTAGGCGCCGGAAGCGTCGTAGAAGGAGTCGGGCACGATGGCCGGGGCGTGGTGGGTCCAGTGCAGCAGGTCCTCGGAGGAGGCGTGCCCCCAGTAGACCAGCCGGCGGGAGGGGTGCGCGGGGGTGTACTGGAAGAAGACGTGTGCCACGCCGTCGTCGATGAGCAGGCCGTTGGGATCGTTGAGACGGCCCACCGGCGGTGCCACGTGGATGAGCGGGTAGTCGGGGTCGCTGGCAGCGTGGGAGCCGGCCACGGCCTCAGCCTCGGCGGCGCGCAGGTCCTCGGTCATGCCTCCAGGCTACCGGCCTGGAGAGCGGGGCAGGGCGCTTAGTGGAAGTAGGGAATGATGAGCCACAGGCCGAAGGCGACGATCGCCCCGGCCAGGACCAGGAAGAATCCGGCCGCCACCTCCGCGGCGTGAAGGCCCTCGACCTTCCCAGCCTGGCGCTTGACGTGGACCTCGTCAAGCATGCGGGCGGCCGAGGAGGTGATGAGCATGACGAAGGCGGTGGCCACGACGGTCACGAGGGTGACCAGCCCCAGAGAGGCCCAGTCGATGCTGATGCCGCTCACGCTGCGTCCCCTCCCCGCGAGCCGGCCCCGGCCAGCTCCTGCTTGACCTGCTCGACGGTGCGAGGCCTGCGCGTGAGCGAGGGGTCGGTCTTCCTGGCGACCACGACGGTGTGGGCGTCGTTGACGTTGGAGAAGTCGACCCTGTTGTGGTTGGCCTGGCGGATGATCGCCATGGCCCCGGCCAGCAGGACGACGATGACGGCCAGGGTGCCCAGCGTCCCTCCGCGCACGGCGACGTAGGAGGTGACGGCGCCGACGAGGCCGGCGGCGGGCAGCGTGATGAGCCAGGCCACGCCCATCCGGCCGAAGGTCACCCAGGAGACCTTGGAGCCGCGTCCTACCCCGGAGCCGAGGATGGAGCCGGTACAGATATGTGTGGTCGACAGGGCGAAGCCGAGGTGGGAGGAGGCCAGGATGGCCACCGTGGAGGCCGTCTCGGCGGCGAAGCCCTGGGGCGGGTCGATGTGGACCAGGCCCTTGCCCATGGTCCTCATGATCCTCCAGCCTCCCGAGTACGTGCCCAGGCCGATGGCCAGGCCCGCCGTGGCGATGACCCACCACTGCGGGCCGGTACCGGCCTCCTGGTACCCGGCCGCCACGAGCACGAGAGTGATGACCCCCATCGTCTTCTGACCGTCCGAGGTGCCGTGCGCCAGGGCCACCAGGGAGGCGGACAGCCGCTGGCCGTTGCGGAAGACCCTCTGGGAGTAGCGGTCGTCGGGACGGGCCACGCGATAGGCGATCCAGGTCGCCACCGCCGCAGCCAGGCCGGCGACGCAGGGCGCCACGAGCGCCGGCAGGACGATCTTGGAGATGACCGTGCCCCAGTGCACGCCCTGCAGCCCCGCAGCCACGACGACGGCGCCGATGAGACCGCCGAACAGCGCGTGCGAGGAGGAGGAGGGCAGGCCGAACAGCCAGGTGGTCAGGTTCCACAGGATGGCTCCGGCCAGTCCCGCGAAGACCATGGCCGGCGCGGCCTGGATGAGGGCGTCGTCGAAGAGCCCGCCCGAGATGGTCTTGGCCACCTCGGTGGACAGGCACGCTCCGATGACGTTGAGCACGGCGGCCACGAGGACCGCACGCTTGGGGGTGAAGGCCCCCGTCGCGACGGACGTGGCCATCGCGTTGGAAGAGTCGTGAAAGCCGTTGGTGAAGTCGAACACCAGAGCGGTGACGACCACGACGACGACGATGAAGAGGGTGCTACTCATTCCGGTCCCAGTGGGCGAGGTGGACCGACCGCCCGGGAAGGGCGGAGGTCAGTGCCAGGTGAACTTGGCCTGGCAGAATTGTTACCAGGAGGAGGCCTGATTCGTCAGCCTCGGCGTTCTCAGAACGCCCTCGGATGAGCACGAGACGGGGTGCGATATCTCACGGACCGGACCCCGCTGGGCCTTCGTCCCGTCCCCGCCACGGGCGCTGACGCCCTCGGACCGGTGCCCGCGCCCGGGCAGGTCAGGGATTAAGGTCGGAGCGGGCAAAGGCCTCGCACACAGGAGCATGACATGACCAGCCAGCAACGCACCCGCCTGGGCCACGAGGAGCAGGTGACGGCCCTCGGCGTCGACCTGGGCACCACCCGCACCGTCGTGGCCGTCAGTGACCGAGGCAACTACCCGGTCCTTCCCTTCACCGACTGCGAGGGTGACGACCACTTCTACCTGCCGTCCCTGAGCGCGCTGACGGCCACGGGCCTGGTCCACGGGTTCCGGGCCCGTCAGGCAGCCCGCCAGGGAGCGCCGCTGCTGCGCTCGCTCAAGCGGCTGCTGGCCAGCCCTCGCACCACGTGGAGCACGCCCGTGCGGCTGGGCGGACAGGACCTGGCGGTCGGCGAGGTGCTCACCGGCTACCTGCGGCACGTGCGCGAGGAGATCACCGCCTTGCCGGCGCTGGCCGAGGTCGACCTGTCCGCGCCCACGACCAGCGTCGTCGTCGCGGTGCCGGCCCATGCCTACGGCTCCCAGCGCATGCTCACCCGCGACGCCTTCGAGGCGGCCGGCTTCCACGTCACGGCCGTGCTCAACGAGCCCTCGGCCGCCGGCTTTGAGTACACCCACCGCAGGTCCGCCACGCTCTCGTCGCGGCGGACGAGGGTCCTCGTCTACGACCTGGGCGGCGGCACCTTTGACAGCTCGGTCGTGGACGTCACGGGAGGCCGCCACGAGGTGCTCGCCTCACGCGGGCTGCCGGACCTGGGAGGTGACGACATCGACCTCGTCCTGGCCCAGATGGTCCTGGAAGGCTGCGGGAGCCGGGAGGAGGACCTGTCCCCCACCGAGCTGGACGACCTGCTGGAGCAGTGCCAGGAGGCCAAGGAGGGTCTGACGCCTCAGACGAGGCGCGTGGTGGTCGACCTGCGCGGGCGCGGCGTCGTGGTCCAGACTGCTGAGCTCTACCGCCGCTGCGAGCCGCTGGTGGACAGGTCGCTGACGACGATGGAGCCTCTTGTGAGCCGGCTCGACGACGGCAGCCCGGACCTGAGCCAGGTGGCTGGCATCTACCTCGTGGGCGGCGCCTCCGCCTTCCCGCCTGTGGCCCGGGGTCTGCGTGAGCGCTACGGCCGGCGCGTGCACCGCTCGCCCTATCCCGCTTCCTCGACCGCCATCGGGCTGGCCATCGCGGCTGACCCCCGGTCGGGCCTGACCCTGTCCGACCGGCTGAGTCGAGGCTTCGGGGTCTTTCGCGAGTCAGAGGACGGCAGGCGCACGAGCTTCGACGTCCTGCTCCGCCCTGACAGCGTGCAGGCCGGGGCGGGCCGGGCCACAGTCATCGACCGGGAGTACCAGGCCGTGCACAACGTGGCTCGTTTCCGCTTCGTCGAGTGTGCGCACGTCGATGAGCGCTGCGAGCCCTCAGGGCGCACCTACCCCTACGAGGACGTCCTCTTCCCGCTGGAGGCCGGGCTGCGGGAGCACGCTGACCTGCGCCAGGTCGAGGTCAGGCGCACCGGCGACGGACCGCGGGTGCACGAGCGCTACGAGGTTGACGCCGACGGTCAGGTCCAGGTGACGCTCACTGACATGTCTGACGGCTACCGGCGCCGCTACGTCCTGGGGCAGCGGCAGGAGTGAGACGGGACCGGGCAGCCGGCCTCACACCGCCCGGCGCCTGGCCGCGCGCCGGGCGGCCAGCTCGTCCTCGACGACGGGCAGGTCACCGGCGTGGTCAGTCGGCAGCTCGGCCAGCGACCCCTCGACCTCGTGCCACACACGGCCCACGGCGATACCGAAGACGCCCTGGCCGCCCTGGACCAGGTCGATGACCTCGTCGTCGCTCGTGCACTCGTAGACCGAGGCGCCGTCGCTCATGAGCGTGATGGAGGTCAGGTCCTCCACCCCCCGCTCGTGCAGGGCGTTGACGGCGGTGCGGATCTGCTGCAGGGACACGCCCGTGTCCAGCAGCCGCTTGACGATCTTGAGCAGCAGGATGTCCCGGAAGGAGTAGAGGCGCTGGGACCCTGAGCCCTTGGCGGAACGGATGGTGGGCTCGACCAGTCCGGTGCGTGCCCAGTAGTCGAGCTGGCGGTAGGTGATGCCGGCCGCACGGCAGGCGACGGGACCCCGGTAGCCGGTGTTGGCATCGAGCTCAGGCAGGGGGTCACCGAAGAGCATGCCCTGGGTGCGCTGAAGGGCGACGTCGTGACGGATCGCTTCGTTCGCGCTCACGTGATGCTCCTGTCGGTTCGGGTGACGGGGTGGGACCGTGGCCTGGTGGCCGCGCCAGCAGGCCCCACGATAGGGGTCGAAAGGGGTCTGCTCAACGAAGGGCGCGCGGTGCTGCGGCACCGATTAGGTCTCAATCTCAAGATGAGGTTCAGGCTAGAGACGAGGTGGGGGAGCTTTTCCTTGAGATCACAGTGGAGAGCCACCGATGATCCGACCCTGCTATGTGAGGCACCTCATATCTATAGTCACATTAGTCACAGCAGTCCCGCGTGTCGCAGGCAGGTCACCAGATGCCGGCCGACCCTGCGGACAGGCTCTGTCTCCACCGAGCAACCTTGTCCGAGATGCTCTCCTCCCCCAGGTCCACGCCCCGCAGGCGCAGCAGCCCGTCAGAGGCGCGCACAGGCAGACCGCAGCCGCTGGAGATCATGAGCGCCTCCCCGGGGGTGCACGGCACGCAGCACCCAGGATCCTCCTGGCCGGGGCTCTGGCAGGCGGTCAGCACAAGGTCGGCACGCAGGACGGCGTCGTCGTCGATACCGAGCCTGACCTGCTCCAGCCGTCCGCCCTGCGCCTCCAGGCATCGCTGGAGCAGCGGTGGCCAGGACTCGATCGAGCCGTGCTCGGCGCTCAGGCTCAGGCCTTCACGGGCGCTGACCGGGACGGCGAGGATGGAGGGCCCGCCCTCCTGAACCAGGAGCGCGACAAGCCCTTCGTCAGGTGAGGTCGATCGGACGGCGACCAGACGCATGTCGTGCACGTGTCCAAGGCTACGGAGCACCTGCTCCTGTGTCTGGCGAATGAGGGAGGTCAGAAAGGCGGTTCTCAGCCCAGGGACTCCACCGAGCGGCGCAGCAGCTCCTCGTGCAGGTCCGCCAGGGCTCCTGCCAGCGTGGTGGCGCTGAGCTCGGCAGCCTGCACCGAGCGGCTGCGCTGGTGCTGGACAGCGTGGTCGATGAGGTCCGCCTCGCGCTCGGCCGCGGTGCGCACGGCCCGCAGGTTGCGCAGCGGCAGACCGAGCCGGTGAACCTGCATCGCCAGCTCGGCGGCACGTAGCGCGGTAGGACGGAAGGTGCCACGTGCGTCAGCAACGACCACGCCGATGGAGATGAGCTCGTCCACCTGCTCCTGGCTGGCGCCGGTGCGACGCATGAGCTCGTCCAGGTCCACCGGTGCGTCCTTGTCGACCAGGCGACCGTGGGAGGCCACTACCCGCGGCACACGCAGACCCGCATGCGGCTGGTGGTCCATCTGCTCCAGGCGCTCTCGGATGACCGACAGCGGCAGGTACTCGTCACGCTGGGCGGTCAGCGCGAAGCGCAGGCGCTCGACGTCGGCCTGGGAGTACTGGCGGTAGCCGTTGCCCACCCGGTGGGGGTGAATGAGCCCCTCGCTCTCCAGGTAACGGACCTTGGAGATCGACAGCGCCGGAAAGCTGGGACGCAGGTGCTCGACGACCTCACCGATCTTCATCGAGGGCTCGTGCGAGGCGCCCTGCGGCCAGGACGAGGTCGAGGCGGCGGGCTCGGGACGAGGAGCAGCCTGGGACGAGGCCGTGGCTGCCTTGCGGGCGGCGGGGCTCACTGCGCGCCGGGGACGGAGGGACCGGGGTGGTAGCTCATCCGGTACTTGCCGATCTGAACCTCGTCGCCCGCCCGCAAGGTGGCCTCCTCCACACGCTGGCGGTTGACGTAGGTGCCGTTGAGGGAGCCCGAGTCACGCACGGCGTAGCCGCCGCCCTCCACCGCCAGGAACATGGCGTGCTTGCGCGAGACGGTGACGTCGTCCAGGAAGATGTCCGCGTGCGGGTGACGTCCCACCGTCGTCTGCCGGGAGTCCAGCAGGAAGCGGGCGCCGGTGGTCGGTCCGTGGCCGACGAGCAGCAGCGCCGTTCCTGGCGGCAGGGCCGCGATGGCTGCCCTGTCCTGCTGCGAGAGCCCGATGAGGGGGGCCTCGCGCTCGTCCGTGGAGTCAATGGCGCCGAAGGTCTGGGTCGAGGTGGGATCCGGCTGTATCGGCGTGCTCGACATCATGTCCCCCTCGGGTCGGGCGGTGCCGGTCGCACCACGTTGGCTCCACCATACCGTTGCCACGCCCCACTGTGACAACGCCAGACAGGACCAGGGCCACAGGGCGGCCCTGCGCTCACCGGCGGCAACGCAGCGCCCGGGCGAGGTCGTCCTGGCACTTGAGCACCAGCCGTCGCAGCGCGGCGGGTGCCTGGGTGCGCTCCGCCAGCCACTGGTCGACGGCCTCCAGGTCCTGCCTGTCGCCGCAGGAGGGGAAGAGGCCCATGACGACACGGGTCGCGATCTCCTGCCCGCGTCCGTCCCACACGGTCTCCAGCTCAGCCAGGTACCGGTGGGTGAAGGAGGCGGTGAGGTCGCGGTGGCTGTCCACGGCGAAGCCCTGGATGAGGGCGTCAAGGTGGTCGTTGCTCAGGGACGCGTCCTGGAGCACACGGGTAAAGACCTGCTCCTTGAGCCCTGCCAGCGGAAGCGAGGAGACGGCCTGGAGGTGGCGTGTGCGCCCTGAGGCCGTGGGGTCGTGCCTGAGGGCCTCATCGAGCTCGGCCCTGTCCACCTCCCCCAGGCGCGCGAGGGCGATGAGCACTCTCCACCGCAGGTCGTCGTCGACGGTGAGTCCGTCCAGGCCGCCCTCGCGCAGCTGGCGGAGCCGGGCGGCGGCCGTCCTGACGGCCTGAGGGGCGAGCAGGCGTGCCTGTCCTGCGGCCTCGATCCAGGCACGGGCCCGCACCAGCTGGGCGTCGCTGCCGGCCGCAGCCGCCAGGAGCAGCTGCCAGGCGTCGAGGGAGCCGTCCTCGGTGGGGCCGGCCCCCACCAGCGGCGCGAGGGTCTGCGCCCGGTCCTCGGCCCTGACGTAGGCGAGGGCGTAGTGGCGGCAGCGGCTGAGCAGGCTCGCCAGGGTGGCGGGCTGGGTGGCGTCGTCGGCCTGAGCGAGGACCGTCGACAGGTACTGGCTGGTGGCCAGCAGGCCGTCACGCACGAGGTTGTCCAGGCTGGACCACCACAGCGAGCGGGTGAGCGGGTCGTCCAGCCGCGCCAGGCAGGTGCGAGCCGTGGCCAGCGAGGCGGCGTCCGGCCGGATGACGGCGTAGGTGAGGTCCTCATCGTTGACGGTGACGAGGTCCGGCACGGGCAGACCAACAGCGTCGGGCAGGTCCGCGCTCGCCGTCTCCAGGGTCAGCGGCAGCCGGTGGGTACGGGTGAGCCGGCCCTGGTCGTCGAAGGAGTAGAGCCCGACGACGAGCGTGTGCGGCCGGAGGACGGGCTGGCCCGTGGCCAGGTCGGTCCCCTCCTGGCGCACCGTCAGACGCGTGATGCGCTCGCCGTCGGACTCCAGCTCGTTGGTCAGGAGCGAGGGGCCCGCCGTGCGCAGCCAGGCCTGCGCCCAGGCCTCCATGTCACGCCCGGAGACCTGGCCAAGGGTGTCGAGGAACTGAGCGAGGTCGCCGTTGGCGAAGGCGTGCTCGGAGAACCAGCGGCGGGCGGCCTGCAGAAAGGTCTCCTGCCCCAGGTGGGCCACCAGCTGCTTGAGGACGGCCGCCCCCTTGGCGTAGGTGATGCCGTCAAAGGTCTGGCGGGCGGCCTCGACGTCCTCCACCGTGGCCACGACGGGGTGGGTCGTTGCCGGGCGGGAGTCCTCGCAGTAGGCCCAGGCCTTGCGACCGAGGGCGAAGGTCGCCCAGGCCTGCGTCCACTGCGTAGCCGTGGCCTGTGCCCAGGTGCCCTGGTTCTCCGCGAAGGACTCCTTGAGCCAGGTGTCCTCCCACCAGGTGGGAGTCACGAGGTCCCCGAACCACATGTGGCACATCTCGTGCAGGATCGTGTTGGCCCGCCCTGCGTGCTGGGCACGGGTGACCGGGCCCTGGAAGAGGTAGGCCTCCTCGTTGAAGGTGACGCAGCCCGGGTTCTCCATGGCGCCGAGGTTGTACTCCGGGACGAGCACGCTGTCATAGCCGCCCCACGGGTAGGGGAAGTCGTAGGCCTCGTCGTACAGGGTCATGCCCTGGGCGGTGACCTCCAGGAGCTCGTCGGCGTCCAGGTGCCGGGCCAGGCTCGCGCGACAGGACCAGGACAGCTCAACCGGCTCGGCCTGCGCGCGCCGCGACGAGCGCCAGGTACCGGTCACCCGGTACCAGGGACCGGCCGCCAGGGCGGTGAGGTAGCTGGGCAGGGGCAGGGTGGGGGCGAAACGCGTGACGACGGCGTCCGGGCGCTCGTGGGAGGGGCGCGAGTCCTGGGCCGCGCCGTTGCCCAGCACCGTCCAGCCTGCCGGGTGGACGACGGTGAGGGTGAAGGGCGCCTTGAGGTCAGGCTGGTCCATCGAGGGCCAGGCCCGACGTGAGTCCGAGGGCTCGAAGTGGGTGTAGAGGTAGGTCGCGCCGTCGACAGGGTCGTGGAAGCGGTGCAGGCCCTGGCCGGAGTTGGAGTAGCGGCCACGGGCCTCCACCGCCACGAGGTGCTCCCCTGTCTCCAGGTCTGGCAGGGCCAGGCGTGCACCGTCCCACCTGGCCTCGACCTCCTGGCCGTCCACGCGCAGCGAGGAGACCTCCTCCCCCAGGAAGTCGATCCAGGCCCCTGAACAGGGCGTGCCCACCCGCAGGCTCAGCTCGCTGCGGACCGCGAAGCCGGTGGCCTGCTGGTCTGGCGCGCTCGTGAGGTCGATGACGACGCCGAGCGACTGGACGGCGAGCACCTGGGAGCGCCAGGCCGCCTCGGAGCGCGACAGGTTGGTCGGTGAGGACAGGCGCTCGGGCGCCTGGCTGGTGGCGGGCGGTGCGGAGGTCATCAGTCCCACTTCTCCTCGGCGCGTCCCTCCTGGGCCCACAGGACGTGGTAGACGCCGGCCGGGTCGTCCACGCGGTGGTAGGTGTGCGAGCCGAAGAAGTCACGCTGGCCCTGGATGAGGGCGGCGGGAAGACGCGGGGAGCGCAGCTGGTCCACGTAGGCCAGGGAGGAGGCGAAGGCGGGGGCGGGCACGCCGGCCAGGGCCGAGACGGAGACGACCTCGCGCCAGGCCGGCAGGACGTCCTCCAGCGCCGAGGCGAAGACCGGGGCGGTCAGGAGGCTGGCGAGGTCCGGCTCCTGGGCGTAGGCGCGGGTGATGTCGTTCAGGAAGCGAGCCCGGATGATGCAGCCGCCGCGCCAGATGCGCGCCATGGCGCCCAGGTCCACCTCCCAGCCGTTGGCCTGGGAGGCGGTGGAGATCTCGTCGAAGCCCTGGGCGTAGGCGGCGATCTTCGAGCCGTACAGCGCCTGGCGTACGGCGTTGACGAAGGCCTGGCGGTCTTCCTCAGCCTCGAAGGTGACCTGCCGGGTACCGGCGTCGAGCCCGCAGTCCTGGACCGCAGCCCGCTGGGCCGGGGAGGAGGAGACGGCGCGGGCGAAGGTGGCCTCGGCGATGGCCGGGACCGCGACGCCCAGCTCCAGGGCGGACTGCGTCGTCCACACCCCCGTGCCCTTCTGGGCGGCGGCGTCCACGACGACGTCGACGAAGGGATCGCCGGTGGCCGGGTCGACGCGGTCGAGGACCTCGGTGGTGATGTCGATGAGGTAGGAGTCGAGCTCGGAGTCCTTCCAGGAGCGGAAGACGGAGGCGATCTCAGCCACGCTCAGCCCGGCCACGTGACGCAGGAGGTGGTATGCCTCGGCGATGAGCTGCATATCGGCGTACTCGATGCCGTTGTGCACCATCTTGACGAAGTGGCCGGCGCCGTCGGGGCCCACGTGCGTGCAGCAGGGCACGCCGTCCACGTGCGCCGAGATCGACTCCAGCATGGGACCCAGGCGCCGGTAGGAGTCCTCGGTGCCGCCGGGCATGATCGAGGGACCCAGCAGCGCCCCCTCCTCTCCGCCGGAGACGCCCATGCCCACGAAGTGGATGCCCTGCTCACGCAGGGAGGCCTCGCGGCGCTGGGTGTCCTTGTAGAAGGTGTTGCCGGCGTCGACGACGATGTCCCCCGGCTCGAGCAGCTCGCGCAGCTGGTCGATGACCGCCTCGGTCGCGCCTCCGGCCTGGACCATGATGATCGCCACACGGGGACGGCGCAGGGAGGCGACGAAGTCGGCCAGCTCGCTGGCCGGCACGAAGGTGCCTTCATCGGCGTAGCGGCTCATGAGACGCTCGGTGCGTACCGGGGTCCGGTTGAACACGGCCACCGCGTGCCCGTGGCGGGCGAGGTTGCGGGCGAGGTTGGCGCCCATGACGCCCAGACCGTACACGCCGATGTCGGCGGAGGCGGGCTCAGGTACAAAGGCGGTGGGAACGACGTCGTTGGTGGCGGTCATGATCTGCCTTTCCACGGGCTGGTCGGTCGGGCCGTCGGCGTGGTGCCGACTCTGGTGCGAGCCTATCGCTGGTCAGTGACACCTACCCTGTCACCGTGGTCCGCCGCAGGCGTAGCGCCGGGAGGGGGCCTGGCAGGACCTGCCTGGGGCGGGCACAGGAGAGGGCTCGACGTCGGTGCCGGCGCCTACACTGACGACGACGCCCGCTCCTGGGCGCAGTCACGACGTCAGGAAGGTGCACGTGGACACTGACACCGCTCACGCTGCCTCGGCCCCGCAGGCGGCGGCTGGCAGCAACCCGCTGCTGGACCCCCGCGACCTGCGCATGCCCAGGATCGCGGACCCCTGCGTCATGGTGATGTTCGGCATCACCGGCGACCTGGCCCGCCACAAGCTGCTGCCGGCCGTCTACGACCTGGCCAACCGCGGCCTGCTCTCCCCCTCCTTCTCCCTGGTGGGAGTCGGGCGGCGCGACTGGAGCGACGAGGACATGCGCGCCTACGTGCGCTCCAGCGTCGAGGCCCACGCCCGCACCCCCTGGCACGAGAGCATCTGGGAGCAGCTGGCCGAGGGCATGCGCTTCGTGACCTTCTCCTCCTTCGAGGACGACGAGGCCTACGAGCGCCTGACCGACGTGGTCTCACAGCTGGACGCCACCCGAGGCACCAGCGGCAACCGTGCCTTCTACCTGTCCATCCCGCCCGGGTGGTTCCCCGCCGTCACCCAGCGCGTGGCCGCCTCCGGACTCGTGGACGACGCTGCGGGCAGCTGGCGCCGTGTGGTGATCGAGAAGCCCTTCGGCCACGACCGGGACTCCGCGCGTGAGCTGGACGCCCTGGTGGGGCGGATCGTGCGTCCCGACGACGTCTTCCGGGTCGACCACTACCTGGGCAAGGAGACGGTCCAGAACATCCTGGCGCTGCGCTTTGCCAACACGATGTTCGAGCCGCTGTGGAACCAGGGGTACGTCGACCACGTCCAGATCACCATGGCCGAGGACATCGGCATCGGCTCACGCGCCGGCTACTACGACACCATCGGCGCGGCACGTGACGTCATCCAGAACCACCTGCTCCAGCTGCTCGCCCTGACCGCCATGGAGGAGCCGACCTCCATGGACTCCGCGGCCGTGCGCGCGGAGAAGGAGAAGGTGCTCGACTGCGTGCGCCTGACGCGCCACGGCGTGCTCGACCTGGACGCCACCACGGCGCGCGGTCGCTACGCCGGCGGCTTCCAGGGCGGTGTGGCGGTGCCTGGCTACACCGAGGAGCAGGGCGTGCCGCAGGACTCCACCACGGAGACCTTTGCCGCCCTCCGCCTGGAGATCGCCAACAGGCGCTGGGCCGGTGTGCCCTTCTACCTCAGGGCGGGCAAGCGCCTGGCCCGCAGGGTCACCGAGGTCGCCGTCGTCTTCAAGCAGCCGCCCTTCCTGCCCTTCGACCCCTCTGCCACGGCAGGGGTGGGGGCCAACACGATCGTGCTGAGGATCCAGCCTGACGAGGGCATCACGATGCGTCTGGCCTCGAAGGTCCCGGGCACCCACATGGAGCTGCGCGACGTCCTGATGGACTTCGGCTACGGAGCCTCCTTCAACGAGGAGTCGCCCGAGGCCTACGAGCGCCTCATCCTGGACGCCCTGCTGGGCGACGCCCCGCTCTTCCCCCACCAGCGTGAGGTGGACCTGTCCTGGCGCGTCCTGGACCCGGTGATCGAGCACTGGGCTGCGGCAGGGGTCCCTGACTCCTACCGCCCGGGCTCCTGGGGCCCGGACAGCGCCCATGACCTGCTTGCCCGTGACGGCCGTACCTGGAGGCGTTCATGATCACCACCCTGACCGCGACGACGACCGACCGCATCGTCTCCGAGCTCCTCACCGTCGAGGGCGGAGCCGGTAGCTCGCGTGTGCTCACCCTGGTCATCTCCACCGACACCGTCGGCCTGGAGGAGGCCCTGGAAGCCGCTCACGGGGCCTCGCGCGACCACCCCTGCCGCGTCATCGCCGTCGTCGCCCCGCCCGGGCGCGAGGACGCCTCCGGTCCGCGCTCACGTGACGGTCACGTCTCCGCCGACCTTCCTGGTCACCTGGACGCCGAGATCCGGGTCGGCCACGACGCCGGGGCTGGCGAGACGCTGGTCCTGCGTCCGTGGGGCGAGGCCGCCGATCACACCGACACCCTCGTGGTCCCCTTCCTGCTGCCGGACGTCCCGGTGGTCACCTGGTGGCCGACGACGATGCCGAGCTGCCCGGCGCGCGACCCCCTGGGGCAGCTGGCAGGCACGCGGATCACGAACACCCCGGCCCAGCCTGACCCTGTGGCGGCCCTGGCGGCGCTGGCACCCGGGTACACCCGGGGAGACATCGACCTGGCCTGGACGCGGATGACGCTGTGGCGCGCCATCGTGGCCGCCACGCTCGGACCCGTCCTGCGCGACCACCAGGTCAGTCGCGTCGTGGTGGCGGGAGAGCCCTCCAACGCCTCCATGGCGCTGATGATCCGGTGGCTGCGCCTGCAGGCCGACGTCGAGGTCGAGTGGGAGGAGGTGCCCGGCTTCTCCGGGATCTCCCAGGTCGCTGCCCACACGGAGGCCGGGACCTACCTCATCGAGCGCGCGGACCAGGAGCGGGTGCGCATCACGCGTCCGGACGGCTCTGCCCCGCAGATCGTCACCATGCCCAGGCGCGAGCCGGTGACCACGATGAACGAGGAGCTGCGCCGGCTGACCCCGGACCTCGTCTTCGAGGAGGTGCTCACGGCCTTTGCCACCGACCACGGCTGCCACTGCCTGGGGCAGGAGGCGGCGCAGCAGGCTGAGGCCGCGCAGTAGCAGGTGGTGCTGACCCTGCGCGAGGCTGGGGACGAGTGTCGGTGCCCGGGCCTAGCCTGGCCGCATGAACCGCTCTCGTCACGCCGTGCCTGAGCCACGGCCCGATGCGCCGGGCGGCGGGTGGCACGTCGTCATGACGGTGGCGGCCGCACTTGCCGTCCTGGTGGCGCTCGCCTGCGGGATCGTGCCCGTGGGGCTGACCGGCCCGGCCTACGCCGGGTCCAGCGCCGCGGCGGGAGAGACAGCCAGCGCCACGGCCTGGGACGAGCGGGGCTCCCTCGTCCTGCCGCCACGCGAGGCTCTGGCGGCCCTGGACCTGCTGCCTGCGGACTCCCCGGCGGCCGTCTCGTGGGCGCAAGGTGGCTCGCGCACCGGCTGGTTCGGCAAGGCCTGGGAGGACGTGGACGCTGACGGGTGCGACACCCGCAACGAGATCCTGGCCCGTGACCTCGCCGAGGTCGACTTCTCGCGTGCGCCTGGGTTGCAGACGGCTGAGCAGGGACGGGGCGAGGGGGCCAGCGTGTGCCCTGACGCGACGGTGTGGACCGGCGTCCTGCACGATCCCTACACCGGTGAGCAGATCACCTTCCAGCGCGGGCAGGACACCTCGGCCGCGGTCCAGATCGACCATGTGGTCCCCCTCAGCTACCTCTATGCCCACGGCGCCTGGTCCTGGGACCAGCGCACGAGGCTGCTGGTGGCCAACGACCCCCTCAACCTGCTGGCGGTCGACGGCGAGGCCAACAGCGCCAAGGGCGCCTGCGGCCCTGCCACCTGCCCGGTGGGCACGAGCGAGACCGGCACCTGGCTCACGGCAGGCGGCTCAGGCTGGTGGCCTCCTGAGCCCGCTTTCCGCTGCGAGTACGCCCAGCGCTTCGTCTCCGTCCTGGCTGCCTACCGGCTCGGCGTGCCCGACGCTGACCGCCAGGCGCTGGCCGAGGTGCTCAGCAGCTGCACGGCTGGAGGCGAGGGGCAGGTCTCGTGGCTTGAGCGGCTCTCAGGGCAGCGTCCTGGGGCACTGGCGCAGGCCGCCACCCACCCGTCGGTCGCCCTTCCGCTGGCAGCGGGGCTGGCGCTGACGGGTGGAGCCCTTGTGCTGTGGTACCGGCACCGTCGTTAGGATGTCGCCATGGTGAGCAAGGAGACCGTCCGGGCGCAGGCTCTGGCCGCGGCGGCCCAGTCGGGCGCTCCCGCCTCGGCCAGGGTGGACGTGTGGCTGTGGGCCGTGCGCCAGTGCAGGACCCGCTCGGCTGCCACGGCCGCCTGCAGGGCCGGGCACGTCCGCGTCAACGGGGAGACGGCCAAGCCGGCCCAGCACGTCGTCGTCGGTGACGAGGTGCGCTACCGGGTGGACGGCTTCGACCGGCTTCTCCTGGTCACCCAGATCCTCCTCAAGAGGGTCGGTGCCCCTGTGGCGCGACGCGCCTACGCCGACTTCTCCGCGCCACGTCCCTCTCCCCTGGACGCACCGGCCGCCATCATCCGTGACCGCGGTGCGGGGCGGCCCACGAAGAAGGAACGCCGAGCCCTGGAGGCGCTGCGTGCTAGCGCACCCCAGGTGGATATCGAGCACGTCCTCGACGCCGGCTAAGGCCTCTCAGGAGGGGTCACCGCGCCCGCAGCAGCTCCTCCAGGACCCGTAGGACTCCCTGCTCGGTGTTGGCAGGTGCCTGGAACCGGGCGGCAGCCAGCACGTCAGGATGGGCGTTGGCCATGGCGAAGGTCATCCCCGCCTCGTCGAAGAGGTCCAGGTCATTGAGGTAGTCCCCGAAGACGGCGGTGTGCTCCGGCGTGACGCCCAGACGCCGCTGGAGGACGCTGAGCGCACGCCCCTTGGAGGCCTCAGCCGGCATGAGGTCGGTCCAGTGCAGGCCCGAGACCACCGTCTGGAGCCCGGGAGCCGCAGCGGCCAGGTGGGGCGCGGACAGACGCTCGGCGTCGACAAAGTCGTGAACCGCCACCTTGAGCACGTTGTCCAGCGGCAGGGCGGTCAGGTCCGAGACGACCTGGCGTGAGGCGTAGTAGGTGTCCACCTCCGCCAGGAAGCGCTCGTCCGCACGCTCGACGTAGGCCACCTGCGGGGTGGCCACCACGGCCCCGACGTCGAGTCCCGAGCCGGGACCAGCCAGCCGGCGAACGGCCTGGATGACGGTGACCACCTGCGCGCGGCCGATCGTGTCGCGAAAGAGCTCGCGATCGCCGTCGACGACGAGGGTGCCGTTCTCGGCGATGATGGCGGAGTCCGCCACGACCGCGCCCAGCGTGTGGCGCAGGTTGGCGAGCTGACGTCCCGAGGCCGGGCAGAAGACGATCCCGCGCTCGTGCAGACGAGCCACTACCTCGGGCAGGCCTGCGGGCACCCGTCCGTGGCCGTCGAGCAGCGTGCCGTCCATGTCGGTGACCACGAGGCGCAGGCGGGAGGCGTCCACGGGCGGCGTGCCTGGACGCAACGGCGTGATGACGGAGCGAGGGGTCGGGACGTCGGCAGTGCGCATGGAGGGATCCTCTCAGATCCGGGGCACCGCGCTGAGCGCGGCACCTGTCTTAGAGCTCCTCGTAGGTGGCCGGGTCCTGGCCGGCCAGGCGGTGACCGCCCTCGCCCAGGGCCGTGATCCGGGAGACCTCCTGAGACGTCAGGTGCAGTGCGGCGGAGGCGAGGTTCTCCTCCTGACGTGCCTGCGTGGAGGACTTCGGGATAGGGGTCGCGCCCCGAGCCACGTGCCAGGCCAGGATCACCTGGGCGGGGCTGGCCGAGTGCGCGGCGGCGACCTCGGCGACCGTCGGGTTGGTGAGGACGTCCGACTTACGCCCCAGCGGGCTCCAGGCCTGGGTCGTGATGCCGCGGGAGGCGTTGTAGGCGATCTGCTCGGTGTTGGGGAACAGCGGGTGGGACTCGATCTGGTTGACCTCGGGCAGGACGCCGGTCTCGCGCTCCAGGCGCTCGATGTGCTCGGGCAGGAAGTTCGAGACCCCGATATGACGCACCAGACCACGCTCCCGGGCCTTGATGAGCGCCCTCCAGGTCTCCACGTACCTGTTCTGAGCGGGGTTGGGCCAGTGCAGGAGATAGAGGTCGATGGCGCCGATGGGACGCATCCGCGAGGCGGACTCCTCCACAGCGGCCAGCCCCTGCTCGTACCCGTAGTGCCGGCCGGGGACCTTGGAGGTCACCACGATCTCCTCGCGGGCAGCCAGGCCCTGCTCGACGGCGAGTGCCACGCCGTCGGCCACGCAGCCCTCGTTGTCGTAGGAGAAGGCGGAGTCGACAAGGCGGTAGCCGACCTCGATCGCGCTGGTCACGGCCGCCGTGCCGCGACGGCCACGCAGGTTGTAGGTGCCGAGTCCAATGGCGGGTGTGCTCAGGGGTGAGGAGGTGGTCGTGCTCATGCCTGCAGGTTACGTGTCACGGCCTCAACGCGCTGGGGCTCGCCGCACACGAGGAGGTACTCCGTGTTGCGCGTGTGGCTGATGCGGCTGACCTTCTGCCCGTGAGGGTTGAACACCCCGATGCGGGCGCCGTTGTAGCGCTGGGAGCTGAAGGAGAGCACCTCGACGGCGCCGCGGGCCTCACACATCGCGGTGAGCTCCTCCAGAGGCACGAAGCCCTCGTCGGAGAAGGAGAGGATGAGGACCTTGGCACGCACCGTGGCAATGAGCTCAGCCAGCGCCTGGGGCATCTGACGCCGTCTGTTGAAGACCGACTTCGTGGCCTCGTCACGGCAGTCCAGCCGCTTGCAGGCCACGCCGTAGTACTCCGGGGCGTCCCAGCGCACGAGGGTCTCCCACACGTGGTAGTTCGTGTAGTACCGGTGCTGGTTGTAGGGAGGGTCGAGGTAGGCCACGTCCACCGGGTCGAGCTGGTCGACGACCTCACTGACGTCTGAGCGCAGCGCACGTCCGGTCCCGGGCACGAACGGGGGCGCCTTGAGGGTGAGCGGCCTGGCCGAGCGTGGGGCCCACTCCTTGAGGTAGGCCATCTGGACGCCCACGGTGGAGTCGACGGCGTCGGCCGCCTCGATGAGGCTGGTGAGGAGCACCGGGTAGAGCCAGGAGCCGGCGTAGTCGGTCTCGATCGCCTCGCGGACGGCGTCGATGCGCATGGCGTTGCCGGGCTGGAAGTATCGCGCAGCCTCGGAGAAGGTACGGGTGACGTAGCCGCGTACACCGGGCAGGGCGTTGAGGTGGGCCAGGGCCTGCCCGAGCTCAGCGTGATCGGCGGGGGTGAGCGCCTGGGCGTCGAGCTCGACGTAGGTGCGGGCGAAGACCTCGGAGTAGGAGGCGATGTCGACGGCGGTGGTGGTCATCCCCCGGCGGCACATCTCCTGGGCGACGCGGGTGGTGCCGGTGAACAGGTCCAGCCCGGTGGTGGCGCCCGAGGCGGCGAAGAGCCGCCCTAGGACGGGCACGAGCAGACGCTTCGAGCCGAGGTACTTGATCAACTCGCCTCCTGCGGGTCCTGGCACGTGCTCGTGGGCGCTGTCATGGTACCGAGGCGGCGTGCCGGCGGGCCTGGGACGCCAGGGACCCGGGCGGCATCCTCCGCCCCTGAGATACACAACATAGATTGCGCAATTCGTATTGCATACCTATGGTGGTGACATGAGCCACGCACCGGCGGCCACCACGGCCTCGCCCTCACTCCCACCCGCCACCCAGCGCCAGCACACGCCGCTGCGTCGTAACCGGGACTACCTGGCCTGGTTCGTGGCCGACACCTCCTGGCAGCTGGGCGGGTCGATCCGGGCCTTCGCCATGCTGCTCGTCTCCTACGCCGTGACCGGCTCATCGGTACAGGCCGGCCTCATCGCCACGGTGTCCACCGTCGTCAGCCTGCTGCTCATCCTGCCGGGCGGTGTGCTCGTGGACCGTTGGGACCGCAGGCTCAGCCTGACCGTGGCAGGCCTGTCGCGCGCCGCCGTCCTTGGCGCAGCAGCAGCCGCCTGGTGGTGCGGTGTGCTGACCACGCCGCTGCTCTACGCCGTCGCCGTGGCCACTGGCGCCCTGACAGGGCTCTTCTCGACCGCCTCCAACGCGGCGCTGAAGTCCGTCGTCCCCACAGCCGACCTGCCCAGGGCGGCGGCCGCCAACCAAGGGCGGGACGCCGCCGTCAACCTCATAGGTGCGCCCCTGTCCGGTGTCCTCATCAAGGTCTCCTACGCCCTGCCCTTCCTCGCCGGGGCCGTGGGCGCCCTGCTCCAGGCTGTCGCCACCCGATTCATCCGGGCGGACCTGCGCCCTCGGCCCGAGGAACCGCAGGAGGCCGGCACCGCGGCCACCGACGCCAGCGTCTCCTCCCCCACCGCCCGGCCCTGCGCCGTCGCCGACCTGCTGTCCGGTTTTGCCGTCTTCCGCCAGATCGAGGTGCTTCCGAGGCTCGTCACCGCCCTGGTCCTGGCCAACACAGGTATCCAGGCACTGCTGGTCGGTATCACGCTCACGCTCCAGTCCTCCGGTACGCCGGCCTGGCAGATCGGCCTGCTCGACGCTGCGCTCGGCGTCGGCATGCTCGCTGGTGCCGTCGTCGCCTCCCCCCTGGTCTCCCGTGCCCCGAGCGGGAGACTCATCATCTGGGGCTTCCTGCTGACCACCGCCCTGTTCATGCCGCTGTCCTTCACCCATGACATGCGCGTGATGCTTGCTCTCCTGGCGGGGGTGGGACTGGCCCTGCCGGCAGTCAACGGTGCACTCGGCGGCTACATGCAGGCCCAGATCCCCGCCGAGATGCAGGGACGTGCCATCTCAGCGATCGACCTGGTCATGAGCTGTGTGCCGGCGCTCATGCCTGCTGTGGTCGGCGTCGGACTGGCACGCCTGGGCTCCGGCACGACGCTGGCGCTGACCTGCGTCCTCTTCCCTGCGGCCGCGGTCGTCCTCGCCTCGAGCCGACCCATCCGTCAGCTGCCGCGACCTGATCAGTGGTAGCGCTCCTCACCCGCTGACGTCCTGGGAGGACCTACCATGAACCAGGCCGGGTGCAGCGGGCACCGACGGAGCGTGGGGAGGACAGGCAGTGAGCGAAGACGGCCAGCGGGATGGTGAGCACCGGCGTGAGACCACGGCATGGAGCGAGCCGACGGCGCTGCCCGCCGAGGAGGCGCTCAGGCTGCTCGCGCTGCTCAACCACCCCGTTCGCTCGCGGATCCTGCGCACCATGGTGCACGGTGAGCCCATGCGTGTCTCCGACGTCGCCCGGGCGGTGGGAGAGCCGGCGAACTCGGTGTCCTACCACATGCGGGCCCTGGAGAAGGCCGGCATCGCGCAGCGCCACGTGCCCGCCGAGGGCGCAGACGGCCGCGAGACCTGGTGGGTGATCCCGGACTGGAGGGGCCTGTCCTTCGACCCGGCCTCGATCCGTGACCTGCCTGGTGGCCAGGCGGCGGTGGCCCAGTTCGAGCAGGCCGAGGCCACGCAGATCCTGGAGCTGTTCTCGGTGGCGAGGATGGAGGCTGCCGAGGCGCTCGGTCTGCCGGGCCTGCGGGCGGACGGCCCTCTGAGGCTGACGAGGCAGGAGGCCCAGGCCTTCCAGGAGGGCGTGACCGAGCTGATCGGACAGGCCATCGAGGCCTCGAAGCGCCACTCGCGCGCAGGTGACGACGGCGAGCCCTCCTACGTCTACGACTACCGGGTCGCCCTGCTCGCCGCGGTGGACCAGCCTGACGCCTCCTGACCCGATCGGCCGACCGGTGGCACCCTGGGAACCGCGCGCCAGGCCCTGGCCTCCTCCCTGCCCGCCGTGGGCGCTGGCGGCCTGGTGTCCCGCCGCCGTCCTCGCGCCTGAGACCACGATCACGGGTGGGTGCCTGACCGCTGCTGTCAGGCACCCACCCGTGCTTGTGTCTGCTCCGGCGGCCACGCGCGGCAGGCTCCTAGGATGAGCGTGTAAACGTCACCAGCCTGGACCACCTCGCTGTACGTGCGTGACCCGGACGGCAACCTCGTCGAGCTCTCGCGCTGAGCCTCACGCGGACGCGGTGGGCTCCTCCGGGTGGAGCGAGGTATCCGTCTCGGTCACGCGCCAGGAGTGGAAGCGGCGACAAGCAGGTCCTCCCCCTTTACGGCGGACCTCAGCCGGCCCGTGGGCCCAGGTGCCCTCGTCTCATCGCACGTCCATGACTCTCCTTCGAGTGCTGGCAGACGACGAAGCCCGGAACCACTCAGCGTGATCCCGGGCTCTTCGTCGGGCTGGCGGGATTTGAACCCACGACCCCTTGGAGGATCTGGGCATCTGCCGGTCTCCGCCGACCGTCTCCAGAACTCGCGGATTCCCTTGTGTTGACAGTTCGCTTGGTCCGAGTGTAGTCGGTTCGTGGCGGTTGTCTGCGGGTGATTGAGATGGGTTCCTGATGACTTCACCGCAAGGCTTGAACCAAGAACGAGCGAGAACCGGCCGGCCCGTCCGAGCGTCCCACTCGGCAGGGCTTTGATCACCAATCCGGTCACCGGATCGCGCTACACACCACCCAACAGAATCCATCACAGGTATGCTCTATCTGTCATGGATTCCGCTGAGGAGGAGGTGGTGATGGACACCGCGACACTGCCTGATCTGTTCCGTTACGACGACCTGGCGCCGCAGGGCCTCACCCGACATGGCCTCGACCGGCTGATCGAGGCCGGAGAGTTCGAACGCATCGCCCCCGGTCTGTTCCTACGGTCAGGACTCGCGGACGACACGACGGCGGCGTGGATCGCGATCGCTGCGAAGAAGCCAGACGCAACGCTATGCCTGCTCACGGCACTGTCGTTGCACGAGTTGACCGATGAGATCCCCGCCCGGAGCAACATCGCCATCCCACGCGGCACGCAGCCGGTCACCATCCATCACGCACCCATCGCCTGGCACCGCTTCGACACCGACACGTTCCGCATCGGCCGTGGCGAACACGCCCTGCCGGGCGGGCGATCCATCGGTCTGTACACAGCCGAGCGCACCCTGATCGACCTGTTCCGGCTGCGGCACGCCTGGGGCAGTGACCTTGCCCATGGCGCGCTGAAGCGGTGGCTGCGCGGGCATGGCAACAGCCCCGGCGCGTTGCTGGCGCTCGCAGAGAGCTTCCCGAAAGCTCGCCCCGCGATCCAGCAGGCCTTGGAGGTGCTTCTATGAGCCCGAACCCGCAGCATGGCACCCCGGCGGGCGACGCCGCCATCGCCATTCGTGGTCTCGCCCGGGAGACCGGCGCGGACGTACAGGAACTGATGACTCTGTACGCGCTCGAAGGACTGCTGGCGCGGATCGCACGCTCTGAGTACCGAGAAGACTTCGTCCTGAAGGGCGGCGTTCTGCTTGCGGCGTTTACCGCGCGACGCCCCACGAAGGACATCGACCTGCAAGCCACCCGACTCACCGACGACCCCGAGGAGGTCGCCGAGCGCGTCCGCGTCATCGCTGCGCTGGATGTCGCCGACGGACTCGTGTTCGATCCCGCCAGCGTCGCCGCGACGACGATCCGCGATGAGGACGAGTACGCCGGGGTTCGAGTGAAGCTCACCGCGAAGCTCGGCGCCGCCCGACTGACGATCGGCGTGGACGTGAACTTCGGCGACCCGATCTGGCCCGCGCCGCGCCTCATCGAACTGCCCCGCGTCGTGCCTCTCGACCTGCCACCCATGACGTTGCTGGGCTACCCGCTGACGATGGTGCTCTCAGAGAAGATCGTCACTGCCGTCGATCGTGGCATCGCCAACACCCGTTGGCGCGACTTCGCTGACGTCTACACGCTCGTCAGGCTCCACCCGGTCGACGCTGACGAACTCCGCACGTCGATGGAGGTCGTTGCCAAGTACCGCAGGGTCGCACTTGCACCGATGCTGCCTGCGCTCACGCCGATGAATGAACGAGCGCAGCAGAAGTACCGTGCGTGGCGCACCCGATCCCACCGCGAAAACGAACTCCCGACAGCGTTCGCCGACGTACTCGCCGCTGTCGCGCGCTTCGCCGATCCGGTGCTGTCAGGCACGGCGACAGGACGATGGAAGCCGCGCCTCAACACCTGGAAAGGGTCTGCTGCTGGTTTAGGTGACATGGTGCTCGGCTTGTATGCTGGGCGTGGATGGAAGCATCACCTGCTGTGGCTGTTCGTTATTCGGATGAGTTTAAGGCTGATGTGGTGCGCGTGGCGTTGGCCCGAGAGAAGGGCACCACCCTTGTTCAGGTTGCTCGTGATTTTGGTATTCACGAGATGACGTTGACGAAGTGGATTCGTGCGCATCGCATCGAGGAAGGTCAGATTGAGGGGCTCACCCAGGCTGACAGGCGTGAGCTACGTGAGGCCAAGAAACGGATCCGGCTTCTTGAGATGGAAAACGAGGTGCTGCGCCGAGCGGCAGCGTACCTGTCCCAGGCGAATCTGCCGGGAAAATGATCTACCCCATCGTCCGTGAACTCGCCGAGGACGGGATCGCCGTGTCGGTGACGATGAGGGTGTTGAAGCTGGCTCGCCAGCCTTATTACCGGTGGCTGCGCAACCCTGAAGGTCCTGCTGCGAAGAAACGCCAAGAGCGCGTGCGGGTGCTGCGTGAGCTTTATGAGGACGACCCGGAGTTTGGCTACCGGTTTCTACATGATGGCGCCGCGCAGCGGGGAGTGCACATGAGTACACGCACCGCGTGGAAGTTGTGCCACGATCACGGCTTAGTCTCCACCACGCAGCCCAAGCGTGCAGGCCGGCCGCGTTCAGGCCCTGCGGTTCATGACGATCTGGTGGCGCGCGTATTCGAAGCTGATGGCCCAAACCAGGTGTGGCTCACTGATATCACCGAGCATCCCACCAAAGAGGGCAAACTGTATATGTGCGCCCTCAAAGACGTGTGGTCCAACCGGATCGTGGGGTATGCGATGAGTGAGCGAATGACCTCGCAGTTAGCGGTTGACGCCCTCGCCGACGCGGTAGCGCGCAGAGGCACAAGTGTTGCGGGCTGTATCGTTCATTCTGATCGCGGCAGCCAGTTCAGTTCCGTTCACGCTATTTCGTGCGTGTTTTGGCTCATCACGGTCTACTCGGCTCGATGGGACGAGTAGGAGCGTGCGGGGACAACGCGGCGATGGAATCATTCTTCTCCCTGCTCTAAAAGAACGTGCTCAACCGGCAAGTATGGGACAGTCGCCAACAGCTGCGCACCGCGATCACCGTGTGGATCGAACGCACCTACCACCGGCGCCGCAAGCAACACCGGCTAGGCAAACTCACCCCAATCGACTTCGAGACCATCATGACCCCCATACTGACCAAAACCGCATAAACCCCCAACAAGAAAACTGTCACCAACAACAGCACCAGACCCGCAACGACTGATCGTCAAGGCTCAGCGGCGTGGCTGAGCGCTCAGCTACCATATCTGTTGCCTTCGCCAGGCTTCGGATCGTGTTCACGTCCTCCATGCGTCCGCCTTCAGTGGTCACGCCGCTCAGTAGCGTCTCCACTTCGGGCAGGGTGAAGGTCGCGCCCTCAAGCCAGGCTTTGGACTGGATGAGCTGTGGGCGGCGAGCAATGTAGCGGGCGCGCACACGCTCTGTTTCGCTTCGCGGCCGTGCGTAGATCCCATCGGCAGGCCATCCCACATCCTTAATGGAGCGTGCATAGATGACTTCAGGCTGCTGAAGATGTCCAAGAGGCTGCCAGTGTCTATGCGAAGCAAAACGGCCGCGGACATCTCAAACATAACGGTCGTTCACAGTCGCCCCACTTTCAAAGAGGCAAGAGCCTTGGTTACAGCCTGCTCATCCCCGCTGCCGCCAACAGCCAGGATGGAGCGGCAAGCGCACTCCTCCCATTCCTGGAACAGGTAGCCCAGAGCGTTCGTTTTAGGGTCGCTCAAATCGAACATTGCTCACGCTCCCTTCTGTCTGACGTAGCCTGCGACGAATAGCCTAGGGGTAGCAGTTCAAGCCCGCTGCGTCTGTGAAGGACGTGAGTGGGCTGGCTCTCTTTAGGTCCTCCCCTGATTCGCGCCATCACCGAGGGGGGTGAGCCGCAAAATGTCGCACCCGAGGTCTACTATCGCCCTCATGAGCACAGGTGCGGACTCTCCTCAGTCGAACGCCTGCCTTGGTGTACTCGTGGACTTCTACTGGCGCGGCGGAGGCGACGCCACCCAGGAGGAACATATCGCCCTGGCTGTTGAGGCCCTCATGTCCGCCCTTAAGGCGCAGCCATACCGGCTCTGGAACCCTTACAATGAGCGCCTCATCCGGGCTGAGTTCAAGAACACACTTCTGAAGGCCGTAGAAGGCAAACTTCAGCCGCCCGGGGAGATTAAGGCTTTGCGGGGTGGGGACATTCTTTTCGAGATCCGGTGGACAGACATCAATGTTCACGAGCGTCCACCCGCTGGCCCTGATCGCCACACAAAGTCTGAGGTGCGACTGATTCACGCCCAGCCTTATGCGGAGCTCGGCCTGTGTGTCCTGGGGCTGCACGCGCACGAGAAAAAAATCATCCCCGACGATGCGCGCGCGACCAAGAACCTCCAGGACGACCAGATCGACATCGCTGAGCGAATCTTCCACAGTGAGCGCAGCACTCACTGGGGCGTGCAGCGACGCGAGCAACATGGACATGGGTTGCTTACGCATAGCACAAAGTCATAGAGTCTTTTCTATGACTACCGTGAGCGAAGAGGTTCTCGACCGCAGGGCAGACCGGTTGGTTGAGGCAAAGAACGCCCTCCTGGAGCAGCTTGTTGCCATGCGTCAGCACCACAAGCTCAGCCAGCAAGAAGTGGCGGACCGCATGGGCGTCAGCCAGCCGACCGTCGCAGCCTTCGAGCGCTACGACGCCAACCCCACGCTTTCCTCCATTATCCGCTACGCCATGGCCGTTGAAGCAGTCCTGGACATGAAAGTCATCGATGACTGCGGCAAGGGTGTGCCCTCAGACTGGCAGTTCAGCGGTTCTGCACAGCACACCGTCAAAGTCCCCTCCTCTCGACCCCCGCAATACGTCCTTTCCAAGGCGTGGGACGTGACGCAGGAGGACATCTATGCCTGACGTCGCTGTCCTCACTAACGCCCAGGAGATGCTGGACGCCGGCATGGAACTAGCCGACATCCGCCTGGATCGTCTCGAAATCAGGCTCACTCAGGCCACGGAACATGACAGCACGGATGAGGACGGGGAAACGCCGCTTGAGATTGAATGCTCTCTGTCCACACGCCAGCAAGGTCCCCGCTTCGCCGCCAGGTTCGAGTTTCAGGCCACAGCCCCCCAGTGGAAAGCCATCATCGGCGTTGTCACCGAGTACACCGCCTCCCAGGACTTTGAGCTGTCTGAGCAGGCCCCTGGAGATTTCGCCTCCAGGGTCGCCATCATGGCTGCTTTCCCGTATGTCCGTCAGGCCCTGGCAGACCTGACTGTGCGTGTCACGGGCTCAGCTGCCCTCCTGCCGATCATTCGTCTAGGCGAGTTCACCTTCCGCTCAAAGTCATAGCGCCGCGCACGCCCGGCAGAAGAAAACCGACCCATCGCGTACCGGTGGCCGCGACGCTCGGAGGGGCAGCTCTGTTCGTGTGGACCGTACTAAGGGTCTCGCGATGGGTCTATGACGAGCTCAGATGAGAAGGGGGTGAACGAGGACCCCGGTCACCAAAAGGTGACCGGGGTCTTTATCTGGTCTTTTCGTGGGTTATAGGTGGTCAGGTAAGCACCTGAGATCATGCTGGTGCTTATCGGGTTCTTACGTGACCGTCTAGTGGTTCTTACCTGGCCTCTAGGTGGTCATGAAAGACCTGCTAGCAGCTCACGAAGACATACACGCCCCCGTCAGGAGCATCGGCACCCCTCCCGGAGCCGCAGTGCGGCTCTCGTGAGCTCGACGAGAGGCATGAGATGTCAGCGTGAGGAGGTTTTCGTCAACCTCCCTTTCAACCTCCCTTTGAGGTAAAAACGACGAAGCCCGGAAACTCAATCGTTGAGATTCCGGGCTTTTTGTCGGGCTGGCGGGATTTGAACCCACGACCCCTTGACCCCCAGTCAAGTGCGCTACCAAACTGCGCCACAGCCCGTGACCTCGCGGACCAGATCCGCTCGGAACGAGTAGAACCTTAGCCCATGACGGCCTCGCACCAAAAATCCTGGGACGGTGACCCCGCTCACCGCCCTGCTTGCCGCAGACGGACGCTGACGGAGGCCTCAGCCTGCGCTACTGCCCCTCGTGCCAGGCGGCCATCCCGCCTGCCACATTGGTGAGGTCTCCGGTGTAGCCGGCCTCCCGGAGCGCCTGGATCGCCCGTGCCGAGCGAATGCCCTTGGCGCACAGCACGAGGGTCGGCCGAGCCGGGTCAAGCTCGCTCACCCGCCCGACCACCTGCGCCAAGGGGATGTGCAGCGCGCCCGGGAAGGGGTCGAGGGCGACCTCGGCCGGCTCACGCACGTCGAGGAGCGTGAAGTCACGGCCGACGGCCTCGCCCTCGGCCAGGCGCACGCGCAGCCGCGCCGCGGTGATCTCCCCGACCGGTCCCTCCCCCACGACGGCGGCCTGATGGCCTGTGCCAGGCGGTGAGCAGAAGGCCTCGTAGTCGATGAGCTCGCGCACGCTCGGGCTCTCGCCGCACACCGGGCAGCCGGGGTTCTTGCGCAGCGTCAGCTCCGCGGTCGTGGCCTGCCAGGCGTTGACCATGAGCATCCGGCCAATCAGCGGCCTGGCGCCACCGACGATGAGCTTGAGCGCCTCCGTCGCCTGCATCGTGCCGATGACGCCCGGCATGACGCCCAGCACCCCGCCCTCGGCGCACGAGGGGACAGAGCCCGGCTCGGGCGGCGTGGGGTGGAGGCACCGGTAGCACGGGCCTCGCCGGGCGTCGAAGACGCTCACCTGGCCGTCGGAACGGAAGACGGCCCCGTGGACGAGCGGCAGACCCAGCATGACGCAGGCGTCGTTGACGAGGTAGCGCGTGGGGAAGTTGTCCGTCCCGTCCACGACCACGTCCCAGCCGCGCATGATTTCCAGGGCGTTGTCGCTGCGCAGCAGGGTCTTGTAGGCCACGACCTCCACGTCAGGGTTGAGCCCGGCCACCGCCTGACGGGCAGAGTCCACCTTGTGCCGCCCCACCCCGGCCGTGGTGTGCAGCACCTGGCGCTGGAGGTTGGAGAGCTCCACGACGTCGTCGTCCACGATGCCGAGGCACCCCACACCCGCGGCCGCCAGGTAGAGGGCTGCGGGTGAGCCCAGGGCCCCGGCACCGACGAGCAGGACCCGGGCGGCCCGGATGCGCTGCTGGCCCAGGACCCCGACCTCGGGGACCAGGGCGTTGCGTGAGTACCGGAGCCTGTCCGCAGCCGTGAGCGGTCGCAGCCGACCGTCGGGGATGACGGGTTCCCCGAGGTCGGCTGCGGTGCGGCTCGCGGCCGCGACGGACTGTGACGGGGCCGTCACGCGTCGCGTCGCTCGGCGCGGTAGCGCTCAATGAGCTGGCGCGTCGAGGCGTCCTGGGCGGCCAGGGCCTGCTCGTCACCGGCCACGGCCGGGGCGATCTCGAGGGCGAGCTTCTTGCCCAGCTCCACGCCCCACTGGTCGAAGGAGTCAATGCCCCACACGATGCCCTCGGTGAAGGTGATGTGCTCGTACAGCGCGATGAGCTGCCCCACGACCGAGGGGGTGAGCGCCGGGGCGAGGATGGAGGTCGTCGGACGGTTCCCGCTGAAGACACGAGCCGGCACGATCGCCTCAGGCGTGCCCTCGGCGCGGACCTCCTCAGCCGTCTTGCCAAAGGCGAGTGCGGCTGTCTGGGCCAGGTAGTTGGCCAGGAACAGCTCGTGAACGTCCGCCTCCCCGTCCTTGGTGGGGTGGGCGGGGTTGGCCACGGCGATGAAGTCGGCCGGAATGAGCTCGGTCCCCTGGTGGATGAGCTGGTAGAAGGCGTGCTGGCCGTTGGTGCCCGGCTCTCCCCAGAAGACCTCCCCGGTCTGCGTGGTCACAGGGCTACCGTCCCAGCGCACGGACTTACCGTTGGACTCCATCGTCAGCTGCTGGAGGTAGGCGGGGAAGCGGTGCAGGTACTGGGCATAGGGCAGCACGGCGTGCGTGGCCGCCTTGAAGAAGTTGCGGTACCACACGTTGAGCAGTCCCATGAGCATGGGGACGTTCTCAGCCGGCGCCTTGGTGGCGAAGTGCTCGTCCACCGTGTGGAAGCCGTCCAGGAGCTCGGCAAAGGCCTCGGGGCCCACGGTCACGGCCAGGACCGTGCCGACGGCGGAGTCCACCGAGTAGCGGCCACCCACCCAGCTCCAGAAGCCGAAGGCGTTGACCGGGTCGATACCGAAGGCCTCGACCTTGTCCAGGGCCGTGGAGACGGCCACGAAGTGCCTGGCGACGGCACCCTCGGCCGGGATCCCCCTGGCCTGGAGGGCAGCGAGGAACCAGTCACGGGCCATGCGCGCGTTGGTCAGGGTCTCCAGGGTCGTGAAGGTCTTGGAGGCGATGATGAACAGCGTCGTCTCCGGGTCGAGGTCCTTGACCTTCTCCGCGCAGTCGTTGGGGTCGATGTTGGAGATGAAGCGGGCGGACAGTCCCTCCTGGACGTAGGGCCTCAGCGCCTCGTAGACCATGACGGGGCCCAGGTCCGAGCCGCCGATACCGATGTTGACGACCGTCTCGATGCGCTTGCCGGTCACCCCGGTCCACTCCCCCGAGCGCACCCGGCGGGCGAAGGCGTAGACCTTCTCCAGCGTCGCGTGGACGTCGGCGACGACGTCCTGGCCGTCCACGGTCAGCGAGTCGGTCGCCGGACGGCGCAGGGCGGTGTGCAGCACCGCACGGTCCTCGGTGACGTTGATGTGCTCGCCGGCGTACATGGCGTCACGTCGACCGGGCACGTCCACCTGCTCCGCCAGCGCCACGAGGGCGTCACGGACCTCGTCGGTCAGGAGGTTCTTGGACAGGTCGACGAACAGGTCGCCCACCTCGTAGGAGAAGCGCTCAGCGCGAGCAGGGTCCGAGGCGAACCAGCTCCGCAGGTCGGGGCTCAGCTCCTCGTGGAGCTGAGTGAGAGTCGCCCAGGCGGGCGTGGTCGTGGCGTCAACAGGCTTGAGCATGGCCCCAGTCTAGAGCCCGACGGCGTCTGCCTCACCTCTGCCCCGTGGCCGACCTGCCTCTCAGCGCTCGCGCCTGCGACGCTCACGCACCCGGACACCGATCTGGACCGGCGAGCCGACGAAGCCAAACTCCTCACGCAGACGTCGCTCGATGAAACGGCGGTAGCCAGCGTCGAGGAAGCCGGTGGTGAAGATGACGATGCGCGGCGGCGCGGTCTGCACCTGGGTGGCAAAGAGGATGCGAGGCTGCTTGCCCCCGCGCAGCGGGTGGGGTGTGGCCGCCTGGAGCTCACCGAGGAAGGCGTTGAGGCGGCCGGTGGGGACGCGGGTGGTCCAGCCCTCTAGCGCCGCGTCCAGGGCGCGCACGAGCCGGTTGGTGTGCCAGCCGGTGCGGGCGGCGAGGTTGATGTGGGGGGCCCAGGCCACGTGGGCCAGGTCGTGCTCGGTCTCCCAGGTGAGCATCCTCTGGCGCTCCTCGTCCACCAGGTCCCACTTGTTGTTGACCAGCACCAGAGCGCGTCCGGCGTCCACCACCTGCTGGATGACGCGTACGTCCTGCTCGCTGACAGGCTCCGAGGCGTCCAGGAGCACGACGGCGACCTCGGCCTTCTCGATGGCGCCCTGGGTGCGCAGCACGGCGTAGTAGTCCGCGCCCCGCGACTGCTTGACACGGCGGCGGATGCCAGCGGTGTCAATGAACAGCCACTGGCGCCCGTCGAGCTCGATGATCTCGTCCACAGGGTCACGGGTGGTGCCGGCCAGCTCGTTGACGACCACGCGCTGGGAGCCGGCGATGGAGTTGAGCAGGCTCGACTTGCCGACGTTGGGGCGGCCCACCAGAGCCACTCGGTTCAGGCTGCCCTGCTCCGGTGAGGGGCCGGCGACCGCCGAGACCTCAGGCAGGATCGCCATGGCGGCATCGAGCACCTCACCCGAGCCGCGCCCGTGGAGAGCAGAGACCGGGTAGGGCTCACCGAGCCCTAGGTTCCACAGCGCGGCGGCGTCACCCTCCTGGGCCGCCGAGTCGACCTTGTTGGCGGCCAGCAGGACCGGCTTGCCCGAGCGACGCAGCATCTTGACCACGCTGGCGTCGGTCGCCGTGATGCCGACCTGCGCGTCGACGACGAGGATGACGGCGTCGGCCAGCTCGACGGCGACCTCGGCCTGCGCGGCCACGGCCTGGTCGAGTCCCTTGACGTCGAGCTCCCAGCCGCCGGTGTCCACGATCGTGAAACGGCGTCCGGCCCACTCAGCCGGGTAGGACACGCGGTCACGCGTGACGCCTGGGGTGTCCTGGACGACGGCGACGCGTCGGCCCAGGACGCGGTTGACCAGCGTGGACTTGCCGACGTTGGGCCGGCCCACGACGGCGAGCACCGGTAGGCCGGCCTCAAGCCCGCCGTCGGCCTCAAGCCCGCCGTCGGCCTCGGGCACCTCCTCGGTGCCGAGCAGCGCCCGGTCCTCCTCGTCGAGCTCGTAGTCCTCCAGCCCGGCACGCAGCGCCGCGGCGTGCAGGTCCTCCTCAGCGTCCCTGGCCGCAGCCTCGTCCAGGGCCTGCTCGATGAGGTCGACGACGTGCTCGACGCTCTCCTCCAGCGTCATCTCGCTGGTGTCCACCAGGGTGACGCCTTCAGGCGCCGTGAGGAACTGGGAGACGGTGGCGTCGTCGCGGTCACGGCGCACCACCTGGTCGCGCAGGGCCGCGGCGTCCACCGCCTTGCCGGCTGCCTCCAGCTCTGCGGCCCGACGCGCCAGCCGCGCCTGCTCGCTGGCGGTTACCAGCAGCCGGACCTGTGCCTGCGGGGCGATGACGGTGGTGACGTCACGGCCCTCGGCCACGATCCCGGCTCCCTGGGAGAAGGAGGAGGCGTCGCCGAGGGACTCGGCGTGGATGATCTCGCGCTGGAGACGGGCCAGCTCGGCACGTACGGACAGGTTGGTCGCCACGGTGGAGACCACCTGGGAGACGTGGGGGTCGCGAATGGCCTGGCTGATGTCGACGCCGTCGCACACGACGGCGGGGGCCTGCGGGTCCAGGCCCATGTCCAGGGGCATGGTCTCCACGGCGGCCGTGACGGCCTGGGGGTCAGCCAGGTCCACGCCGATGCGCTCGCACCACCAGGCCGCGGCCCGGTACATGGCGCCGGTGTCGAGGTACGCCAGCCCCAGCCGGGCGGCCACGCGCTTGGAGACGGTCGACTTCCCCGAGCCGCTCGGCCCGTCGATAGCGACGACGATTCCCATCCCTGCCTCCTTCGTCCCGCCCGGCGCCACGGGCCCGGGCGGTTGCGGTCATGGTCTGGGGCAAGACTGCCATGAAGGCGTCCCTAGAGCCGAACGACCCGCCAGCCGCCCTCCTCCAGGGCCTCCTCCAGCCGCTGCGCCGCCGAGGGCGCCACGGAGAGCATGGCGATACCGGCAGACTGCCCGGCCGAGTGCTCCATGGCGAAGTCCTCGATGTTGACCCCGGCCTGGCCGACGTCGGAGAAGAGCCTGCCCAGTGACCCGGCGGTGTCGGGAACCAGGACCTGGACCTCGGCGTAGCGCCGGGGCGCCCCGCCGTGCTTGCCAGGAATCCGCGCCTGGCCGGTGTTCCCCCGCCCCATGACGTCGGTGATGGCGCCCACGGCGCCGGGCGCGATGGTCTGGGCCCGCCCGGCTGCGGTGTAGTCGGGCGAGGCCGGGTCCACGACAGCCGGCCCGATCCCGCGCACGAGCGTGTCCAGGTCCTCGCGAAGCGCCCTCAGCAGCCTCACGACGGGGCCGGCGTTGCCCACGAGGATGGCGGACCACAGCCGGGGGTCGGAGGCGGCGATGCGCGTGGTGTCGCGCAGTCCCTGTCCGGCCAGGGCCAGGGCCGACTCAGGCAGGTCCTCCAGACGGGCCGCCAGCAGCGAGGAGACGAGCTGAGGAACGTGGCTGACCGCGGCCACGGCCTCGTCGTGCTCGGCCGCCTCCATGCGCAGCGGGGTCGCACCGACGTCGACGGCGAGGTTGCGCACGACGAGCTCGGCCTGCGGGTGCGCGCCGTCGGCCACGATGACCCAGGGGCGCCCGACGAAGAGGTCCGAGTCCGCCGCGCCCGCCCCCGAGCGCTCGCGCCCGGCCATGGGGTGGCTGCCGACGTAACGCCGGCCCCGGGCCCCGGCGTGCGCGCGGACCTCAGCCACCACGCGCTGCTTGACGCTGGCGACGTCGGTGACCACGGCCTCGGGGAAGGCGGACAGCTGCGCGAGCACGACGCTGGCCGCGACGTCGGGCGGAGTGGCCACGACCACGAGCCGGGGCGCCTCGTCCCCCTCCTGGCGCACGTGGCCGGCTCCCATGTCCCTGGCGAGGGCGAGCGAGGTCGGGCTCGTGTCAGACAGCTGGACCTCG
Source organism: Actinomyces sp. (assembly GCF_029851875.1). GTDB lineage: Bacteria > Actinomycetota > Actinomycetes > Actinomycetales > Actinomycetaceae > Actinomyces. The sequence goes on from NZ_JARKVC010000023.1 coordinate 128,233, forward strand.
ACCCCGGAGGCGGACAGCGCCAGGGCCAGTGAGGTGCCCAGCAGCCCCGTGCCCACCACGAGCACGGGACCTTGCGTGGCCACCGTGCCGTGAGGAGAGGTCGGCGGTGGCACCGATGCGCTGCTCACAGCCCGACCTCCTGCTGGAGGGCCGCGATCTCCTCGCCGGTCAGCCGGCGCATCTGCCCGGGCCTGAGACCACCGATTCGCAGGGGCCCCAGCCGCGTGCGGGCCAGACGCGTCACCGGGTGGCCGACGGCGTCCATCATGCGGCGCACGATCCGGTTCCTGCCCGAGTGCAACGTGATCTCCACGATCGAGCCGGACGCTCCGGCGTCCTTGACCACGACACGGTCGGCCTGGGCCAGGCCGTCGTCCAGCTCGACGCCGCGCCTGAGCTTGCGCGGTACCCAGCCCTCCACCTGGCCTTCGACGATAGCGACGTAGGTCTTGGCGATCTCGAAGCTGGGGTGCATGAGCCGGTGGGCGAGCTCGCCGTCGTTGGACAGCAGCAGCAGGCCCTCGGTCTCGGTGTCCAGGCGGCCCACGTGGACCAGGCGGATCGCCTCGGGGTGATCGAGCTCTGCGCGGTGCTCGCTGACGTAGCTCTCGGCCAGCTCGGCCACGGTCGGACGGCCCTGCGGGTCCTCCATCGTCGTCACCACGCCGGCGGGCTTGTGGAGCAGCACCGTGATGACGTCGGGGTCGGTGAGCACCCGGGAGCCGTCGAGCCGGATCTCCTGGCAGGTGGGGTCCACGCGCACACCGGGCTCGGTGACGACGACGCCGTCCACGCTCACGCGTCCGGCCGCGATGATCTCCTCACAGGCACGGCGCGAGGCCACGCCGGCGTGCGCGAGCACCTTCTGCAGGCGCTCGCCGGTGGCGACGTGGGGGTCGTCCGCTCCCCCGCGTCCGGCACGCTCGCGCTCGGCCACCAGCCGGGCCTCCTCGTCCTCGTCAAGGGCCTCGGCGTCGAAGGCTGCCAGGAGCGTGGTGTCGGCGTCCTCGTCAAGCTCCTCGACGTCGTCGGCGTCGTAGAACTCCTCGCCGCCCAGCTCGCCCAGCGGCATCCGGTCGGTCGGGTAGGTCTCGTGGCTCATCGGTTGCTCCTCTCGGTGGCCTCGTCCTCGATCTCGGCCAGGGCGGTGGTGTCTGGAAGGTAGGGGGCCAGGGGCGCGAGCTCGTCGAGGGAGTCGATGCCCAGGTACTCCAGGAACTGGGTGGTCGTGCGGTACAGCAGCGCCCCGGAGGGCTCGGAACCGGCCTCCTCGATGAGACCGCGCGCGTGCAGCGTGCGCACGACGCCGTCGACGTTGACGCCACGGATCGCAGCCACCCGCCCGCGCGTGACGGGCTGGCGGTAGGCGATGACGGCCAGGGTCTCCAGCGCGGCCTGGGAGAGGCGGGAGGTGGCTGCGCCGATGACGAAGCGCTGGACAAGGTCGTCAAACTGCGCGGCCGAGGCCAGGCGCCAGCCCCCGGCGCCCCGGCGCAGGACGAAGCCGCGTGCGCTCTGTCCCTCCTGCTCACCGGCGTACTCCTGGGCCAGCGAGACCAGGAGCGCCTCGGCCTGCTGCTCGTCGACGCCCAGCGCCTCGGCCAGTCCCGCGGCGGTGACCGGCTCATCGGCCACGATGAGGATCGCCTCGGTGGCCGCCCGCAGCCGGTGGTGCGGCACGGCGGAGATCTCCCCCTGACGGGCGCTCGGTGCGCTCATGCGAACTCCTCCTCAACGTCTGCGGACATGATGCCAGCCAAGGAGCCTGAGGCACCCACCCAGGTCACGGTGATCTCCTCCATCGCCTCGTGCTGGGTCAGGTCCACGCTCCCCTCACGGTGGAGGATGAGCAGGGCCAGGAAGCGGGCGACGACGACGGCCGTGCGGCCGGCGTCCTGGGTGAGCTCGGTGAAGGTGAGGCGGCCGTGGACCCGCAGCCGTAAGGCGATGAGGTTCATCTGCTCCCCGACCGCCGCCGGCTCGTGCAGGTGGACGGTCTGGACGCCGGGAGAGGCCGGGCGCGAGAAGGCGGTGGCGGCGATGCGTGCCAGCTCCTGCGGGCTCAGGGAGCCCACGAGCCGGGGCAGAAGGGCTGCCAGCTGCGGCGGCAGGCCGACCACCCGTGGGTGACAGCGCGCCACCTCCTCGGCCTGGACGCGGAAGGCGGCGGCCGCCTCCTTGTAGGCGCGGTACTGCAGCAGACGGGCAAAGAGCAGGTCCCGGGCCTCCAGGAGCTCCAGGTCCTCGCTGTCAGCCTCGTCCCCCTCGCGCGGAAGCAGGCGGTGGGCCTTGAGCGCGAGCAGCGTCGAGGCGACCACGAGGAACTCACTGGCGTGCCCGAGGTCCCAGTCACTGCGCATGTACGCGATGAACTCGTCCGTCACCTCGGCCAGCGCCAGCTCGGTGACGTCCAGGCGCTGACGGGCGATGAGCGTGAGCAGGAGGTCAAAAGGACCCTCGAACTGAGCCAGGGCGACGTTGAAGCCGGGTACCCGGGCCGGGCCGGAGGCCTCGGCCCCCGGGCTCTGCGTCCCGGCGGGGCCGGCCTCGCCCGGCCCTTGCCGCTCAGGCGACATCGCCGCGGGCGATGACCTCTCGTGCCAGGCGCCGGTAGGCCTGGGCCCCGGCGTGGGTGGGAGCGTAGGTCGTGATCGGCTCCGCGGCGACAGAGGCGTCGGGGAACTTGACGGTGCGCCGGATCTGGGTGTCAAAGAGCCGGTCCCCGAAGGCCTCGACCAGGCGCTCCAGCACCTCACGCGAGTGCAGGGTGCGTGGGTCGACCATCGTGGCCAGGATCCCGTCCACCTGCAGGCGCGGGTTGAGGCGGTCACGGACCCGGTCGACGGTCTCGATGAGCAGCGCCACCCCGCGCAGGGCGAAGAACTCGGTCTCCAACGGGATGATGACGCCGTGGGAAGCGGTCAGCGCGTTGATCGTGAGCAGGCCGAGGGAGGGCTGGCAGTCCACGAGGACGACGTCGTAGTCATCCAGGACGGGGCGCAGCACGCGGGCCAGCGCCTGCTCACGCGCCACCTCCCCGACCAGCTGGACCTCAGCGGCCGACAGGTCGATGTTGGCCGGGACGATGTCCAGGCCCGGGGTCGAGGTGTGGTGGATGACCGGGCGCACGTCCGGGCGGGCGGCCACGAGCAGGTCGTAGATCGTCGTGTCCAGCTCGTGGGCGTTGACTCCCAGGCCCGCGCTCGCCGCCCCCTGCGGGTCGAAGTCGACGATGAGGACCCGACGACCGTACTCGGCCAGCGCAGCGCCGAGGTTGATGGTCGTCGTCGTCTTGCCGACGCCGCCCTTCTGGTTGCACATCGAGATCACGCGGGCCGGGCCGTGCGTCGTCAGCGGTGCAGGCTGCGCAAAGGCCCCGTCCTCAGCCTGCAGGGTGTCAGGCAGGTCGATGAGCCCGGGCTGGCTGCGCTGGCCGTGTCGCTGGTCGGAGTCACTCACGAGGCACACCTTATCCGAGATCAGCCGCGGGCACGGGGGTGGCTCGTGGCATAGACCTCACGCAGGTGCTCAACGGTGACCTTGGTGTAGATCTGGGTCGTGGTCACCGAGGCGTGACCGAGCATCTCCTGGACCACGCGTACGTCGGCGCCACCGGCGAGCAGGTGCGTGGCGAAGGAGTGGCGCAGGGTGTGTGGTGAGACGTGCTTGTCCGCTCCCAGGCCTGCGCGCGCGCTGGCCTGGCGCAGCACGCCCCAGGCTGACTGGCGCGACAGCGGGCGCCCCAGGGTGTTGACAAAGACCTCCGGTACGCCCCGTCCCCTCGCCGCCAGGACCGGCCGACCGCGGACCAGGTAGGCGTCCAGGGCGTCCCAGGCGTACTGGCCCACCGGCACGACGCGTTCCTTGCGGCCCTTGCCGAACAGGCGGATGCAGCCCGACTCCCGGTCGAGGTCGTCGATGACCAGCCCGACCGCCTCGGAGATACGGGCCCCGGTGGCGTAGAGCAGCTCCAGCAGGGCCCGGTCCCTCAGGCTGCGTGGTGAGTCGTCGGTGCCCGCGGCCTCCAGCAGCGCCTGGACCTCCTCGACCGACAGCGCCTTCGGCAGGCGTCGACCCACCTGAGGGGGGTGTACCGCGGCCGACGGGTCGTCGTCGGCACGGCCCTCGCCGAGCAGGAACCTGTGCCAGCCGCGCACGGCGGTCACCGTGCGGGAGGCCGACGACGCAGCCAGGGCCCGGCCGCCGTCGTCACCGGTGCGGATCGCCTCCAGGAAGGCCGCTACGTCAGTCTCCGTGACGGCCGCGAGGTCCTGGACCCCCCGCGTGAGGAGGAAGCGGCAGTAGCGCGTGAGGTCACGCTCGTAGGCCGCCAGCGTGTTGGGGCTCAGCCCGCGCTCGACGCGCAGGTGGGCCAGGTACCCACGACGCGCTCGCTCGAACGCGTCCGGCCGCTCAGCCGAGCTTGACAACGAGCCCCAGGCCCACGATCGCCAGCGCCCACACGATGGCTACACCGACAGTGATGCGGTTGAGGTTGCGCTCAGCCACGCCCGAGGTGCCGGCCGAGGAGGTGATGCCGCCGCCGAACATGTCCGACAGGCCGCCTCCCTTGCCCTTGTGCATGAGGATGGTCATGATGAGGAAGAAGCTGGAGAGGACGAGGAGCACCTCGAGAGCGATCTTCAGGATGTCCATGCGTCATTCCTTCACTGTGTGTGGGCCGTGCCGTGCGGTCGGTAACCGCGCCAGTGCCTGACCATACCTGATCAACGGGCCGAGGCCCTGTCACCTTCGAGGGAAGGTGACAGGGCCTCGGTCGCTCTCAGTGCGAGGTCGGCCTCGCCGCGTGAGCTGGCTCAGGCGTAGAAGCCCGCCATGGCGGCGAAGGAGTCGGCCTTGAGAGAGGCGCCACCGACGAGGGCGCCGTCGACGTCGGCCTGGGCCATGAGCTCCTTGATGTTGCCCGGCTTGGCCGAGCCGCCGTACAGCACCCGGGTGGCGTCAGCGGTCGCGTCACCGTAGTCCGCGCGCAGGGCCTGGCGGATAGCACCGCAGACCTCCTGGGCGTCCTCGGCGGTCGCCGTCTCGCCGGTGCCGATGGCCCAGATGGGCTCGTAGGCGATGACGATCTTGGCGACGTCCTCGGCGCTCCAGCCCTCCAGGGCGGCGCGGATCTGGCCGAGCACGAACTCGACGTGGGTGCCGGCCTTGCGGACCTCCAGGGCCTCGCCGCAGCACAGGATCGGGGTCATGCCGGCGTCGAGCACCTTGCGAGCCTTGGCGCCCACCAGGGCGTCGGACTCGTTATGGTACTCGCGACGCTCGGAGTGGCCCATGACGACGTAGCTGCAGCCGAGCCTGGTGAGCATGGCGGTGGAGATCTCACCGGTGTAGGCGCCGTTGTCGTGGACGGACACGTCCTGAGCGCCGTACTTGATGTCCAGGCCGTCGGCCTCAACGATGGTCTGGACCGTGCGGATGTCGGTGAAGGGAGGGATCACCAGGACCTCGCACCTGGCGTAGTCGTGGCCAGAGTCCTTCAGCTCCATGGCCAGGCCCTGGACAAGGTGGTTGGCCTCGAGGTGGTCGAGGTTCATCTTCCAGTTGCCCGCCATCAGCGGGGTGCGGTTGCTCATGTGTGTCAGCCTTCCAGGACGGAGATTCCGGGCAGGGTCTTGCCCTCGAGGAGCTCGAGGGAGGCGCCGCCACCGGTGGAGATGTGGGAGAAGGTGGACTCGTCGAAGCCGAGCGTGCGCACGGCGGCGGCGGAGTCGCCACCACCGATGACGCTGAAGGCCTCAGAGTCTGAGATCGCCTGGGCCACGGCCTTGGTGCCGGCGGCGAAGGCGGGGAACTCGAAGACGCCCATGGGGCCGTTCCACACCACGGTCTTGGAGGTGGCGATGGCCTCGGCGTACAGGGCCTGGGTCCTGGGGCCGATGTCCAGGCCCATCTGCCCGGCCGGGATGGCGCTGGCGTCGACCACCGTGGCGGGCGCGTCGGCCTTGAACTCAGGAGCCACGACGACGTCGACCGGGACGAGGAGCTCGACGCCCTTGTCCTTGGCGGTGGCCAGGTAGCCCTTGACGGTGTCAATCTGGTCCTTCTCCAGCAGCGAGGTGCCGACCTCGTAGCCCTGGGCCGCCAGGAAGGTGAAGGCCATGCCGCCACCGATGAGCAGGCGGTCGGCCTTGCCCAGCAGGTTGGCAATGACACCCAGCTTGTCGGAGACCTTGGAGCCACCGAGCACCACGGTGTAGGGGCGCTCGGGGTCGTTGACGGCCTTGGACAGGGACTCGATCTCCTTGCCCACGAGCAGGCCTGCGGCAGCCGGCAGGATCTGGGCGACGTCGTAGACGGAGGCCTGCTTGCGGTGAACCACGCCGAAGCCGTCGGAGACGAAGACGTCGGCCAGCGAGGCGAGCTCCTTGGCGAAGGCCTGGCGCTCGGCGTCGTCCTTGGAGGTCTCGGCGGCGTTGAAGCGGACGTTCTCCAGCAGGACGATCTCGCCGTCGGCCAGCGCGGCCACAGCGGCCTTGGCGGACTCGCCCACGGTGTCCTCGGCCAGCGTCACCTTGACACCGGTGACCTCCGCCAGGCGCTTGGCCACGGGGGCCAGGGAGAAGTCAGGGTTGACCTGCCCCTTGGGACGGCCCAGGTGCGCGACGATGATGACCTTCGCGCCAGCGTCCAGGAGGGTCTTGAGGGTGGGCAGGGCGGCCTGGATACGGCCGTCGTCAGTGATGTTCTTGTCCGCGTCGAGCGGGACGTTGAAGTCGGAGCGGACCAGGACGCGCTTGCCGCGCAGGTCGCCCAGGGACTCGATGGTCTTCATGAGGCCTCTTTCTGTCAGTGGGGTGGGGCGGGGCGCGCCGCCCCGAGGGACGAGCGCAGCCCGAAGCAGCCCTGGCGAGGTGACGCCCGCGCACGCGGTCGCGTGCGCGGGCGTCGTCGTCAGGTGCTCATCGCGAGCGGTACGTCAGGCCAGCTTGGAGGAGACCAGGGAGGTCAGGCGCACCAGGGCGTTGGAGTAGCCCCACTCGTTGTCGTACCAGGAGACGACCTTGACCTGGTCGCCGATGATCTTCGTCAGCTTGGAGTCGAAGATCGAGGTGTGGGAGTCGTGGACGATGTCGGTGGAGACGAGGTCCTCCTCCGAGTACTCCAGAACACCCTTGAGCTCACCCTCAGCGGCAGCCTTCATGGCGGCGTTGATCTCCTCGGCGGTGACCGGCTTGGAGGGCTTGAAGGTCAGGTCGACGACGGAGCCGGTCGGGACCGGCACGCGCATGGCGTAGCCGTCGAGCTTGCCCTTGAGCTGCGGGAGGACCAGGGACACGGCGCGGGCGGCACCGGTGGAGGTCGGGACGATGTTGAGGGCCGCGGCGCGGGCGCGACGCAGGTCCTTGTGCGGGGCGTCGTGCAGGCGCTGGTCACCGGTGTAGGCGTGGACCGTCACCATGAGGCCGGACTCGATGCCGAAGCTCTCGTCGAGGACCTTGGCGAAGGGGGCCAGGCAGTTGGTGGTGCACGAGGCGTTCGAGATGATGTTGTGCTTCGCCGGGTCGTAGTCCTTGTCGTTGACACCCATGACGAAGGTGGCGTCCTCGTTCTTCGCCGGAGCGGAGATGATGACCTTCTTGGCGCCGCCGTCCACGTGGGCCTTGGCCTTGGTGGCGTCGGTGAAGAAGCCGGTGGACTCGATGACGATGTCCACGCCCAGCTCGCCCCAGGGCAGCTCGGCGGGGTCGCGGTGAGCCAGCACGCGGATGGCCTTGCCGTCGACGATGATGTTCTCCTCGTCGTAGGAGACCTCAGCGTTCAGACGACCCATGACGGAGTCAAACTTGAGGAGGTGGGCGAGGGTCTTGATGTCGGTGAGGTCGTTGACGGCGACGATCTCGAAGTCGACTCCCTGCTCCAGAGCGGCGCGGAAGAAGTTGCGGCCGATGCGGCCGAAGCCGTTGATACCAACGCGGGTGGTCACTTTGTGTCCTCCTAGTGCGCCGGTCGGGCGCACGTCTTCGTAACTGTATGCACACATCGTGTGCACCGAGGCACGAGAGCCGAGCCCTTCGTGTCCGGCACGGGCGAGTCTAGCGGCAGGCGGGCTGCCCGCGCGACCGGCCACCACGCCAAGGGCGAACAGCGCACCCTACGAACCGGCGTCGCCAGGCCTGGCGTGACACAGGTCGCGCCAGGCCCCGGGACCACGGTCCCAGGGCCGTGGCTACATGTCGAGCATGTCCTGGGTCAGGACGGACTCGGTGTCCGCGATCCCCAGCTCGTGGGCCCGCTTGTCCGCCATCGCCAGCAGCCGCCTGATCCGGCCCGCCACGGCGTCCTTGGTCAGCTGGGGCTCGGAGAGCTGGCCCAGCTCCTCCAGGCTCGCCTGCTTGTGCTCCATACGCAGCCTGCCGGCCTGGACCAGGTGCTCGGGTACCTCGTCACCCAGGATCTCGAAGGCGCGTTCCACCCGGGCCCCGGAGGCGACGGCCGCACGGGCCGAGCGACGCAGGTTCGCGTCGTCGAAGTTGGCCAGGCGGTTGGCAGCCCCCCGCGTCTCGCGGCGCGAGCGCCGCTCGCCCCACACGCGGTGGGCCTCCACCGCCCCCATCTTCTCCAGCAGCACGCCGATGGCCTCGCCGTCACGGACCACCACGCGGTCGGCCCCGCGCACCTCACGGGCCTTGGCAGCGATGTCGAAGCGTCGGGCCGCCCCTACCAGGGCCAGGGCCGCCTCGGAGCCGGGACAGGTGATCTCCAGGGAGGAGGAGCGTCCCGGCTCAGTCAGCGAGCCACGGGCGAGGAAGGCACCGCGCCAGGCGGCGGCCGCCGCCGCCCGACCGCCCTGGACCACCGCCACGGGCATGCCGCGCACGGGCCGTCCGTGGGCGTCGACAAGCCCCGCGAGCCGGGCCAGGTCGCGCCCCCGCTCGCTCACGCGCAGCACGTAGCGCGATCCGCGGTGCAGCGACCCACCACGCACCACCACGACCTCTGGCTCCAGGGAGTAGAGGTCCTTGAGCTCACGGTGCAGGCGCCGCAGCGCCCCGCCGTGGTCCAGCTCGGCCTCGACGACGATCTGGCCGGAGACGATGTGCAGTCCTCCGGCAAAGCGCAGCATCGAGGCGACCTCGGCGCGCCGCTGCGGCACGGGGCCAGGTACCACGCGCGCCAGCTCGTCCTTGACGGTGACCGTCAGCGACATGGAGATGCTCCTTCCAGGATGGTCCTCACAACACCTGCTCCCGCTAGGCCTGCTGGCCTGCGTCGACGTCTCCCAGGACGTCGTCGAAGGCGTCCCGGAAGGCTGCGGCCAGCCGCAGCGGGTCGTGCAGGCAGCTTCCGTCACCGGACCGTACCTGACGCAGCACCAGGGTCGCCCCCATCTGCTCACTCACCCGGGCCAGCGAGTCCAGGTCCTCGACGGTGGTGGGATCGGCCAGGACGACGTCCAGGCCGAGGCCTGGGGCGTGGTCGGACAGCACACGCAGGTGATCAGCCGGGCTCATGCCGTCGGTCTCCCCGCGCTGGGTCGACAGGTTGAGCACCGCCACCTTGCGGGCGCTGGTGGACGTCAGAGCCTGACGCATCGAGGGCAGGATGAGATGAGGCAGCACCGAGGTGTACCAGGAGCCGGGGCCCAGGACCACCCAGTCGGCCTCGTCGATCGCGCGCACGGCCGCGGGATGGGCCACGGCGTCGCAGGGCTCCAGGCAGACGTTCTCCAGCCTGCCGCGTGCCGTGGCCACCGCCACCTGGCCACGCACCCGGCGTCGTCGGGAGCCGTCGACGACGTCGGCCTCGATGACCAGGGGCGAGCTGCTCATGGGCACCACACGCCCGTGGATCGCCAGCAGCCGTCCCACCCAGTCCAGGCCCTCGACCTCGTCACCCAGCAGCTGCCACAGGGCCAGGATGAGCAGGTTGCCCAGCGCGTGGTTGTCCAGCTCGCCCTGGCCGGCGAAACGGTGCTGGAGGACGTCGCGCCAGGTCAGTCCCCACTCCGAGTCGTCGGTCAGCGCGGCCAGCGCCATGCGCAGGTCCCCCGGTGGCAGGCAGTCGAACTCCTGGCGCAGACGGCCCGAGGAGCCGCCGTCGTCGGCGACGGTGACCACCGCGGTCAGGCGGTGGGTGACGTGTCGCAGCGCGCGCAGGGTGGCGCTCAGTCCGTGGCCGCCTCCCAGGGCGACGACTGCGGGGCCCTCCTCCCCCCGACGCCGCCAGCCGGCAGAGTCGAGGGTCGTGGCGCGGTGCCGGGGCTCGCTCACGGCTACTCCCTCCCTAGGTCCCGGTGCTGGACGACGACGCTCAGACCCCTCAGGCGCAGCCGGGCCGCGATCCGCTCCGCCGAGGCGACCGAGCGGTGCTTGCCGCCGGTGCAGCCCACCGCGATGGTGACGTTGGGCTTGAGCTCGTCGACGTAGTGCGGCAGGGCCGGCGCCAGCAGGTCGGCGTAGCCGTCGACGAAGGCGGCCGCTCCTTCCTGGCGGAAGACGTACTCGGCCACCGGGGCGTCACGCCCGGTCAGGTGGCGCAGCTCGGTGACCCAGTAGGGGTTGGGGATGAAGCGCACGTCCAGGACGTGATCGGCGTCCATGGGGACGCCGTACTTGAAGCCGAAGGAGGTCACCGTCACACGCAGGGCGAGGTCGGACTCGCTGGCCACCAGCTCGCGCACCCGCCGAGCCAGGTCGTGCACGGACAGGTTGGTGGTGTCGATGACGTCGTCGGCCTGCCCCTTGAGACCGGCCAGCAGCGTGCGCTCGTGGGCGATGCCGTCCAGGATCGTGCCGGTGCCCTGGAGAGGGTGGGGGCGGCGCGAGGACTCAAAGCGGCGCACGAGGATGGAGTCGGAGGCGTCCAGGAAGACCAGGCGCACCGTCGTGCCGGCCTCGCGCAGCTGACCGAGGTACTGCATGAGGCTGGCGAAGAACTCACGGCTGCGCACGTCCACGACCGCGGCCAGACGGTGCACGCCCGCGCCCACCGTCGTCATCATGCCTGCCAGGGCTGGAAGAAGCTGGGGCGGGAGGTTGTCGACCACGTACCAGTCCAGGTCCTCCAGGGCGTTGGCGGCGCGTGAGCGCCCGGCCCCGGACATCCCGGTGACCACGAGCATCTCGGGGCGCTGGGCGGGCGAGACCGGTGGGGCGGCCCGGTCGATGGCGGGGATGCCGCGGGGGACGGTGTCGCCGGAGGGGACGGCGGCTGCGGCAGCAGGGGTGGTGTCGTGGGCGTCCATGACCCGATCATGGCACGGACGCCGGTAGCGTGGTGCCCGCGTGGGCCGCGGGCCCGCCGTGACTGAAGGACAGGGTCCTGGCGACCCGCCGGCGAAGGAGAACGTGTTGAGCACGAGGATCGGTACACCGTGGACGCAGGAGGCCACTCGTGTCGCGCTGCTCGGGTCCGGCGAGATCGGTAAGGAGGTCGCCATCGCGCTCACGCGCCTGGGAGTCGAGGTCACCGCGATCGACCGCTACGACGGCGCCCCGGCCCAGCAGGTGGCGCACAACGCGCTGACCGTGGACATGTCCGATCCGCAGGCGCTGACCAGCGCCATCCGCTCCTGCGGCGCGCAGGTCGTCGTCCCCGAGATCGAGGCCCTGGCCACCCACGCGCTGGAGGCGCTGGAGGAGGCGGGCGAGGTGCGCGTCGTCCCCACCGCACGGGCGGTGCGTCTGACGATGGACCGCGAGGGCATCCGGCGCCTGGCTGCCGAGGAGCTGGGCCTGCCCACCAGCCCCTACGTCTTCGCCTCCAGCCTGGCTGAGCTGGAGGCAGGAGTGGCGCAGGTGGGGCTGCCCTGCGTGGTCAAGCCCGTCATGTCCTCCTCCGGGCACGGCCAGTCGGTCGTGCGCGAGGCCGACCAGGTCGAGCAGGCCTGGCGCTACGCCGCGCAGGACGGGCGGGTGGACCACGGGCGGGTCATCGTCGAGGGCCTCGTGGACTTCGACACCGAGATCACGCTGCTCACCGTCCGCTCGCGCGATCCGCGCACCGGCCGGACCGTGACCAGCTTCTGCCAGCCCATCGGCCACCGCCAGGTCGACGGCGACTACGTGGAGTCCTGGCAGCCGCAGGCCCTGCCTGCCGCCGCGCTGGAGCGGGCCCAGCAGGTCGCGGCCACGGTCACCGGTGCGCTGGGAGGCTGGGGCCTGTTCGGTGTCGAGCTGTTCGTCGTGGGTGAGCAGGTCCTCTTCTCCGAGGTCTCCCCCCGCCCTCACGACACCGGCCTGGTCACCCTGGCCAGCCAGCGCCTGAGCGAGTTCGAGCTCCACGCCCGTGCCCTGCTCGGCCTGCCGGTGGACACGACGCTGCGCTCCCCGGCGGCCTCCGCCGTCGTCAAGTCCCCGCTGGAGTCGGGCTCAGGCGTGTGCTTCAGCGGGATCGAGCAGGCCCTGGCCGAGCCCTGGTCCGACCTGCGCCTGTTCGGCAAGCCCGTGGCCCACCCAGGCCGACGGATGGGCGTGGCCGTGGCGAGCGCAGCAGACGTGGAGACCGCGCGAGGGCGGGCCCGGCGCGCGGCGAGCAGCGTCGTCGTCACGGCCTGCCCCGTACCACACGGTGCCCAGCCGGCCTGATCGACCGCGCTATCGGCCGCCAGCACTGGCATCACCGTCAGCACCGCCAGTGCTGCCTCCAGCGCCCAGGTGCTCGACGATCGCTGCCGCCAGCCCCGCCCCAATACCCTTGACCTGGGCGATCTCCTCGGCGCTGGCCTCGCGCAGTCGCTTGACCGAGCCGAACTCCTTGAGGAGGGCCGCCTGGCGCGCCGGCCCCAGCCCCGCGACGCCGTCGAGCACCGAGCGCGTCATGCCCCTGCTCCGCTTGGAGCGGTGGTGCGTGACGGCGAAGCGGTGGGACTCGTCGCGCAGGTGCTGCAGGAGGTAGAGCGCCGGCGAGGTGCGCGGCAGGATGACGGGGAACTCCTCGCCGGGCACCCACACCTCCTCCAGGCGCTTGGCCAGTCCCACGAGCGGGACGTCGATACCCAGCTCGTCCAGGACGGCGCGCGCAGCACTGACCTGCGGCAGCCCGCCGTCGACGACGACGAGGCTGGGCGCGTAGGAGAAGCGCCGGGCCCTGCCGGTCCCGGGGTCGATCGGGCCCGAGGCGACCGCGACGCCGTCGCCCTCCTCCCCCACGAGCTCGGCGTCGGCCTGGGACAGCTCCTGGCCCTGCTCGGCCAGCAGGCGCTTGAAGCGGCGAGTGAGGACCTCGTGCATGGCGGCGGTGTCGTCGGTGGCTCCCTGACCGTCCTGGCCGCGGATGATGAAGCGGCGGTAGTCGGACTTGCGCGGCGCGCCGTCCTCGAAGACGACCATGGAGCCCACCTGGTAGGTGCCCTGGGTGTGGGAGATGTCATAGCACTCCACGCGCAGCGGCGCCTCGGGCAGGTCCAGGGCCTGCGCCAGCTCCTCCAGCGCCTGGGAACGCTGGGTGAGGTCGCCGGCGCGGCGGGTCTTGTGCAGGCGCAGGGCCTCCTCGGCGTTCTTGCGCACGGTCTCCATGAGCGCGGCCTTGTCCCCCCGCTGGGGCACGCGCAGCTCGACCCTGGCCCCGCGCAGGCTCGTCAGCCACGCGGCGACGGCCGCGGCGTCGGGCGGGAGCACCGGGACGAGGATCTCGCGGGGCACGGCCGTGGTCGCGGTGTGGACGACGTCGTCGACGCTGGTCGCAGCCTGGCTGCGGTCCTCACGCAGCCGCCCGTCCTGCTCGGCGGTGACCGAGCCTGCTCGCGGGGCCGGCGCAGCGGGGGCCCGGCGCCCGACGCCCAGGGAGGTCGTCGGGCCGGAGCGCAGCGGCGCGCCGGGCTCGGTGTCAGCAGGCTCGACGAGGTCGGCGTAGACCTGCTGGAGCAGGCGCTCGACCAGCTCGGCCTCGCTGGCGTCCTCGACCAGGTCGATCACCCAGCCGCGCTGTCCGCGCACCCGGCCTCCACGGACGTGGAAGACCTGGACGGCTGCGGTCAGCTCGTCGCGCACGAGCGCGAAGACGTCGGCGTCAGTGGCGTCGGGCAGGACGACGGCGTTGCGCTCGATCACCTTCCTCAGCGCCGCCGCGTCGTCGCGCAGGCGGGCCGCCTTCTCAAAGTCGAGGGCCGCGGCCGCCGCCTTCATCTCGGCCTCGACCTGACGCAGGTAGGGCCCGGTGCGCCCGGCCATGAAGGAGCACAGGTCCTCGGCCAGGGCGCGGTGGTCCTCCACGGAGATGCGTCCCACGCACGGGGCCGAGCACTTGTCGATATACCCCAGCAGGCAGGGACGCCCAGAGGCGTGGGCGCGCGCGAACACGCCGGCTGAGCACGAGCGCACCGGGAAGACCCGCAGGAGCTGGTCAAGGGTCTCGCGGATGGACCAGACCTGGACGAAGGGGCCGAAGTACCGGTGACCGGGCCTGCGGGCCCCGCGCACCACCTGGGCACGGGGATAGGTGTCCCTCATGGTCACAGCCAGGTAGGGATAGGACTTGTCGTCCTTGTACATGACGTTGAAGCGGGGGTTGAACTCCTTGATCCAGGAGTACTCCAGCGCCAGGGACTCCACCTCCGTGGCCACCACGGTCCACTCCACGGCGCAGGCGGTGGTCACCATCTTCTGGGTGCGAGGGTGCAGCGCAGCGAGGTCCTGGAAGTAGCTCGACAGCCGCGCGCGCAGGTTCTTGGCCTTGCCGACGTAGATGACACGCCCCTCGCCGTCCAGGAAGCGGTAGACCCCCGGCGAGGTCGGGATCTCGCCAGGCGCAGGGCGGTAGGTCGAAGGGTCAGCCATGCGGGCAGGATAGCCAGATGGGCTGCTCAGGCGGCACCGGGCACGAGGAGCCGGTCACCTGCCACAGGCTCTCAGCGACGGCAGCCCCAGCGCCGTGCCCCGTCAACGCTACAGGCCCGCAGCCTCAAGGCTGCGGGCCTGGTGGTGGGCGATACTGGGATCGAACCAGTGACCTCTTCCGTGTCAGGGAAGCGCGCTCCCGCTGCGCCAATCGCCCGAGGTGGGTACCGGATTCGAACCGGTGTCAACGGCTTTGCAGGCCGGTGCCTAACCTCTCGGCCAACCCACCAGGGAAGCTGGGGGCTGGGAGGCTCCCGGCTCCTCGGAGCGGATGACGGGACTCGAACCCGCGACCCTCACCTTGGCAAGGTGATGCTCTACCAACTGAGCCACATCCGCATGAGCTCCAGCGGCTCTCGCGAACCGCTCGGTGCTGGAAAACCATAACACCACCACCACCGCGGACCGCAAACTACATCGCGGTGATCCACCTCACCGGGTCCGCATTTGCAGGCGGCGCCGATCGCCCGCTAGCCTGTCACCCGCACCGGGCGATTGGCTCAGGGGTTAGAGCGCCTCGTTCACACCGAGGAGGTCACTGGTTCGATTCCAGTATCGCCCACCGGATGTAACGAAGGCCCGGACCACACGGTCCGGGCCTTCGTCGTGCCTGGTAGCGCGCTACCAGTACGTTACAGCCGCGTGCCGTCAGCGATCGCGCCCGGGGCGCCGTCCTGGCTGACCACCGCGTCACCCGTGGCCACCACGCCCTGGCCGAAGGTCCAGTCTCCCTCGACCGTGAACGTGCGGGCCTCACGGATCGAGGGCACACCGGCGGGGAAACGCGCCTCGAAGTCCTTGATCTTCTTGTAGTAGCGCGTGTCCAGGCTCACCGTGCAGGCCTGGTCCGCCACCATCTGGAGCAGGCCGTCCTCGTTCAGCTCGTAGACGTCCGAGCGCACCAGCAGCAGGTCGTTGGTGGTCTTGACAGGAAGGAAACGGCTGCGCGGTACCTCGATCGCCCTCGCCCCCTCGAAGGCCTCGACAGCGGCTCCCATCGCCGTCTCCATCTGGATGACCGGCGTCGAGGAGGAGTCGGAGGGGTCGACGGTCTTGGCGTTCCTGATCAGCGGCAGCCCCAGGATGCCGTCGCGCTCCACGAGCGTGTCACGCAGGACCTGAAGGTCGAACCAGAGGTTGTTGGTGTGGAAGAAGGGGTGGCGGAACTGGTCGGTGAAGTAGTGCATCTCCTCGGCCGGCGTCTGCGCGGTGTCGCGCAGGATGATGCGACCGTCGCGCTTGCGCACCGCCAGGTGACCGCCCTTGACGTCAGCGGGCGTGCGTCGGCACATCTCCGGGGCGTAGGGCGCGCCCGAGGCGGCGAACCAGCCGGCGATCTGCGCCGAGGGGGCGGCCCCCAGGTTGTCGGAGTTCGAGGTCATGGCGTAGCGGTAGCCGCGCTCCAGCAGGGCGTCGAGCACGCCGGAGGCCACGAGGGCCGTGTAGATGTCACCGTGACCGGGCGGGCACCACTCCAGCTCAGGGTCCGCCTGCCAGGTCACCGGCGTCAGGTCGTCCGCGCGCAGCTTCGGCTCCCGGTTCTGCAGGAAGTCCAGCGGCAGGCCGTCCACCTCGATGCCGGGATGGGCCGCAAGGGCCTCCAGGGTGTCGGAGCGGGTGCGGAAGGAGTTCATGAAGATCAGCGGCAGGGTGACGCCGTACCTGGCGCGGGCGGCCTCGACCTGGCCCACGAGCAGGTCGAGGAAGGTCTTGCCGTCGCGCACGGGCAGGAGGGACTTGGCCTTGTCCATGCCCATGGAGGTGCCAAGCCCCCCGTTGAGCTTGATGAGGACTGTCCTGGACAGCGCCTCACGCGCCTGCTCCGGGCTGACCAGCACGTCGTCGAGGGAGTCGATCTGGGTCAGTGGCTCGATGGTGTCCTCCGGGATGAGCCCCGTGGCACCGTTCTCCAGCTCACGGTAGTAGTGGCTGAAGACGTCGATCGCTTGCTGCGCGACGCCGGCATCGCGCATCTTCGTCTGGGCGGCGTTGAGTCCGTTCTCACTCATGGCTCCAGGTTAGCGTTCCCACGCCGAGCCTCACACGCCGGCGCCAGGCTCAGCCCCTGGCTCGTGCCAGCAGCGGTGCCAGGTAGCGCCCGGTGTGGGACTCCGGCCTGGCCGCCACCTGCTCGGGGGTCCCGGTGGCCACGACCGTGCCGCCGCCCTTGCCACCCTCGGGACCCATGTCGATGACCCAGTCGGCATTGGCGATGACGTCGAGGTTGTGCTCGATGACGACGACGGAGTTGCCCTTGTCCACCAGTCCCTGGAGGACGGCGAGCAGCTTGCGGATGTCCTCAAAGTGCAGACCCGTGGTCGGCTCGTCCAGGACGTAGATCGTCCGTCCCGTCGAGCGTCGCTGGAGCTCGGTGGCCAGCTTGACCCGCTGGGCCTCACCGCCTGACAGCGTCGTGGCGGCCTGACCCAGGCGCACGTAGCCCAGGCCCACGTCCACCAGCGTGGACAGGTGACGGGCGATGACCGGGGTCGCGGCAAAGAAGTCCGCGGCCTGGTGGATCGTCATGTCCAGCACGTCCGCCACCGTCCTGTCCTTGTAGCGGATCTCCAGGGTCTCCCGGTTGTAGCGCGCACCGTGGCAGACCTCGCAGGGAACGTAGACGTCCGGCAGGAAGTTCATCTCGATCTTGAGCGTGCCGTCGCCCTTGCAGGCCTCGCAGCGCCCGCCCTTGACGTTGAAGGAGAAGCGACCGGGGCCGTAGCCGCGGACCTTGGACTCGGGCACCGAGGCGAAGATCTTGCGGATGTGGTCCCACACGCCGGTGTAGGTGGCGGGGTTGGAGCGCGGGGTGCGGCCGATCGGTGACTGGTCGACGTGGACGACCTTGTCGAGCTTGTCCAGGCCGCGCACCGTCTTGTGGCGTCCAGGCACGCCGCGGGCGTGGTTGAGCCGGTTAGCCAGCACCCGGTAGAGGATGGAGTTGACCAGCGAGGACTTGCCCGAGCCGGACACGCCCGTGACAGCCGTGAGCACACCCAGGGGGAAGGTGACGGTGACGTCCTTGAGGTTGTTCTCGCGCGCGCCGACGACGGTCAGCTCGCGTCCCTTCTCCCGCTTGCGTCGGGTAGCAGGGACCTCGATCCGACGGCGCCCGGCCAGGTAGTCGCCGGTCACCGAGCCCTCGGCCGCCAGCAGCCCGGGCAGCTGCCCGGCGTAGACGACCTCACCGCCCAGCTCGCCCGCCCCGGGACCGATGTCCACGATCCAGTCCGCCGAGCGGATGGTGTCCTCGTCGTGCTCGACGACGATGAGCGTGTTACCCAGGTCCCGCAGCTTCTCCAGGGTCTCGATGAGTCGGTCGTTGTCCCGCTGGTGCAGGCCGATGCTGGGCTCGTCCAGGACGTAGAGCACGCCTACCAGGCCCGAGCCGATCTGGGTGGCCAGGCGGATACGCTGCGCCTCACCACCGGAGAGGGTGGCGGCCCCGCGGGCCAGGCTCAGGTAGTCCAGCCCGACGTCCACGAGGAAGCCCAGGCGGGCGTTGATCTCGGTGAGGACCGATCCGGCGACGGCCGCCGCCTGGCCCTCCAGGCGCAGGCCAGCCAGGAGGTCACGAGCCTCACCCACCGGCAGCTGGGCCAGCTCAGCGATCGACTTGTCCCCCACGCGCACGGCCAGGACCTCGGGTTTGAGGCGCGCGCCCTTGCAGGTGGGACAGGGCACCTCGCGCATGTAGCCCTCGTAGCGCTCACGCGAGAGCTCGGACTCGGTCTCGTCGTGCTTACGCATGACGTAGTCGAGCACGCCCTCGAAGCCGCTGGAGTAGACGCGCTCGCGCCCCCAGCGGTTGCGGTAGCGGACCTTGACCTCGTAGTCCTTGCCCCGCAGGATCGCCTCCTTGGCGCGGACCGGCAGCGCGCGCCAAGGGGTGCTGACGTCAAAGCCAAGGTCCTCCCCCAGCGCCGCGAGCTGACGGGTGAAGTGCTCCTGGTGCCCGGTCCACGGGGCGATCGCCCCCTCGGCCAGCGTCAGCTCCTCGTCAGGCACCACGAGCTCGGGGTCCACCTCCAGGCGAGAGCCGATGCCGGTGCAGTCGGGGCAGGCGCCGTAGGGAGCGTTGAAGGAGAAGGTACGCGGCTCCATCTCGTCAAGCTGGAGCGGGTGCTCGTTGGGGCAGGCGCGCTTCTCGGAGAAGCGCTGGAAGCGGGAGGGGTCGTCCTCATCCAGGTCCACCCGGTCGATGACGACCAGCCCCTCGGCCAGTCCCAGCGCCGTCTCCACCGAGTCGGTCAGGCGCTGGCGCATCCCCTCACGGATGACGAGGCGGTCGACGACGACCTCGATGTCGTGCTTGATCTTCTTGCTCAGGGCCGGCACCTCTCCCAGGCGGTGGACGGCGCCGTCCACCCGCACGCGGGAGAAGCCACGGGTCACGAGGTCCTCGAAGAGCTCGGTGTACTCCCCCTTGCGCCCACGCACCACCGGGGCCAGGACCTGGAAACGGGTACCCTCCTCGCCGCCGAGCACCTGGTCCACGATGGCCTGCGGCGTCTGGGAGGAGATGACGGCGTCGCACACCGGGCAGTGCTGGGTACCGGCGCGGGCGTAGAGCAGACGCAGGTAGTCATAGACCTCGGTGACGGTGCCGACCGTGGAGCGGGGGTTGCGCGAGGTCGACTTCTGGTCGATCGACACCGCCGGGGACAGCCCCTCGATGAAGTCGACGTCCGGCTTGTCCATCTGCCCCAGGAACTGACGGGCGTAGGAGGACAGGGACTCCACGTAGCGGCGCTGACCCTCGGCGAAGATCGTGTCGAAGGCGAGGGAGGACTTGCCTGAGCCGGACAGACCGGTGAAGACGATCATCTTGTCTCGGGGCAGGTCGAGGCTGACGCCCTTGAGGTTGTGCTCGCGGGCGCCACGGATGATGAGGGAGTCGTTCACGCGCCAGATTCTAGGGGCAGGTACCGTCACCTTGGAACACGTGTTCGACTCCGGCGAAGGAGGCCTTGGCCACGTGCCGCTGCGGACGGAGGCCCGGCCGACGGCGCCCCGAGCGGTCTAGGCTGAAGGCCATGAGCATCACGAGCACCATGAGCACAGTCTTCGCCGTCGAGTACCACTACGTCACGGACAAGGACGAGGAGATGGCGCGGGTGCGCCCCTCCCACCGCGCCTTCAACGGGCAGCTGGCTGAGCAGGGCAGGCTCATCGCCGCCGGCCCCTACGTCGGCACCCACGACGCCCTCATCCTCGTCCGTGCCCAGGACGCCCAGGAGGCGCTGGCCCTGCTGGAGGACGACCCCTTCCAGCAGGCCGGCCTCATCGCCGAGCGCGTCCCCCGCGAGTGGAACCCGGTGATCGGCTCGATCCGCTGAGCCCCTCCTTCTTCTCGGCCTGGCTCGTCAGGCGCCCGGTCCACCGAGCCAGGGCCACCGCCTGGATCCCGACGACCGCCCCCCCGCCACCAAGGAGGACCGCCAGCCAGGTCGACGCCGTCGGCCAGGCCAGGAGGAAGAACTCACGCACCGGCGCCACGAGGACCCCGAGCACGGCCAGGACCCCCATGGTGACGATGAGCCCGAGCCTCCACCCCAGCAACGGCCGGGCGGTGAGCGTGAGCAGGCTGAGACCCGCCACGACGAGCACGAGGGTGGCACCTGTGGTGACCTGAGGCTGGCTGGCGCCGGTGCTCGTGAGCCAGACGTGAGTGGCCAGCGTCGCCGTGCCCGCCACGAGGCCAGCCGGCACCGCCAGGGCCAGCACACGAGGCAGGAAGCCCGCACGGTAGCGCCGGGTGTTGGGGGCGAGGGCCAGGATGAAGGCTGGCACCCCGATCGTCAGCGAGGACACGATCGTCAGCTGACGCGGCAGGAAGGGATAGCTGATCGCCGTCATCGCCACGACGACGGCGATGAGGCTGGCGTAGACCGTCTTGGACAGGAACAGCGAGGCGATGCGCTCGGTGTTGGCCATGACACGCCGGCCCTCGGCCACCACACCGGGCAGGGCCGAGAACTCACCGCTGAGCAGCACCATCCGGGCCACAGCCTTCGTGGCCGGCGCGCCGTTGCCCATGGCGATACCCAGGTCCGCCTCCTTGAGGGCCAGGGCGTCGTTGACGCCGTCACCGGTCATGGCCACGGTCCGCCCGCGCAGGTGGAGGGCCTGGACCACGGCCTTCTTCTGCTCGGGCGTGACTCGTCCAAGCACCTGGGCTCCGTCCAGCGCCGTCGCCAGGGCCTCACGGTCCGCCGGGTCCTCGGCGCGGGTGGGCAGCGTGCGGGCGTCCAGCGCCACAGGCTGCGAGCCCTCCTCGCCGCCAGGTCCGCGCACGCCTGCGCGGGCAGCCACCGCCGCCACGGTGTCCGGGTTGTCCCCGGAGACGATCTTGACCTCCACACCCTGGGCGCGGAAGTACTCCAGGGTCTGAGCGGCGTCCGGTCGGACCTCCTCGGACAGGACCACCAGGCCCGCTGCCACCAGCCCGTGCGGAAGGCGAGCCTCGCCGTCGTGGGCGGGGAGGCTGGAGGATGAGCGGGCCAGCGCGACCACACGCACTCCCCCGCCAGCGAGCTCACGCACGCGCTCCAGGAGCCGGGTCCCGCCGTCGGCCCTGCCCAGGACGATCTCGGGTGCGCCCATGACCCAGCAGGCGCCGTCGAGCTCGACGGCGGACCACTTGCGTGCTGAGGAGAAGGGCACGGCCCGGCCCACCCGCTCGCCCAGGTCAGCCACGGCCTTCAGGCTCCGCCCGTCCGTGTCCGTGCCGACCTCCTGGCCCGTGAGAGCCTCCAGCACCGCCTCGGCGGTGGCGTTGGGATCGGCCACACCGGTCAGGGCCAGCAAGGGCTCACGCAGCTCCTGGGCGCCGTCGGTCCTGCCCGAGGCTCCCAGCACCTGCCGCATCGTGATGCGGCCGGTGGTCAGCGTGCCCGTCTTGTCCAGGCACAGGGTGTCTACGCGCGCCAGGACCTCGACGCTCGGCAGCTCCTGGACGAGCACGTGCTGGCGAGCAAGCTTGAGCGAGGCGGTGGCGAAGTTGACGCTGGTGAGCAGCACCAGGCCCTGCGGGACCATGCCGACCACGCCGGCCACCCCCGCCACCAGCGCCGCCCTCCACTGCCCTGAGGCGATGGCGGCGCTCGCCCCACCGCTCAGGCGCATCTGCGACCAGACCAGCAGCAGGCCCACCGGCACGATGACCCAGGAGATCCAGCGCAGGATGCGGTTGGTCCCCGCCTGGAGCTCGGAGACCACCAGCGAGTACCTGCGCGCCTCGGTGGCCAGGCGGTGGGCATAGGCCTGCGCCCCCACCGCCGTCGTACGCACCAGGGCGGTGCCGGCGGTGACGGTGGTGCCGGACATGACCGCCTCGCCCGGGCCCGGGCGCACGGGGTCGGACTCGCCGGTGAGGATCGACTCGTCGACCTCCAGCCCGTCAGACTCCAGGACGACGGCGTCGGCCGGCACCTGCTCGCCGCTGCGCAGCCGCAGCAGGTCGTCCAGGACCACCTCGCCCACGGCGACGTCCCTCTCCTGCCCGGAGCGGATGACGTGGGCCAGGGGGGCGTCCAGGACGGTGAGACGGTCCAGGGCACGCTTGGCGCGGACCTCGGCGAGCGTGCCGGTGGCCGTGTTGAGGATGAGCACGAAGCCGAACAACGCGTCCGCCGGCGAGCCGAGGACCAGCACGAGGACCAGCGCAACAGCCAGGATCGCGTTAAAGATCGTGAAGACGTTGGCGCGAAGGATCTGGGCTGCTGACCGTGAGGTGGGCTGCTGGTAGGCGTTCGTCAGGCCCTCGCTCCGGCGCCTGTCCACCTCAGCGAGGCTGAGGCCAGCGAAGTTCTCTGTCGTGGAACGCTCGCTCATGTCTCCTGCGTCCTTCGAAGGGGTCGTGCTCGCGGTTCACGATAGCGAAACAAGGTGGAGGAGGCAGTGAGCCAGGAGCGGCTCCACGGAGGTCAGTGGCTCGTCCCCTCCGCGCTCGCTGGGTTCTCGTAGTCGTAGAAAGCAGGTTCTGGAATGCGGTGGAGGAGTCGGATCTGGACCTTTCCGGTGAAACGCCCGGCTGCTCGAGCGAGTAGGTCCAGCGACTGGTCCAGAGAGTCGGCCGCGAAAACTTCCCTGAGCTCGTAGAATGAGTTCCTCCAGCCATAGGCGCCACCGGGTAGAGAATTATTACGGTCACCCTCTCGTCGCGATCTTAATACATCGCCGACAGCGTAATAAAACAGCTTACGGAGATGTGTCGCCCGAGAAGACGGAAGGCGATAGAAGATGTGCGCTGAGCGCGTCAGCTCGACCGTTCCGCCACCCTCCACAAACCGCGCCGCAAAATCCAAGTCCTCAGCGCCGTGAGGGAAGGACTCGTCCATGCCCTGCAGCCGGACGTAGTCTTCACGAGACATACCAAATGTGCCGCCGGTGAGGAGATAGGTCTTGCTGTCCTTCCAGAGCAAGGGAGGGGGAACCGGGAGGAAATGCCGGCTCCTGGAACTTGAATAAAAATCAAAAGACTCTAGGAGTGAGTCTGCTTGAGGGTCTCCAGTAAAAGGCACCAGGTAAGTGGTAGCCGCAGTTCCCGGCTCAACGAGCAGGCTCAGCCCCCTGACCCATGTGGGAGAGACGATGTCGTCAGCGTCACAGAACAGAAGTCGTTCTGCGCGTGCAGAGGCTACCTCACAGTTACGGGCGTGGGAGGCCCCACGCTTTTCGGAGGCATCAATCACGTGAACATCTAGCTGATTCTGGAAGGCGGCCGCAACGTCTTCCAGGACGCCCCCGCAGCCATTGTCTGCAAGAATAACTTCAAACGTGGGTGCCGAGACTTGTCGCGTGAGAGCCTCCAACTGTTGCGGCAGATAGCGGATCGCGCTTTCTCCGCCAACCGGGATCACTACTGAGACCGCGACCTCCTCTTCGCTCGTCCCCTGATTTGTCTTACTCGAGTGATGACGGGCGGGGGGGGGGAAGCATCTTCTCTCCTGTCCTAGCCTTGCGGGAGCCCCGTAAGAGCTCGATAGATCCGTGGCGTCAGGATAGCGGCGGCAGTCTTCAAGGGTGAGGAGAGAGCGGCCTCAGCGTCCTGTCTGCCTGACGAGGTGACGGTTCTTGAGCCGATAGACCACGTCGGCACTGCGAGCGAGCTGTCGTGAGTGGGTGACCACGATGACACACTTGCCATCGTGGTGAGCCAGCTCCTGGAGGAGATGGATCATGTCCTCTGCGGTATCACCATCCAGGTTCCCTGTGGGCTCATCAGCCAGGATGACCGGAGTCCGCGCCGCCAGGGCCCGGGCGATCGCAACCCGTTGCTGCTGGCCGCCAGAGAGCTTCATGACATTGCGTGTCGCCTCCTCCTGCGACAGGCCCAGCGCTAGAAGCTGGTCGATGTCTGCCTTGGGGTTGACGAGCCTGACGTTCTCAAGAGGCGTCAGGTAGTCGATGAGGTTGTAGCTCTGGAAGACAAGAGAGACATGGTGGCGTCGGTGGTAGGAGTAGCCCTTGTCGGCGATGTCTGTGCCGTCGAGAAGGATCTTGCCCTGCGTAGGCCGGTCTAGTCCGGCCAGGAGTCCGAGCAGCGTGGACTTTCCTGCACCGGAGCTTCCTACGATCGCGTAAAAGGTTCCGGAGCGGAACTCTGTCGTGACGTTCTGGAGGACGCTCTGCCCGGAAGAGTGGTACTGGAATCCAAGTCGTTCAAGCCTGAGGGTTGTCATGAGAGTCTTTCTCTAAGTCAATGGAACATGGAGTGACGAGCGAAAACGCGTGGCTGCGCGAGCTAGCTCATCTTGGCCAGGATCTCCTTGGGACGCAGACGGATGACCTGCGTCATCGCAAGCATGAGAGCCAGTGTCGCGAGGATGAGGACCCCACCGACGGCGAGCAGCGCAGAGCCCACCAGGGCTCCGACCGGGGTGCTGAGCTGAGCAGGTCCTCCGGCCTGGATGGTGCGGTGGATATAGCTCGTCACGACGTAGCCACCTGCCTCCCCCACGGCAAGGGCCACCACAAGACTTGGCAGGGTCAGCATGAGGAGCTCTGCCATGAGCTGCCCACAGATCCGGCGCTTGGAGTGTCCCAGGGACAGCAGAACACCCACCTCGTGAGTGCGTGAGCGTGTCCAGAAGACCAGCACAAGGACCAGGACCACGGCTCCGGCTGCCACGAGCGCCCACAGGAGCCGAGTGAGCGTCGTCGTCAGCCCGGAGACTGAGTCCAGGATCCCGGCCACGGAGGAGACGTTGTTCCTCAGCTCCAGCCCCTCCTCAAGACCCGTGCGTGCGTGCTCCATCGCCGCCTCGACATGGGCAGGTGAGTCCGTGATCAACGTGGCCGAGCTCAGCGCCTCCTTGCCTGCGAGCCGCTGAGCGCTACGGAGGTCCAGGAGGACAGGAGCCTGCGAGCCGGAGGCTGATCGGCTTGTGCTCCGATAGAGCCCCACGACCGGCACCGTGATGTCACCTCCGTCCTTGGACAAGGTGAGCTGCGAGCCGACAGACAGCTGCATCTGCTGCGCGGTGCCTTCCTCAAGGAGGGCACCATGTGAGGTACGGAGCCTGTCAAAGGCGTCCGCGGGTGCCTGCACGAGCTCGGCCTCCTTCTTCTCGAAGGCTTCTGTCCGTGCAGGGTCGTTCGTTCCGGTGACAGGCACGAGCGCGCCGTCCGCGCTGTCGGCGGAGGTGTGCAGCATGAAGTGGTGGGCCACCACATGAGGTGTGCTCAGCAGGCTCGTGGCCGCGCTCTCACGGAAGTCACCTGCGGACGAGGTGAGGGTGAAGCCGGGAGGCACCTGCTTCTCAGCGGCCTGCAGGACGCCGTTGATCGTCGCTGACATGACCCCCTGGACCACGAAGACGGTGGAGATCAGGATGAGGATGAGGGCCAGGACGAGGCTCTTGGTCCGCCGTCGTGAGACAGCCAGGTACGCGTGGTGCCAGGTTGTCATCGCTCATCCGATCTGGGTGAGAAGAGCGCGAGGGCTCTTGACGAGCATGGAGAAGGACGCCAGGAGCGTCGCGACGACGACCAGGACCCCTCCCACGACACCGATGCTGAGCAGATGGCTGGGCTCGATCGCTACCAGCACGCTGTCCACCGTCTTCTGCACCGTTGAGGTACGGAAGTCAGGCGCAAAGCTCTGCCCGCCCTGCAGACCCTGCAGCGCTGAGCGCGAGGCGCGCGAGACGACGCTGTTGCCCAGTGCCTGCGCCACGTACGGTGCGGCGAGGTAGGAGCCCCCGAGGGCCAGCCCAAAGATGAGCAGGTTCTCGGTGAGGTACTGAGCAAGGATGGTTGCCTTACCTACGCCGGTCGCAAGGAGGACTCCGGTCTCCTTGCGTCGTTCGCTGAGCCACAGGAAGAGGACGAGAGCCAGGGCGGCAACGCCAAAGAGGACCGTGCCGATGAAGATCGTGGTGAGGAGCTTGCTGACCGCGGCGATCGAGGCGGCAATTCCGGCAAACTCATCGGTCGCCTTGAGCATCTCGTAGCGCTGCCAGTCAATGGAGGTCTGACGCGCAGCAGCCATGACGGAGTCAAGCCTGTCAAGGTTCTTCACGTAGAAGGTGGCCTCGTGGTAGTACTCGTTCTCCACGCTGGTCGCGTTGAGCGTGCGGGCTGTGTCGAGATCCGTAAAGACGACGTTCTGGTAGAGGTCAGAGCGCAGGTAGGCGCGACCGTTTCCGTCACCGCTGAAGGTGCCCACGATCTCCGCGTCTACCGTGGCGGTGGAGTGAAAACGGTTCTCCTCGTCGTGCTGGTTGGCCCGCATCGAAAGCCTGTCACCGATCTTCAGGCCGTTCTTCTCCGCGAAGTCCTTGTGAACCAGGGCCTTGTGGTGGTCGTCCTCGGTGAGGTGACGTCCCTCGGCCAGAGTGAAGGTGCCAGCCCGGAAGGCCGCCGTGAGGTCTGAGCGGTTCACCGCATTGACAGGCACCGTGTTGCCGTACATCTCCTCCTCACGCTGAGAGTACTCCTGTGCGGCCCCCTGCAGCCGGAAGATCTCGGCGTTGAGGATGTCGGCCGTCGCGTTCATGCTCGCGACGTAGGACGACACTCCCGGCAGGGCAGAGAGGGTGTCGACCTGCTCGCGGGAGACCGTTCCGCCGCCGCGAGGGGTTCCTGGGTTCGTCAGGAGGTTGTTGGTGATCTTGAAGCCTGTGAGCAGCTGTGAGCTGAGCTCTCCGGCCTGGGCTGCGACGGACTGACGTACCGCCACGGTGGACAGCAGCAGTGTCGAGACTGTCAGCAGAACCAGCAGGACGGTCAGCGACTTCGCCACCTTGCGAGTCGTATGAAGCCACGCTCGTTGAACAAAAGACATGGGACGTGAAGATCCTTCACACTAGAGCACCATCGATCGGGCTCATTGTGTGCCTTGTGCCTGCGAGCTCCCTGTTAGCCGCCACCAAGATGCCGGAGAACCCAGGGACAGACCCAGGTGACGCACGTGCGTGCGCCACCATCGTGAGGGCGTCCGCGTCCTAGCTTCCCTGGATCCGCCTCGCGCGCCCACGTCGTCGGGAAGCGAGCGCAGAGGCGCACACCGTGATGAGGATCGTCACCACGATGAGCCCCAGAGACACCGCGATCGAGGGCTCGGGAACGAGCTCCCAGTGCTCTCCCCCGTTGATGAAGGGCAGCTCGTTGGTACGCAGGGCGTGGTTGACCAGCTTGAAGCCGATGAAGCCCAGGATGACGGCCAGACCGTAGGGCAGGTAGACCAGGCGCTCCAGCAGCCCGTCGATGAGGAAGAAGAGCTGACGCAGTCCCAGCAGGGAGAAGGCTGTGGCGCTGAAGACGAGGAAGGGCTCGGCGGTCAGCCCAAAGATCGCCGGGATGGAGTCGAAGGCGAACATGAGGTCGGCCGTCCCCAGGGCGAGGACGCACACGAGCAGCGGCGTGATCATGGTGCGCCCGCCGTGGCAGTGAAGGAGCTTGTTGCCCACGAAGCCCTCACTCACCGGGGCCACACGGCGTACCAGGCGCGTGAGGGCGTTGTCCACGTACTGCGAACCGTCCTCGTCCTCCTTGGGGTTGAGGGCCTCCACCACCTGCTTGAGGGCGGTGTAGAGGAGGAAGGCTCCGAAGAGGTAGAACACCCAGCTGAAGCGGGCGATGAGCGTGGCCCCGGCCAGGATGAAGACCAGGCGCAGGACCAGGGCGATGACGATGCCCGCCAGCAGGGCCTTTTGCTGGAAGGGCCTGGGGACTCGGAAGGCACCGAGGATGAGGATGAAGACGAAGAGGTTGTCCACGCTCAGTGACCACTCGGTGAGCCAGCCGGCGTAGAACTGCCCCGCCCAGGTCCACCCCTCGGTCAGCCCCACCCCCAGCCCGTAGAGCGCCGCCAGGCAGATATAGCCCAGCGTCCAGCGCACGGCCTCGCTCATCGAGGGCGGGTGGGGGTTGCGGGCGTGGCCGATGAAGTCGACGGCGAGC
This sequence comes from Actinomyces sp., assembly GCF_029851875.1. Lineage (GTDB taxonomy): Bacteria > Actinomycetota > Actinomycetes > Actinomycetales > Actinomycetaceae > Actinomyces. The sequence continues at coordinate 156,444 of NZ_JARKVC010000023.1, forward strand.
AGAGCCAGGACGAGGCAGATCAGTACCGTCCAGGCGAGTGGGCCAACGGTCATGGAAGGAGGTCCTTCCTCAGGAGCGCGGCTGCTCCTGACCAGAGGTGGTCTCCTGGGAGGGTGCCGCGCGTCGGGAGGCCACGAGGGAGGCGAGCACGGTGATGACGATGACGACGACGATGAAGCCCAGGGACGCGCCGATGGACGGCTCTGGGACGAGCTCCCAGGGCTGCCCGCCGTTGATGAAGGGTAGCTCGTTGGTGTGCAGGGCGTGGTTGACCAGCTTGAAGCCGATGAAGGCCAGGATCGCTGCCAGGCCGTAGTGCAGGTAGACCAGGCGGTCGAGCAGCCCGTCGATGAGGAAGTAGAGCTGGCGCAGGCCCAGCAGGGAGAAGGCGTTGGCCGCGAAGACGAGGTAGGGCTCGGACGTCAGGGAGTAGATCGCCGGGATCGAGTCGACGGCGAACATGACGTCCGCTGTACCGATGGCGATGATGCACAGCAGCATCGGGGTGATCATGGTGCGTCCGGCGTGACGGTGGATGACCTTGCCGCCCACGAAGCCGTCGGTCATGGGCACCACGCGCGAGACGAGCCGGACGAAGCCGCTGGGCTCGTACTCCTGCGTGTGGTCCTGCGGATCCTGGACGCCCTCGCGCGCCTGGGCCAAGGCGGTCCACAGCAGCCAGGCGCCGAAGAGGTAGAAGACCCAGGAGAAGTTCTCGATGAGGGCCGCGCCCAGCAGGATGAAGACCAGGCGCAGGGCCAGGGCGATGACGATGCCCGCCAGGAGGACCTCCTGCTGGTACTTCCGGGGTACCCGGAAGCTGGAGATCATGATGACGAAGACGAAGAGGTTGTCGACGCTCAGCGCCTTCTCGGTGATGTAGCCAGCGAAGTACTCCTGGCCGTACTGACCTCCCCACACCCCCCACACGACGGCGCCGAAGACGACGGCCAGGGCGATGTAGCCCACCGACCACCAGGTGGCTTCCTTCAGGGTCGGCTCGTGCGGGGTGCGCACGTGCCCGACGATGTCGATGGTGATCATGGCGAGGATGATCGCGGCCAGCGCGATCCATCCCAGGGCGTGGACCTCCACGGTGCTCCTCCGGTACGGGACTGGTACCGGAGGTCTCCTCCCGCCAGGAAGGTTGCTGCTGGGCGCGGCACCTTCAGGGCCCGCGGCGCCGGGGGCCGGGCCAGGCTGCTGGCCTGTGCCGGTCCTCCGTGATGACGACGCCGTTGTTGGTGGGAGTACTCCCCTCCGTATGAACGTCGCTGAGTCTAGCCGACGACGGCGAGGCCTCCGAACGCCGTCGGCCTGCCTCGGCTGTGCCGTTGGGCACGCTGTCAGGGTGCGGTCAGGACGTCGCTCTCATGGCGCGCAGCTCCTTCTTCAGGTCCTGGATCTCGTCACGCAGGCGGGCCGCAAGCTCGAAGTGGAGGTCCTCGGCGGCGGCGTGCATCTGTCCGGTCAGCTCGTTGATGAGCTCGACCAGGTCCGACTCGGCGGCGCCAGCGAGCTTCTCGCGCACCGTCGCCTCGGCAGCCTTCTTGCGGCGCGTGGCCACCTGGCGGTCCTCGTGCCCGCGGTAGCCGCCGGCCAGCAGCTCCTCGGTGTCCACGTCCTCGCGCGCCAGCATGTCGGTGACGTCCGCGATCTTCTTGCGCAGCGGCTGGGGGTCGATGCCGTGGGCGTCGTTGTAGGCCATCTGCTTGGTGCGGCGTCGCTCGGTCTCGTCGATCGCCTCGCGCATGGCCGGGGTGACCTTGTCCGCGTACATGTGGACCTCGCCGGAGACGTTGCGCGCCGCCCGCCCGATGGTCTGGATGAGGGAGGTCGACGAGCGCAGGAAGCCTTCCTTGTCCGCGTCCAGGATCGCTACGAGGGAGACCTCGGGCAGGTCCAGGCCCTCGCGCAGCAGGTTGATGCCCACTAGGACGTCAAACTGCCCCAGACGCAGCTCGCGCAGCAGCTCCACGCGTCGCAGGGTGTCGACGTCGGAGTGCAGGTACTCGACCTTGACCCCGCGGTCGGCGAGGTAGGTGGTCAGGTCCTCGGCCATGCGCTTGGTCAGCGTGGTCACCAGCACGCGCTCGTCCTTGTCGGTGCGCACGCGCACCTCCTCCAGCAGGTCGTCGATCTGACCCTGCGTGGGCTTGACGACGATCTTGGGGTCGACCAGCCCGGTGGGACGGATGATCTGCTCGACCACGCCGTCCGAGCGCTTCATCTCGTAGTCACCGGGGGTGGCGGACAGGTAGACGGTCTGGCCGACGCGCTCCTCGAACTCGGCAAAGGTCAGCGGCCGGTTGTCCAGGGCGCTGGGCAGGCGGAATCCGTGGTCGACCAGCGTGCGCTTGCGCGAGGCGTCACCCTCGTACATGGCCCCGATCTGCGGGACGGTGACGTGGGACTCGTCGATCACGAGGAGGAAGTCCTCGGGGAAGTAGTCGAGCAGCGTGTTGGGCGGGGTGCCCGGAGCGCGCCCGTCGATGTGCATCGAGTAGTTCTCCACGCCCGAGCAGGTGCCGATCTGGTTCAGCATCTCCAGGTCGTAGGTGGTGCGCATCCGCAGGCGCTGGGCCTCCAGGAGCCTGCCGTCGCGCTCCAGGACGGCGAGCCGGTCGGCGAGCTCGTCCTCGATGCCCTTGACGGCCCGGGCCAGGCGCTCGGGACCGGCCACGTAGTGGGAGGCGGGGAAGACGAAGACCTGGTCGACCGTGGAGATGACGTCACCGGTGACCGGGTGGAGGGTGGCCAGGGACTCGATCTCGTCCCCGAAGAGCTCGATGCGGATGGCGAGCTCCTCGTACATCGGGATGATCTCGACGGTGTCACCGCGCACCCGGAAGGTACCGCGGGTGAAGTCGATGTCGTTACGGGTGTACTGCATGCCCACGAAGCGTCGCAGCAGCTCGTCGCGGTCGATCTGCTCGCCCACGGCCAGCGGCGTCATGCGGTCGACGTACTCCTGGGGCGTGCCCAGGCCGTAGATGCAGGAGACTGAGGAGACCACGACGACGTCGCGCCGGGTGAGCAGGGAGTTGGTGGCGCTGTGGCGCAGGCGCTCGACCTCGTCGTTGATCGAGGAGTCCTTCTCGATGAAGGTGTCCGTCTGGGGAACGTAGGCCTCAGGCTGGTAGTAGTCGTAGTAGGAGACGAAGTACTCCACCGCGTTGTTCGGCAGCAGCTCGCGGAACTCCGCCGCCATCTGGGCGGCGAGCGTCTTGTTGGGCTCCAGGATGAGGGTGGGGCGCTGGACCTGCTCGACGAGCCAGGCGGTGGTGGCGGACTTGCCCGTTCCCGTGGCGCCCAGCAGGACGATGTCCTTCTCCCCGCCGCTCAGGCGCTCGGTGAGCTCAGCGATGGCGGCGGGCTGGTCGCCCGACGGCGTGTACGGGCTGATGACCTCGAAGGGCTTGTCGGCACGGCGCAGGTCGGTGACAGGACGCATAGGCCACAGCCTAGAGCCTCAGTCCTCGTCCAGCTCCAGGGCCGGGTCCTCGGCACGTGCCTGCTCCAGCACCTCTCGGGCGGCACGCAGGTTGACCACGGCCATGAAGGAGCCCACGACGACGTCCGGCCACACGCTCGGGCGGGCGAGGGTGACGAGCCCCGCGGCCACCATGAGCAGGTTGGCGAGCACGTCGTTGCGGGCAGCGAGCCAGGCTCCACGCACCAGCGCTCCCCCACGGCCCCGCAGGCTGATCAGTGCCAGGGCGCTGGCAGCGTTGAGGACCAGCGCCAGCAGAGCCGTCCAGCTCAGCGCCTCGCCGTCGGGAGCGGCGCCGGTGGCCACCTTCCACACGGCTGTGGCCAAGGCGGCCAGGGCCGGCAGGAGGATGAGAGCGGCCAGCCAGGTGCTCGCCCTGCGCCGGCTGGAGACCGACCAGCCCAGCGCAGCGAGCACGAGGGCGTTGATGAGGACGTCCTCCAGGAAGTCAGCCGCGTCAGCCAGCAGCGAGGCCGAGCCGATGAGGGCAGCGACGGCGACCTCCGTGAGCAGGCCGGCGAGATTGAGGGCGACGACGAGGGCGACCACACGCCGGCTGCGTCGGTCCAGGCTCGAGCTGGTCAGGTCCTGGTCGCCCGACGGCGTGTACGGGCTGATGTCCTTGCTGGGCTTGTCGGCACGGCGCAGGTCGGTGACAGGACGCATAGGCCAAGACTACGAGACCGCGACCTGGCCCTGCAGGTCTCCACCAGTCACGGCAGACCGAGAAAGTCCTTGATCGACTGCAAGAGACGTGAGAGGTGGAGCTTCCACCCGGGTGTGCGCAGCTCGTCCTGCTTGGGCGGGAACGGAAAGGAGCGTTGTTCAAGCCCCTCGAAACGAGAGAAGAAATCGTCTGTCATGACCTGACCTGCTTTCCTACCTTGACGGCCAGGCGACGGGCTTGGCGTCCTTGGGAAGGTAGAGCGGGTGCCGCGGGGCACCGTCCTTTGTCACCCCGAGCGCAAAGAGCTTATTCGCAGGCACCATGCGCCGGAGCTCGGCAACGCGTTCTGGACGGGCACCGGCTCCCCACGCGGCGATCACGGCCGGAGACTGGCCAATGATCATCTGCAGCCAGTAGTCGTTCGAGGGGCCAACGGGATCTGAGGCCGCCCACAGATCGTCTGGGTTCTTGGAGCGAAGCGCGTAGAGGTTCACGACGTCGATACCGCAGAAGCCCCAGTCTCGTGCGTAGCCCATGCAACGACGGATTGTCGCGTCGTCCTCTGAGGCGTCAGCCGTCGACGGGTTGAGCATGACGAAGACGACGTGCGGCCCGTCTCCCCACGAACGGGTGAGGCGGTAGCGATAACGCCTATCAGGTGACAGCTCTGCGGTCTTGAGGACAGCGCTCATGTCAGGCTCCTTCGATGCGAGGTGAGGCTGGTGTCTGTCTTTACAGACTTGTTTACCCCCCCCACCCGCTTGTCAACCAGGGGGTGAGCAGTCGCCTGCCTCGTGCCCTGACCAGCACCTTTCAGGCGAGCCGCTCCTGGTAGAGCAAGCTGATCTGAGGCTCCAGGTCCTCCAGACCCGAGCTGTTGTCAATGATGACGTCAGCCAGCGACTCACGCTGCTCGTCACTCGCCTGGTTCGCCATGCGGGCGAGCGCGTCCTCGCGACTCAGGCCCCGCTGCCGGAGACGCTGGAGACGCACCTCCTGCGGTGCCGTGACGATGACGACGAGATCGAAGAGGTCGGCAGCGCCGGACTCCGCGAGCAGAGGCATGTCGTAGACGCTGTGCCTGTAGCCCTCGGCCGCACGAGAGCGGACAGCCGCCTCCATGCGCTCGGCAGCCGTCGCACCGATACGAGGCAGCGTCATCCCTTCCAGCCTCTCGCGCCGGGCCGGGGAGCTGAAGACGAGGGCGGCGAGAGCGGAACGGTTGAGGCTCCCGTCGGCGTGAAGGACGCTCTCGCCAAAGGCCTCGGTGATCTCCGTAAGAGCAGGCTCTCCAGGCTCCACGACCTGCCGGGCGATGTCATCGGCGTCGATGACGGGCGTACCGCACAGCTCGGCCAGACGGGAGGAGACCGTCGACTTCCCTGAGCCGATCCCGCCGCTGACAACGACTCGAAGCCCTCGCTCTTCGCGTGGTGCTGCGGTGCGTGGCAGGCCTGCGGCGCGTGAGCGACGGCGCGCCACCACTGCGGCGAGCTCTCTGAGCAGGTCCGTGAGGGCCGCCGTGACGAGCGGTGTCGCCAGGGTGGTGACCTGCGGGACGTGAACGAATCCGACAGCCCGCTCATCATGTGCCCTGCCAGCCACCGTGGCTTGCTGCCGACAGGCAGCCAAGGCGGCAAAGAGGGTCGCGTTACAGACGTAGCGGCCTGCGTCATCGGAACGGACAACGTCATGTCCCTGTCCGCGCAGACGGCCAACGAGGGTGTCTACCGCCCAGGTAGACGACAGAACGGGCTCCGCGCCCACGCACACCGGCTCCCCTTGGGGCTGGTAGCCAAGGTTGTCCGGGATGGTGGCAGACTGCTCGTTCCAGGCGCGCGACTCCAGCGCGACGGCCTGTGCCCTGGCGTCCAGGCCCACGTGGATCTGGATGTCGGGGTCGCTGGCGGCGATCTCGCGAGCACGCCGGGTGGCCCCGGTGAATGTCACCGGCAGCTCGTGACGTTCCACCTGCAGCTCCAGCCCCTCCCCGAGCTCCACAGTCTCGGAAAGAGCCCGCACCGCCTCCCAGGAGGCATTGAGGGTCCCGCCGTCAAAGGGCTCAAAGCCGGTCACCACCGCGCGAACGGGAGTGGGACCAGTGCTCACCAGGCTGTGGGCAGGAGCGGAGGGAGAGGAGACAGCAGGCATGTCCATGGCCTCAGCCTATGGCCACGTAGGGGCGGTTCTCAGTGCTCGGCGTCGGAGACGAGCTTGAGGCCGACCACGCACGACATCAGAGCGATCAGCAGCAGGATCTTCAGGACCGAGGTCGACTCCGCGCCCGTGACCATCGCCCAGGTGATGGTCGTGGCGGCCCCGACCGCTGTCCACACGGCGTAGCCGGTGCCGACCGGGATCTCGCGCAGCGCGTAGGCCAGGCCGCCCATGGACACCAGGCAGGTGACGGCGAAGACCAGCGTGGGAGCAAGCTTCGTGAACCCCTCCGAGCGGCTCATGGCGGTGGCCCACACCGCCTCGAACATGCCCGCGGCAATGAGGACGATCCAGGACATGACCGGCCCCTTTCCATCATGGTGGGGCCGTCCCCAGGTGCATCCGTCGTCGCCGGGTCGTCCCAGCGCGGACACGAACCTAGCACACGATCTGGCCCCGTCCACCTGGTGGTGGACGGGGCCAGATCTCGGGCGATGTGCCAGGCCGCTCAGGCGGCGCAGCGATCGACCGGGCTCAGTTGCCGGTCAGCTTCTCGCGCAGGGCAGCCAGGGCCTCGTCGGAGGCCAGGGTGCCGGTGGACTCGGCCGGAGCCGAGGAGTAGGAGGCGGAGCCAGCAGCAGCGGTCTCGCCGGCCTCGGTCTCCTCCTCCAGGGCCTTGGCGACCTGGGCCTTGTGGGCCTCCCAGCGAGCGTGGGCAGCCGCGTACTCGGCCTCCCAGGCCTCGCGCTGGGCGTCGTAGCCCTCGAGCCACTCGTTGGTCTCCGGGTCGAAGCCCTCGGGGTACTTGTAGTTGCCGTTCTCGTCGTACTCGGCGGCCATGCCGTACAGCGAGGGGTCGAAGTCCTCGGAGGTGGGGTCGACGCCCTCGTTGGCCTGCTTGAGCGACAGCGAGATGCGGCGACGCTCCAGGTCGATGTCGATGACCTTGACGAAAACCTCCTCGCCGACCTTGACGACCTGCTCGGGCACCTCGACGTGACGCTGGGCCAGCTCGGAGATGTGGACCAGGCCCTCGATGCCGTCCTCGACGCGCACGAAGGCGCCGAAGGGAACAAGCTTGGTGACCTTGCCGGGCACGACCTGGCCGATGGCGTGGGTGCGGGCGAAGGCCTGCCACGGGTCCTCCTGCGTCGCCTTGAGCGACAGGGAGACACGCTCGCGGTCGAAGTCGACGTCGAGGACCTCGACGGTGACCTCCTGGCCGACCTCGACGACCTCGGAGGGGTGGTCGATGTGCTTCCAGGACAGCTCGGAGACGTGGACGAGACCGTCGACGCCACCCAGGTCCACGAAGGCACCGAAGTTGACGATCGAGGAGACCACACCGGTGCGGACCTGGCCCTTCTGCAGGGTCTGGAGGAAGTTGGTGCGGACCTCGGACTGGGTCTGCTCAAGCCAGGCGCGGCGGGAGAGGACCACGTTGTTGCGGTTCTTGTCCAGCTCGATGATCTTGGCCTCGAGCTCGCGGCCCACGTAGGGCTGCAGGTCGCGGACGCGACGCATCTCCACCAGCGAGGCAGGCAGGAAGCCGCGCAGGCCGATGTCGAGGATGAGGCCGCCCTTGACGACCTCGATGACGGTGCCGGTGACGACGCCGTCCTCCTCCTTGACACGCTCGATCGTGCCCCAGGCGCGCTCGTACTGAGCGCGCTTCTTGCTCAGGAGCAGGCGGCCCTCCTTGTCCTCCTTCTGGAGGACAAGGGCCTCGATCTCGTCTCCGAGGGAGACGATCTCGTCAGGGTCGACGTCGTGCTTGATGGACAGCTCACGAGCGAGGATGACGCCCTCGGTCTTGTAGCCGATGTCAAGGAGGACCTCGTCGCGGTCGACCTTGACGACAGTGCCCTCGACGATGTCGCCGTCATCGAAGTACTTCATGGTCTCGTCGACGGCGGCGAGGATCTCCTCGGTCGAGCCGATGTCGTTGACGGCGACCGGGGCGGGGCTGGGCGTGGTTGTGGTCATTGAGTAGGTGCTCCGAATGCGGACTGGTGGGTCGGGTCAGCAGAAACCATGCGTCCCCCTCGCGCGAGCCAGCCCGGACTGGCCCACGGTGCGGTTGGTCCTCCGTCAGACGTCAGAGGCCCTGGGGCGCACCCGCGTGACTCTACCAGGACGTCTTGAGGATGTGTCCCCTGGGACCCTCCCCCATCTGTGCGCGCAGCACGTGGAATCGCTCACGTTCGCCCCCTCGCCACCGCCGTCGAGGCACCAGGCTCCCGCACTCAGTGAGCCGCGTCCCGCCAGGTCGCCCCGCGCCCGACCGAGACGTCCAGGGGCACTGACAGCTGCGCCGCCCCGGACATGCGGGTGCGGACGAGCTCCTCCACGGCCTGGGCCTCGCCCGGGGCGATCTCCAGGAGGAGCTCGTCATGGATCTGGAGCAGGACGCGCGAGGCCAGGGCGCAGTCAGCCAGGGCGTCGGCGACGTCGATCATCGCCTTCTTGACGATGTCGGCCGCGCTGCCCTGGATCGGGGCGTTGAGCGCTGCCCTCTCAGCCATCTCGCGGCGCTGACGGTTGTCACTGGCGAGGTCAGGCAGGTAGCGCCGGCGCCCGAACATCGTCTGTGTCCACCCGTCCCGCCGGGCCTGGGCGACGACGGACTCCAGGTAGTCGTGCACCGCACCGAAGCGGGCGAAGTAGGCGTCGCGCAGCGCAGAGGCCTCCGCGTTGCCGATCCCGAGCTGGCGGGCCAGGCCGTAGGTGGACAGGCCGTAGGCCAGGCCGTAGCTCATCGCCTTGACGTGGCTGCGCTGCTGGGTGGTGACGTCGGCGACGTCGATCCCGTGCACCATCGCGGCCACGTAGCGGTGCAGGTCCTCACCCGAGCGGAAGGCGTCGATGAGCGCCTGGTCACCAGACAGGTGCGCCATGATGCGCATCTCGATCTGGGAGTAGTCCGCCGTCAGCAGGCACTCGTAGCCCTGCCCCACCGTGAAGGCCTCGCGGATCCGCATCCCCTCCTCGGTACGGGCAGGAATGTTCTGCAGGTTGGGGTCGGTGGAGGACAGCCGCCCTGTGGCGGCCACGGTCTGCTGGAAGGTGGTGTGGATGCGTCCGTCAGGCAGCACGGCCTTGCGCAGGCCCTCCACGGTCTGCCGCAGCTTGATGGCGTCGCGGTGCTCCAGCAGGTGCTCCAGGAAGGGGTGACCGGTCTTGGCGTACAGGGCGGCCAGAGCCTCGGCGTCGGTGGTGTAGCCGCGCTTGGTCCGGCGGGTCTTGGGCATCTTCAGCTCGTCAAAGATGACGGCCTGGAGCTGCTTGGGGCTGGAGAGGTTGAGCTCGTGGCCGGCGGCGGCGAAAGCGGCCTCGGCGGCGTGCGTCACCCGGGCGTCGAGCTCGACCTCGCGCGCCGCCAGCACCGAGTCGTCCACGGCGATGCCAGAGTCCTCCATCTGCGCCAGACGGGCTGCCACCGGCATCTCGAGCCCGGTGTAGAGCGTGAGGGCCCCGCGCTGGGCCATCTGCTCGTCCAGGACCTCCTGGAGCGGCAGCAGGCAGGCAGCACGACGTGCTGAGGCCAGCAGGGTCCTGGGAGCCGTTCCCCGGGCCAGCGACTCCAGGTCGAAGGCGCTCTGCGGATCGACCTCACCCTGGGCCAGCGACTCCAGGTCCAGGCCGAGCCAGCGCTCGGCCAGCGTGGCGACGTCGTAGCCGCGCTGCTCCGGGCGGCACAGGTAGGCGGCCAGGGCGGGGTCGGCGACCACGCCGTCCAGGCCGATGCCGCGGCCCCGCAGCGCGTGCCAGGTCCCCTTGGCGTCGGCGACCACCTTGGGGTGCTCAGGATCGGACAGCAGCTGGTCGAGCGCCTCCTCGTCCTGGGCCAGGACGAGGGTCATGTCCACCACGAGCGACCGTGCGCCGTCGGAGAGCGCAAGCACCTGGACGTCCCCGCGCCCCGGCGCCAGGGTGCCGACGACGTCGACGCCGATGGTGACGCCGGCGTCACCCAGGTGACGGTGGATCCAGTGGTCGACCTCACCCGGGGCCACCTCATGCCCCAGCACGACGACCTCCAGGTCCTCCAGCGCCGCCCGGGGCGAGCCCTCCCCGGTGACCTCCTCGGCGTGGTCAGCGGTGTCGGAGAAGCTGAGCACACGCAGCGCCCGCTGGTGGAGCGTGCGCAGCTCCAGGCTCTCCATGACCCGTGCCAGGGCGCCGCGGTCGGCCAGCGGCACGCGCAGGTCCGCCCGCGGGTCGATCCCCAGGTCCAGGTCAGTGCGCAGCCGGTTGAGACGACGGTTGCGGATGACGTCGTCGAGGTGGTCGCGCAGGCTCTGGCCGGCCTTGCCCTTGATCTGCTCGGCGTGGGCGATGACGCCCTCCAGGCCGTCGTAGAGGTTGATCCACTTCGCCGCCGTCTTGGGTCCCACCCCGGGCACGCCGGGCAGGTTGTCGCTCGTCTCGCCCACCAGCGCCGCCAGGTGGGGGTAGCGCTGGGGCGTGACGCCATAGCGCTCCTGGACCTCCTGCGGCGTCATCCGCCGCAGGGTGGAGACTCCCTTGACCGGGTAGAGCACCGTGCAGTGGTCGGTGACGGTCTGGAAGGAGTCACGGTCGCCAGAGCAGATCAGGACCTCCATGCCCTCCCCCTGGGCCCGGGCGGCCAGGGTCGCCAGGATGTCGTCGGCCTCGAAGCCGGGTGCCGTCACCGAGCGCACCCCGAGGGCGGACAGGACCTCCTCGATGAGCTCGATCTGCCCGATGAAGGGCTGCGGGGTCTCCTCACGCGTGCCCTTGTACCCGGCGTACTCCTGGGTGCGGAAGGTCCCGCCGGGCAGGTCGAAGGCCACGGCCACGTGGGTGGGCTGCTCCTGCTCGATCAGCGACAGGAACATCGAGGTGAAGCCGTGGACCGCGTTGGTCGCCTGGCCGGTCGAGGTCGTGAAGGAGTCCACCGGCAGGGCGAAGAAGGCACGGAAGGCCATCGAGTGCCCGTCGATGAGCAGCAGCCGCCCGCTCGTGGCAGGTGCGTCGTCGTGACGGGACTGGTCAGGGGTGGTCGAGGTGGTGCTCACCGTGCCAGCCTACGGGTATGAGCCTGACCGAGTCTGCACGCCCACCCGCCTCGCCCCCGCTGAGCTCGCCCGGTCTGGAGCAGGCCGAGCGCGGCACCCTCATGTCCACCCTGTCCATGGAGGTCACCGAGCGCAGCGCCGAGCGCACGGTGGTGCAGATGCCGGTAGACGGTGCTCTCCAGGTGATCGGCATCCTCCACGGCGGGGCCAGCGCAGCGCTGATCGAGACCGCCGCCTCGGTCGCCGCTCGTCAGGCCGCTCCCCAGGGCACGGTCCCGGTCGGCGCCGAGCTCCAGGTCAGTCACCTGCGTCCGGTGCGTCACGGCGTCGTCACCGCCGTGGCCACACCCCTCCACACCGGGCGGCGTACCGCGGTCTACGAGGTCGCGGTACGCGACGACGCCGGCCGTCTGGCCGCGCGTGGCACCCTGCGCAGCCTGTTTACCCCGGTGGGCTAGGTGCGCGCCAGGGGCCGGCGGACACGCCCGCCGCCACTGCGTCTTTACTCCTTGGCTGCGCCGACCTGCTCGATCACGGCGTCGGCAACCTCACGCATGGTCAGGCGACGGTTCATGGAGGTCTTCTGCAGCCACCGGAAGGCCTCGGGCTCGCTCAGCCCCATCTTCTCCATGAGCAGGCCCTTGGCGCGGTCCACGCGCTTGCGCGTCTCGAAGCGCTCCTGCAGGTCGCTGATCTCGTTCTCCAGGGACTGGATCTCCTCGTGACGCGAGGCCGCGATCTCCAGGGCGGGCACAAGGTCAGCCGGGGTGAAGGGCTTGACCACGTAGGCCATGGCACCGGCCGCGCTGGCGCGCTCCACCAGCTCGGTCTGGGAGAAGGCCGTGAGCATGACGACAGCCACGGAGTGGTTGTCCAGGATCTTCTCGGCCGCCGTGATGCCGTCCATCACGGGCATCTTGACGTCCATGACGCACAGGTCCGGCTCAAGCTCGTCAGCCAGGGCAACGGCCTGCTCGCCGTCGGAGGCCTCGGCAACGACCTCGTAGCCTGCCTCCGTCAGGGTCTCGACGATGTCAAGGCGGATCAGGGTCTCGTCCTCGGCGACGAGGACACGACGTTTGGTGCTGGGCTCGGTAGTCACGCGGCGATTGTAGTATGGTCGCCGTCGTTGTCGCGCGGTGGAGCCGCGTCTGGCAGCGCCGGCGCCTCCGTAGCCCAATTGGTAGAGGCATCCGACTCAAAATCGGAGCGTTGTGGGTTCGAGTCCCACCGGAGGTACTGACTGTGCTTCGTACGCCCCGCCGAGCGAGCCAATCGTCTCGAAGGAGTCTGGCAGGCTCGTGGCCGACCACGTTGCCCGCTCCCCCGCAGCTGTAGACGACGCCGTCGCTGAGCGATCCGGTCGACATGGCAGTCAGGAGAAGAAAAGGCAGCAACGTCATGACCAGGCGCCGGGCGAAGGCCAACGCTCCGGGGGGTCAGTACGCCTGGCGCTACAGGAATCGCCTCCTGCGAGGACAGGCCTGTGGGCCAGGCCCGTCGTAGGCGGCCACGACGAGGCCGACGGCGCTAGGCCCTCGTGTCGGTGAGACGGCGGTCAGGCCAAGGCAGCCTGACGAGCGCGCACACTGCCGAACGTGTACGGGTGCGACCGAAAGAAGAGGAAAGATCCCTTCACTCGGTCGCACCCGTACACGTTCGGCGGGAGGGGGCAGCCTCGTGTCCGCGATCAGGGCCTGTAGTCGACCGTCTCGCCCACCGTGTGCACACGGATGGAGTTGGTCGACCCCGGCGTGCCCGGCGGCATACCCGCCACGATGATGACCTCGTCGCCGGGGCTGGCCAGGTGCTTGGCCTGCAGCAGCTCATCCACCTGCGCCACCATCTCGTCGGTGTGACGCACCGAGGGGACCTCGTAGGTGGTCACGCCCCAGGAGACGGCCAGCTGGTTGCGGGTCGTGCTCAGCGGGGTGAAGGCCAGCAGCGGGATGGGCGAGCGCAGCCGGGACAGGCGGCGCGCCGTGTCACCGGACTGGGTGAAGGTCACCAGGTAGGTGGCGTCGAGCTGCTCCCCCATGTCCGCGGCCGCACGGGTCAGGGCCCCGCCGCGGGTCTGGGGGTAGGAGCCCAGCGGGGCGATGCGCTCGCCGCCGTTCTCCTCGACGTTCTCGATGATGCGGGCCATCGTCCGCACGGCCTCGATCGGGTAGGCCCCCACAGAGGTCTCGCCCGAGAGCATGACGGCGTCCGCGCCGTCGAGAATGGCGTTGGCGCAGTCCGAGGCCTCAGCACGCGTGGGCCGTGGGTTCTGGATCATCGACTCCAGCACCTGGGTGGCCACGATGACCGGCTTGGCCTGGCGCCGTGCCAGCTCGATGGCCCGCTTCTGCACCAGCGGCACAGCCTCCAGCGGCATCTCCACGCCCAGGTCGCCACGGGCCACCATGATGCCGTCGAAGGCGGAGACGATATCGAAGAGGTTCTCCACCGCCTGAGGCTTCTCGATCTTGGCGATGACGGGGACGCGGATCCCCTCCTCGTCCATGATCTGGTGGACGTCCTTGATGTCCTCGGCGCTGCGCACGAAGGACAGGGCGATGAGGTCGGCCCCGATCCGCAGGCCCCAGCGCAGGTCCTCGCGGTCCTTCTCGCTCAGCGCCGGCACGGAGACCGCCACGCCGGGCAGGTTGAGCCCCTTGTGGTTGGAGACGTAGCCAGGTACCTCGACCTTGGTGACGACATCCGTGTCCGTGACGGCCACGACCCGCACCGCGACGTTGCCGTCGTCAATGAGCAGACGGTCACCAGGACGGCAGTCCCCGGGAAGCCCCTTGAAGGTGGTCGAGGCACGCTTGACGGTGCCCAGCACGTCCTCGGTGGTGATGGTGAACTCATCGCCCTTGTTCAGCATCACCTTCTGGTCGTTGACGAAGGTCCCCAGCCGGATCTTCGGTCCCTGCAGGTCGACGAGGACGGCGACGGGACGCCCGGAGGCCTCAGCGGCGGCACGCACCCGCGCGATGACCTCCTCCTGGTCCTCGGCCCGGCCGTGGGAACGGTTGATACGGGCCACGTTCATGCCTGCGTCAACGAGCGCCTGCACCTGCTCAGGAGAGTCTGTCGCTGGTCCGAGGGTGCACACGATCTTGGCTCTACGCATGGCTCACATCCTACGTGAGTTTGCCTGCGACGGCCCACTGCCACGGTGGTTCCACCGGCTTGGGACCATCGTCACGGGTGCGTGGCCTCGATCGCGTCATCAAGGTGACGCCGTGAGACGAGGACGTAGCCGACCAGCCCCACCGCGAAGACCAGCACGGAGGTCCACACGTTCAGGCGCAGTCCCGCAATGACCTGGGCCTGGTCCACCCGCAGGCACTCGATCCACACCCGTCCGGCGGTGTAGACCATGAGGTAGGCCCAGATCAGGCGCCCGCCGCTCGCCCCCTGACGCTGGCGCCACCGTCGCCCCAGCCACACCAGGAAGGCGGCGCCGGCCAGGTTCCACAGAGCCTCGTAGAGGAAGGTCGGGTGGAAGAGCGTTCCCGAGGCGTAGCCGGCCGGCAGGTGGGCGTCGTCGATCTCCAGCCCCCACGGCAGCGTGGTCGGGGCGCCAAAGAGCTCCTGGTTGAACCAGTTGCCCAGCCGTCCCACCGCCTGGGCCACGAGCAGGGTCGGGGCGACGGAGTCGGCGAAGGGGGACAGCCTCAGGCCACGGTGGTGCAGCAGCCACGCCCCCGAGGCGACCCCGGCGGCGATACCGCCCCAGATCCCCAGGCCCCCCTGCCAGATCTGAGGGATGAGCGCCAGGTTCCCACCCGGCCCGAAGTAGGCCTCAGGTGAGGTGATGACGTGGTAGACCCTCGCCCCCACGATACCGACCGGGACGCTGAGCATCGCCACGTCCACGGTGGTGTCCGGGTGCCCTCCCAGGCGCTGGTAGCGCCGCCCGGTCCACCACACGGCGATGAACACGCCCGTCAGGATGCACAGGGCGTAGGCGCGAAGGGGAAAAGGACCGATGTACCACACGCCCTGCGACGGGCTGGGGATGGAGACAGGTAGCACTCAGAGAGCCTCTCGGTGGATCGCGGTGAGCAGGGAGGGGTGGGAGCCGGCGGCCACGAGCTGGGCGACGAACTGCTGCGGGTCGGCCGAGCGGATCAGGGCCTCGCCCACGAGCACCACGTCGGCCCCGGCGCGGGCGTAGTCCATGACGTCCCGGGCGCCGCTGACCCCTCCCTCGGCCACACGCAGGACCGAGGCGGGCAGGACCTCGGCGACCTGCTCGAAGAGGCTCGGGTCGACCTCCAGGGTGTCAGGGTCCCGAGCGTCCACCGCCACGCAGCGCGCCCCGTTCTCCACCGCGGTGATGGCCTCGCGCCGGGAGTGGGCCTCGACGACGGCGAGCATCCCCAGCGAGGCGGTGCGCTCGATGAGGGACTCCAGGACGAGGGGATCCAGCCGGGCGTCCAGCTTGAGCAGGTCCGCGCCGTGAGCACGTGCCTCGTGCACCTGGTAGGGGGTGACGATGAGGTCGTTGACCAGCACCGGCACGTCCACGGCCCCGCGCACGGCGTCCAGGTCGCGCAGGTCCCCGTTGGAGCAGACCGGCTCGGTGACCACGGAGACGCAGGCGGCCCCGCCGGCCTCGTAGAAGCGAGCCAGCACCGCGACGTCGCCCACGCCGCTGAGGTCGGCGAAGGTGGCGGTGGCGCGCTTGACCTCGGCGATGACGGAGACCGCCCGGCCCTCGGCTCGCAGCACGGCCAGGGCGTCCTTGGACGCCGGCGCGGTGCGCACCGTCTCACGCAGGCTCTCCAGGGCACGCTCCTGCTCGCGGCGCGCCACGGCGTGACGTGCCGCCTCGATCAGCTCGTCGAACGCGATCATCACTCACCTCCTGTCCGGTCAGGGACGCCAGCTGGCGTGCTGGCACCGCCGCAGTGTGCGGCTATCGTCCTCGGCGGGGAGGACCGAGGCAAATCCGCCGTGTCGTCGGTTACACGTCGCGGGGCTCGTCGTGGTGGCCGACGACGGCGCCCAGGTCTCCCCCGGCCTCGAAGCAGCTGTGCGCGCCGGTGTGGCAGGCCGCCCCGACCTGGTCGACCTGGATGAGCAGCGCGTCGCCGTCACAGTCCAGGGCGACCGAGCGCACGTACTGGGCGTGGCCGGACGTGTCACCCTTGCGCCAGTACTCCTGCCGGCTGCGCGACCAGAAGGTCACCCGCCCCTGGGTGAGGGTGCGTCGCAGGGCCTCGTCATCCATCCAGCCGAGCATGAGGACCTGCCCGGTCCCAGCCTCCTGGACGATGGCCGCCACCAGTCCTGCGGCGTCACGCTTGAGGCGCGCGGCGACGTCCGCCTTCAGCCGCGGCAGGCAGGGCGCGGCCAGGCGCACCGGGTGGCCTGCCTCCCGCAGCGCCTGCTTGGCCTGGCTGATCGTGAGCGTGCCGTAGTGGAAGACGCTGGCCGCCAGGACGGCGTCGGCCCCGTGGTCGGCGGCGGCGGCGAAGTCCTGCGCCCGCCCGGCCCCGCCCGAGGCGATCAGCGGCACCGTGACCTGGGCCCGGACGTCGTCGAGCATGTCCAGGTCAAAGCCTGCAGTCACGCCGTCGGCGTCCATGGAGTTGAGCAGGATCTCCCCCGCCCCCAGCCCAGCCGCGCGCCGGGCCCACTCAACGGCGTCGATGCCCGTGGAGCGGGTGCCGCCGTGGGTCGTGACCTCGTAGCCCGACGGCGTGCTCACGCCCGGCGGGCAGCGCCGTGCGTCCACGGACAGGACCACGACCTGGTTGCCAAAGCGCTCGGCGACCTCGCTGAGCAGCTCGGGGCGGGCGATCGCGGCGGTGTTGACGCCAACCTTGTCCGCACCCGCGCGCAGGAGGGCGTCGACGTCCTCGACGCTGCGCACCCCTCCTCCCACGGTCAGGGGCACGAAGACCTGCTCGGCGGTCGCGGCCACGACGTCAAGCATCGTGGCCCGGCCCTCCGAGGAGGCCGAGACGTCGAGGAAGGTGATCTCGTCAGCGCCCTGCTCGTCGTAGCGGCGGGCCAGCTCCACCGGGTCACCGGCGTCGCGCAGACCCTGGAAGTTGACGCCCTTGACAACTCGTCCGTTCTTGACGTCCAGGCAGGGGATGACGCGGACGGCGACGCTCATGGGCACTCCTGTCGGCTGGGTGGGCAACGAGCGCCAGCCTACGCGAGCAGCGCGGTAGCCTGCTGGGGTGTCCGTCCCAGCCCTCCCCGGTGGCCTGGCCGCCCTCCTGCCGGCCCCTGGCTGCGCTGCTCGTCCCGGCCCTGCCCACGCCTCACGCGTGGTGCTGGCCGTGGACGGGATGACGGGCTCGGGCAAGTCGACGCTGGCAGCAGCCCTGGCCACCGAGATGGCGCGGCGGGGCTGGCAGACCAGCGTGCTCGCGGTGGAGGACCTGGTCCCCGGCTGGGACCGGTTGGCTCAGGGGGTGGCCCTGGCGGCCGAGGCGCTGCGCGCGCTGGCCTCCTCGGGCCGGGCCCAGGTGAGGAGCTGGGACTGGGAGGCGATGGAGGTGGGCCCGGTGCGCGAGGTGGTCCTGGCGCCCGCAGGCGCCCTCGTCCTGGAGGGCTGTGGTGCGCTGGCTGCTGCGGCCCAGGACCTGCCTGGGCTCACGGTCGTCAGGGTCCTCCTCCAGGCTCCGGACCAGGTGCGTCACCGTCGTGTCGCCGCCCGCGACCCCTACAGGTGGGACGTGGCGGCCTGGGAGGCCCAGGAGCGCCAGGTCGCACGGGTCTGGCAGGCTGATCAGCCGCGGTGGGGCCCCGCCGTCGTCATCGACCACGAGGAGGACCGTCCCCGCGCCCTGGCCGGTCCTACCGGGTCGGCGACGCCGAGGGAGTGACGTGGACGACGCCGTCGCTCGGCTGAGCCGGCGCCGTCGCCTGGGAGGCGGCGAGCGAGGAGTCGTCGGCGATCGCCAGCAGGTCGACCACGACCGCGATCGCCGCGTCCCCCCTGGCCTGGTCAGCGGGCAGGCAGACCACGACGCGTGAGCCGACCTGCACGTCCGCCAGCCGCTGAGCCAGTCCGGACAGGGTGTCGGTCATGTCGAGCACGCCGGGAGGCGTCCTCCACCCGTAGCTGCTCGAGGTGACCGAGCCGTCGGCCCAGGAGACGACCGTGTAGCGCGCGATGAGGCGGTCGGTGCTGCGCACCTGCTGTCCCTGTCCCTGGACCAGCACGGTCGTCGAGCCGTGCGTGGGCGCAGCCCGGCCGGCGAGGTCCACCGTCATCGAGCCGTCCTCCTGCAACGTGGCCTGCGGGACGTCGGCCGCCACGGCCTGCACCGGGGTGCCGCTGGCGGTGGTCGGCAGGACGTCGACGACCGTGATCTCGGTGC
Organism: Actinomyces sp.; assembly: GCF_029851875.1. Lineage (GTDB taxonomy): Bacteria > Actinomycetota > Actinomycetes > Actinomycetales > Actinomycetaceae > Actinomyces. The sequence continues at coordinate 175,143 of NZ_JARKVC010000023.1, forward strand.
CCGGGCCCTCGCCGGTCTCGACGGGAGCGCGCAGGACAAGGCGCGAGCCCTCGCGCGAGCCTGTCACGGCCTGGGCCAGGGCCTGCCCCAGCGACTGCTCGTCAGCCGGTCCTCGGTACAGCCGCGTGCCCGAGCGGGTGCCCGTGGTGTTCGTGCCGTCCGAGCCGGAGAAGGTGGCCACTGACAGCAGGATGCCGTCCCCCGAGACCACCTGGCGGCCGCTGCCCTCCACCAGCACGTCGGTGAGGACCTGGCTGGGGGCGCTCAGGTGCCCCTTGAGCGAGACCACCGGAACCGCCCCTGTCCGGCCGGCGACCTCCATGACCTCGGACAGGGGTGCCTCGCCGCTGACCATGACGGCAGGCACGGCGGTCGCCGCGGGCGGGGAGGAAGGGCCGGCCCCGCCCAGGAAGAGGACCAGGGGCACGACGACGACGGCCACGGCGGCCAGGAGCGCCAGGGCGACGGCCGCCCGTCCCCGAGGACGTGGCCGGCCCAGCGTGGCGCCGATGGCGCGCTGCGCACCGGTGACGGCGGCCGGCTCGCTCTGAGCGCCCTGGCCCGGGCGTGCCGCCTCGCGCGCGCGCTCGAGCTCACGCCGGTGCCGGCGGGTCATCGGCTGCGTGTCGTCCTGAGGTGTCATGGTCGCCCCAGTATGTCAGACGTCCTGAGGGCCCCAGGGCCCGGCAGGAAGGCTCACACGCCCTGGGGCGGCGTGCGGCCCCAGCCCTGGGCTCCGTCCTCCATCGCAGCCAGCAGGGCGTCCACGCGCTCGTCGCTGGAGGCGAAGGGGTCGCGCAGGGCGATGGCCGGGGTCCGGCCGTCGTCGAGCCTGAGCCCCACCCAGTCCGCCGTCAGGTCCCGGCGCAGGTCCTGGGCACGACCGATCACGGTGCCACGCAGGTGGGCGCGAGTCGTGGCGGGCGGGACCGTGACCGCCTGGCGGCAGGCCTCCTCCCCCACCCACCGACGCAGCAGCCCAGCGGCCTCCAGGCGCCCGCGCAGGCCCGCCGCCGTGACGTCGTGGTAGGCCAGGGCCAGGCGTGCCACGCGTGGGTCGTCCAGGCCCGTACCGGTGCGCTCGGCGTAGCGGGTGAGCAGCCGGTGCTTCGCCGCCCAGTCCAGCTCGGTGGCCACGTCCTGCGGACGGCCCGCACGCACCGCCTCCACGCCGCGCTCCCACAGGTCCAGGACCTCGCGCTGGAGGGGGCTGAGGTCCATGTGCGCGGTGTGCGAGGCCACCCGCTGCAGGTGCTCGGCCTGCAGGTCCACGGCCGTGATCGTACGCCCGTCGGCCAGCTCCAGGGGCGTGCTCCCGCTCAGGTCGTGGCAGACGGTGCGGATGTCACGCATCGGTCGGGCCAGCTGGAGGTCGCTGAGGTCCCCGCCCTCCTCCAGGTAGTCCAGGAGCAGGTCCATGGCACCGACCTTGAGCAGGGTCGAGCCCTGGGCGATGTTGGAGTCCCCGACGATGACGTGCATGCGCCGGTAGCGCTCGGCGTCGGCGTGCGGCTCGTCACGCGTGTTGATGAGGGGGCGTGAGCGCGTGGTCGCGGAGGACACGGCGTCCTCCATCTGGTCGGCGCGCTGGGAGAAGACGAGGAGCGCCTCGCCCCGGGCCCCGGTCATCACGTGCCCGGCACCCACCAGGATCTGACGCGTGACCAGGTGGGGCACGAGCGTACGGGCGTCGTTCCAGAAGTCGCCGCGACGACGCACGAGGTAGTTCTCGTGGCAGCCAAAGCCGGTGCCCTCGGCATCCAGGTTGTTCTTGAGCAGGTGGACACGTCCGGCAACCCCCTGCTGAGCCAGGCGGGCGTTGGCCTGCTCAGCCAGGTCCGCCATCGTCAGCTCCCCGGCACGGTCCTGGGCCAGGAGGTCCTCCAGGCGGTCGCACTCAGCGGTGGCGAACTCCGGGTGCGAGCCGACGTCGAGGTAGAGGCGCGCACCACCACGGGTAAAGACGTTGGACGAGCGTCCCCGGGCCACCACCGGCTCAAAGAGGAGCCGGGCGGCGTGGTCGGCGTCCAGGGGCGGTGGGCCGCCCGCGCTGGAGGCGCAGGTGATGCCGTACTCCGTCTCGACGCCGATGACACGCCTAGCGGGCGCGCTCACCTCACTGTCCGCCCTTCTGGACGAATCCCTGGACAAAGGCGGCCGCGTTGGTCTCCAGGACGGAGTCGATCTCGTCAAGGATGTCGTCGACGCCGCTGACCTGGGTCTGCCCGGACGAGCCCGCCGCCTGGGGCAGGTCGTCGTCGTTGCCGCCGGTGGGTCGGATCTGCTGGCTCTCACTCATGGGCGCGATTGTCCCTCCGATGCGTCGAGGCTCCCAATCGCGTCCGAGACCGTGGCCCGCAACAGCTCGACCATCTCGCGAGCCTGCGCGGGCTCCATCACGACGTCGCCGGGCAGGCTCAGGCGTGCCAGCTCCTGGCGGCCGGGCAGGTCCAGGACCAGGCTGGTCCAGGAGGCACCCACGACCTGCGGGACCTGGGCCACTGCCGCACCGCGCACGGCTGCACGGGTCCCGCGCGGCGCGTTCCAGGCGCCTGCCTCCACCTCCTCCTGGGTCACCAGGCGCCGGGTACGGCCCGCCGCCACGAGACGCTCGGCCAGGCCCGCGCCCGGGCGCAGGTCCGCCCACTGGATGTCCAGCGCGGCCAGCCGCGGGTCGTCCCAGCCCGAGCCGGCGCGGCGGCGCAGCCCCTCGCACAGCTGGAGCTTGGCCACCCACTCCACGTCCCGGGCCGCCCGCGTGGTCGCCTCGCTCTCACGGTGGCTGCCGAGCGCGGCGGCGTAGTCCTCCAGGGCCGTGAGCACCTCGTCCCACAACGCCACGGCGCTCGCGGTCACGGGGGCGCGCTCACCGTCCAGGCCGTCGGCGGCCAGTGCCTCCGTGATCGCGGCCAGGTAGCAGCGCTGGATCTCCAGGGCGGTGCGCGGACCACCGGCCGTGGCCAGACGGTGGCGCACAGTGACGTCGTGGGAGGTGGCCCAGTGCTCCTCGACCGGGTCCGCCGTCAGCCGCAGCTCCTCGAACCTCCCCAGGCCCTCGCCACGCTGGTGCAGCCGCTCCAGGTACCACAGCAGCAGGCTGGTGGTGGCGACCTTGAGGTAGATCGGGGTGTCGAAGCGGTTGGCGTCACCGTTGATCACGTGGAGACGGCGCCAGCGGCTGGCGTCCGCGTGCGGCTCGTCACGCGTGTTGACGATGGGCCGGTTAAAGGTCGTCTGCAGGCCGATGTCGTTCTCGACGTAGTCCGCCCGCTGGCTCATCTGGAAGCCCGGGCGCTGCGAGCGCTGGCCCAGCCCCACTCTCCCGGCGCCGGCGAAGACCGGGCGGGTGACGAGGAAGGGGATGAGCGCGGCGGCCAGGGTACCGAAGGGCAGGGCCCGCTCTACGAGATAGCTCTCGTGGGAGCCGTAGGCCGCGCCCTTGCCGTCGACGTTGTTCTTGTACAGCACCACCTCGTCGGCCACCACGCCGCCGGCTCCTGCGGCCAGGGCCGCCATGGCCTCCTGCGCCACGACCTCACCGGCCCTGTCCCACACGACGGCGTCATGAGGGGTGAGGACCTCGGGCGAGGAGTACTCGGGATGGGCGTGGTCGACGTACAGTCGCGCGCCGTTGGCCAGCACGGTCGTGGTCGCACGGGGCAGGGCCTCCTCAGCGGCGCTGGGCCTGGGCCGGTTGCCCCAGGGCGCTGGAGGAAGGTCCTCCGGCGGGCGGGAGCGCGCGTGGTCCTGGCCCGAGGGAGCCAGGTGCTCAGGGTCGTCGGTGAGCATGGAGGGGTGGGCGGCGGCCCGCTCCAGGCGGCCGCCCCGCAGGTCGGCCAGCGGGTCCTCCCCCTCGTAGTCCCACCGCACCGCAGCCGCCGGGGCCCCGTCCTGCTCCAGCCCTGGACGGGAGAGGGCGCCGTAGGCCGCCACGAGCTTGGAGGCCATGGCGACCGGGTTGGCGTAGGGGTTGCCCGGCTGGAGAACCCCGTACTCCGTCTCCAGGCCTACCGGGCGGACCACCGGCTCCTGCGTGCTCATGCGTGCTCCTCCTTGGCTCCCGACGGCTGGCCGGCCCCGGGACCGGCGTCCCCCAGCCGCGTGACGCCCAAGATCGTCTCGCCGCGGTGAGCCAGCACGCGCGCCCACCCCTCGGGGCTGGTGGCCGCGCTGATCTCCTCGTTCTGAGAGGCCTCGGCCTCCACCGCGGCCAGCAGCCGCGGCGTCGACAGGCCTCCGGCGCCTCCCGCCAGCTCGTCCTTGATCGCCGCGGTCTTGGCCCGGGCGACGGCGGCGGCCAGCACCGCGCCGCTGACCAGGTCCCCGAGGTACAGGGTCTCGCGGCGTCCGGAGGCGAAGGTGACGGCCAGCACCGCGTTGGCCGGCGTCCGTGCGTACACGGCGTCCACGACCGCCTGCCGCATGGCGGCGGCCGTGACCTCCCGGTCGCCGCCGTGAGCCGCCAGCTCTCCAGGGTCCAGGGGAAGCTCGGCGCGCAGGTGCTTGGCCAGCACCTCCAGGGCACCGGCCCGGTCCGGGCGGTCGACACGGATCTTGACGTCCAGGCGCCCGGGCCGCAGGATCGCCGGGTCGATCATGTCCTCACGGTTCGAGGCGCCGATGATGACGACGTTGCGCAGGGACTCCACGCCGTCGATCTCAGCCAGGACCTGCGGCACGATCATCGTCTCCACGTCCGAGGACACGCCCGTGCCACGGGTCCTGAACAGGGCCTCCATCTCGTCGAAGAAGATGACCACGGGGCGGTCCTCGGCAGCGACCTTCCGGGCCTGCTCGAAGATGGCCCGGATCTGCCGCTCGGTCTCCCCGACGAACTTGCTCAGCAGCTCCGGACCCTTGATGTTGAGGAAGGCCGCGCTCCTACCCGCCCCACCTCCTCCCTGCCCGCCGCCTGCCGAGGAGGCCAGGGAGGTGGCCACGGCCTTGGCGATGAGGGTCTTGCCGCACCCCGGCGGGCCGTAGAGGAGCAGGCCCTTGGGAGCGCGCAGCTGGTAGGAGCGGTAGAGCTCGGGGTGGGCGAAAGGCAGCTCCAGGGCGTCTCGGATCTCCTCGATCTGTGGCCCCAGGCCACCGATGTCCTGCCAGGACACGTCCGGGGCCTCGGTGACGACCAGCTCCTCGACGCTGGTGCGCTCGATGAGCGTCGTCGCCACGTCGGCACGCAGGTCGGCCGCCAGGGTGTCCCCTGGCGTGAGCGTGCTGGCGTCCAGCCCGCCTGCCAGCCGCAGGACCCGGGTGGATCCTGATCCTGTGGTCACCAGCACCCGGTGGTCGTCGAGGACCTCGTCGAGCGTGACGGCCTCACCGGTGTCCGGGGTCTGCAGGGTGTCGACGACGAGCATCTGGTCGCTGACCGCCACGAGCCGGCCCACCGTCAGGTCCTCGGGGTCCAGGCCGGGGTGCAGGCCCAGTCGCACGGGCCTGCCCGCCAGAAAGACCTCCACCTCGCCCGGGCGACCCCCTGTGCGCTCAGGCACGCCGGTCAGCAGCCCCAGCGTGACCGGAGGCAGGGTGACCGCGTCCAGCTGGGCACCCAGCTCGGCGATCTGGTCACGGGCGTGGGACAGGGCAGCGGCGAGCCGCTCGTTCTTCTCCGCCAGGCTCACGGCCTGGGCACGGGCCTCACGCAGCTGGTGGGAGGCGAAGGAGGGTGAGGGCGTGCCCAGGTACTCGCTACGGGCTGGGGTCTCAGGCACGTTCACCACCAGTCTCCTTGTCGCTGAGCACGGGCGTGGAGTCAGCAGGCTGCTTGGCCAGGCAGTCGCGCAGGACCCGGCGTACCTTGCGGTCGCTGGAGGTGCGTTCCCTGACGTCCTCGGGAAGCCAGTAGCCGCCCTCGTCATAGGCGCCGCGAGCCGGTGGCCGCCGGCGGGTCAACGGGCGCGAGCCAGCCGCAAGGCGTCTGGCCGTGAGCAGGAACCCGGTGTGGGCGACCATGGTGTGGTCCGGGCGCACCGACAGCCCGTCAACGTTCCAGGTACGCACCATCGACTCCCAGGACCCTGGCTCGGTGAACAGGCCCGAGTGCCGTAGCGCCTCGACCGTGCGTGAGAGCTGGGTCGTGGTGGCTACGTAGGCGAGAAAGACGCCACCAGGGACCAGGACGCGCGCCGCCTCCGCCACGTTCTCCCAGGGCGCGAGCATGTCGAGCACCACACGGTCGATCGAGCCGTCGGCCACGTGGGCCGCCGTGACCTCGGCCAGGTCGCCGCAGCGCAGCTCCCAGGCCGGGTGGTGACGACCGAACCAGGAGTCGACGTTCGAGGCGGCGATCTGGGCGAAGTCGTGGCGGCGCTCCACTGACAGCAGGTGACCGCTCTCGCCGATCGCCGACAGCAGGTTCATCGTCAGCGCCCCGGACCCCACACCGGCCTCCAGCACCCTGGCACCAGGGAAGATGTCCCCCAGCGCGACGACCTGGCCGGAGTCCTTGGCGTAGACCACCTGGGCGCCGCGGGGCATGGACAGGACGTAGTCGGCCAGCAGGGGCCGTAGCAGGAGCAGCTCGTGCCCGGAGTCGGTGACCAGCACCGTGCCCTCGTCCAGGCCCACCACGTCATGGTGGTGGAAGGATCCTCGGCCGGACTGGAAGTAGCCCTGGGGATGGAGCTGGAAGGTGTGCTTGGCGCCCTTGACGTCGGTGACCTGCACCCGCTCGCCGTAGTGGAAGGGACCGCGTCGGCCCGCCTGGCCCAGGACCTCCTGGGTCTCCGTCCGCGGTGGGAGCCTGGGGACTGCCTGGCCAGGCTCCTGAGCAGACCCGGGTACGCGTGCCGCGCCGGCCGCGGGCACCGGCACCGGGGTGTCGCGCGAGGGGTCGTCGTCGGGCAGGGGATGAGCGCCCGGGGCGCTGAGGTCAGTATGAGTCATCGCCGCACAGTCTAGTGACGCCCCGGCCGTGACCGAGCGGCCGGTCGCGGCCGTCCATCACTGCCGCGCCTGCTCGGGCAGGTGGTGGCCGCCGCGCCCGGCACGGCCCACAACCAGGTAGGCCGTCCAGGCCCCCACGACGCCCACCAGCATGACGATGACCATCGGGACCGCGCTCTGCCCTCCGCCCGAGCTGGCCAGCGGGGCCGAGGTGCCGTTGGCCACGGCCTGGGCCACGCCGAGGAAGGCACTGGCCACGCCCGCCAGTCCCGGCACCACGCCCAGGGCCATCGCCGAGGAGTTGCCGAAGACAAAGGCCTGGGCGCTCATGACCAGCAGGAAGCCGACGCACAGCGGCACCAGGGCCACGTCGAGCAGGAGCACGGACAGCGTCACCACCGCCACCCCGAGCGCCGAGACGCTCAGCCCCAACCCGATCAGGCGCCGGGGGCTGGCACGGCGCACCAGGCGGGCGTTGAGCACGCTGAGAAGCATCTGCGAGCCCGCGGTGCAGGCGAAGAAGAGCGAGAAGGTCATGGGGCTCAGCCCGTTGATCTCCTGCAGGACGAAGGACGAGGAGGAGATGTAGGCGAACATCGCGAAGCCGGAGAAGGCCGAGGTCAGTACGTAGCCCAGGTAGGCACGGCGGGTCACCAGCTCTCTCACACCGCGCGCCAGCCGGCGCGCTCCCCCGCTCTGGCGGCGCTCGGGCGGCAGCGACTCCGGGACGAAGAAGAAGGCCATGGCCGTCATGAACAGGCCAAAGCCCACCAGGAACCAGAAGACCGTGCGCCAGGTGCCCACGGACAGCACCGCGCCACCGGCGACCGGGGCGATCATGGGAGCCAGCGCGCCTACCGCCATGAGCACCGACATGACGGAGGCCAGCTGGCTGCCGTGGGCCAGGTCCACCAGCACCGCGCGCCCGACGACGGCGGCCGCCCCGCCGCCCAGTCCCTGCAGCAGACGGCCGACCATGAGCACGCCGATGCCGGGGGCCAGGGCGCACACGACCGCGCCGCAGGCGCACACCAGGCCTCCGGCCACCATGGGGAGCCGGCGTCCGTGCTGGTCCGAGACCGCGCCGCCGATCACCTGTCCCAGGGCCATGCCGACGAAGAAGACCGTCAGCGTCAGCCCCACGCTGCCCGCGCTCGTGGCCAGCTCGCTGGCCACCTGCGGGAAGGCAGGGCTGTACATGTCTGTGGCGAAGGGCGGGACCGCGTTCTGGACAGCCAGGGCGATGACCAGGCCGACGGGGATCGCGGCCCGGGAAGGTGAGGGCTGGGAGGAGGCAGGGGTCACCTCGTCATTGTGCCTGGGAGCGTGCCAGCCTCCCGCGTGCCGCACGCCACTCAGCGCGCACCGGTGGGCACGGCGCCGCGCAGCGACCCGGCCTCGACCAGCAGGAGCCAGCGCGAGACCTGCCGGGCCCTGGCCAGCGCCTGGGCGGCCGCCGGACCGGTGACCTCACCAGTCACGGCCGCCGGCGGGAGCGCGGTGCACACGGCTGCGGCAGGCGCCACGGACTCCTCCACCCCGCCGAGCTGGGCCAGTCCTGCCGCGTCGATGGTGCCCAGGAGCTGTGAGCCGTCAACGACGACGACCACACCCACACCGTCGTCCAGCACCTGACGCACCTGGGTCAGTGGCGCCGAGGCGGGCAGGGCCTGGACCTCACGTGCCAGGGTGCGCAGGTCCAGCCCGGCTGCGGCACGCGACCCGCGTCCGAGCCCCAGCAGGGTCCAGCTGGTCTGTGCCAGCGGCCAGGCCACCATGAGGGCCAGGACCAGGGAGAGGCTCTCCGGCCTGCGCCCGAGGAGCAGCAAGGGCCGCACCAGCCACGTCCAGGCGATGCCAGCCACGACGACGAGCCCGCACCAGGCCGCCACGCGCTGGCCCGTGCGAGCACGGCCGCTGACCTGCTCGACCAGCGCCGCCAGGGCGTGCCCACCGTCCAGCGGAAGCGCCGGCAGGACGTTGAAGACCGCCAGGGCCAGGTTCACCCAGGTCAGGGCCCACACAAGGAGGTCGAGCGGGTAGGGCATCCCCACGCTCGTCCCCAGCCAGCGACCCACCAGCCACAGCGCGAGGTTGGCCGCCGGGCCGGACAGGGAGGTCACCACGTCCTTCCACGGTCTCCATCCCTCCTGGGCGCTGAGGGGACGAAAGCTCGTGCGCCCGCCCCACAGGTAGAGCTCGTAGCGAGTGGGTCGGCGTCCCAGTGCCGTGCCGCTCAGGCCGTGGGCGAGCTCGTGAAGGAGGACGGACAGGGCCACGCCGAGCACGGTCCCAGCCACGACGCCCAGCACCTGGGCCAGGCCGTAGCCGTACATCGATCGCCAGAGGGCAGGGAACCAGGTGGCCGCGATGAGCAGCCCCAGCAGCACCGAGGTCGGGGCGATGACGACGGGCGCGCCGCCGATGCGGCCCAGGACCAGGCCCTGTCCGCCAGCACGGGTCGAGGCAGAAGACATGCCGCTGAGCCTAACCTCGCCTTCCGCCGCCGCCCGAAGCCGCCCAGGCTCCACAGCGCAGGGCGAACACCGGGGCCGGCGCGAGCCTGTGGACAGCGTGAGGGCCCCTCAGGCGACCGCGGGTGCGGCGGGGTAGGTTCACCCACGTGAGCCAGACACCCAGCGCCGCCCCCGCCTCGCCTCGACCGACAGGCCCGGGGGCTCACGCCGCCTCCGGAGGCGGCCGTCGAGCCGCCCTGTCGCCTTCCAGGGCCAAGGACTTCATGCAGTGCCCGCTCATGTTCCGGCTGCGTACCGTCGACCGCCTGCCCGAGCCGGGGTCCCTGGCCACCCACAAGGGCACGCTCGTCCACGCCGTCCTGGAGGGCCTGTACGACCTGCCTGCCCCTGAACGTACCCTGGAGGCCGCCGTCGCCATGCTGCCGGGGCAGTGGGAGGCCCACCGCGAGAAGAACCCTGTGGTCATGGACCTCTTCGCCTCGCCCGAGGAGGTGGCACCGTGGCTGGAGGAGGCCCGCGCCCTGCTGCGCACCTACTTCCAGCTGGAGAACCCCACCCGCCTGGAGCCTGCCGAGCGCGAGCTCCTCGTCCAGACCGAGACCCGCTCCGGCCTGCTCCTGCGAGGCTTCGTCGACCGCCTCGACGTCGCCCCAGACGGTGCCGTGCGCGTGGTGGACTACAAGACCGGCAGGTCCCCGGCTCCACGCTTCCAGCACGACGCCCTGTTCCAGATGCGCTTCTACGGCCTGGTCCTGTGGCGCCTGCGCGGCCAGGCACCACGTCGCCTCCAGCTGGTCTACCTCAAGGACGGCCGCGTCCTGACCCACGACCCGGTCCTGGCCGAGCTGGAGAGCACGGAGACGCACCTGGACCACCTGTGGGACGAGGTCGAGGACTGCGCGGCCCAGGGCCAGTTCGCGCCCCGGCGCTCGCGCCTGTGCGACTGGTGCGCCTTCCATGCCGCGTGCCCGCTCTTCGGTGGAGACACTCCCCCGCTGCCTGACCAGGGCCTGGCCCGCCTCCTGACGGCGCGCCGTGGGTCGGCGGCCTGAGCCCCGCCCCTAGGGTGGGCACATGGAGCATCGCAGACTAGGCGCCACCGGCCTCCGGGTCTCCTCGGTCGGGCTGGGCACGATGACCTGGGGCCGCGACACCGACGAGCTCGAGGCCAGGGAGCAGCTCGACGTCTTCCTCGACGCCGGGGGGACGCTGGTAGATACCGCCGCCTCCTACTGCCAAGGGCTGAGCGAGGAGGTCATCGGCACGCTGCTGTCCGGTCACGTCGAGCGCACCGACCTGGTCCTGGTCTCCAAGGCGGGCGTGCGCACCTGGCGCACCGGCGCGCGTGGCTCGGTCACGGACGCCTCTCGCGGCACGCTGCTGGACACCCTGGACGCCAGCCTCAGGCGTCTGGGCACCGACCACCTGGACCTGTGGCTCGTCCAGGTCCCAGACACCACGACCCCGCTGGAGGAGACGGTGGACGCCCTGCGCACCGCAGTGGCCTCAGGTCGTACCCGTTACGTAGGAGTGTCCAACCACCCCGCCTGGGCCACCGTCCACGCCGCCGGCCTGCTGCGCGAGCACGGCGGCCCGAGGCTGGCAGGAGCCGAGGTGGAGCACTCCCTGCTGTGCCGCGGGATCGAGCGCGAGCTCCTGCCGGCCGCCCAGGCTCTGGGCCTGGGTGTCATCGGCTACGCACCGCTGGGACGCGGGGTCCTCACCGGCAAGTACCGCTCCACGACCCCGGCGGACTCGCGTGCGGCCTCCCCGCACCTCCGTTCCTACGTGGCGCCCTACCTCGATCCTCGCCACGAGGGCGTCGTCGAGGCGGTGGCGACGGCGGCAGCGGGCCTGGACCGCCGACCGGTGGAGGTCGCCCTGGCCTGGGCCCGGGACGCCGCAGGCATCGCCTCGACCGTCGTCGGCGCGTGCACGCCAGCCCAGCTCCAGGGGGCGCTGGCCGCCGATGACCTCATCCTGCCGGTGCAGATCCGTCACGTGCTCGACGAGGTGACGGCGCCGAGCCTGGGCTACCCCGAGCGTTTCTAGGGCGATACCGCCAGAGTGAGAGTCGCTACACATCCGGTACAAACGTTTGCACACTAGTGTGCACACGTTCCTATAGTCCTCCTGACGACACCGGCCCTCCCGCAGACGCCTGCCCAGCGCTCCCAGAGCACCGACGCCGCACCTGTCCACTACCCCGTCAGCTCCCCGTCCACTACCCGTCAACTGCCCACAACGAGGTGGCCCATGCCCTCACCTTCCTCACTGTTCGCCATCCGAGCACGGTCCGGCGAGAACATCCCCGTCGAGCGCCAGCGCAGGCGCTGGCTCGTGGAGTTCCTCAAGGTCTACTCCGTCCTCGTCATCGGCTACGGCGGCTTCTACCTGCTGCGGACCAACTTCAAGTCCGCCCAGCCCTTCCTCGTCGACCAGGTCGGCCTGACCACCACCGAGCTCGGGACGATCGGCTTCGCCTTCTCCCTGACCTACGGCTTCGGCGGGCTGGTCCTCGGCTTCTTCATCGACGGCAGGAACACGAAGCGGGTGGTCTCCGCCCTCCTGATCGCCTCCGGCATCACCTCCCTGGGCATCGGCGCGGTCCTGGCGGCCATGGACAACCCGTACGGGATCCTCATCCTCCTGTGGTCCCTCAACGGCCTCTTCCAGGCTCCCGGCGGTCCCTGCTGCAACTCCACCATGAACCGCTGGACCCCGCGCGCCCTGCGCGGCCGGTTCATCGGCTGGTGGAACTCCTCGCACAACCTCGGGGCCATGGCCGCCGGCGCGCTCGCCCTGTGGGGCGCCAACACGCTCTTTGACGGCAACGTCATCGGCATGTTCATCGTGCCGGCCCTGGTCGCGATCCCGATCGGTGCGTGGGGCTTCTTCTTCGGCAAGGACGACCCCAGCGAGCTGGGCTGGGAACGCCCCGAGACGATCTTCGGTGAGCCCGTCTCCAAGGCCGACGTCGTCTCCGAGGAGCGTTCCAAGGGGCAGATCCTCCTGCAGTACGTCGTCAAGAACCCCGCCGTGTGGTTCCTGTGCGTCGCCAACGTCGCCGCCTACTGCGTGCGCATCGGCATCGACAACTGGAACGTCCTGTACACCCACGACGTCCTGGGCTTCAGCGACTACACGGCCGTGAACACCACCATCGCCCTGGAGATGGGTGGCCTGGCCGGCTCGCTGTGCTGGGGCCTGTTCTCCGACAAGCTCGGTGGCCGCCGCGCCCTGACCGCCGCGATCGGCATCGCGCTGGTCATCATCCCCATCCTCGTCTACGCCAACGCCAGCTCGCAGGGCGTCGTCTACGGTGCCCTGTTCGCCATCGGCTTCCTCATCTTCGGCCCCGTGACCCTCATCGGCATCTGCGTCATCGGATTCGCCCCCAAGACCGCTACGGTGGTCGTCAACGCCGTGCCACGCGCCTTCGGCTACGTGTTCGGTGACTCCATGGCCAAGGTGCTCCTGGGCCGTATCGCCGACCCCACGAAGGACGGTCTGGAGGTCTTCGGCCACACCCTGCACGGGTGGGGCTCGACCTTCACCGTGCTGATCCTCTCCGCCTGCGTCGGCCTGGCCTGCCTGGTCGTCGTCGCCGTCCTGGAGGAGAGGATGCTGCGCGCCGACCGTGCCTTCTGCGCCGACCTCGCTCCGGCTGACAGCAAGGAGAAGAGCTGATGACCTCCCTGACGTCCACCACCCTGGACGACGCGCGGCTGAAGGAGCTGCGCGACGTGGCGCTGCGCGTCGTCCGCCAGGCCGCGGACCTGGCCCGTCAGCGGGCCCTGGCCCCCGAGACCCTGGAGGTGTCCACCAAGTCCGGTCGCAACGACCTGGTCACCGCCGCGGACAAGGCCGTGGAGGAGCTCGTCGTCGCTGAGCTCGCTGCCGCCACCGGCCTGCCCGTCCTCGGCGAGGAGGGGCACACGATCAGCTCCTTCGACGGCCTGGTCTGGGTCCTCGACCCTATCGACGGCACCATGAACTACGTCGCCACCCACCGCGACTTCGCGGTCAGCCTCGCCCTGTGCGAGGACGGCGTGCCCGTCATCGGCGTCGTGGCCGACGTCGTCGCCGACCACCTCTACTGCGCCGTGCGCGGCCAGGGGGCCACCTGCGACGGCCAGGCGCTGCACCACCTGGGCCAGGGAGCCTCCCGCCGTGACTGCGTCATCATCACCGACCTGAAGGAGATTCAGGCCCTGCCCCGCCTGGCCCAGTGCCTGACAGACTCGCGCGGCCACCGCCGCTACGGCTCGGCCGCGCTGGAGTGCGTCGAGGTGGCCTCCGGCCGGGCCGGCGCCTTCGTCCACATGTGGGTCTCCCCGTGGGACATCGCCGCCGCCTGGCTCATCTGCCGGGAGGTCGGTGCCCTGGTGACCCGGATCGACGGCACCCCCCTGGACGTGCGCTACAAGGGTTCGGTCCTCGTGGGCGCCGAGCGTACCCACGCCGAGCTGCTCCAGCGGCTCATGATCGACCCCGCCTGAGCGGTCAGGCCGGCTCAGCCGGTCAGGTGCGGGTCGAGGCGCGTACCACCAGCCGGGTCGCCACCTTCCGGTTGACGACGGCGCCGGTCACCTCGTGGTGGCCGGCGCGGTCAGCGCCGTCACCACCTCGTTGCTCCAGGCGTGCTGCCGCCAGCTCGATCGCCAGGGCAGCGACCTCCTGCGGGCGCCGGTCGATCGAGGTCAGGTCAAAGGCCTGGCAGGAGGCGATACGGGAGTTGTCGCACCCAGCCACCGCCACGTCACGCCCTGGGAGCAGACCGCCGCGCAGCAGCGCGACGAAGGCACCCTGCGCGCACTGGTCGTTATAGCACACCAGCGCGCTCGCCTGCTCCCCCTCCCCGCAGCCGGCAGGGGCCAGCTCAGCGCCGTCAAACATGGCCTGCGTGCGAGTGAACCCGTCGTCGGTCCCTGATCCCGCTGCGCGGACGCCGACCCTCAGGCCGTGGCGAGCGGCGGCGTCAAGGAAGGCCTGGCGCCGGACCGTGGCCGAGCGGCCGGCCGGCCCGTCCAGGTATCGCACCTCACGGTGCCCACCCTCCGCCAGGTGCGCGGCCAGCTGGTCCATACCGGAGGTGTTGTCGCTGGTGACCAGGTCGGCGTGCTCACAGGGCCCCTGCCCGATGACCACTGCCGGCGCGGCCAGGCTCGCCACGTCCAGGCCGCTGAGGCCTACCGGGTCGATGACCACCAGGGCGCGACAGCGCATCTGCTCCAGCACGGCCAGGGCCTGGTCAGTGGTGCGCTCCGGGCTGACCGACTCCACCAGGAGCCGGATACCTGCGCGCTCAGCCTCCTTGAGCAGGCAGCGGTAGTAGGCGAAGTGCAGCTCCTGGTCCAGGCGGCACACGAGACCGACGTTGCGTGTACGGGTCGAGCGCAGCAGCGAGGCGGCCAGATCCACCTGGTAGCCCAGCCGGGAGGCCTGCCGGGTCACCAGCTCCCTCGTGGCCGGGGAGATCCTGCTCGAGCCTCCTAGCGCACGAGAGACCGTGCTCGGGGACAGGCCGGTGGCCTTGGCGATGTCCCGCAGGGTCGGTCGGCGCGAGAGGCCCGGCACCTTCACAGGCTCCGTTCAGTCCTCGTCGTCGTAGTCGTCGTCATCCTCGTCGTAGTCGCCGTCCTCGTAGTCCTCGTCGTCATCCTCGTCGTAGTCATCGTCATCGTCCTCCTCGTCCTCGGAGTCGGCGTCGACGATGTCGAAGGGCAGCTCGATGCCGGTGGCGGTGAACAGGGCGTCGTCGTAGGTGAAGAAGGCGTCCTGGAGGGTGTTCTCCGCGGCGACCACGGCGGGCGAGTACTCGTCCCCGGTGGCGGCCGCGTCCAGGTGCGCCTCGAAGGCAGCGATGAGTCGGTTGAGCGCGGACCGCGGGTCGTTCGTCATGTGGCCCAGGATACCGGTACGCACCGCGCCCGCGTCCAGACGGGAGGTCCAGGAGCAGGAGGCTGCTGCCTCAGCCCTCCAGGCCGAGCTGCTCGCGCACGAAGCCGAGGAAGAGGTCCTGGCCCTTGATCCGGGCGGTCTCCTCCGGGCCCACGACCACACGTACACCGTCACGCAGGATCTGGGAGGCTCCGCCGTCGGGCCCCAGCGGCAGCACGACCAGCTCAGGCTGGGGCTGGTAGACCGCCGTCGGCGCCTCGCCCGCGATCACCGAGCGGATGTTGGCGGCCACCACCGCCGCGTGAGCACGGGCGGCGTCGGCCCTCTTGGTCTCACGCACGTCGGTGATGTCGCCGATCGCCCACACACCGGGGTGGTCGACCACCCTCAGGTGGTCGTCGACGCGGATCGTGCCGTCATAGTGGCGGATCTCCTCGTAGTCCTCGCCCAGGAACCCGGTGGCCGCGCTGGCCCCGTAGGCACGGAACCAGATATCCGCCTCCAGGCGCCGCCCACCGGTGGTGGACACGCGGAAGGGCGAGAGCACGCCCGGGTCCACCGGAGGCAGGGAGGCCAGGCGCTCGCCCGTGACGACCTCGACGCCACGCTGCTCCAGCTGGAAGGCGATCGCCTCACGCAGCTCAGGCTTGTAGTCCTTGTTCGGCAGGATCTGCTCGCCCTCCTCCAGGAGGATGACCTGGACGTCGGGGAAGGCCGAGGTGATCTCGCCCACCAGCTCGATCCCCACGTCCCCGGCGCCCGCGACCAGGACGGTCTTGGCCTGCTCCAGGCCGGCGTGCCCGCGCTCGATCCGCGCCTTGGCGATGAGGGAGGAGGACTCCATGTGCTTGGCGGGGAAGGGGTAGGCCGTGCCGGTGGCGAGCACCAGGTGGTCGGCCTCGATCTCCTGACCGCCCGAGACCTGGACCGTCGTGCCCTTGACGGCCAGCGCCGTGCCGTGCACGACCCGTCCGCGGCTGAGCAGGTGGTCGTAGGGCATGAAGATCTTCTCCGCCCACTCCCGGTCCACCGCCGCGCGCAGGGCCGCAGCGTGGTTGACGAAGGTGTCCTTCTGCTCGACGAGCGTGACCTCAGCGACGTCGTCGAGCGCCTTGGCAAGGGTGATACCGCCGTATCCGCCGCCGACGATGGTGACGCGAACCATGGAGTCCTCTTCTTCTGTGCGAGTGGTGGGTGCAGCCTATCGTCCCCCTCCCACCGGGCAGATCCCAGATAGGCCTTGAGGCGCGCACCACATTCACGTATTATGGCGTACGTCATATCGTAAGGTGTCCGCCTGCTCGACAAGGAGAGGCCTAGATGAGTGACCACCGAACGAGGCTGAGGTGTCTGAGCGTCCTCCTCCTCGCCACGACCTGGGGCCTGGCCGCGTGCTCCGCCTCCCCCACGACGACGCCATCCTCCCCGTCCACCGCCGCAGCCGGTGCGGCCACGGACCAGGCTGCCCCCGCGCCGTCGTCCGTGTCCGAGGCCCGGCAGGCGCAGGAGGGTCCCTACCGCGAGTACCTGGCCGCCGAGCCGGGCACCTGCTGGGCCCCTCCCGAGGGCGCCGCCGCCGGCTCGTGGAGGGTCAGCTGCGACCAGCCCCACCGCGTGGAGGTGGTCGCAGCCTGGGACGAGGTCCCCACGGGGCCCTACGACGAGCAGACCCAGAAGCGCCTGGACCAGGAGTGCACCCAGAGGCAGGGCACCGTGAGCCCGCGCGACGACGCCACGAACGTCGTCGGGACCGCTCGCACCATCGCGCCCGAGGCGCCGCAGTGGGACGAGGCTGCCCGGGCAGGCACGAGCGTCCACGTCGCCTGCGCCTGGTACTACGTCACCGACCAGGCCGGATTCGCCTCCCCCTCACCGTCCTGAGCCGGCCCGAGAGGTCAGTCCGCCGTGGGCTGGAGCCCCTGATCCAGCCCACGGCGCCGGAGCAGAGGCTCCAGGCGCGGGGCACGCCCCCGGTAGGCCTCGAAGGAGACCAGAGGGTCGCGGGAGTCCCCGCGTGAGAGGAACTCGCGGCGGAAGCGCTCGCCGGCCTCACGGTTCAGGCCCAGGTCCCCCGCTCGCGCCCCCTCGCCGTCGGTGCGGAACCACTGGGTGGTGTCCGCGTCCATGACCTCGCTCCAGATGTAGGCGTAGTAGGCCGCGCAGTACCCGCCGGCGAAGACGTGGCTGAAGTAGGTGGTGCGGTAGCGCGGTGGCACGAGGGAGTCGTCGATACCGACGGCGGCAAGCGCCTCGTGCTCGAAGGCCTCCACAGCCTGGGGGTCGGTGGGCACCTGCTCGGGTGAGAGGGTGTGCCAGGCCTGGTCCAGCAGCGCCGCCCCCAGGTACTCGGTGGTGGCGTAGCCCTGGCCGAAGGCGCCCTGGCTGCGCAGCCGGGCCACCAGCTCCTCAGGCATGGGCTCGCCGGTCTCGACGTGGAGCGCGTAGGAGGCCAGGACCTGCGGGTGCAGCGCCCAGGACTCGTTAACCTGGCTGGGGAACTCCACGACATCGCGCGGCACGTTGGTTCCCGAGGCACCGGGCCAGCGGGTGTCGGCGAACAGGGCGTGCAGGGCGTGGCCGAACTCGTGGAAGGCGGTGATGACGTCGTCCCAGGTCAGCAGCGTGGGGCCAGCGGCTGGCTTGGTGAGGTTGAGGCAGTTGATGACCACCGGTCTGCGGCCCGTCAGGTGCCCCTGCTCCACGAGGCTGTCCATCCAGGCCCCGCCCTGCTTGCCGGTGCGGGCGTAGTAGTCGGCGACGAACAGCCCGAGTACCGGGGCCTGGGCGCCCGCCTCACGCTCCTCCTGGCTCAGGGCCGCAGGGTCACGTACCTCCCACACCCGCATGTCGGGGTCGTACATGTGCGCGGCCAGGTCGGCCCGCTCGTGGAAGGTGATGCCGTACAGGCGGTGGGCAGCGTAGAAGACACCCCTGCTGACCACGTTGTCCAGCTCCAGGTAGGGAGCGAGCACAGCGTCGTCGACGCCGAAGCGCTCCTTGCGCTCGGCCTCCTCGTAGCGGGGCCAGTCAGCCGCTCCGAAGGTCTCGCCGGGAAGCGTGGCAGGGTCGGCAGCCATGCGGGCGGCGTAGACCTCAGCGTCGCGACGGGCGTTGGCCATGGCCGGCGGCACCAGGCGCGCGAGCATCTGGCTCACCGCCTGCGTGGTGCCCGCGGCGGACTCTGCTGCGACGATCGCGGCGTGGTGCTCGTGCCCCAGCAGCCTGGCTCGCTCGGCTCGCAGAGCCACCTCGCGCAGGATGGGCGCGCGGGTGTCGGTCTCGCCCGCCAGCCCACGGCTCATCGCCCTGTCCAGCAGGGCCACGCGCTCGGCGTGGGTGGCCAGGTTCGCAAGCTCTGGCGTCGCGGTGAAGTTGGCGACCCCGGCCTCGTGCATCGCCTTGGCGATGAGCGTGCCCACCCGCGTGCTCAGCGAGGTCAGCTCGGCGTTGATCTCACGCAGGCGCTCGGCCTCGGCACCGGTGAGGGCCACGCCCTGGCGCTCAAAGGCCCTCACGGCCAGGCGGATGTAGCGGGCGGTCTCCTCGTCGACCTCCTCACCGTCGGGGTCTACCGGGGTGCGCCCGGCAGCCTGGGCGTCCCTGACCAGCTCGTCAAGGGCCTTGAAGCGTCGGTAGAGGCGAGGGTCAAGGTCATGGGCGTCGTCGTGGGCTGCCAGCTCCGGTGCCAGACGCTCCTCCAGCTCGTCGAGCTCGGGGGAGTCAGTGGCTGAGGTGAGCGCGTACAGGACCGTCAGCACCCGCTCCAGCAGGTCCCCGGACAGCTCCAGGGCGGCCACGGTGTTGGCCACGGTCGGCTCGGCAGGGTCGGTGGCTACGGCCTCCCACTCGGCGCGCTGGCGGGCCATGCCCACGCGGATGGCAGGCTCGATGTCCTCGGTGCGCACGGCAGCGAAGTCAGGCAGCCCCAGGTCCAAGGTCCAGGGGGTGGCGAAGGGGCTGGACTCAGGCAGCTGCAGGAGGGCGGTCTCACTCATGCACCCATCGTGCCACGTCGACGCCGTGAGCCAGGCCTGCGGCCCTGTCAGGGGCCGCAGGCCTGGCGTGAGGCCCCCGCGCCTGCGCTCCTACTGCCCTGCCGCCATCCGCAGGAGCTGGCGCGTGACACCGGGGTCGTGGGGGTTGCGGCCCGGCTCTCCGCTGGCGACGTTGAGCCAGTAGCCGTCGGCGGCCAGCAGAGCGATCTGCTGACCGGCCGTCAGGGCCTCACGGTCCCCGACCCACTCCTGTCGCACCCGCTCCCAGGCCCGGTCCGTGCGGGCTCCCACAGCTCCCGAGCCGATGAGGAAGGCCCACTCACCAGGAGCGATCGTGCCCTCGATGCTGGAGCGCACGAGCGCCGTGACGCGCTGCGCCGTCGTCGCCTCCTCCACCGGCACCGGAAGAAACCTCACGAGGTCCGCGTGCCAGCTGGCCAGCAGAAACTCACCGATGCCGTCCACCAGTGCCTCGCGGGTGGCGAAGTGGTAGACGACGCCGGCCCGGGTCATGCCGGCCCGGGCGGCGACCGCCTCGAAGGTCAGCGTCTCCATCCCCTCCTCACCGATGACGTCCAGGGCGGCAGCCAGGATGAGGTCCTTCTTGGATCGACGTGTCACTGCGGCTCCTGTCAGGCATCGGTGGCGGGCGCGGGCCCGGCCGGCACGCGCCGCCAGGACATGAGCGCCGCGACCAGGAGGACGAGGGCCGCGACGAGCGCGGTGACCTGCATGGCGTGGGTGAAGGCGGTGCGGGCCTGCTCCAGCACCGCGGCCTGCGACGGGTCCTGGAGGTCGACCGCGGCCGACACCGTTGCCAGGCTCTGGTGGGCCGCGTCGTAGACCTGGCTGCTCACGCCCTCCACCGCGCCCAGCATACGGCGGTACCCCAGGTCCTGGACCGTACCGAGGATCGCGATCCCCAGCGCCGCCCCGAGCTCCAGCCCGGTCTCAGAGATCGCCGAGGCCGCACCGGCGCGGGCAGGCGGCACCGCTGAGAGCACGGCGTCAGTCGACACGGCGAAGGCCGCGCCGATCCCGGCACCGATGAGCACGAGCGCCAGCGCCAGCGGCAGGAAGGAGCTGTGGGACTCGGCCAGGGCCAGTCCCACCAGCCCCAGCGCCGCTGAGGCCAGTGCGAGCGCGAGCGTGCGTCCTTGACCCAGGTGCCGCACGAGCGTGCCCACCACCACGACCACGAGGATCGAGGCCAGCGACATCGGCAGCTCGCTGGCCCCCGCCTGCAAGGTGGAGTAGCCGCGCACGAGCTGGAGGTACTGGCTGAAGAAGTAGAGCAGGCCGGCCAGCGCGAAGATGGCGAGCACCGTGGAGGCCACCGCCCAGGTAAAGGCCGGACGGGAGAACAGGCGCACGTCCAGCAACGGGGTGTCCAGCTCGCGCTGGCGGCGCAGGAAGGCCCAGCCGGCGACGAGCCCGACGGCGAGCGCCACCCCGACCTGCCAGGTCACGCCGTCGTGGGCTGCGGTCTTGACCGCGTAGACGACAGGGACGATTCCCAGGATCGACAGGAGCGAGGAGACCAGGTCGACGGGTCCGCCCTCAGGGTTGCGCGACTCGGGCAGCAGCCACACACCCGTGGCCAGGACGACCACCATGACGGGGACGTTGATGAGGAAGACGCTGCCCCACCAGAAGTGCTCCAGCAGGAGGCCTCCCACCAGCGGCCCCAGGGCGGTACCTCCCGAGCTGCCGGCCGACCAGACGGCGATGGCCGTGGTGCGCTGACGGGGGTGAGGAAAGAGGTTGCGCACCAGGGACAGGGTCGAGGGCATGATGGTCGCCCCGGACAGGCCCAGCAGGGCCCGGGCCGCGATGAGTGCTCCGGCAGTCGGCGCAAAGGCCGCCAGCACGCTGGAGGCACCGAAGCCCACGGTCCCGATCAGCAGGAGGCGACGGCGTCCGATCCGGAGCCCTGCGTCAGCCCCAGGACCCCGGCCACGTCCGGAGGGAAGTAGCCCGAGCCCTTGAGGACCTTGCCGTCCTCGCGGTAGACCGGCCTGCCGTCAGCCCCCAGCTTGGACATGTTGGAGCGCTGGACCTCGCTGAGCACGGCCGCCAGGTCGATCCCGGTCTCCAGCGCCATGCCGTAGACGACGTAGACCAGGTCCGCCAGGGCGTCCGCCGTCTCCACCGTGTCACGGGTGCCGTCGTCGGCAGCCACCGCGCGAGCCGCACCGGCCTCGACCTCGCTGCGTGCGGCCGGCCCGTAGACCGCGCCCACCAGCTCGCCAAACTCCTCAGCGATCAGCCCCATGCGCATGTGCAGGCTGGCGCGTTCCAGGCTCGGGCCGTTGACCTGGACGGGCAGGCCGTAGACGTGGTGGAAGCGTCGTACCAGAGCCTCGGGGTCGTCGCCCTCGCGCCGCCCTACGTCGTCGAGCCTGACCAGCGGCGTGGAGCCCCCCGTCGTGTGCGCGCTGCCGTTGCCCCGCCCCGTGGGGCCTGAGGACGCCGGCTCGGGCCCGTCCCAGGGCGCGCGCGGCTCGCGCGGGTCACCGGCCAGCAGGGCACCGACCCACTCATCCATGACACGGCCGTCCTTGACCGCCGCCGCACGACGCAGGCCCTCGCGCACGAAGCCGAGCCGCCACGCCGTCCGCCACGAGGCCCAGTTGGGCACGCCCGCGTCGATCCAGCACGACCACTCCAGCCGTCGCAGCGCCAGCGGCCCCTGCGGGTCGAGAGCGAGGTCGACCACGGCCTCCAGGCCACGGTACATGGTGCCGCGTCCGCGCGCCTCGCTCGCGAGCCAGTAGCCGAGCGAGCCACAGCCTGAGCCAGTCAGCCGCAGGCTCACCATGCCCACCAGGCGCTGGTCGGCGTCGTCGCCCTCGCGCAGGGCCCAGGTCAGCTCGGTACCCTCCCGCCAGCCCGGCTCCACGAGCCCCACCACGAAGTCCCGCGCCTCAGCCTCGGTGTAGGGCGAGGGGACGACCGTCCAGCGCTGGATCTCCGGGTCCTGGCAGATCTCGCTGAGCCGCGCCACGTCCCCCTCGGTGGGAGCGCTCAGAAGGAGGGCAGGAAGCTGACGGCCCTGGCGGGTCGCCTGGGGCACAGAGATCTCAAGAGGCTGCATGGCCTCACCCTAGCGCCCGAGGCCGAGCGCCCCGCAGCCGCCCTAGGCGCCAATGGCGTCCGAGCGCCGCCCCTTGCGCAGCACCGGCCAGCTGACCGCCAGGACGACACCTCCCAGCAGCCCGTAGACCAGAGCGACCCAGGTACCGAAGGAGTCGGCGAACCAGCCCACGATCGGCGGGGAGAGGAGCATGATGCACCGTGCCAGCCAGGACACGACCGTCAGCCCCGCCCCGGGGCGCAGCCCAGGGACGTCGTCGGCCGCCGCGTAGGCCACGGGCACGGCGACGGCGCACCCTGCCCCGGCCACGACCATGCCGGCCATGGTGCCCACCGTGGAGTCCATGACCAGCGCCAGCCCCATGCCGGCCACCACGAGGACTCCCCCGCCCCCGATGACGGCCCGGGCCCCGAGACGGTCAATGACCGCGTCCCCGAGCAGGCGGCCGACGATCATCGTCGCCTGGAGCGCGACCAGCCCCATGCCGCGCATCGAGGCCGGTGCCCCCTGCTCGGTCAGGAGCAGCGAGGACCAGTTGGCGGTCACGTCCTCAGGGAACATCGCAGCGGCGCACATGAGCCCCAGCACGATGACGACAGCGACCGTCACCACGCGCGAGGCGCGTGCCGGGACGAGGACGGCGTCGTCGAGGTCTACCTCGGCAGGAGCGCTGGCCGAGCCGGCTGAGGGCGCCGTCACCGCCTCACGGTCGTCGCCGTCCGGGCCCTTGAGGGTCCAGCGGCTGGCGGACAGCGAGACGACGGTGAGCAGGGCCAGCACGAGCAGCATGTGCAGGCGGATCTCCACCCCCCACCCGGCCACGGCCTGCCCCAGGGTCGCCCCCGCCACCGCCCCCAGGCTCCAGGCGGCGTGGAAGCTGGTGATGATCGACGACCCCCAGCGGCGCTCCACCCGCAGACCATGGGCGTTCTGGGCCACGTCGATGATGGCGTCGGTGCCGCCGACCCAGGCCATGCACAGGGCGAACAGGATCCACGAGCCTGAGGAGGCCGCCCCCAGCAGGCCCAGGCCGAGGACCACCATGCCCAGGCTTGCCACGCGTGCGGAGGTGAAGCGGGTGATGAACCATGACGCGGCCAGCCCGGCCACCAGGGCGCCGACGGAGCTGAACATGAGGGCCTGGCCGAAGGCCGCCTTGGTGATGCCCAGGTGCTCCAGCACCTCGGGATAACGCGGGACGAGGTTGGAGAAGCCGACGCCGTTGGCGAAGAAGGTCAGGTACACCGCGATGCGGGCCCTGACCAGATCAGGGGCGTGACGGCGAGCGGCCCGCGCGCCGCACGGCTGGCCGGGAGCGGAGGGGGACGTCATACGGCGAGACCTCGGAGCGCGTCAGATGCTAGGGACACAGAAAGTATAGCGATAAACCCGATCATTGCCCGACGGCGTGGTCGGGGTTCGGTGCGTGCGGCGGTGCGGCGCTCCTCCGTCGCGGCAGCGGAGCAGGTGTTGGCGGCGTGTGTGGGTGGTGGGGGAGTGCTTGGCTGCACTGTCGTGCTGATGGGGGCGTGCTTGTCTGAGGTGTGGGCGTGTTTTGAGGTGGTGGCGGCGTGTGTTCGTGTTGTGGGGGCGTGTGTGCGTTGAGAGGGCGTGCCTACAGACGCTGCCAGGTACGCCCTCACCACGCAGGCACGCCCCCAGCGAGTGAACGCACGCCCCCGGTGCGTGGATGCACGCCGTCAGCGCCTGGATGTACGCCCTCGGTGTGTGGAAGCACGCCGCGACCAGGCGGGTGCACGCCGTCAGCGCCTGGATGTACGCCCCCGGCGCGTGGAAACACGCCGTGACCAGGCGGATGCACGCCCCCGGTGTGTGAAAGTACGCCGCCGGCCAGTGGATGCACGCCTTCAGTGTGTGGAAGTACGCCGCCAGCACGGGCGGGGAGACGACGAAGGCCCCAGCCTTCCCGGCTGGGGCCTTCACTGCGGGTGTCCGAGGGGGGACTTGAACCCCCACGCCCGTTTAATAAGGCACTAGCACCTCAAGCTAGCGCGTCTACCTATTCCGCCACTCGGACTTTGTCATCACAGCCGGCTGGACCGCGCCGCGACGCAGAGAAATCTAGCACGCGGCAACCACGACCGAGCAAATCAGCAGCCGGTGCGGTGCGTCACAAGTCCTCGACCCGGATCCGGGCTCCCATGGACACGCTCTCCCCTGCCGCCAGGACCGCGGCGTCCTGGCGGATCCGCGCCGCCTCCACGCAGACGAAGGTCGGCCACTCCTGGGCCGCCAGGTCGTTGAAGGCCCTCACCCCCTGGCTCCAGGGGTTCCACACCACCACCTCGGGCGCGTTGACCCCGTCAACGACCACACGCCGCCCCATGGCCGGGTCGATGACGTGAACCGGCTTGCTGGCGCTGTAGATACGGTCGGTCAGCCCCGACAGCAGCAGCGGACCGTCCTGGCGGTGCTGCCCGCCCACGATCGTGTCGAGGTAGGTCTGCCCCTCAAGCCCCTCGATACTCACCGCGGTGACGTCGGCCACCGCGAGGTAGTGGTGCAGCGCCGCCTCGACCACCTGCTCCGCCGGCCCGCTGTTGCGAACCGACAGGATCATGCTCAGCTCCTCACCCACGACCACCTCGTAGAGGAAGACCAGCCCGTCCCCCTCCAGGCTGAGCAGCGCCCTCACGCCGCCGTCACCCGTGGACTCGACGCTCCGCAGGCTCCACGCGCGGGTGCGGACCCACCCGTGCTTGACGGCACGATCGCCGTCGGGCCCGGACCCGAACCACGGCGAGCACAGGGGCACCCCTCCCCGGATCCCGCGCTCACCGTCAAAGACCGCGTCGCGTGAGGTGAAGAGGACCTCCTTGCCGCCCTGAGGCCGCCAGGAGGTCAGCGTGGCTCCCTGCAGGTAGATCTCTGCGCTGCCGGCAGGGGCGTCGACCAGCAGGCGCTGCTGGCCACCGCGCCCGGGGCCCAGCGCAGCGGTACGAGGCAGGTGCAGGGCGGAGGCCCCGCGGGTGTCGTCCGAAGTGCTCATGGCTCAACGCTAGTAGGGTGGAGCCCGTCCCGACAGCGACAGTGAGCAGTGATCTGAGCCGTGAACCTCCACGCACCCGCGCCCGTGCCCCCGGCACCTGACCCATCCAGCCCGCAGGCGGACCAGGAGGTCACCGCAGTCCTGCTCGACCTGGACGGCACGATCACGGACTCCGGCCCGGTCATCCTGGAGGCGCTCGAGGCGGCCCTGGCCGACCTGGGGCTGCCGGTGCCCGGCCGTGAGGAGCTCATGACCTTCATCGGCCCGCCGCTGACCGAGGGCTTCCGTCTCCACGCCGGCCTGACGGGCGAGGGCAACGCCCGCGCCGTCGCCCTCTACCGGCGCCACTACCGCCGCCGCATGCACCAGGCCCCCGTCTACGACGGCGTCCCCCGCCTGCTCCAGCAGCTGGCTGCGTGGCAGGTCCCGGTGTCCCTGGCCACCTCCAAGCGCGAGGACTACGCCGTCGAGATCCTCCAGCGCGCAGGACTGGCTGAGCCCTTCACGGTCTTCGCCGGCGCCGATCCCGCTGATCGCTACGGCTCGAAGGAGGAGGTCGTCCGCCTGGCGCTGGAGCGCCTTGATCAGGCGGGCGCCGACACCCGCCGCGTCATCCACGTGGGCGACAGGCGTCATGACGTCGACGGCGCCCACGCCGCCGGCCTGGAGTGCGTGGGCGTGCTGTGGGGCTACGGCGACGCCACCGAGCTGGCGCAGGCGGACTGGCTGGTCCCGGACCCGGCCGGGCTCACCACGCTGGTGGGCCGGCTCACCGGCCGGCAGGGACGGGGCTGATCCGGGATGGCTGAGACCGA
Organism: Actinomyces sp.; assembly: GCF_029851875.1. Taxonomy (GTDB): domain Bacteria; phylum Actinomycetota; class Actinomycetes; order Actinomycetales; family Actinomycetaceae; genus Actinomyces. Next base: position 201,332 of record NZ_JARKVC010000023.1, read on the forward strand.
GCACGTGACGAACGACGGCGAGCCCCGGCACCACCTGCCAGGCCTCGCCACTGTCGTGGCGCGGGCACAGCGGCTCCTCCACCGGCGTATCGCTCGCGCCGAGGCCAGGCGCGCCGCAGACCGCGCCCAGGCCATGGGACTGGACAGCGTCCCGGTACACCGCGCCGCACCCGAGGAGACCGGCGTACAGACGGCGCCCGGCGCGGTCCTCTCAAGCCTTCCCGGCTGGCTGGTGCGAGGAGGGATCGGCTCGTGGCTGGGGCTGGGCATCTTCCTGGTCGTCGCCCTGGTCTTCCTGGGGATCAGCCGCGTCGTCCCCGTCTTCGTGGGCGTCTTCATCGCCCTGGTCGTCACCGCGATCCTGCACCCGCTGGTGACCTTCTTCGCCCGTGTCATGCCCCGTTACCCCGCCACCTTCCTCGCCCTGGCGACGACGGCGGCCTTCCTGGCTGCGCTGGTGTACTACGTCGTGTCCTCGGTGACGAGCCAGTGGAGCTCTCTGGCCGCGCAGTTCTCCGACGGCGTCAACACGATCCTCGACTTCGTCGAGCACGGTCCACTGCCGGTCCACTTCAGCCAGCAGGAGGTGCTCACGACGATGCAGGGGCTGGTCGACCAGGGCCAGCGGTACGTGGAGTCCAACGCGACCAGCCTGGCCGGGGAGGTGCTGTCGAACGCGGGCACCGTGGTCAACGTCTTCGTGGTCCTGGCGCTGGCTGTCTTCACCTCGATCTTCCTGCTCGCCTCCGGCGCACGGATGTGGCGGTGGTTCCTCAACGAGCTGCCGGAGCACCTGCGCTCCCACGTCCACCGCGCCGCGGGGGCCGGCTGGTACACCTTCGCCGGCTACGCCCGAGGCACTGTCATCCTGGCACTGACCGACGCCGTCATGGCGGGCGTCTTCCTCCAGGTCGTCGGCGTACCGCTGGCGGCTCCGCTGGCGGTGCTCGTGTTCATCGGCGCCTTCATCCCCATGATCGGCGCGCCGCTGGCCATGATCGTGGCCATGGTCGTGGCGCTGGCGTCCAAGGGCTTTGTGACGATGGTGGTCGTGGGCCTGGGGGTGGCCGGGATCGGACAGATCGAGGGACATGTCCTCCAGCCCCTCATCATGGGTCGTCAGGTCTCCCTCCACCCGGTCGTCGTCGGCATCGCCGTGGCAGTAGGCACCTTCTCCGCGGGGCTGCTGGGAGCGGTGGTCGCGGTCCCGCTGGTGAGCGTGGCGTGGTCGGTCTACTCCGAGCTCCACGTCAAGGACGCTCCCCTGGAAGGGAGGCTGCCCGCCTACAGCCCCGGCCGAGCGGGCTAGCACCGCCCGCCGTACGATCAGGCCCAGTCCCGGCTGCCGGTGCTCACCACCCCCTCCAGGCCCTGGAGCGACTGGGCGCGCAGGGACGTCACGCCGTCGGCGCTCTCCACGATCCCCTGCACGACGACGGCGGTAGCCCGCCTGCCCACGTGGCGGTACCGCTTCCACGCGCCGGCCGGGCAGATGACGTTGAGGAGCCCGGTCTCGTCCTCGATGTTGAGGAAGACGGTCCCGGCAGCCGTGCGCGGGCGCTGACGGTGGGTGACGACCCCGGCCACACGCACCTGCGTCCCGTCGCCCTGCTGCGACACGCCGGACACCTCCACGACGCCGTCCTCAGCCAGCGCGCTGCGCAGGAAGGCCAGCGGGTGGGTCTCGGTCGACACGCCCGTCAGGCGCAGGTCCGTCACATGACGCTCCTGGGCGCTCATCTCAGGCAGCTCCGGGGCTCGGGCCCCCACCGCTGTGCCCGGCAGCGGGGGCTGGTACCACGACGTTCGGCCGTCGGCGGCGCGGGTGGTCAGGCGCGGTCGACCGTGCTCATCCGCCAGCGCCCCGGCCGACCACAGGGCCTGACGCCTGCTGACCCCGAGGGAGGACAGTGCCCCGGCGGCGGCCAGGGTCTCCAGGTGCCTGCGGCTCAGCCGTACCCGACGAGCCAGGTCCGCCACGTCCCGGTAGGCGCCGTGGGCCTGACGCTCCGCCACGATCCTCTCCGCGAGATCGCGTCCCAGGCCCTTGATCGGGGCCAGTCCCAGACGCACGGCGAGGTCGTGGTGGGTGTCCAGGCGGGTCAGGGCCGCCGAGGCCGACAGGCCCGGCACCGTCTCCTCCCCTGCTGCGATCTCGCACGCCTGCAGCGGCGCGTCCGGGCCGGTCCTCTCCACGCTCGCCTGGACCGCGGAGCAGCTCACGTCAGCGGCCAGCACCCGCACGCCGTGGCGGCACGCGTCCGCGACCAGGGTCTGGGGCGACCAGAAGCCCATGGGCTGGGCGGCCAGGACCCCGGCATAGAAGTCCTCGGGACGGCGCACCTTGAGCCAGGCTGAGGCGTAGACCAGGTAGGCGAAGGAGAAGGCGTGCGACTCGGGGAAGCCGAAGTCGGCGAAGGCCCGGAGCCTGTCGAAGACGAGCTCCGCGGTCTCGTGGCTGATCCCCCGCTCCTCCATCCCCTCCACCAGCCTCAGGTGCAGGGCCTCCATGCGCTCCACCGAGCGCTTGGCCCCCATGGCCTGACGCAGAGCGTCGGCCTCAGCAGGGGTGAAGCCAGCAGCGTCAACGGCGATCTGCATGAGCTGTTCCTGAAAGAGCGGCACTCCCAGGGTCTTCTCCAGGGCCGGGCGCAGCAGGTCGTGGAGGTAGTCCACCTTCTCCCGCCCCAGCCTGCGGCGGATGTAGGGGCCCACGGCACCTGCCTGGATCGGGCCAGGGCGGATCAGAGCGACCTCGACGACGATGTCATAGAGCTCCCGAGGCCGCAGACGAGGCAGGGTCGCCATCTGGGCACGTGACTCCACCTGGAAGACCCCGATCGTGTCCGCCGCCTGCAGCAGCCGGTAGACCGCCGGGTCCTCCTCCGGCAAGGTGTGCAGCCCCCAGGGCCTGCCCACCTGGGCCGGACGCAGGCTCCCGTCCCCCTGCCTGCTGGTCAGGTCCGGGACCCTCTCCCCGCGCTCCCCCAGGCTCGTGAAGGCCAGGCGCAGCGCGGTGAGCGTCCCCAGCCCGAGCAGGTCGAACTTGACCAGACCGGCGGCTGCGCAGTCGTCCTTGTCCCACTGCAGGACGCTGCGTCCCTCCGTCGCGGCCCAGCGCACAGGACACACCTCGGTGACAGGCTGCGCAGCCAGCACCATGCCTCCGGAGTGGACCCCGAGGTGACGGGGCAGGAGCAGGAGGCGATCGGCGACGTCGAGCACCGGCCCGGGCACCTCGTCCTCACAGGCCTGTCTGTCCTGCCCGCGCGACCACCCGTGCTCGACGGAGCGGGCCCAGGCGTCCTGGAGCCCAGCGGGGTAGCCCAGGGCGCGTGCGGCGTCGCGGACGGCGGAGCGAGGACGGTAGGAGATGACGTTGGCGACCTGGGCCGCGCGGTGGCGGCCGTAGCGGGTGTAGACGTGCTGGATGACCTCCTCGCGCCGACAGGCCTCGATGTCGAGGTCGATGTCCGGGTAGCCGGAGCGCCCGGGTGACAGGAAGCGCTCGAAGAGCATCTTGTGGCGCACCGCGTCCACCGCCGTGATCCCCAGGGCGTAGCAGACGGCGGAGTTCGCGGCCGACCCACGTCCCTGGCACAGGATGCCGGAGCCCTCGCAGAACTCCACGATAGAGCGGACGATGAGGAAGTAGCCGGGAAACCCGAGGGACTCGATGACCTCCAGCTCGTGGTCCAGCACCTGCCAGGCCTGCGGCTCCTGCTCACGCGTGCCGTAACGGGCCAGCGCCCCTCGGCGCGTGAGCTCCCGCAGCCAGCTGGCCGGGGTGTGACCGCGTGGGACCTCAGGAGCAGGCAGGTCAGGAGCAACGAGCGACAGGTCGAAGGCGAGGTCAGCGGCAAGCTCGGCCGTCACCCCCACCGCCTGCGGGGCCCGGCGGTGCAGGCGCGCCATGTCCGCCCCGCTGCGCAGCCAGCGACCGATCGCCGGCAGGTGGCCACGTGCGCCCTCCAGGTCCGTGCCCAGGCGCGTGGCGGTCAGGACGTCAGCCAGGCGCGAGTCGGCAGGCCTGGCGCAACGCACGGCACCGGTGGCCAGCAGGGGCAGGTGGTGGGAGGCGGCCAGACGGACCAGGACCTGGGTGAGGGCGGCGTCAGTCGGTCCGCCGTTGAGGGTGACCTCGACGGCGACGCCGTCTGCGCCCAGGAGCTCGACCATCCGGCCCAGGCAGGCGTCAGCGGCCCGGGTGTCCCAGGTACGGGGGCGAGAGGGATCTCCCAGGGCTCGTCGCAACGGGCCCCGGGCGGTCCCGGTCAGGACGAGGCAGGAGGACGGTGCCGGCGTCCCCGCCCCGCCCCGCAGGACCTGAGCAAGGTCCTCCAGCCGGTGCGCGGGCTCCTGGCGCCGTCCTGCCTGCAGGTTGTGACGGGAGACGGCGCGGACCAGGCGGCGATAGCCCTCGGGGCTGGAAGCCAGGACCGGCAGGTGGGCGCCGTCGGACATCGTCAGCTCGGTGCCGTGGACCGTCGGCAGGCCGAGCGCGCGCCCGGCCTGGGCGTGACGCACGATCCCCGGCATGCCGTCATGGTCCGTCAGGGCCAGGGCCGTCAGGCCGAGCTCGGCCGCGGCGGCCGCCAGGTCCTCGGGCTCGTTGGCACCGTCGAGGAAGGAGTAGGCCGAGTGCGCGTGCAGCTCGGCATAGCCAGGTTCGAACACGTGTACAGTCTAGCGGGAGGGTGTGACAGCATGATCGGCCTGCCCGCGTCGCGCCCCGCGGCGAGCGCGCAACACCACACCGCCACCACCCGGTCCAGGCGTGAGGGCGCGGCCCGGGCCCGCTACGGTAGTCCCCGCACCTGACGGCACGTGCCCGCACCGCCGTCGCCGCCTTGTCCCCCACCGTGAGGCCCCTATGTCCGACCATCCTGCCTCCACGCCTGAGCCTCCCGCACCCTCTGAGGCCGCCACCACCAGCGAGGGGCTGCGTCGCTCCCTGCGCTCGCGCCACCTGACGATGATCGCGATCGGTGGCGCGATCGGCACCGGGCTGTTCGTGGCCTCAGGCGCCACCATCTCCCAGGCCGGCCCGGGCGGGGCGCTGGTGGCCTACGGGGCCGTGGGCGTCATGGTGTGGCTCATCATGCAGTCCCTGGGCGAGATGGCGGCCTACCTGCCGGTGGCCGGCTCCTTCGGCGAGTACGGCACGCGCTTCGTCTCCCCCTCCTTCGGCTTCGCCATCGGCTGGAACTACTGGTTCAACTGGGCGATCACCGTGGCCGCCGAGCTCGTGGCAGCCGCGCTGGTGATGAGGTACTGGTTCCCCCACACCCCCTCGATCGTGTGGTCGGCCCTCTTCCTGCTCGTGCTCTTCGTCCTCAACGCCCTGTCCGCACGCGCCTACGGCGAGGGCGAGTTCTGGTTCGCGGCGGTCAAGGTCACCGCCGTCATCGTCTTCCTCGTGCTCGGCGTGCTCATGATCGTGGGCATCATCGGGGAGTCTCCCGGCACGGCGGCCTGGACCGACGGCGCAGCCCCCTTCGTGGGAGGAGGTCAGGGCGTCCTCATCGTCCTGCTCGTCGCCGGCTACTCCTTCCAGGGCACCGAGCTCATCGGCACCGCGGCCGGAGAGGCCGAGCACCCCGAGACCACGATCCCGCGCGCTATCCGGACGATCTTCTGGCGCATCCTGCTGTTCTACATCGGCGCCATCGCGGTGATCGGCTTCCTCATCCCCTACACCGACCCGAACCTGCTGTCCTCCTCGGAGTCCAACGTCGCCGTCAGCCCCTTCACCCTGGTCTTCTCCAAGGCCGGGATCCTGGGGGCCGCGAGCATCATGAACGCCGTCATCCTCACCTCCGTGCTCTCTGCCGGGACCTCGGGCCTGTACGCCTCCACCCGCATGCTCTTCGCCCTGGCCGAGAACGGCCAGGCGCCTCAGCTCCTCACGAGGCTCTCCCGCCACCAGGTGCCGATGAACGCGCTCGTGGCCACGACCCTGGTCGGGCTGGCCGGGTTCATCACCTCGCTCGTGGGCGACGGACGTGCCTACGAGCTCCTGCTCACCGTCTCAGCGCTGGCCGGGTTCATCACCTGGGCCGGGATCTCCTGGTGCCACTGGAGGTTCCGCGCCGCCTTCAAGGCGCAGGGGCACAGCCTGGACGAGCTGCCCTACCGGGCCAGGTTCTTCCCCGCCGGTGCCGTGCTCGCGCTGGTGGCCTGCCTGGCGATCATCGCCGGCCAGGCCTACGAGCCCGTGGTCTCAGGAGCCTCCCTGAGCGAGATCCTGCTGCCCTACGTCGGGGTCCCCGTCTTCTTCGCCCTGTGGTGGGGCCACAAGCTCCTCACCCGGGCTCCGGCCGTCGACCCGGCGACGGCGGACCTAGGCCGAGGCTGACAGGCTGCCCCCGGCCTCCAGGTAGCACTTACCGCACAGGGACTCGTAGGTGACGTCCACGCCGTCGATGGCGATCTGGTCACCGTCGAAGACGAAGCGCTGCCCCACCTTGCGGGCGTTAAACACAGCCTTGCGCCCGCAGCGGCAGATGGTCTTGAGCTCCTCCAGGGAGTGCGCCACCTCCATCAGGCGGCGCGAGCCGGGAAAGCTCATCGTACGGAAGTCGGTACGGATGCCGTAGGCCAGGACCGGCAGGTCGTCGATGAGCACCAGCTCCAGGAGCTGGTCGACCTGCAGCGGGGTGAGGAACTGTGCCTCGTCCACCAGGACGCAGTCCACGCCCTCGCGGGCGCTGGCCTCAGGCCGGACAGCCCGCTCCCCCAGGGCCGCGCGGCGCACCAGGGCGCGCAGGTCGTCCTCGGGCGAGACCAGCAGGTCGACGCGCCGGCTCACCCCCAGGCGGGAGACCACCGTGTCATCTCCCTTGGTGTCGACACCGGCCTTGACGAGGACGACCTTCTGGTCGCGCTCCTCATAGTTGTAGGCGGTCTGGAGCAGGCCTGTGGTCTTGCCCGAGTTCATCGCGCCGTAGCGGAAGTAGAGCTTGGCCATGGGTGTCCTTCCCCGTCTGGTGGGCGCTGCGAGGTGTGCCGCTCGGCACCGGGAGGGATGCTACCTGCTGCCTGACCTCCTCCTGAGCCGGCCTCAACCACCCTTCCAGGTCTTTTCCAGGAGAATCCCTAGGATCTCAGTCATGACGCCTGCGCCGCCTTCTCAGAGCACCGTGACCACGCCGTCGGCGGCGGCCGCAGGCCGCCGTGCGGCGCAGACCGGCTCCTCGGCTCAGGCGCCCGTTCCTGCCCGGCGGGCCCGCTGGCTGGCTCCGGCGCTCAGCCTCGCTGCCGTGGCGGCGCTCACCGCCTTCGCGGTCCTGGCCGACGGCGCGGTGGAGGGCGACGACCTGTCCGCCTACGACCCCTCCGTGACGAGCTGGGTGGTGGCCTGGCGCCGAGGGTGGCTGACCGGGGCCGCCTGGGTCGCCACGCACCTGGGCGGGGCGCTCAGCCTGACAGCCGTCACGCTCCTGGCCACCGCCGGCCTCCTGCGAGCAGGCCGGCTCCGTCACGCTGCGGTGCTCCTGGCGGCCATGGTCAGCTCCTCCGTGGTCACCGTCCTGCTCAAGCTCGCCTTTGCCCGTGAGCGGCCTTCCATCGACCTGCTGCTGGGCGATCCGGCGTCGACCTTCTCCTTTCCCTCAGGCCACTCCTTCAACACGGCGGTCCTGGTGGGCACGCTGGCAGGCTTCGTGGTCTTCTCCGGTGCCCGCAGGCGCTGGAAGGTCCTCGCGGCCCTCGGCGCCGTCAGCGTGGCCGGTGCCGTAGGCCTGTCGCGCGTCTACCTTGCCTACCACTGGCTCACCGACGTCCTGGCAGGCTGGTCGCTGGCCGTGGCCTGGCTCTGCCTGGCCGCGCTGGTCGTTCTCCACCTGCGCCGGGTCAGGCCAGCACGAGCGCGATGAGGGTCCGCCCGGCTGTTGCGGCCAGGACGAGAGCGAAGAGCAGCGTCAGCGTCGAGGACCGGGCCCGCTGGGAGAGCGGCCCACCGACCAGTCCCCCCACCGCCGACCCGACGGCGAAGGCCACCACCACCGGCAGATCGATCACGATCCCGGCCGTCGCCCGCTGGAGCAGGGACACCGCCGTCGTGACGACCATGACCAGCAGCGAGGTCCCGGCCGCACGGCGGATGTCGACACCCAGGACCAGCGTGAGCACGGGAACGACGGCGAAGCCCCCGCCCACCCCGAAGAAGCCGGTGAGGGCGCCGGTCAGCACGCCGGCCCCCACCAGCTGCGCCCGGCCAGTGCGGGGAGCAGGCCCGCTCTGCTGCGCACCAGGCCGGCCGCCTTCCGCTGTCTTCTCACGAGCACGCTGGCGCAGGCCGCTGCGAGCCATGACCACGCTGACGGCGGACAGGAGCACGGCCAGTCCCACCATCAGCACCTGCTCGCCCACCTGGCCGTTGAGCCAGGACCCGCCCCACGCGCCGAGGGAGGCCAGTGCGGCGAAGACGAGTCCCGTCCTCCAGCAGACCTGCTGACGTCGCTGGCGCGAGGGCAGGGCGACCAGAGCCGTGGTCATGACGATGAGGAGCGAGCCCGTCGTCGCCTCGTGCGGTGGCTGACCGAGCAGGTAGACCAGGACAGGGACCGTGAGAATGCCCCCACCGGCGCCAAGGGCTCCCACGACGACGCCCACACCGAGGCCGACCAGCGACGCCAGGAGCAGCGACGCGCTCACTGTCCCGCCTCCGCCTTCTGCGGCCTCGTCCTCATCAGTGTGTGGTGACGTGGTCCAGGTCCGAGCGGGCGGTGGAGCCCAGGGGGACGTCGAAGTCGGTCATGGCGGCCATCCACTTGGCGAAGGAGTGGTCCCCGCGCTCACGCAGCTGGCGGTAGAGCTCGGTCGCCAGCTCACGGCGCACCTGGTCGTAGACCGGCGAGGTGTACACGTTGGTCATCTCGCACGGGTCGTGGCGCAGGTCGTAGAGCTCGTTGACCGACTCCGGGGAGACCACCAGCTTGTACTCACGCGTGCGCAGCATCCTCTGCTGCAGCGGGAAGTGGTGCCCGTGGAACTCACAGACGATGTCCTGGCGCCACCCCTCCACCTGCCGCCCCCGCGTCAGGTCCAGGATCGAGCGACCGTCACGCACCAGGGCAGGGTCCAGGCCCGCGATCTCCATGATCGTGGCCGGCAGGTCGATCAGGGACACGAACGCGTCCGAGCGCCCCACCCTGGACACCCCCGGCACCCGCGCGATGAACGGCACGTTGTAGATGTCGTCGTACATCGCCGGCCCCTTGTCGTTCATCCGGTGCGCCCCGGTGAACTCACCGTGGTCAGCGGTGAAGAACACCGCCGTGTCCTCCAGCACCCCCAGCTCACGAGCCGCCTGCAGGATCCGACCGATCTCGAAGTCGATCATCGCCACGTACCCCCAGTACACCGCGATGATCTTCCTCCACTGCTCGTTGCTGAACGACGAGGTCGACCAGTAGGTGGCGTACCTGCTCTGGACCGGGGGCTTGCCGATGAGCGGGTCACCAAAGCTCTCAGGCAGCTCCACCACCTCCGGGTCGATCAGGTCGAACCACTCATCAGGCAGGAAGTAGGGAAGGTGAGGACCAAAGAAGTGCACGTCCAGGCAGAAGGGCCGCCCCTCCTCCTTCCACTCAGCCGCGTAGCGCCGCATCCGCTCAATCGCCCGGTCCGCCAGGAACCGCTCGAAGGTCGCCTCCTCAGGCTGGTCCAGACGCGCGGCGATGACGTGCCCGGGCCTGCCCCCCGGCAGCGTGCCCCGCCACAGGTCGTGCGCCCGCACCCCCGGCAGCCCCTTGTCCTCCAGCCAGGCCACGTACTCCTCGTTGGCCACCGGGTTCTCCGCCCCCCAGAAGGTGTCGTCATCAGCCCCGAAGGCACCCGGCAGGTTCTCACCACAGTGGTACTTGCCCACGATCCCCACGTTGTAGCCGTGGTCCGCCAGCTCACGCGTGTACGTCCACGCCCCCAACGGGATCGCCGTCTGGTAGGCGATGTTCCACTCCGGGTTAGCCAGCACCTGGTGACGGATCGGCAACGTCCCCGTCATCAACGACGCACGCGCAGGAGTACAGATCGCCGTCGGGGTAAAAGCGTGCGTAAACGCAAAACCCTCACTCCCCAACCAGTCAAGCACCGGAGTACGCGCATGCGGGTTACCCAGGCACCCGATCGTGTCACTGCGATGCTGGTCCGTCATCAGCACCAGCACGTTACGCACCCCACCGCCCCCGGACGACAGAGAAGACGAAGACAACAACGAAGACGAAGACACAGAAGACACCACCACAACCACTCCCAGAAACACAAGACGATACGGAATACAGAGGCTCAGCAGGCAGCCGGCCCTGATAGGGCGGTGCCGTAGCCGGCACCGGCCAGGACGACGGACTCGCGCTGGACCAGCCCGTGCAGGAGTGACGCGTCAGCCTCCTGGCCCCAGAAGGCCTTCGCCGCGACGGCCAGCAGGCGTGGAAAGAGCTGACGGTGCAGCTCGGCACGGTCGGTGATGAACTCGCACCACACGGCCGCCTGGACACCCTGGAGACGATCGTCCTCAGGCAGGGTCAGGCCCAGGATGTCGTCCACCGAGATCGCGCCGTTCATCGTGACCGGGCGCGCGGTGTCGCGGCGCGGGTCGGGGTCAGCGACCCGGTTGAGGTAGAGCAGGTCCGCGTCGCAGAAGACCCAGGGGTGGCCGCTGGCCCGAGCGGTAGCGACTCCCTTGCCCTCACGCCACCCGAAGACGAGCTCGTCGCCCTCCAGCCCAGCCTCCACCGCCTCGTCCCACACCCCGGCCATCCGGCCACGTGAGGCGAGGACCTGACGAGCGTGACGCATGAGAACCTGTTGGAGCGCGTGGCCGTCGGGGACCTGGTGAGCCGACATCCAGGCACGTGCCTCGGGACTGGACTCCCAGTACTCGACGTCGCACTCGTCCCCGCCCACGTGGATGACCGGGCTCGGGAAGAGGTCACAGACGGTCTCCAGGGCGGCTGTGATGAAGTCGAAGGTCTCCTGGCACGGCCACAGGAGGTCGTTACGCACCCGTTCGCGCCCGGCCCCGGGCCAGTGGCTGAGGTCCAGGCCCACGGTCGAGGGGTTGCCCAGCTCGGGATAGGCCTTGATCGTCGCCTCGGCGTGACCGGGCACGTCGATCTCAGGAACGACCTCGATCCCCAGCTCATCAGCCCGTTCAACTACGCGAGCCACGTCCTGGGCGGTGTAGAAGCCGCAGTTGTTGAGGAAGGGTGCGCGCGCCTGGTATCGGGCCAGGTCCTGAGGCGGGACGTTGGTGTACTCGGCAAAGCCGTGACGGGGCTGCTGAGCCGCTACCTGTGTCAGGCGCGGGTAACCGGGCACGTCCAGACGCCAGCCGGAGTTGTCCGTCAGGTGCCAGTGAAGGCGGTTGAACCCGTAGCGGTGCATGAGCTCCAGGACCTCCAGGACCGCGTCAACGGTCCAGAAGGTGCGTGAGGAGTCCAGCAGCAGCCCGCGCCAGGCCATGGCGGGCTCGTGCCGGTCCCGACCCAGCGACCGGGCGCTGGCGGCGCCGTTGACCAGGCTCGCCGGCAGGTCGGAGGGAAGGTAGCGGTAGGTCACGCGGCTCGTGGTCGTCGTCATCGGAGCCTCATCCCTTCACGGCGCCACCGACGGTGGACTGCCCGAGCCGCTTCTGGATGATGACGAACATGATGATGACGGGCACCGCCATGAGAGTGGCTCCAGCCATCACCCCTCCCCAGTCGGTGTAGCCCAGGTCCGAGGCCTGGAAGCTCTGCAGCCAGATCGGCAGCGTCACCGAGGTGTTCCGGGACAGGACGATGAGGGCGAGGGTGTACTCGTTCCAGGCGAACAGGAAGGCGAACACGGAGGTGGCCACGATGCCGGGCAGCAGCAGCGGCAGGGTGATGCGGAAGAACGCGCCCAGCCTCGAGCAGCCGTCGATCTGTGCCGCCTCCTCCAGGTCCACCGGGACGGCGTCGACGTAGCCCCGCATCATCCAGGTGATGAAGGGGACGTGAGTGCCGATGTACAGGGCCGCCAGGCCGATGGGAGAGTTGAGGAGGTTGACGGAGTTGAGCATCTGGTACTGCGAGATGAACAGCGCCTCGGCAGGGACCATCTGGACCACGAGGACGGCGACGATCATCGCCATACGTCCCCGGAAGCGGTAACGAGACAGCGAGAAGGAGAACAGCAGCGCCAGGGTCGTGGCGAACACGACCGTCACGAGGGCAACCGTCAGGGACATCCGCATCGCCGCCCAGAATCCTGGGTCGGACAGGACCTGGCGGAAGTGGGACAGGGTCCCCTCGTGGATGACCAGGTGCGGCGGGCTGGCCAGGAGGGACTGGTCAGCCTCGAAGGCAGACTTGACCATCCAGTAGACCGGGACGAGCCACACCAGTGCGATGACGACCGACCCGAGGCTCGCCCGTCGCTCAGAGCGTCTCGTGGCTGAGCGGCGCTGGGACGTGGACCGGACCGGGAGAACGGAGCGGGCGCTCATCGGACATCTCCTCCTCGAAGCAGCATGCGCAGGTAGCCGGTGGACAGCAGGAGCGTCAGCACCAGGATGACCATCGCCAGGGCGGAGGCGACGCCGTAGTTCCCTTGCGAGATCCCCAGCTGGTAGACGTAGGTGCCCAGCAGGTTGGTCTCGGTGCTCACTCCGCCGGACTGCTGCAGCACGTAGATCTGCGTGAAGACGCGCAGGTCCCAGATCACCTGAAGCACCGCCATGAGGCCGATCACCGGTCCTGCGGCCGGGATGAGGACGTAACGGGTGATCTGGTGCTGACGCGCCCCGTCCATGTTGGCGGCCTCCAGCACCTCGCCCGGGACCTGAGCCATCGCGGCGTAGATCGAGATCGTCGCCAGAGGGACCGAGGCCCAGGTGATGATCATCGAGGCGATGAGGAAGAAGGTCCAGTACGAACCGGACAGCCAGTTGTGGCCGGCCACGTCCAGGCCCGCACGCGTCAGCAGGTAGTTGACCGGACCGTAGTGCGGGTCGATGAGCCACAGCCACACCGTCAGCGAGGCCAGTGCCGGCATTCCCCACACGATGATGAGCGAGGTGTTGAGCACTCCTCGTCCCGTCGCTCCCGAGCGTAGGAGCAGCACGGCCAGGAGGACGGCCAGGAGCATCGTCGACCCTGCGGTGAAGGCGCAGAAGGCCAGGGACTTGGCAAAGACCTGCCAGAAGTAGGTGTCGGTCAGGATCGCCTGGTAGTTGGCCAGGCCGACCCACTCAGGTGCCGCGCCGAACTGCTGGGCCAGGCCGAACTCCTGGAAGGACATCACCAGCTGACGCACCATCGGGTAGCCCACGGCCACCAGGACGGCGAGAATGCCAGGAGCCATGAGCAGGTAGGGGATCGATCCCCGGCGTAGTCGCGCGAGACGCCGTCGGCCGCCACTGGCCGCGGCGCGCGTGTGAGAGATCTTGTGCACGCTTGTCCTCGTTCTTCGCGCACTCACCGCGGTGGGCCGGTAGCCGCCGGCCCACCGCGTGCGAGCGTGGGTGGTCAGGCCTCGTTGAGAACGGCGTCGAGCTTGGCGTCCAGCTCCTTGGCCAGCGCCGCGACGTCGTCGCCCCGGGCGATCTTGCTGAAGAAGTCCTGCAGCGAGTTGTCGCCGATGATCGAGCCCCAGGCCGGGGTGTTCGGGGTGAGCTTGGAGGCCTCGATGACCTCGCCAGAGATCTCGCCGAAGGCGCCGGTGACCTTGTCCGCGTAGGTGGTGTTGCCAGGTGTCCACCCGTTGGCCGCAATGAGCTCCTGGAACCCTTGAGAGTAGATGATCTCCAGAACGCTCTGCGCCGCCTGGGGGTGGAGCGCCTTGGCGGCCACGGAGACGCTGGACCCACCTGCGAAGGTCGCACCGACCTTGCCCGGCGTGGTGGAGGGGAAGGGCATGACCGCGACCTTGTCCGCGTCCCACAGCTCCTGGCTGATCTTGGTCCCGATGTTGCCGGTGCCGATGACGATGCCGACCTTGCCCTCGTTGAAGGGCTGCTGGAGGTTCTTCTGCCCGTCCGTGGAGTCGTTGGCGTAGGCGGTGCCGTTGAGGAAGATGTCCTGGATCTGCTTGAGCGCGGCCTGGCTGTCCTTGCTGGACAGCTGCCCCTTCCAGGTCCCGCCCTCGTTGACGGCGTAGTCGCCGCCGGCGGCGAAGAGGTAGGACTCCACACCGTGGATGTCGACGGCGGCCAGGTACATCCCGGTAAAGCCCTCGGTTCCCTCCGGGTTGGCCTTCGTCAGGTCGATCACTGCCTGGTGCAGCTGATCGATCGTGGTGGGCTCGGTGATACCAGCGGCCTCGAAGAGGTCCTTGCGGTAGTAGATCCCGCGCGCGCCAGCGTACAACGGCAGGGCGTACCTCTTGCCCTCGTAGGTCCCTGCCTCGATGAAGGACTGGATGAGGCTGTCGCCGCCCAGCTCGCTGTAGAGCTCGTCCGAGACGGGCGCGAAGGCCCCGACCGAGGTGAAGACCGAGGACTGGGTGTTGCCGGTCTCGACGATGTCAGGAGCCTCCGTGTCGGAGGCGAGCGAGGTCTGCAGCTTGGAGATGATGCCGTCCCACTGCTGGATCTCGATGGAGATCTCCTTGCCGGGGTTGGCCTTGACGTACTCCGACTCCAGGTAGGCGATGGCCTCGTCGGAGATGGAGTCCTGCATGAACCACACGCGGACGGGGCCGTCGGCGTCAGTGGCGGAGCCGGAGGACCTGCCCGCGCTCCCGTTGCCGCCGGAGCAGGCGGCCAGCACTGCCGGGGCGGCGACGGCGGCGAGGGAGAGCCTAAGAAAAGATGAACGCTTCATTGCGGTACTTCTCCATGTCTGAGGTGAGGAGCTGGTGCCGACCCAGGTGCCGGGTCGACGCATACGAAGTGTGTGCCATCTTCCTCGAACTTGTCAAGTACTTAAACAAGTAGCCGTCAAGTAAGTCATTCTCTTGAACTACACCATCACCAGGACGTCTCCTTCTTGCTACACTGAGCACCACAGCATGGTCAGACGCCAAGGCAACAGGAGGTGTCCGTGCTGCCACTGACGTCCAACGAGGTACAGCTGCTCAGAGAGCTCGTCGCTGACGGCCCGGCACAGCGGGCCGAGCTCGCCCGGCGCCTGCAGGTCTCACGCGCCACCGTCTCCAACCTCACCAAGACCCTCATGGCCGCAGGGCTCGTCGAGACCGACCCCAGCGATCCCGACTCCGGGCGCCCACCCGTGCGAGTGACCACCCGCGCCGGCCTGCTGGCCTCCGTCGTGATCGCTCACCACGAGACCAGCGTGTGCGTGGCGGCTCTGGACGGGCGCGCCGCCCGTACCGCTGTCACCGTACCGAGCCCCGAGACGGAGGCGCGCAGCCGTCTTCTTCAGGGCGTGGCCCTGCTGCGTGACCTCATGGGCTCCTCCCCCACCGCTGAGGGCTCCCCCGCACCGCTGCTGTGCCACGTCGCGGTCCCGACCCAGTGCGACGCACGCACCGGCAGGGTCTTCCCCTCCCCCGCGTCGCAGGCCTGGATCGGCGTCAACCCCCTGACGATCACCAGCCAGGCCCTGGACTGCCCCGTCGTCGTCCAGAACACCGCCCGGTTGTACGGGTACGCCGAGCACCTGGACTACACCCAGCACCACGACCAGGCCCCGCACTCAACCTGCTCAGTCACCCTCAGCCAGGGCGCTGCGATGGGTTACGTGGCCGACGGCCACATCATGGGCGGAGCCAACGGGGGCAGCGGCGAGCTCGGCCACACCGTCGTCGTGCCTGGAGGCCGCCTGTGCACCTGCGGCAACCACGGCTGCCTCATGCAGTACGTCTCCGTCCCCGCCCTGGAGTCCTCGCTGCACGCCGTCGGCGAGACGGGGGACCTTGCCACGCTCCTGGCCTCACCTGAGCAGGAGCTCTCTGCGCCGACCTCCCAGGTCCTTCGCGAGGCAGGTCACCTGGCAGGCCTGGCCCTGGCCAACCTTGCCAACCTCCTTGACCCTGGGCTCATGGTCATCGGCGGCGAGGTCGGCAGCCCCACCGGGCTCCTGGCCCGGGAGATGATGGAGACGCTAGAGCGCAACACCCTGCCTCTGGTCTCCACCACGATGCAGGTTCGACAGGCGCAGGCCTCCGACGACCCCGTCAAGGTCGCCGCGGCAGCCGTTGACAGCCTGCGCCACGACACCGCTGCCATGACCCGCCTGTGCGCCCGGCTGGTGGAAGAGGTGCGCTAGCCCCGCCTCCCTCCCGGGCTAGCAGTACACCCCGTCGACCCACCACCGCCCAGCGCGCACCAGGAGCAGCGCCGAGCCCTGCTCCGTCACCACCTGGAGGTAGGCGCGCCGTGAGGGCCCCTGAGGCCGCCACCACCCCTCGTCGACCGGCCACGGCCCCGCCCACGCGCGCACCTGCGCCCCCTGTCTGAGGTCCACGCCCTCGGCACCCAGGAGCCTAAGTACCGTCACTGTCTGCGGATCAGACCCGAGCTGGCCCTGGGCATCGACCTCGACCTCCCCGCCCCGGGCGTCACACAGCCGGGCGGGGACAGGTGCGGCCGGCACCAGCGCGGGCGAAGGAGAGGGCAGAGCCCCCTCCCAGGCCCCTTCCCGGGCAGGTCCCCCGGGCCCCTCACCTCCCCGTCCCGCGCCGCCCTCGTCCTCGCCCCAGGCCACCAGCACCCCTCGCGAGCGCGGGTCACGGCCCGGTGCCAGGACGGGGACCCGCACCTCGCCAGCCCCTAGCAGGGACTCCACCCTCTGCGCCGCACGGTAGGCGCGCCGTCGCGTCTGCTCGCGCGGACCGGCCCACAGGCCCGTCTGCGCGCTGCCGGCGGCACTGAGCTCCATCGCCGTCAGGCTGAGCCTGACCAGCGCGCAGGACGGTGGCTGACCGGCACGACCAGCCAGCCAGCCCTCCAGCTGCCATCGGACCCGGTCCGTCACCTCAGCACTGGTAGGTGCCGACTCCAGCATCCAGAAACGGGAGAGCTCACTGCCGTCCTCGCACCCCGCCTCGACCCGTAGCCGCCCAGCCACCAGGCCTCGCCGTAGCAGCCGTGAGACCAGGTCCTCGGCCAGGTGGCGCGCAGCAAAGGCTGCAGCGTCTGCTCGCGCGACGGGAGGGTCCAGCTCGGTGACAACCTCGACGTCCGTCTCAGGGCGGCTGCTGCGCGGCAGTATCCAGGACCTGCCGCTGGCCAGACGGTGAGCACGCTGACCCAGCGGCCCGAAGCGCGCTGTGACATCAGGCTCCGGCACCTGGACCAGGTCACCGAGACGCCGCAGCCCCAGGCGGACCAGAGTCTCGGTCAGCTCTCTCATCTGCTCGCGCTCACGCCGGGTCGCAAGCGCTGCCAGGAGCGAGGAGACCGGCCAGGGCGAGAGAAACTCAGCAGCCTGACCGGCAGGGACGATCACACCGCGCCGGGCCGCCAGGACGCAGGCCAGGAGCGAGTCAGCGATGCCGACCAGGCACTCAGCCCCCGTCTCCTGGGCCACCGCCTCAACCAGCGACTCTGCCACCTCCTCCTCGCTCCCCGTCCACCGAGCAGGACCACGAGCCCCGGACAGAGCGAGCCCGGGCCGAGCAACGACGGGATCGGCCAGGACCGTGGACAGCGCCTGCATCACGTGCTCAAAGCTGCGAGCCTCCCGCTCCGGCTGGGAAGGAAGCACCGTCAGCTCAGGACACAGGGACCTGGCTCGGCGCAGACGCATCCCGGTCCTCACTCCCGCCGCTCGCGCGCGGGGCGAGGCCGCCACGACCCCGTTCCCGCCCACGACAGCCACCGGGACCAGCGCCGGGTCTGGAGGCGCGCCCGGGCCACGTCGCGCCTCCAGGTCCAGCGCAGCCACCGGCCAGTCTGGCACCCACACGGCGATCAGGCGTGCACGAGCCTCCTCCTGCCTCACCGACTCCCTCCCTCGATCACGGTGAGAGCCGGGCGAGAGCACGCCACGGGCTCGTCGGCGCCGCACGCCTCCTCCAGGACGCGCAGTCCCTGGGCATCAAGACGAAGGTGCGTCAGGGCCCCGCTGCGGGGGTCACTCACCTGCCACTGCTGACCCGCCAGGTACCCCGCAGGCATCTCCTGGGCGCCAGGAGGCTGCTCCCCCAGGACGTGGAGGACGTCCCCGGTGTCACAGTCCGTCAGGCGGGCCTGCACTCGCCGCGCACCGTCCCAGGCCTCCTGGACCAGCACCAGGACGCCCCGCTTACGCGCACGGGCCTGGACAGAGCGACGGACGCCGTGGCTGAGCCCTGCGGCAGCCCCAGAGGCCAGGACCACGACCTCGACGCCGTCGACCAGGGCACCGAGGACCCCGGGCAGGAGGGTGGCACGAGACCGCACCTCTCCTCCGCTCAGCGGGACCACCAGGGTCCGCGCCAGGTCCAGGCCGGCCTCGGCAGCAGCGCACCACCCCACGTCCTCTCCTCCCACGACGGCGCACCAGCCGTGCGCCGACTGCCTCCTGGCGGCCAGCGCCAGCAGCAGCCACAGGGAGCCGCTGAGGGCGAGCACCCCGCTCCACCCGGAGTCAAGATCACGTTCCAGCACCTGCCAGGCACCGAGCGAGGAGGCCTCCGGCGAGGAGACGGGGGCCGGTGCCGAGGCACGGGCTGCGGCGGAGGCGGCGCGACGCAGCCCTGCCTGCCCGCCTCCCCTCACGCCAGCACGCTGCTCGGCGCGACGCAGCGCCTCACGCGCACGCGCCAGACGCTGCTGCGCCCCCGCGCGCTGAGCAGGACCGCTCATCTCACGCTCCTCACACCTCGAACACGTGTACACTCGGGACGGGAGGAAGAGTAGCGCGGAGCACCGACAGAAGAAACCTGTCCCAGACTCCACCCAGGTTTCTGTCACGGCCTGCGTCTACAGTGACCCTGTCCGGTCTGGACCTGCCCCGCGCGGGCTCCAGCCCCTCGTCGCCAGCGCCCGTTCCAGCCACCCAGGAGGTTCCCGTGACAGCAGACCTCAGCCGTCCTCGTCCCCCGTTCCCTTACGACCACCTGCCGAGGGTCACGAGCTTCTCCCTGGCCTCTGAGGACCTTCGTGAGGGGGAGGAGATGGACCTGCGCCTGACCGCGATCGGCGACAACATCTCTCCCGAGCTGCACTGGTCCGGCGCGCCGGAGGGCACCAGGTCCTTCGTCGTCTCCTGCTTCGACCCTGACGCCCCCAGCCCTGCCGGCTTCTGGCACTGGACCGTCGTGGACCTGGACGCCAGCGTCACCTGCCTGCCTCAGGGCACCGGCGAGTCCGACCTCCAGCTCGACGGCGCCGCCTTCCACGTCCGCAACGACGCCGGCACCCACGCCTGGTCCGGCCCCTTCCCCCCGGCCGGGGACGGCCCTCACCGCTACGTCTTCGCCGTGCACGCCCTGGACGTGGACACCCTGGGGCTGGATGACGAGGCCTCGGCATCCGCCGTCGCCTGCCAGGTCTCGCGCCACAGCCTGGCCCGCGCGGTCCTGACCGCCACCTACACCGTTGCCGGCAGCCCGCAGGCCGCCGCCTTCCTGGAGGGAGAGCTGTGAGCACGCCCCGACGTCGTAGCGAGACCTCCGCGTCCTCCCGCTCCACCGCCCGCTCCGGCTCGCAGAACACCCGAGGCTCGCGCGGCCGCCACCAGCGCCGTCACCTCGCCCTCGTGACCGGCGCGACCTCCGGCATCGGCCTGGCCGTGGCACGTGACCTGTCGCGCGACCACGACCTCGTCCTGCTGGCACGCAGCCAGGAGGACCTGGCCGAGCTGGCCACGGTGCTGTCTGAGGAGAACGGCACCAAGGTGCGCACCCTGGCCGTGGACCTGACTGACGACGCCGCGCTGGCCCAGGCCCTGGCCGAGCTGGACGCGTCGAGCCTGGACGTGCTCGTCCACTGCGCCGGCGTCGAGCACGCCGGTCCTGTCGAGCAGGCGGACCCGGCCCGGTGGCGTCAGGTCCTCGACCTCAACCTGGTCAGCGTCGCCCACCTGACCAGCGTGCTGCTGCCAGCGCTGCGCGCCGCCCGGGGGCTGGTGGTCATGATGAACTCGGGCGCCGGGCTGCGCACCTGGCCTGAGCAGGCCCTGTACTGCGCCTCCAAGCAGGGCCTGAGGGCCCTGGCCGAGGCGCTGCGCGAGGAGGAGCGCGGCTCGGTCCGTGTCACCACGATCTACCCGGGCCGGGTCGACACCCCGATGCAGAAGCGGATCCAGAAGAGCAAGGGCGCCAGGTACCGGGCCAAGGACCACATGGCCCCGACCTCCGTGGCCGCAGCCGTGCGGCTGGCGGTGGACACCGCGCTGGACGCCAGCATCGAGGACCTGTCGATCCGTCCCGCAGGCATGCTCTGACAGGCGCAGGGCCCCAGCGGCTCAGCGCCCGCCAGGAAAGCCCAGGCAGCGCCAGGCCTCGTACAGGCCCACCGCCGCAGAGTTGGCCAGGTTGAGGGAACGGCTGCCCTCCAGCATCGGGATACGCACCCTCCCGCTGACCCGTGGGTCGTCCATGATCTCCTCGGGCAGGCCGGTGGGCTCGGGGCCGAACAGCAGCGCGTCGTCACCGTGCCACTCCACCTCGGTGTACGGCCGCGAGGTGTGCGCGGTAAAGGCGAAGATCCGGCCCGGCACCTGCTCCAGGCACTCCTGCCAGGTGGCGTGCACCCGCGTGCTGGCCAGGTCGTGATAGTCCAGGCCGGCGCGGCGCAGCCTGGCGTCGTCCATCTCGAACAGCGGGTCCACCAGGTGCAGCACCGAGCCGGTGTTGGCAGACAGGCGGATCGCCGCACCGGAGTTGCCAGGGATACGGGGCTCAAAGAAGATCACGTGCAGCACGTGGCACATCCTGCCACGTGCTGCACGTGCCTGTTCCGGCGCCGAGCCCCTCCGCCGCTCAGGGGCTTCCCAGCGGCTCTCAGGGGCCGGGCGCACGGGGTCAGCCCAGGGAGTCCAGGACGATATTGAGCCCCTCGCTCATGGTGGGGTGGGTGATGACGGCGTCACGCAGCTGGTGCCAGCGAAGGCCCCCGAGCATCGCCATCTGGACGCTGGTGATGACCTCGCTGGCCTCGGTGCCGATCACTGCCGCGCCGAGGATCTCGTCAGTCGTCGCATCCACGACCACCTTGTAGAAGCCCTCGGTACGCCCCAGGGTCCTGGCCCGTGGCACCGCAGCCGTGGGGGTCTTGGCCACCCGGATCTCACGACCGGCCTGGCGGGCCTCGGACTCGGTCATACCCACGTGCCCCAGCTCGGGCGTGGTGAAGACCGCCCACGGGATGAGGCGGCCCGCCGTGGAGGCCTCCTTGCCAGCCAGGAGGTCGCGAAGGACGCGGAAGTCTGACCAGGAGGCGTGGGTGTGCTGCGCGGTGCCCGCCACGTCGCCGGCGGCGTAGACGCCCTCAGCGCTCGTACGCAGGTGGTCGTCCACCTTGACGAAGCCGCGCTCGGTCACCTCGACCCCGGCAGCCTCCAGACCGAGGCCGTCGGTGACGGGGCGACGTCCCAGCGCCACGAGCAGGTGGGAGCCGGTGGCCTCACGCCCGTCCTCAGTGTGCACGACGACGGCGCGCGCTCCCTCCCGTCCGCCCTGGACGCGCTTGACGCGGGCACCGGTGAGGATCTCGGCTCCCAGCGCCTCCAGCCCCGCGGTCACCTGGGCGGCGACGTCCTCGTCCTCGCGGTCCAGGACGTGATCCCCGGCGTGGACCAGGGTGACCGGGACGCCCAGCAGCCCCATGAGGGAGGCCATCTCGACGCCGATGACGCCGCCTCCCACCACGAGCAGGTGGCTGGGCAGCTCCGGCAGCGTCAGCAGGTCCTCGCTGGTCCAGAAGGGAGTCTCGGCCAGGCCCTCGATCGCTGGGACAGCAGGGACGGTCCCGGTGTTGATGAGGACCTTGCGACCGCGCACCCGGCGCGTGGCGCCGTCGGCCGTCTCGATCTCTACCGTGCGAGGCGCCACGAAGCGGGCGGTGCCGAGCACGAAGTCCATACCGGAGGAAGGGAAGAGAGTGTCCCGGTGGGCAGCGACCATGCCGCCGACCACCCCCTCCTTGCGCTCGCGCAGAGCCGCCAGGCTCACCCGTGCCTCGGCCAGGGCCTCGGCGCCGCCCTCGCTGAGCGGCAGGCTGACCCCGTAGGCGGCTGCGCCCTGGACCTCGCGAAGTACCCGGGCCGAGGAGATGAGGGTCTTGGTGGGGATGCAGGCGACGTTGACGCACGTGCCGCCGATCTTGTCCCGTTCCACCATGACGACGCGATCGCCGCCCTTGGCGCGAGCCATGGCCAAGGACTTACCGGCCTTCCCGCCTCCCACCACGAGCAGGTCAACCTCCTCGACCTGCTCCTGCTCGTGCTCCAGACCGCGCGTGCTCATGACCTGATCCTCCCTGGCACGCGAGCGTGAGGGCTCGCGATGGGTCGACTCTCCTGCGTGTACGCCAACCATGGTGCCACGCGTTTCATTCCCTGACCCCTCCTGGACACCAGGCCGAGGCTCCCAGGCTGGCGCTCTCCCGCCCCGACCTGGCTGGCCCGGCGCGCGACCCAGGTCCTACCGCTCGCTCGCCAGGCTGCGCAGCACGTACTGCAGGATGCCGCCGTTGCGGAAGTAGTCAGCCTCGCCGGGAGTGTCGATACGCACGACGGCGTCGAACTCCACGCTGCGCCCCTCACCCTTGTCAGCGCGCACCGTGACGGTCCTGGGAGTCGCGCCGTCGTTGAGCGCCGTCAGCCCCGTGACCGAGAAGGTCTCGCTGCCGTCCAGGCCCAGGCTCTGGGCGCTGCACCCGTCGGGGTACTGCAGCGGTACCACGCCCATGCCGATGAGGTTGGAGCGGTGGATGCGCTCGAAGGACTCGGCAATGACCGCCTTGACCCCCAGCAGCGAGGTCCCCTTGGCAGCCCAGTCACGCGAGGACCCTGAGCCGTACTCCTTGCCGCCGAGCACCACCAGCGGGATCCCGGCCGCCTGGTAAGCCTGGGAGGCGTCGAAGATCGACTCCTGCTCGCCGGTGAGGAAGTTGCGGGTGTAGCCGCCCTCGACGCCGTCGAGCAGCTGGTTGCGCAGGCGGATGTTGGCGAAGGTGCCGCGGATCATGACCTCGTGGTTGCCGCGGCGCGAGCCGTAGGAGTTGAAGTCCCTGCGCTCGACCCCGTGCTCGGCCAGGTAGCGCCCGGCAGGCGAGTCTGCCTTGATGGCCCCGGCCGGGGAGATGTGGTCCGTGGTCACCGAGTCGCTCAGCTTGGCCAGGACCCGGGCACCGGTGATGTCCTCCACCGGGGTCAGCTCCATGGTGAGCCCCTCGAAGAAGGGGGCCTTGCGCACGTAGGTGGAGTCCTCGTCCCAGGCGAAGGTCTGTCCCTCGGGCGTGTCCAGGCTGCGCCAGCGCTCGTCACCGGCGAAGACGTCGGCGTAGTCGGAGGCGAACATCTCCCGGTCGATCGTGGCGTCAATGGTGGCCTGGACCTCAGCAGGGTCCGGCCAGATGTCGGCGAGGAAGACGTCCCTGCCCTGCGTGTCCTGGCCGAGCGGCTGGGTGGCGAAGTCAAAGTCCATCGTCCCGGCCAGCGCGTAGGCGATGACCAGCGGCGGGGAGGCCAGGTAGTTCATCTTGACGTCGGGGTTGATACGCCCCTCAAAGTTGCGGTTGCCCGAGAGCACCGAGACCACGGCCAGGTCGGCGTCCTGCACCGCCTGGCTGACCTCAGCGGGCAGGGGCCCGGAGTTGCCGATGCAGGTGGCGCAGCCGTAGCCCACCACGTTGAAGCCCAGCTCATTGAGCGCCGGCCACAACCCGGCCTTGGCGTAGTAGTCCGTCACCACCTGGGAGCCCGGTGCCGTCGAGGTCTTGACCCAGGGCTTGGAGCGCAGCCCCTTGGCCACGGCGTTGCGTGCCAGCAGGCCAGCCGCCACCATGACCGAGGGGTTGGAGGTGTTCGTGCACGAGGTGATCGAGGCGATGGCCACGTGCCCGTGGTCAAGCTCGACCTGCGTGCCGTCGGCCAGCGTCACCGGCGTGGGCCTGTGCGGGGCGTCGGCGTAGGCGGGCAGGGCCTGCTCGAAGGCCTCCTTGGCCCGGGAGAGCTCGATGCGGTCCTGGGGACGCTTGGGACCGGCGATCGAGGGCACCACCGTCGACAGGTCGAGCTCGAGGTACTCGGAGTACACCGGCTCGCGCGCCGGGTCGTGCCACAGGCCCTGGGCCTTGGTGTACTCCTCGACCAGCCGGACCTGGGACTCGTCACGGCCCGTGAGCCGCAGGTAGTCCAGGGTGACCTCGTCGATGGGGAAGACAGCGGCGGTCGAGCCGAACTCCGGGCTCATGTTGCCGATCGTGGCGCGGTTGGCCAGCGGCACCGCCGTCACGCCCTCGCCGTAGAACTCGACGAACTTGCCCACGACGCCGTGCTGGCGCAGCATCTGGGTGATGGTGAGCACGACGTCGGTAGCCGTGGCCCCGGCCGGGATCTCGCCGGTGAGGCGGAAGCCCACCACCCGCGGGATGAGCATGGACACCGGCTGTCCCAGCATGGCTGCCTCAGCCTCGATGCCTCCCACGCCCCAGCCCAGCACGCCCAGGCCGTTGACCATGGTGGTGTGGGAGTCGGTGCCCACGCAGGTGTCCGGGTAGGCCTGGAGGACCTGCTGGCCCTGAGCGCGCGTGACGCAGCGGGTGAAGACGGTGCGTGCCAGGTACTCGATGTTGACCTGGTGGACGATTCCCGTGCCCGGCGGGACCACGCGGAAGCCCGACAGCGCCCCCTGCCCCCAGCGCAGGAACTGGTAGCGCTCGGAGTTGCGCTCGTACTCGCGCTCCTTGTTGCGCTCCAGGGAGCTCGCCAGACCGAAGGAGTCGATCTGGACGGAGTGGTCAATGACCATCTCAGCCGGGGCCAGCGGGTTGATGAGGCTCGGGTCTGCGCCCAGCTCAGCCACGGCCTCACGCATGGTGGCCAGGTCCACGATGCAGGGCACGCCGGTGAAGTCCTGCATGACCACGCGCGCCGGCGTGAACTGGATCTCGGTGCTCGGCTCAGCGGCCGGGTCCCACTGCGCCAGTGCACGCACGTGGTCAGCCGTCACGTTGACGCCGTCCTCGGTGCGCAGCACGTTCTCGGCCAGGACCTTGAGGGCGTAGGGAAGGCGCTCCAGGCCCTCCACGGCGTCCAGCCGGTAGATCTCGTAGCTCGTCCCGTCCACCTGGAGGGTCGAGCGGGAGTGGAAGGTGTCGAGACTCGTCATCGTCGCTCCTGTCACGCTGGTGAGGAGGCCGACGACGGCGTCTGGTGCTGCCGTCGGCGCTCGGGCCACGGCTCACGTTAGACGACGACGCGTCACATGGTGGGAATATGAGCGAGACCAGCCCCAGGACCTCAGTCCCGGTCGAGGACGAAGAGGGTCTCGAAGTGGTGGGTGTGGGGGAACATGTCCAGCGCGCACATACTGGCCAGGCTGTAGCCCCGCGCCACGAAGGTCCCCAGGTCGCGGGCCGCCGCGGCCGGGTCACAGGCCACGAGCACCACGCGCCTAGGACCCAGGTCCGTCACAGCCTCGGCCACTGCCCGGCCGGCACCCTTGCGCGGCGGGTCGAGGACGACGACGTCGGCCACCTGGTCCCCCGCCTCCCCGAAGCCCCGGCCCAGCTCAGCCACCGAGGCTGGCGTCACCCGTCCGGCAAACAGGTGGGCACCAGGGAAGGCGTGCAGGTTCCGCCTGGCGTCACGCACGGCCTGCTCGCTGCCCTCCAGGGAACGGAGCTCGGCGCCCAGGCCCGCCAGCGGCAGGGTGAGCAGCCCGGCCCCCGAGTACAGCTCCAGGACCTTGAGCCCCTCGGCCCCCGGCAGGCTCGCCGGGGTGCGTCCCGCGGCCTGTTCCGCTCCCAGGTCCCCCGACACCACGCCTCGCGCCACACGGTCCACCAGGACGCGTGGGGCGTCGCGGTGGACCTGCCAGAAGCCGTCAGCGTGCACGCAGTAGCGCAGCTCGCCCAGGCCCAGGCCGGTGGCGTCGACGAGCTCGTCCACGCGCCTGCGGCCAGTCGGCTCGCCGCGGCCGGAGTAGACCTGGCCGTCCACGACGACCACCGGCTCGCCGTTGCTGGGAGCCACCGCGCTCAGGCGGCTGCCGCCACGCGCCAGGTCCCGCCACCGCTGACGCTCGGTCAGCCCCAGCTCCTGGATCTCGCGCACGGCCAGCGGCAGGGATCTGACGGCCTTGACCTCAGCGGAGCGAAAGGCGTGCATCCCCATCCGCCCGTCCGCCGTCGTCTCCAGGGACACACGGGTGCGGGTGGCGGTGCCGGCCCGCTCGCGCACGCCGTGGTCCTCGCAGGCCTCGGCCTCCTGCTCGCTGGGCATCGCCTCCACGGCCACGCTCGCCGGCCCGCTGCCCTGTCCCGCCACAGCGGCGACGGCGTCGGTCACCTCCCGCCCGCCGATACGACGCAGGCAGTCAGCCAGCACCCACCGCTTCCAGGTGCGCTGGGCGGGCAGGGCCACGTGGGACAGCTCCCCGCCACCGACCCCCTCGGCCCCGGCCTCCGCCCAGACCGGGCGCACGCGGTCCGGCGAGGCGGCCAGGACCTCCACGGCCTGCGCACGCCAGGTCCTGGAGGTCTTCTGCGTCATGACCGCGCGCACGGTCTCGCCAGGCAGGGCGTGACGGACGAAGACGACGTGCCCGTCCGGCTGACCGACAGGCCGGGCCACGCAGTGTCCGCCGTGGGCCGGGGCACCGACAGCGAGCACGATCTCCTCACGAGCGGTGTCCATGTCAGCTCTCCTGTCGTCGGGGGGCGGGGGCCGGGTCGCCGGCAGGGACCAGGCGCGTGGCCGAGGCTCGCCGCGCGGCGACGTCAGCGTCCGGGATCCCGGTGGGGACCGTGGCGCGGTTGCCGTGGTGGATGGAGGACTCCCCAGGCAGTCCGAGCTGCCAGGGCACCGAGGCCACCACGACTCCCGGGGTGAACAGCAGCGCCGTCTTGATGCGCAGCGCCGTCTGGTTGTGCAGGACCTGCTCCCACCAGTGGCGTACGAGGTACTCGGGCAGGAAGACGACGACGAGGTCGCGTGGGGACTCACGCCGCACGTCACGGACGTAGGCGGTCAGCGGACGGACGATGTCGCGGAAGGGCGAGTCCAGGACGGTCAGCGGCACCGTGAGCTCGGCCTTCTCCCAGTCCGCCAGCAGGCGGTCGGCTCCGCCGTCGCCGGTGTCCACGGTCACCGCCTCGATGGAGGTGGGGTGGGTGGACTGGGCGTAGGTCACCGCGCGCAGGGTCGCCTTGTGCAGGCGGGAGGCCAGGACGACGGCGTGGACGTGGGCGGGCAGGACGCGCGAGTCGTGCAGGTCGGCCACGGCCAGCTCCGAGGCCACGCGGGCGTAGTGCCCACGGATCGCGGTCATGAGCAGGTAGAGGACGGCCATGATGGTCAGGGTGATCCAGGCGCCGCGAGTGAGCTTGGTGGCCAGGACGATGAGCAGGACCAGTCCGGTGCCGACCACGCCGATGGCGTTGACCACGCGCGAACGGCGCATCCGGGAGCGCGCCCGCGGCTCGGTCGCCGTAGCCAGCTCCCGGGTCCAGTGCCGCACCATGCCGACCTGCGAGAGGGTGAAGGAGATGAAGACGCCCACGATGTAGAGCTGGATGAGCCTGTTGGTACTGGCCCCGAAGCCCACGATGAAGGCCACCGCCCCCAGCCACAGCACGATGATGCCGTTGGAGTAGGCCAGGCGGTCACCGCGCTGGGAGAGCTGGCGCGGCAGGAACTCGTCACGTCCCAGCACGCTGGCCAGGACCGGGAAGCCGTTGAAGGCCGTGTTGGCTGCCAGGACCAGGATGAGGCCGGTCACCGCCGTCACGAGGTAGAACATCGGCCTGAAGCCGTCGAAGACCGTCGCCGCGATCTGGCCGATCACCGGGTCCTGGTGGTAGCCCTTCCCCAGCGGCTGGCCGTCGCGCAGCAGGTCCGTGGCCGGGTTCTCCACCATGCGCACCCCGGTGGCCCCGGCCAGGTGGATGATGCTCATGAGCATCAGCGCCGCGATCACCCCGAGCATGAGCAGGGTCGTGGCCGCGTTGCGGGACTTGGGACGCTGGAAGCTGGGAACCCCGTTGGAGATCGCCTCCACGCCCGTCAGCGCCGCGCAGCCCGAGGAGAAGGCCCGCAGCACCAGGAAGGCCCCGGCCAGCCCGGACAGCCCCTGCTCCCAGCCGTCCTGCACGACGACCTCGTAGCCGGCGCTGGGTGCCTGCCCCAGGGACCCGGTGGCCTCCTGGACCAGCCCCGTCACGGCCATGACCCCGATCGCCGCCATGTACAGGTAGGTGGGGATCGCGAACGCGCCTCCGGACTCACGTGAGCCGCGCAGGTTGAGCAGGGCCAGGACGGTGACCACGCCGACGGCGATCTCGACCTTGTAGGGAGCCAGCCAGGGCGCCGCGGCCACGAGGTACCCGCTGCCTGAGGACACCGAGACCGCCACGGTCAGGACGTAGTCGCTCAGCAGCGCCGAGGCCACCGCCAGCCCGGCCCGCGGGCCCAGGTTGGTCGAGACCACCTCGTAGTCCCCACCGCCTGAGGGGTAGGCGTGCACGGTCTGCCGGTAGGAGGCGACGACGACCACGAGCACCCCGACCACCGCCAGGGCGATCCACGGCGACAGGACCGTCGCCGCCACGCCGGCCACCGCCAGGGTGACAAGGACCTCGTCCGGGGCGTAGCCGACCGAGGACAGAGCGTCGGAGGCGAAGACCGGAAGGGCGATCCGCTTGGGAAGGAGAGTCTCGCCCAGTGCCTGGTTGGGAACCGGACGACCGACGAGGAGCCGCTTGAGGCGGTCGGCGAAGTCACGCACGAGGCATCACCCTACGACTGAGGTCGTGACGGGCCAAGGGGCGGAGTACCGTTCCCTCCGTGCACTTCGTCATCATGGGGTGCGGCCGCGTGGGAGCCACCATGGCTACCCAGCTCGACCGCAAGGGCCACTCCGTGGCCGTCATCGACCACTCGTCCGAGGCTTTCCGCCGTCTTTCCGCCGACTTCCAGGGGCGCAAGGTCAAGGGCCTGGGCTTCGACCGTGACGCGCTGGAGCAGGCCGGCATCGACGAGGCCTACGCCTTTGCCGCCGTGTCCAACGGGGACAACTCCAACATCGTGGCCGCCCGCGTGGCCCGCGAGACCTTCGGCGTCGAGCACGTGGTGGCCCGGATCTACGACGCCCGGCGCGCCGACGTCTACGAGCGCCTGGGCATCCCCACGGTCGCGACCGTGCGGCAGACCGCAGACCAGATGATGCGTCGCCTGCTGCCCGGGGGCACGGCCCGGGAGGCCGAGGACCCCTCGGGCACCGTCACCCTGGCCCAGCCCGACGTGTGTGAGGAGTGGGTGGGCACCGCCGTCGGCGTCCTGGAGGACCGTCTGGGCCTGCGTGTGGCCTGGATCTCCCGGGACTCGACGGCCGTGGTGCCCACCTCCCAGACCCTGCTCCAGGAGCACGACCGTATCCACGTCGCCGCCCCGACCGAGCGCCTGTCCTCGATCCAGCGGGCCCTGTCCCGCCCGTGGCCCCAGGAGGCCTGAGAGATGAAGATCCTCATCGCCGGCGCCGGCAGCGTCGGTCGTTCCATCGCCCGCGAGCTCATGAGCCACGGTCACGCCGTCACGCTCATGGACCGCTCCCCCGACGCCATGCGGATCGCCTCCGTCCCCGACGCCGAGTGGCAGCTGGCGGACGCCTGCGACGTCGACGCCCTGGCCGAGGCCGGCGCCGGTGACGTCGACGTCGTCGTGGCGGCCACAGGCGACGACAAGGCCAACCTCGTCATCTCCCTGCTGGCCAAGACCGAGTACGGCGTGCCGCGCACCGTGGCACGGGTCAACAACCCGAAGAACGAGTGGCTCTTCGACGAGACCTGGGGCGTGGACGTGTCCGTGTCCACCCCGCGCATCATGACCGCGCTGGTTGAGGAGGCCGTGAGCGTCGGCTCGCTGGTCTCGGTCTTCACCTTCCACCAGTCCGGGGCCTTCATGCACGAGCTGACCCTGCCGGTCGACTCCCCCATGATCGGCACCCTCGTCAGCGAGGTCGAGCTGCCGCCTCACACGGTCCTGGTGGCGATCCTGCGCGAGTACCGGCCGATCACGCCTGATGCTGACGAGCGCTTCGAGCGCGGGGACGAGCTGCTCTTCCTCACCGCCAAGGAGGGTGAGGCGGCGCTGGCCGAGATCCCGGCGATCTTCAACCCGCAGCCGGATGGGGAGAGCGGGCCTGGCGAGCCGGACGTACCAGCAGCCAGATGAACCACAGGGTCAGGGCGAACAGGGGCACCCCCAGCACCAGCCGGGCGGCCCCGAGCACACCCAGCGCGTCCTGACCGGCCAGGTAGAGCGGCACCTCGACGACCAGCCGCAGGGCGAACATGGCGGCCAGGACGAGGGTGGCCAGCGTGTAGCGCCGGCGCGCACCGGCCTGGTCCTCCTGCGTGCGCCAGGCGGCCCAGAGCGCAGGCGCGGTCTGGGCCTCCCCGTCGTCGCCGTGCTGGGCCGCGCTCGTCCACAGCCCCATGAGCACCCCCACCAGCGGCCAGCCCGCCGCCAGCGAGAGGGTGCAGGCCACGAGCCAGACGGCGTTGACAACCAGCCCGGTGGCGTAGAAGTTCTGGGCCTCGCCGCTGCGCCAGGCCCAGGCGGCGCTGACGAGCGCCAGCACGGCACCGCCAAGGACCTGGGTGAGCGGCTCTCGCTGGACGAGCCTGGCCACCAGGGCGACGGCGCTCAGAGCCAGGGAGGCGGCCAGCGCCGCCACCAGGGCGCTCGGACGCAGGGCCGTGACCAGGACGAAGACCAGGGTCGGAGCCACCGACTCCACGACCCCGCGCCAGCCTCCTACCGCGGAGGCGACGTCAAAGTGCTCGTTGCTCACGGCTCGTAACCCGCTCACTGCCCTGCTCCCAACAGCTCGTAACCCGCTCACTGCCCTGCTCCCAACAGCTCGTAGCCCGGGTTGTACATCGTAGGACGGGTCCGGCCCGCCACCACCATGCCCTCGGCCCGCAGGTGGACGCCGGGGCGCACGCCGGCGATCGAGCGCCGCCCGATCCAGACCAGGTCGATGGAGCCGGTGCCGTCAAAGAGCTGGCCGACGAAGACCGGCTTGTCCTGCGCCGGACGGTAGGTCACGGCCCGCAGCACCCCGGACACGCAGGCGCGCTGGCGCGGCACGGCCTGGCTGATGAGCACCGTGCCCTGCTCGAGGGCGCGGCGCTCCTCGTCGCAGGCCTCCAGCTCCTCGCGGCTGGCGCGCAGCAGGCTCACCAGTGGCGAGCCCAGGCGCCGCAGCAGGCTCATCGGACCTCGGCGACGGTCGGCCCCGGCTCCAGGGGCTCCAGCTGCGGGCCCTGGTCCTGCGTGCTCCTCGCGGCGGGCGCGGCCTCGGGCACGTGCAGCGGAAGGATCTCGCGGGGAGGACGGGCCTGGCCATCGCGCACCACGACGACGTCGTCAAGCACCTCGCGCAGCCGGACCGCCGCCTGCTCGTCGGTGGCTGCCGGTCCCTGGAGCACGCCACGCAGGAACCACCTCGGGCCGTCCACGCCGATCAGGCGCACCGGGGCGGTCACTGTCCTGCCCTCAGGACCCTGGGTCGGAACCTGTGCCAGGACCTCGGGGCCGTGCGGGCCCTGCTCGATACGGTAGGTCGCCTGGGAACGGCCCAGCTCCTCGGTGATGTCGGCGCGCAGCTCGTCCCACACGCCTTCGCTGCGTGGGGCGGCGAAAGCACGGAGCTCAAGCGCCGAACCGGCCAGCACGACCACCACGGCGCCCGGCGCCTGTCCCTCACCCGGCGAGTCCAGCCGCAGCTGCATCCCGTCAACAGCCGGCACCCGCAAGGCTCCTAGGTCGATACGACCACCAGCGCGGTCCGGGGCGTCCGCGACGTCCCAGGGTCCGCGCGCCGCCTCCTGCGCCTGGTCCTGCTCAGCCTCGCGCGAGGGCTGCTCGGGCTGGCTCGCGCCCGGCTCGCTGCGCGGCGTCACAGCCTGCTTGCTCCGCCTGCTGAACAGACCCATCCGTGCTCCTTCGGTCAGGGCCGGGCCGTGCCAGGCCCCTGAGATCGCTGTGTGGTTGGTGCCCCGTCGTGCCGGGTCAGCCCGCGCAGTCGGTGCACACGGGCAGGCCCGTGGCGTCGTCCACGTAGGCCAGCTGGCTGCGGTGGTGCACCAGGAAGCACTCCGAGCAGGTGAACTCGTCCTCCAGCTGAGGGACGACGTGCACGCTCAGCTCCTCGCGCGACAGGTCCGCGCCAGGAAGCTCGAAGCCCTCGGCAACCTCGTTCTCGTCCTCCTCAATGGCCTCCGAGGAGTGGTCCTTCTGCCGAGCGGTGAGCTCCTCGATGGAATCGGCTTCGGGCTCGTCGTCGTTCTTGCGCGGGGCGTCGTAGTCGGTCGCCATGGCTCGTCACTCTCTATCTCGTCGACGGCAATCGATGCGACCCTGTGCCGCGAGACCGGGACCGTGCAACAGATCCGCGGGCGCGCCGATCTACTGACTACCGTCCTGCGGGCAGGGCACGCGCACCATAGCACCAGGCGAGCCACTCGTGAACAGGCCGGTCGTACCTGGGCAACGCGCTGATCGTCACACCCGCCCTGCTGCGGGAACGTGTGCGCTGCTGGCGCACGGCACGCCCGCCCCGCCTCCCGCTCCACGGGGGCGGCAGGTGGCAACCTGTGCGCGTAGCAGACGACGCCCGCAGGCCGTGCAGCAGGCCCCGCGGTACAAGGAGGCACCTGACCATGATTGAGCTTGAGCTGCTGGGAGCCAATGGCGACCAGGTCGTCATGACCGACCAGCACGGCGAGCGCTACTCCATCGTGGTTGACGACGCCCTGCGCGCGGCCGTGCGCCGCGCCCGTCCGGCGGCCCTGGCTCCTGCGCCGCAGCCACCGGCCCCGGGATCCGCCGTGCGCCCGCGTGACCTCCAGGCGCTCATGCGCGCCGGTGCCTCGGCCCAGGAGGTCGCCCAGACCACCGGCCTGGACATTGACCACGTCCGCCGCTTCGAGGGACCGGTCCTGGCCGAGCGGGCCTGGGCCGTGGAACAGGCCCGCTCCTGCCGTATCGGGTGGGAGAAGGACTCCCCCGTCCTGGGAGAGCTCGTCATCGACCGCCTGGCCACCCGCGGGGTCGAGCCTGCCAGCCTGGGCTGGGACGCCCTGCGGCAGGGGCGCGAGCCGTGGCAGGTGGTCCTCACCTTCGTCCAGGGCGCGCAGGAGAAGCAGGCGCGCTGGGAGCTGGACCTGACCGCGCGCTCGGTCACGGCGCTCGACGACGAGGCCCGGTGGCTGACTGAGGCTGCCGTCCTGCCCCAGGCCCAGGTCTTCGACCAGGACTCCGACGCCCGCTCCGCCTCGGCGCGCGCCCCCCAGACCGCTCCCACCGAGCCGGCCCTGGACCCTGGCGCGTCGGCCGTGGAGGACACCTCGACCGACGCGCTCCTGGCGGACCTGGCCTCCAACCGGGGACGCCGCCTGGAGGTCACGGTCCCCGACCTCGACGACGAGGCGGAGCCGCCCGCCCCGCCGACCTCGCCTCGAGGCCAGGCGCAGGTCGTCTCCATGTCCGAGCGGCGCCGGGTCCACACCGGCAACCACCCAGCTGGGTCCCGGCTCGGTCAGGTGCCTCGGCTCGACGCCCTCACCGGTGCCGTGCCCGTGCAGGACGAGGCCGACGCCGTCGGCCAGGACCCGGCGCAGCCGCCCAGCGAGCCTGGTGCTGACCAGGCCCCGGAGGGTCCCACCGGCACCCAGCAGGCGCTGCCGGACGTGCCCGCCTCCTCCTCACCCAAGACCCGACGTCGCTCACGCCGCTCCGTCCCATCCTGGGACGAGATCGTCTTCGGCGCCAGGCCCGAGTAGCCTCACCCCGCCCGGGCCAGGAG
Source organism: Actinomyces sp. (assembly GCF_029851875.1). Classification (GTDB taxonomy): domain Bacteria; phylum Actinomycetota; class Actinomycetes; order Actinomycetales; family Actinomycetaceae; genus Actinomyces. The sequence goes on from NZ_JARKVC010000023.1 coordinate 235,226, forward strand.
CAGGGGGACGCTCATCTCCGCCCGGGTGAAGGAGCCGTGCACCCCAGGCATGGCGATCGCCTGCTCACTGTGGACGCGGGGGTCCACCACGACCCAGGCGCCGTCCATCGCCACCAGGACGTCGCCCAGCACGGACCGGGCCCGTGGGCCCACCGGCCCCAGGACCTGCTCCGCCTCGTCCCGGGTCCCCACCCACAGGGCACGCTCCCCCAGCACCCGCCGCCAGCGACCGGCAACCTCCTGAGCGGTCTGGGGGTCAGCACCGGGGACGTAGAGCTGGCTGAAACGAGGCTCGCCGGCCAGGCCGATGACGTCCTTGGCGAGCTCAGGGACCTGCGTGACGTCGACGCGATGCTCCTCGTCCGTGTCGACCATGCCGTGGTCAGCCGTGAGGATGATGCGGGTCCCCCTCGGCACCCGCCGGGCCAGCTCGGCCATCGTGGCGTCCAGGCGCTCGAGCTGTTCCAGCCACTGGGCTGAGCGCCAGCCGTGGCCGTGCCCGGCGTGGTCAAGCTCGCCGACGTAGAGGTAGACCAGCCGCACCCCCCGGCGCAGGGCTCCTGCCGCCAGGGCCGGCCGGCTCTCCATGCGGTCGGCTCCCAGGTGAGGTGCGCCGCGCAGGCCAGCCTCGGTCAGCCCTGAGCCGGCAAAGCGCGCCGGGCCGATCGTCACGGCCAGGGGCACGCTCTGGCCCCTGGCCGAGCGCGTAACACCCTCAGCCGTCTCCAGGCGCTGGAAGAGCGTGGGCACCTCCTGCCAGGCCCGCGGGTGCGGTGCGTTGCCCTCCCAGGTGATGAGGCAGAGGTTGTCCTCGTGGCTGGGCGCTCCTGCGCGGCGCGCCCGGTCAATGAGCGGGCTGAGGACGCTGTAGCCCACCATCCCCGTCACCCCGGGCCTGGCGCCCGTTCCGAGCGTGGTCAGCGCGGCCGCCGTCGTCGAGGGACGGCAGGTCACCGCAGCCGGTCCGCACGCGCTGGCCTCGGCCTGAGCCAGCCAGGAGCGCAGCGTCGGGGCATGGCCCTTGCGCTGGCGCAGCAGCTCCAGCCCCAGCCCGTCAACGAGGACGACGACGGTGCCGCCTCCCGATCCTGGGCCGCGGTCACGGTCCTGGGCGATCCCCCAGTCCTGCGCGGCCTGGCGGGCCTCAGCGTCGGTGAGCACGCCCTTGCGCCCGGTCGAGGCCAGCGCCAGGCCCGCGCTGACGGCCCCAGCGCCCAGGACCTGCCTGAGCTGGGGCAGCCCCTGCTCCCCGGAGCCCTCCGGCCACGCTGAGGAGGCGTCGACGGCGTTCATGCGGCCTGGGCCAGGCGGGCCGTCGCGGCTGACAGGGCCTGGGCGAAGACCTGGGCGCGGCGGACGGCGTCGTCCCCCTCGACCCCCGCGGCCACGCGCACGACGATGTCGTCAGGCATCGAGACTCCCGCCAGCCCGTGGTCGGCCTCGCAGGCCGGGTCAGGGCAGACCACGGGCTCGAGCTCCATACGGCGGACCGCGCCCCAGGAGACCGCGATCGTGACCTCCGTGAGGCTGCCACCGCGCACCGCCGGGCGCGAGACCCCGTGCGTGAGCGCCACCGAGCTGATCCGTGAGACCGGGACGGCCTCACTGGTGGCAACGGCTACCGGCTCCCCGTCCTCCCCGACCGCGTCGTCGACGTGGACGATGATGAAGCGCGTGCGAGTCAGTGCCAGCACGGTGAGGTGACGGTGCACCGCCTCGGAGAAGGTCGTCTCAGCCTGGACCAGGAAGGCGGCAGCCTCCTCCCCCGCCAGCGCCGTGGTGAGCACCCCGAGCACGACCTCCGGGTAGAAGCCCGCCCGGGCCACCTCCTGAGCCAGCGCGTGCGTGGAGCCACCTCCTGTCTCACGCCCGCTGTGCGTGTGCTGCGTCGTCATGGGGACGATCATGCCATCTTCGCCCTCCCCGGCCACGGTGGCACCCACAGGGGTGGTGCTGCCCCGCTGTCCACAGGCTGCGCCGTCGTCCCTCTCACGCACGGGTGTCGCTGCCCCGAGCCGACGGGTCAGCCCCGACAATGTGCCCATGTCGAAGTCCGTCACCACGACGCCCCCACCCATCGACGGCGAGATCGTCGAGCAGGACCTGTCCACCGAGATGCGTACCAGCTTCCTGGAGTACGCCTACTCGGTCATCTACGCCCGCGCACTGCCTGACGCCCGTGACGGGCTCAAGCCGGTCCAGCGCCGCATCCTGTTCCAGATGGACCGCATGGGGCTGCGCCCGGACCGTCCGCACGTGAAGTCCTCACGCGTCGTCGGCGACGTCATGGGACGTCTCCACCCTCACGGTGACGTGGCCATCTACGAGGCCCTGGTCCGCCTGGCCCAGCCCTTCACGATGCGTCTGCCGCTCATCGACGGGCACGGTAACTTCGGCTCGCTCGACGACGGCCCGGCCGCACCACGCTACACCGAGGCCCGCCTGGCCTCCTCCGCGCTGGCGCTGACGGCGGACATCGACGAGGACACGGTCGGCTTCTCCCCCAACTACGACTACACCCTCACCGAGCCCGACGTCCTGCCCGCCGCCTTTCCGAACCTCCTGGTCAACGGTACCTCGGGCATCGCCGTGGGCATGGCCACCAACATGCCTCCGCACAACCTCGTCGAGGTCGTCGGCGCCGCCCGTCACCTCGTCAGCCACCCCGAGGCGAGCCTGGAGGACCTCATGGCCTTCGTCCCCGGGCCGGACCTGCCCACCGGCGGCATGATCGTGGGGCTGGAGGGCGTCCGCGAGGCCTACCGCACCGGACGGGGCAAGTTCCTCACCCGCGCCACCGCCCGGATCGAGAACATCACGCCCCGTAAGAAGGGCATCGTCGTCACCGAGCTGCCCTACCTCGTGGGGCCGGAGAAGGTGATCGCCCGGATCAAGGACGCCGTGAGCGCCAAGAAGCTCCAGGGCGTCACCGACGTGGCTGACCTGACCGACCGCAAGAACGGCACGCGCCTGGTCATCGGGGTCAAGAACGGCTACAACCCCGAGGCAGTCCTGGCCCAGCTCTACAAGCACACCCCCTTGGAGGACTCCTTCGGGATCAACAACGTGTGCCTCGTGGACGGCCAGCCCCGTACCCTGGGGCTGCGCGAGCTGCTTGAGGTCTTTGTGCGTCACCGCATGACGGTGGTGGAGCGCCGCACCCGCTTCCGCCTGGACAGGCGGCGCGAGCGCCAGCACCTGGTCGAGGGGCTGCTCATCGCGATCCTGGACATCGACGAGGTCATCCAGGTGGTGCGATCCTCCGACGACGCCGCCACCGCCCGCACCCGCCTCATGCAGGTCTTTGACCTCTCCGAGGCCCAGGCCTCCTACATCCTGGAGCTGCAGCTGCGGCGCCTGACCAGGTTCTCCGTCATCGAGCTGGAGAAGGAGCGCGACGAGCTGGCCCGCGAGATCGAGCAGCTCCAGGCCGTCCTGGCCGACGAGACGCTGCTGCGCGGCGTCGTCTCCCAGGAGCTGGCTGCCGTGGCCGAGGAGTTCGGTACACCGCGCCGCACGGTGCTGCTGGAGGCTGCCGGCTCGGGGGCCGGCGTGCTGGCGGGCGGTGCGGGGGCCCCCGGCGGGGCCGGGGCCGGGGCCGGGCAGGCGATGAAGGAGGCCGTGGCGGCGAGCCTGGCGGCCACCGCCTCCCAGGTTCCGCTCACGGTTGCCGACGACCCCTGCCGGGTGCTGCTCAGCGCCACCGGGCTGGTGGCCCGGGTGGCTGGCGGCGAGGCGGTTGCGCGCAGCGGAGAGCGGCAGCGTCACGACGCACTGACCAGCCAGGTGGCGACGACGGCGCGCAGCCGGGTCGGTGCCGTCACCGACACCGGGCGGCTGGTCGTCATGGAGGTGCTCTCCGCTCCCGAGGTACCCCGTCTGGAAGGGGCGCCCTCACTGGCTGGGGGGCAGCCCGTGGGGCTGCTCGTGGACCTGGAGCCCGGTGAGAGGGTGGTCGGGCTCGTCCCCGTGGGCCGGGACCAGCGCGAGCCCGTCGTGCTGGCGACATCCGGCGGTGTCGTCAAGCGGGTCAAGCCGGGTGACGAGCCCGCGCGCGGCGAGAGCTGGGAGGTCATCTCCCTGGCCGACGGCGACAGTGTGGTCTTCGTGGGCACCGCAGCGGACACGGACGTGCTCACCCTGGTCACCGATGACGCCCAGCTCCTGCGCTTCGAGGCCTCGAAGGTCCGCCCCCAGGGACGTGCGGCCGCCGGTATGGCGGGTATCAGCCTGCACGAGGGCGCCCGGGTCATCGCCGGGGCCTCGGTCCCGGCCGAGCTGCTGGCCGAGGCCGTCGTCGTCACGATCGCCGACGCCGAGGGCGCCCTGCCCGGGATGGACTCCGGCTCGGTCAAGGTCACTCCGCTGGACCGCTACCCGGCCAAGGGGCGGGCTACCGGCGGCGTGCGCGCCCAGCGCTTCCTTCGTGGCGAGGACCAGCTGGTGCTCGCCTGGGTGGGCGTCGGCCCCGCACGTGCGGTGGGCAGCGGTGGCCAGGGGGTGGCGCTGCCGGAGACTGACGAGCGTCGTGACGCCTCAGGCACGCCTCTGTCCGCGCCGGTGACGGCGGTGGGCTAGGCCTCCGGCGCAGAGGAGCGCTGCTCCTCCTCGCTCCGCGAGCGTCGAGGTCGCCGAGCCTCCCGTTCTCGCTGCTGGCCGAGCAGCACGGACAAGGAGTCCCCGTCAATAGGACAAATGTCACCCCCCCCCCGCAATTTCAAGGAAATCTGCCATAGCCTGAGCATGCCTTAAGTCCCTACTCACCGTAAAGGCGTGCTCTCCATGGACACCTCACTCTCCCGCAGGACCCTCACCAAGGGGGCAGCCTGGAGCGTCCCTGCCATCATGATCGGCGCTCCAGCCCCCGCCCTCGCGGCCAGCAAGCCGTCCGGGTGCCAGACGATCCCGTGGGTCGGAGGAACCTATGCGGGACCTACGGATCGGCGGACCTACACCTACCAGGGTGACGGCTTTCGGGTCGTCGTCTCCCAGAACCAGACGGGCGGGAGCGGGCACGCAGGATCATCTCCAAGGAGTGACCTCGCTACCACCAGGAACCGCCCAACCCCTGAGCCACGTAACTTCGTCGGGACCAAGGCTGGAGCGCAGCAGGGCGTGAACCAGCAAAACAACGTCGGAATTACCGGCTACCTGCGTAGCCAAGGCTCCAACTTCAACGTCGACACGGCGGCCACCACGAGCGTCCTGACGCTGAGCCAGGGCTCCGCTGTGCCTCAGGGCAGCAGGTCAGCAACAGTAGCCCAGGACACGCTGACCTGGACGTTCTCCGACGCCAACGGCAAGCCCCTGACCCCCTCCTCGATCACCTTCCAGGTCTACGACATCTCTGCCGTGACAAAGCCACCCCGCGGGTATGAGTCCGCCCAGTACACGGATGTCGTCGCCATCGGCGGGGTCCCATCCTCTGCCGTGACGCTCAGCAACAAGGGGACGGAGCAAACCTTCGCATTCTCATGGGCCCGGGCGTGGGGCACCAATCAGTCACCCGCCGGCGTCGCCGCGCTGGGCGTGTCAATCGCCCCTGACCGCAGCTCCTTCTCCCTGACCTACTCCAACAACCCCAACACTGCAAACCTCCAAGGAATCAGCACGGGATACGTGAACAACAGCCAGTACATCGCCATCGGCGACGTGACGATCTGCTGACGACCACCTTCTCCCACCGCGCAGGGAGCCACAGACCTGCCCGCCCTGCGCCTTCCACCTTTCTGACCGGGACGCTGGACCGCCCTTCTGGTGCCAGCGCCCGGCCAGAAGGGCAGCACCTCTCCCTCACCGTGGATGGCCGACCGTGCCACCAGGCAGTCACGTCCTGGCGCTACCGACCAGCGCGCCCCCTCCAGACTCACCGCAGCAGCACCAAAACCCTCACTATAGGCCTGGTTGCGGGCCCGGTGAGCAGCCCCCTCCAGCCCCTCGCTCCACGGCTCGAGGGCGACACCGCAGAACAGGGGCTTCGCCGTCGATCACATTCAAACATGATCAAGCACTAGCGTGCACGACCTGAATGCGCTAGACTGTACACATGTTCGAACCGGCGCGTGCATCCAGCCGCCGGCCTCATCAGGCTGAGGCCGGTCGACGCGGCACGCCCCCGCTCGCCAGCTGCCATGAGACAGGGCGCCAGGAGGAGGTCCTGAACGCATTGGCTCAGATGCCGCCGGGGGCTGCACTGGCCGGACTCATTGAACGGCTCATCTCCTGCACCGCCTGGGCAGGCGATCCCGGGGCGCGCGGCATGACACCACCCCGGAGCGCCTCGCACGTCAGGATGCACTGGCCTCCAGCGAGATCGGAGAGCTTGCTGGAGGCCAGGCCGGGAGGGTCGCTGACAGCCAGGCCAGAGCGCTCGCTGACGGCAGGGCGGCAGAGCCCGCTGCCGGTGCTCACCCGTGTGAGACTGACCTTCTCCGCTCAGCCAGTCTCGGCCCTGGCCAGGCGCTGGCTGCAGCCGAGGCCCTGGCACACCTGAGCCTGGACGCACTCAGCGAGCTGGTCGCCGCCTGCGGAAGGCTCGCCTCGTGGGTCTCCTTCACCCAGGCGCTCCTGTGTGCTGGGATGTCCCGTCACCCAGAACTTGCTCAGCCGGTCCCTGGCGCTGACGGTCGATCAGGTCCTCTGCCTCCCCAGGAGGAGGTCCAACGCAACACCGCCAGCGAGATCGCCTGCCGGTTAGGAATCTCCCGGGCACGCGCCACCACCCTGCTGACAACCGGCCAGTGCCTGACCGCACCCCATATGGCTCAGACGGCCTCCCTCGCCCGCAGCGGGCTCATCGACTCAGCGAAGACTGCCCTCATCACCCGCCGGTTGGAGCAGGTGGAGGTGCACACAGCAACCGAGGTCCAGCAGGCTCTCCTCCCCCGTGCTCCCCACCGCACCCACTCCCAGCTGGCACATGACATTAACGCCGCCCTGACTGCTCTCGATCCAGAGGGCTCCAGCACGCGCAGAAAGCGAAACTCCGCAGGCCGTTACGTCAGCCGGCCTCGTCCTGCGGGCGAGGGCGTCCACGAGATGCGGATGGTCCTTCCTGCTCCTGATGCCTTCCTCATCGACGCCACCCTCGATGCCGTAGCAGGCTCGGCTCGGGCCACGGGTGACAAGCGCTCCCTGTCCCAGCTGCGAGCGGACGCCCTGGTCTCCATGAGCCTTCAGGCGCTACGCGCTGGTCAGCACCAGGCCGGCGAGTCCCAGTCCCGGCACCAGGCCGGCAAGCCCCAGCTCGAGTCCCAGTCCCGGCTCCGTTCCCAGTCCGAGACCCGGCCCCGGCCAGGTCCAGCCGGCGAGGCAGATTGAACCTCTCCTCGCGAGCCTGAGTCAGCTCGTCGGCTCGACGAGCCCCTGGTGGACTCCCGCTGGCCACCCGCCCGTCGTCTTCCCTCCAGGTCTCAAGGTCCATATCAACGTCACGGTCCCTTTCAACCAGCTCGCAACCACCGCCTTGGCACCAAGACCTCACCCCGTTGCTAGCCCACCAGGTGACGCCACGCTGGACTCCAGTGCACCTAGTATCAGCAATATCCTGGCCAGCGCCGCTATGCCCAGAGCCGCCGCCTCAAGCACCGTCATGCCCAATGCCGTCACCGCGAGCACCACCAAGCCCAGCCTCGCCGCCTCCAGTGCGACCCTCACCGCCGGGGGACGCTGCGCGCCCCTTCCTGCCGCGATCACCGTTGCTCTGGCGGCCGGCGGCACCTGGCGACGTCTGCTCACTGACCCGGTCACCGGCGTCGTCCTGGACGTCGGACGCACCCGTTACCGCCCTCCGGCCTCGCTCGCCGACGCCGTACGAGCCCGGGACCTCACCTGCACCCTCCCTGGTTGTCAGGTTCCCGCAGCACGCTGCGACATCGACCATATCCAGCCCTGGAGCGAGGGCGGGACCACCAGCCTGGACAACCTCACCACACTGTGCGAAGTCCATCACCGCCTCAAGCACACTCCGGGTTGGTCCCTGACCCGCGCGCAGGACGGCACCCTGGAGTGGCACACTCCTAGTCGCACCGGGTACCGCCGCGCCCCGGACGGCACCATCACCATCCTCCCCCGCCGTGTCGGTCCTCGGCACCGCCACCAGCCGGCCATGGTCCTCCCCGTCGGAGTCTCGCAGACGCTCACCGACGCCGTCATCAACGAGCTCGAACGAGGGCTGCTTCAGGCTGCACCGCACTCCCCCACCAGGCCGCCCCGGCTAGAGAGTCGCGGTCCACGCCCTGGCGAGCCCATCGGGGCCTGGAGGACCAGGCCCCTGCCACCGGTGCTCCATCAGCTCGGTCTCGCCGCGCTTCTGGATGAGGTGATTCCCTTCTGATCAGGTGACTGCCTCCCAGCCAGAAGCCGCGTCACCGCAGTCTTACGCCTCATCCCTGCTGCCGGGGCCTGCCTCGCTGCTGAAGACAACCTCACCGCTGAGGTCAGCCGCGCCGCTAAAGACAGACGCACCACTGAGGTCCGCCTGACACAGACCCGCTAGCCGCCCAGGCTCACCTCTGGTGCCAAGACCCACCTGGCTGTCCAGGACCAACCTCCCCGGTCTGGACGTCTAGCCGTCCGGCTAGACGTCCAGACCGTAGAGAATCGAACCACGCGTCGGGACGAACCCCAGCTCGCGGTACAGGTCGACGGCCCCGGTCGGGTCGTCGGAGTCCACCCCGGCGGCCGCGTACTCCATCCCGTCGCGCTGGTAGGCACGCATCGCCGCCGTCAGGAGGGCCGGAGCCACACCACGGCTGCGGTAGTCCGCCAGGACTCCCAGCATGTCCGTGTACCCCTCACGCCAGCCCAGGGCCTGCCAGTCCTGCTCATAGCGTCCCGAACGCAGGTACCCCGCCACGCGCGCCCTGTCACCGGAGCGGTCCACCGCGATAAAGCTCCACTGCGGAGCGAAGTAGGCCCGACCCGCGCGCCACTCCTCCAGGCTGACGGCAGCGGCGCCAAAACCCTCACCATAGGCCTGGTTGTGGGCCCGGTGAGCAGCCTCGTCCAGCTCCTCGCTCCACGGCTCGATCGAGAGGAAGCCGTCGAGATCCACCTCGGGGATCTCCAGGTCCAGACGACGGCGTACCTCGCGGTACCACCGCCACGCCGTGAACCCCAGCTCACGCATGTGCTCCTTCATACGCTCGTCGTCCTCCAGCACCGTGGTGACGACGTGGGCCGGTGCCGTCGCCGTCGCGCTCCCCGGGTCCGCCCCGGCACGCTCGGCACCAATGAGGTGACGCGCTCGCTCGGCCTGCCAGTGAAGCAAGGCTCCGCCGATCCCCCGACGGCGCCACTGCGGGTCCACGACCCCTGTCATCGAGGCGTAGATCTCGTGCGCAGGCCGAATACGGACCAGGCCAAAGGCTCGCATGACGCCGTCCTCGTCACGCCCGGCGACCCCGGAGTAGGTGGGATCGAGAAAGTACTCGCTCGTCTCCTGTGCCGTCGTGCGGTAGGGAGGGTCGTCCTGCGCCTCAGCCCGTGCGATCAGCTCAGCCAGCTCACCGTTGTCCCCCGGTCCCAGAGGCAACCAGGTCAGCACCGGGGGCAGGGAGGAACGTGGGCCGGGGCGGAGCATGGACCAGGGGCCCAGCCCTGTGCGTCGCGACGTACCGTAAACGGGAGCCATCTCGCCTCCTTCACAGATCGGGGGGGACACCTGCCGCCAGGGGCCGTCGTGGCCCTTGGCCCAGCATGGTGCCGCGGTGCACGAGGTCTCGACCAGGTCCTGACCTGCGCACAAGCCTCCCGCACGCGTGGGTGCAGGCTACCTGAGTCGTGTGTCCGTCCTGCTACGGCCGACTCAGGCGTCGATACGCTCGCGGTCGATGTCCTGGGCGCCCTCGACGATAAAGTCTCGGCGTGGCTCCACCGAGGAGCCCATGAGCAGCTCGAAGACGTTCTCAGCCTCCAACAGCTCAGCCTCGTCCCCCAGGGTGATCCTCCTCAGGGTCCGGTGCTCGGGCTCCATCGTCGTCTCGGCCAGCTGGTGAGCGTCCATCTCCCCCAGGCCCTTGTAACGCTGAGGCTCCTTGAAGCTGCGTCCCTGCTTCTCCAGCGTGCGCAGCGTCCGGACGAGCTCGTCGTCGGAGTAGGTGTAGATCACCTCCTTCTTGCGCCGCCCCTGCGCCGAGACCTCGATGCGGTGCAGCGGGGGAACCGCGGCGTAGACCCGTCCGGCCTCGATCATCGGCCGCATGTAGCGGAAGAAGAGCGTGAGCAGCAGGGTACGGATGTGGGCGCCGTCGACGTCCGCGTCCGTCATGAGAATGACCTTGCCGTAGCGGGCGGAGTCGAGGTCGAAGGTGCGCCCCGACCCGGCCCCCACCACCTGGATGATGGCCGAGCACTCGGCGTTGCGCAGCATGTCCGCCTGAGAGGCCTTCTGGACGTTGAGGATCTTGCCGCGGATGGGCAGCAGCGCCTGGAACTCAGAGTTTCGGGCGTTCTTGGCCGTGCCCAGCGCCGAGTCCCCCTCGACGATGAACAGCTCGGAGGCGGCGACGTCGTCGCTGCGGCAGTCCGCCAGCTTGGCCGGCAGCGTCGAGGTCTCCAGCGCCGTCTTGCGGCGGGTGATCTCCTTGTGCATCCGCGCGCTGATACGCGCACGCATCTCGCCGACGACCTTCTCCTGCAGCGCCCGAGCCTGGGTCTTGAGGTCCCGTCTGGAGGAGGTCAGCAGCGCGGTGAGCTCCTTCTCCACCACCTTGGCCACGATCTGACGGACCGGGGCGGTACCGAGGACCTCCTTGGTCTGCCCCTCGAACTGGGGCTCAGGCACACGCACCGTCACCACGGCGGTCATGCCGGCCAGGATGTCGTCCTTATCGATCCTGCCGTCACGGGCGGTGACCTTCAGCGCGCGGGCGTTGGAGTCGATCTGCTTGCGCAGCACCTTGGTCACCGCCTGCTCGAAGCCGGTCAGGTGCGTGCCGCCCATCGGGGTGGCGATGATGTTGACGAAGGAGCGCTCGATCGTGTCGTAGCCGATGCCCCAGCGCAGGGCGACGTCGACGCTGCAGGTGCGCTCGACCTCGACCGGCCGCAGGTGCCCGCTCTTCCTGTCCAGCTGCTGGACGGTCTCGGTGTAGGTCCCCTCCCCCGTCAGGCGGAAGGTGTCCGTGACAGAGGCGTCAGAGGCCAGGAAGTCGACGAAGTCCCGGGTCCCGCCCTTGGCCAGGAAGACCTCGCTGCCCTCGGGCGCCTGGGCCTGGGAGGCGAACAGGTCACTGGCCTCCTCGGTAGCGTTCTTCGCGCTCGCACGCAGCGCCGGGTCGTCGCCCGCAGCCCCGGAGCCCGACGGCGCAGCCTTCTCAGCCCGGGCGGCCTCCTCGACGCTGCGCTCGTCGGTGAGGGTCAGGCTCAGCCCGGGCACCAGGAAGCTGGTCTGGCGCAGCCGGGCCCGCAGCGCCGCGACGTCGTACTCGCCGGGCCTGGGGAAGATCTGCGGGTCCGCCCAGTAGCGCACGCGGGTGCCGCTCACGCCCCGCTTGACCCGGCCGATCACGCGCAGCTCGGAGGCCTCGGTGTACTCCGTGAAGGGAGCGTCCGGCCTGGGGCGAGCGGGATCGGCGTCGTCAAAGACGCCGGGGACCCCACGGTGGAAGCTCATCGCGTAGGTCCTGCCGCCCCGGTCCACGGTCACGTCCATCCGCTCGGACAAGGCGTTGACCACCGAGGCGCCCACTCCGTGCAGGCCACCGGCCGCACCGTAGGAACCGCCTCCGAACTTCCCGCCCGCGTGCAGCTTGGTGTAGACCAGCTCGACGCCGGTCAGCCCGGAGCCGGGCTCGACGTCGACCGGGACGCCACGTCCGTTGTCACGCACCTCGATGGAGCCGTCCTCGTGGACCGTGACCGCGATCGAGTCGCCGTAGCCCTCCAGGGCCTCGTCGACGGAGTTGTCGATGATCTCCCACACGCAGTGCATGAGGCCCCGTTGGTCGGTGGAGCCGATATACATGCCGGGACGCTTACGTACCGCTTCGAGCCCCTCCAGGACGGAGAGGTGACGGGCGGAGTAGGAGCGAGAGGAGTCGGCCACGTGCGCAACCTAGCCGATCGGCCCCCGCACGTCTCAGATCCCGGCCTGCGGTGTTCGCCTCAGGCGCACCGCGTGCGCCAGGGGCGGAAAGCGGTGCCTGACGGGGAAGAGCAGGAGGTGGGTGTGGTGTTGTGAGGGCATGAGCCAGACAAGCACCCCGAGCCTGACGCAGGCTCTGCCGACGTCGCAGGTCCAGGAGACCCGCGCGACCGAGACGACGAGCCGCCGCCCCCTGACCACTGCGGACCGTTGTGACGTCTGCGGGGCCCAGGCCTTCATCCGCGTCGTGCTGGCCAGCGGCGAGCTGCTCTTCTGCGGTCACCACGGCCATGCTCACATGAGCGCCCTGGAGAGGCAGGCCCTGTTCGTCCAGGACGAGACGAGCCAGCTGGCTGCTGGCCTCTGAGACCCGCGTACCGCAGCACCGCGCGCCACGGCACCGGCCAGCACGATCCCCTACGTACGACGGCGGGGCCGCCACCCACATCGGGTGG
>NZ_JARKVC010000024.1 GCF_029851875.1 Actinomyces sp.
TCCCGGGAGGCAACGGCCCGTCGTCGGCTCGCTTCAGTGCGCTTAGCTGGCGAAGCTCTCTTCCTCACCAGGGAAGTCACCCTGGCGCACGGCCTGGAGGTAGGACGTCGCCGCCTGAGAGAGCGCCTGCCCCACCTCGCCGAAACGGCGGGCGAAACGCGGGGTCCACTGCGTCATCCCCGCCATGTCCGACCACACGAGCACCTGCCCGTCGCACCGCCTGCCCGCACCGATGCCGATGGTGGGTACGGGGGAGAGCTCGGTCACGCGCGCGGCGACGGGCTCGGGCACCATCTCCAGCACGACGGCGAAGGCTCCTGCCCCGCCCAGGGCCTGGACGTCCCCGACCATCCGGTCGGCGGCCTCCTCCCCCCGGCCCTGGACGCGGAAGCCTCCCAGGGCGTTGACAGACTGCGGGGTGAAGCCGACGTGGGCCATGACCGGGATACCGGCATCGGTCAGGGCCTGCACGGTCTGGGCCCGTGTACGTCCCCCCTCCAGCTTGACGGCGTTGGCCCCGACCTTGACCAGGCGCACGGCACTGGCCAGGGCCTGCTCAGGGCCGGCCTCGTAGGAGCCGAAGGGCAGGTCTGCCACCACCAGGGCACGCTCCGTGGCGCGTGCCACCGACCGGGTGGCCACCACCATCTCCTCCAGGGTCACCGGCAAGGTGGAGTCGTACCCGAGGCTCACGTTCCCGACGGAGTCACCCACCAGGAGCACGTCGGTTCCCGCGGCGTCGAGGATCCGTGCCGTCACGGCGTCGTAGGCCGTGAGCATGACGATCCTCTCCCCGCGCTCGCGCATCTGCGCCAGGTGGTGGACGCGCACCTTGCGCGGCCGTGGCGCGCCGCAGACGGATGAGGCAGCAGGCACGGCAGACCCGTAGGGAGCCGAGGTCTCTCCTGCCTGTGGGTGGCTGCGGCCAGGGGACGAGGGTGTCTCAGTCATGGGCTCCAGCCTAGGCGCATGCCGAGACACCCGGGCGCGTGCAACGCGCTCGACACGCGCGCACGGCATGATGGTGCCACCTACCGCACCGACGGCTCATCCGTCACCGGCCCTTGCCACAGAGAGGTTCCGAGCATGGACAAGCAGCAGGAGTACGTCCTCCGGGCGATCGAGGAGCGTGACATCCGCTTCATCCGCCTGTGGTTCACCGACGTCCTGGGCCAGCTCAAGTCCGTGGCGATCGCCCCGGCTGAGGTCGAGAGCGCCTTCGAGGAGGGCATCGGCTTTGACGGCTCGGCCATCGAGGGGCTCACGCGCGTCTTCGAGTCCGACATGCTCCTGGCGCCGGACCCCTCGACCTTCCAGATGCTGCCCTGGCGCACGGGCGCGAGCTCCGTGGCCCGGATGTTCTGCGACGTGCTGACCCCCGGCGGTGAGGCGGTGCGCACGGACCCGCGTGCCGTCCTGGAGCGTCAGATCGCGCGCGTGGCCGACGCCGGCTTCACCTGCTACATCCACCCCGAGATCGAGTTCTACCTCGTCAACCGCCACGAGGACGGCTCCATCAGCCCCACCGACCACGCCGGCTACTTTGACCACGTCGCCGGGGGGACGGCCCACGAGTTCCGGCGCCGCGCCATCCTCATGCTGGAGCAGATGGGGATCTCGGTGGAGTTCTCCCACCACGAGGGAGGGCCGGGCCAGAACGAGATCGACCTGCGCTTCTCTGACGCCCTGTCCATGGCGGACAACATCATGACCTTCCGGGCCGTGGTCGAGGAGGTGGCTCTCCAGGAGGGCTGCACCGCGACCTTCATGCCCAAGCCCTTCGTCGGCCAGCCCGGCTCTGGCATGCACACCCACTTCTCCCTGTTCGAGGGCGACCGTAACGCCTTCCACGATCCAGCCGGTCAGTACCAGCTCTCCGCCACGGGCCGGGCCTTCGTCGCCGGCCTGCTGCACCACGCCAGCGAGATCTCCGCCGTGACCAACCAGCACGTCAACTCCTACAAGCGCCTGTGGGGCGGGGACGAGGCCCCCAGCTACATCTGCTGGGGCCGCTCCAACCGCTCGGCCCTGGTCCGCGTGCCCATGCACAAGCCGGGCAAGGCCCAGTCCACGCGCATCGAGTTCCGCGGCATCGACTCCTCGGCCAACCCCTACCTGGCCTTCGCCGTCATCCTGGCGGCGGGGCTGAAGGGCATCGAGGAAGGCTACGAGCTTCCTGCTGAGGCCGAGGACGACGTGTGGGCGCTGTCCGACCGCGAGCGCGAGGCCCTGGGCATCGCGGCCCTGCCGACCTCGCTCAAGCGTGCGGTCAGGGCGATGGCCGACTCCGACCTCGTGGCCGACACCCTGGGCGAGGACGCCTTCGAGTTCTTCATGCGCAACAAGCGCCACGAGTACCGGGCCTACGACGCCCAGGTCACGGACTTCGAGCTCTCCCAGTTCTTCCCCAAGGCCTGAGCCGTGGGCGGCGAGCTGCCGCCGCTTGGGGCCCGTCAGCGCTCGGTACGCTCACGGCTCCTGGCGGCCGGTTTCCAGGACTCCGAGCGCGCACGCGCCTGCCTGGAGGACGCAGCGCTGCGCGAGCTGCTCGCGGACCCGCCGCCCGCCGCGAGCCCGACGGCGCAGGCAGGCCTGGGTCCCGCGGCGGCAGGCCTCGTCCGGGCCCTGGGGCGTACGGCTGACCCGGACCTGGCCCTGCTCACTCTGGTCCGCCTGGCGCAGGAGGTCCGGGGGCGCGCACACGACAGGCAGGCACGCTGCCTCGCCACGCTCCTGAGCACGCTGGGGACGGCGCAGGACCAGGAAGAACCTGGCTCCCAGGGCCACGGCGCTGGTGGTGAGGCAGCCCGCCACCTTCAGCGCCTGCTGGCCGTGCTCGGGGCCTCCAGCGCGCTCGGGGACGTCCTGGTCGCCCACCCGCAGCTCCTGACGGCCCTCCACCCCGATCGCTCCTGGCACGACGGCGCTCCCCACGAGGCGGCCCAGCTCCTGGGCCGGGCGGTGAGCGCTGCGTTGTCCTCCTGCCAGGAGCCCGGCCAGGCGACCAGCCGTGCCACTGCGGCGCTGCGCGTGGCCTACCGTGACCGGCTGCTGGCCATCGTGGCTGATGACCTGTGCGCGCAGGACCCGTTGGCACACACCGAGGTCGTGGGAGAGCGGATGGCCCAGCTGGCTGACGCCGCGCTGGAGGCCGGCCTGCTCGTGGCGCGTCACGCCGTCGGCCAGGCGGCTGACGAGGTGGCCCTCGCCGTCATCGCGATGGGCAAGACCGGGGCCTGCGAGCTCAACTACGTCTCCGACGTCGACGTCGTCTACGTCGTCGCCCCGGCCTCATCCGCCACAGGGCCGCTTCAGGCCATGGATCCTGCCCAGGAGGAGCGGCTGCTGACCACGGGCACGGCCCTGGCCACGGAGCTGGCCCGCGTGGTCTCGGCCTCCGGCACGGAGCCGCCCCTGTGGCCGCTGGACACCGGGCTGCGTCCGGAGGGCAAGGACGGGGCCCTGGTCCGTACGCTCGCCTCGCACCTGGCCTACTACGAGCGCTGGGCCTCCTCCTGGGAGTTCCAGGCGCTGCTCAAGGCG
This sequence comes from Actinomyces sp., assembly GCF_029851875.1. Taxonomy (GTDB): domain Bacteria; phylum Actinomycetota; class Actinomycetes; order Actinomycetales; family Actinomycetaceae; genus Actinomyces. The sequence continues at coordinate 3,544 of NZ_JARKVC010000024.1, forward strand.
CGTGCCTGCGCGGGGGACAGGGCGCTGGGCCAGGCCTACGAGGAGGCGGTGGCTCCTCTCGTGTGGGAGGCCAGCCGACGGGAGAACTTCGTCGACGACGCTCGGGCGATGCGACGGCGTGTGGAACAGGACTCTGAGCGTCCCGGGGCGGAGGACCGCCGGATCAAGCTGGGCCCGGGGGGACTGCGAGACGTGGAGTTCACCGTGCAGCTCCTCCAGCTCGTGCACGGCCGGGCGGACGAGTCCCTGCGGGTGCGTGGAACCCTCAGGGCCCTGGCGGCTCTGGGCGCCGGTGGCTACGTCTCTCGTGAGGACGCAGCCGTGCTGGAGGACGGGTACCGCACCCTGCGGCTGCTGGAGCACCGCAGCCAGCTGCTGCGTCTGCGACGCACGCACGAGCTGCCCAGCCGCCAGGAGAGCCTGAGGAGGATCGGCCGCGGCATCGACCGCGAGAACCTCGCCGATCCCCAGGCGCTGCGTGACCTCTTCCAGTCCGTGCGCCGTCAGGTCCGCTCGGTCCACGAGTCGGTCTACTACCGGCCGCTGCTGGGCGCCGCCGCGGCGCTGAGCCGCGACGAGATGGTGATGACGCCACGCGCTGCCCACGAGCGCCTGGCGGCCGGTGGCTACCTCGACCCTGACGGGGCGCTGCACCACATCCAGGCCCTGACCGAGGGTGTCAGCCGCCGTGCGGCCATTCAGCGCCAGCTCCTGCCAGTCATCATCGGCTGGCTGGCAGACGGCCCTGACCCGGACTCGGGGCTGCTGTCCTTCCGGCGCCTGTCAGAGGCGATCGGTGGCTCGCACTGGTACCTGGCGATGCTGCGTGACTCGCCGGTGGCGGCCCGGCGCCTGTGCCACGTCCTGTCCGGCGCCCGGTGGACCACGGACCGGCTGGCTGAGCGCCCGGAGGCGATCGCGTGGCTCGATGACGACGCCGAGCTGCGTCCACGTCCCGGCGGTGCGCTGCGCGAGGAGGTCACTCGCCTGGTGCGACGGCGCCTGCCGGGCCTGGTCGGCGAGCACCGTCACGACCAGGCTGAGCAGGCTGTCCACGCCCTGCTGTCAGTGCGTTCACGTGAGCTGCTGCGGGCGGCCCTGGCCGACTCCCTGGACGGGCTGGACCCCGAGCGCACCGCGCAGATCCTCACCGACGCCACCGACGCCGTGCTCGACGGGGCGCTCGCTGTGGCCACGGCCCTCACCCTGGCCGAGCGTGAGGACCCCGGTGCCGCCGCGGCCGGCGACGGCGTCGACCTGCCCGGCGAGGACGGCCGGTGGCCGCAGGCCCTGGCGGACTGCGCCGTGATCGCGATGGGCCGCCTCGGAGGGTGCGAGACCACCTACGCCTCGGACGCTGACGTGCTCTTTGTCCACCAGCCACGTCGCGGAGCCGACGAGCGCGCTGCCGCTGCGGAGGCGGAGGAGGTGGCTCGGCGCACGCTCGGTCTGCTGACGCAGGCGCGCCCTCACCCCCTGGCCCTCGACGCCGACCTGCGCCCGGAGGGACGTCAGGGCCCGATGAGCCGCTCCCTGGACTCCTACCGGGACTACTACGCGAGGTGGTCGGGGGCCTGGGAGCGGCAGGCCCTGCTGCGTGCGCGCTCCTGCGCGGGGAATGAGGAGGTGGGGCGCGCCTTCGAGGACCTCGTGGCACCGCTGCGCTGGTCCGAGCAGGGGCTGGCTCCCGATGAGCTGCGCCAGATCCGCCGCCTCAAGGCACGCATGGAGTCCGAGCGGCTGCCGCGCGGCGCCGACCCGGGCCGTCACCTCAAGCTGGGGCCGGGTGGCCTCAGCGACGTCGAGTGGGCTGTCCAGGTCCTTCAGCTCCAGCACGCCGGGCGCGTGGGTGGGCTGCGCACGACCTCGACCCTGACGGCGCTGCGGGCCGCAGCCTTGGCGGGGCTGCTCACCGGCCCGGAGGCGACGGCGCTGCTGGCCTCCTGGGAGACTGCTACCCGCTTGCGCTCGGCCAACGTCATCGGGACCGGCCGCGACGGCGGGGCCCGCGTGGACGTCCTGCCCTCTGACCCGCGTCAGATCCGGGTCGTGGGCAGGCTCATCGGCCTGGCACCAGGCCACGAGCGCGACCTGGAGGACACCTACCGCCGTATGGCCCGCCACGCCAGACCGGTGGCGGCGCGGCTCATCTTCGCCTCTCACGCCGCTGGGCCAGACGCTGCGGCCCTGCCCGCCCCCAGGAGGGAGGAGGCGGAGCCGGGCACAGGGGAGGCGGGCGCGCCTGGGACCAGGGCGAGGGCCCAGCAGAAGGCGCAGGGCCAGCACGGGCAGGCCCTGCGCAGACCGGCCCGAGGGCGTCCTCGCTCCGGCAGCGGCCCCTACCCCTGGTCCTAGACGGAGATCCTGCGCCTGCCTGAGCCTCCTCACACCACGGGGTGAGCCGCCTGCTCCCGGGCTCCTGGCAGGATGGGGTTGTGAAGCTCCTTCTCGTTCGCCACGGCCGCACGATCGCCAACGTCATGGGTGCTCTTGACACCGCTTTCCCAGGCAACCCTCTTGACGAGGTGGGACTGGGGCAGGCCGCCAGCCTGCCGGGCCGCCTGCATGAGGCCGGGCACCTGGAGGACATCGACTCGCTGTGGGTCTCGCCCATCCTGCGCGCCCGTCAGACCATCGCCCCCGTCGAGCAGGCAACGGGCCTGCAGGCCCAGATCTGCTCCGGGCTTCGCGAGGTGCTGGCCGGGGACCTGGAGATGAACACGGATGCCGCCTCGATCGCCTGCTACACCGACACCACCCGGGCGTGGATGGTCGGTCGCCTGCACGCCCGCCTGCCCGGCTCGCCCGAGGACGGCGCGGACACCCTGGGCCGCTTCAGCGCCGTCGTCGAGCAGGTCTCGCGCACCAGCGCCCCTGACGCCACCGCGCTGCTCGTGGCTCACGGCACGGTGCTGCGGGTGTGGACGGCCCTGGTAGCCGCGACGAAGGCCGGTGCCGACCCTGCCTGGATCGCCGACCATCCCATGACGAACACGGCCTTCTCCGTGGTCACCGGTGACCACGAGCACGGCTGGCGCCTGGAGGACTGGGCGCAAGGGGCGTGGCGGAGGCCGGAGAGGTGAGCCGTGCCCCGGCCCCTGCCGGGGCACGGCCCTAGAGCACCGAGGACAGGAAGGCTCGGGTGCGCTCCTCGCGCGGGTGGTCCAGGACGTCGGCCGGTCGGCCGGACTCGCAGATGACACCCTCGTCCATGAAGACCAGCTGGTCGCCCACCTCGCGGGCGAAGCCCATCTCGTGAGTGACGACGACCATCGTCATCCCGTCGGCGGCCAGGTCCTTCATCACCTGGAGCACCTCTCCGACCAGCTCGGGGTCGAGGGCCGAGGTGGGCTCGTCAAAGAGCATGAGCTCGGGGTCCATCGCCAGCGCCCGGGCGATCGCGACGCGTTGCTGCTGGCCTCCGGACAGCTGGGAGGGGTAGTGGTCGAGGCGGTCTGCCAGCCCCACACGCTCCAGCAGGCCCGCGGCCAGCTCGCGCGCCTGGGCCCGGGGCGTGCCCTTGACCTGGACAGGGGCCTCCATGACGTTGGCCAGCGCCGTCATGTGCGGGAAGAGGTTGAAGCGCTGGAAGACCATGCCGATCTTGGCACGCTGGGCGGCACGGGCCTTGTTGCTCAGCGCGTGCAGACGCACGCTGCCGTCGGCGCGCTTCTCCTCGCGCATGCCGATGAGCTCGCCGTCCACCCACACCCGCCCGGCGTCGATGGACTCCAGCTCGTTGATGCAGCGCAGCAGCGTGGACTTGCCCGAGCCCGAGGGGCCGATGAGGACGGTCACGGAGCCGGGCGCGACGGTCAGGTCGACGCCTTTGAGGACGTGCAGCTCGCCGAAGAGCTTGTGCAGCCCGCGGACGCAGACCTTGTCCGTCGGGGCGTGGTCGAGGGTCGTGGTGGTCATGGCGTGTACTCGATCATCGGGTCGGAGGTGGTGGTGCCGGCGTCCAGGATGGCCTGCTGGCGCTTGGACATGCCACGGCGGGCGCGTGGCGAGGGCGTGGCGACGGTGTCGAAGCCGCGTCCGAAGTACCTCTCGATGTAGTGCTGGCCGACCATGAGGACGGAAGTGATGATGAGGTACCACAGCGCCGCGACGATGAGGAGGGGGATGGGCTGGAAGAGCCGGTTACCCACGTTGTTGGCGACGAAGGTCAGCTCCTTGGTGAAGGGGACGGCCAGCACCAGGGAGGTGGTCTTGAGCATCGAGATGGTCTCGTTGCCGGTGGGCGGCACGATGACGCGCATGGCCTGGGGCAGGATGATGCGACGCAGGATCGTGCCGTTGGACATCCCCAGGGCCGAGGCGGCCTCGCGCTGTCCGGCGTCCACCGAGCTCAGCCCGGAGCGCATGATCTCGGACAGGTAGGCGCCCTCGTTCAGCCCCAGGCCGAGGATCGCGGCCACCGCGCCGGAGAAGACCTCCTTGGTCGAGAAGACGAGGAGCTCCGGCCCGAAGGGCACGCCCAGGCTCAGCTTGTTGTACAGCGCCGGCAGCAGGCCCCAGAAGACGAGCTGGGTGTAGATCGGGGTGCCGCGGAAGAAGAAGACGTAGGCGTAGGCCACGTAGCGCAGCACCGGGTTCTCGCTCTGACGGGCCACGGCCGTGGCCGCAGCCAGCACGATGCCGATGAGCATCGCCGCCACGGTCAGGGCCAGCGTCCAGCCGACGGCTCGCACGACGTCGTCGTAGCGGAAGTAGAACCACACCAGGTCCCAGCGGAGCTTCTCGTTGGTGACCAGGGCGTGGACCAGCATCGCCACGAGCAGGGCGACGACGGCTGCCGAGACCCAGCGGCCGGGGTGGGCAACAGGCTTGAGCCTGTTGAGGACGACCCCGCTGGCCGGGGCGGTGCTCCCTGAGGGAGCGGAGGAGGTAGTCATCAGTAGTGGTCCTCAGACGTGGTCTTCCGTAGGGGGCGCGGGCCGCCTCAGGCGGGTGGGCGGGCCGGGGCCAGGTCAGACGGCCGGGTTGATCTCCGCGGTGGTCAGGGCCTGGGAGGTGTCGACTCCCCAGGCGGTGAGGATCTTGTTCCAGATGCCCTCGTCCATGAGGTACTGGACGGCCGCCTGGACGGCCTTGGCCGTGGCCTCGTCGCCCTTGGCGATGACGATGCCCTGTGGGGCGGCGTCGAAGACCTTGCCGGCGGTCTCCACGGCACCGCCGGTCTGGATCTGGGCGTAGCCGGCCACGGTGGAGTCGGAGAAGACGGCGTCCAGGGTGCCGCCGGCCAGGGCGGTGGTGGCGTCAGAGTTCAGGGCGTAGGACTTGACGTCGATCGCGTCCTTGCCGGCGGCCTGGCACTCCTTGTTGAACCCCTGGATGTCCTCCTCCTGAGCGGTGCCGGTCTGGACACCGACGCTCTTGCCGCACAGGCCCAGGGTGTCGGACAGGTCCAGACCAGAGGGGTTGCCCTGGGCGACGTTGAACTGGGAGCCGACGCTGATGTAGGAGACCATCTCGGTGGAGGCCTCGCGCTCAGGGGTGATGGTGAAGGAGGAGATACCCAGGTCGTACTTCGAGCCGATGGCCGGGATGATGGAGTCGAACTCGGCGTGCTCGGCCGCAGGCTCCAGGCCGAGCACCGCGGCCAGGGCGCGGCTGAGGTCGATGTCGTAGCCGACGGGCTTGTTGGAGGTGTCGAGGAACTCAGCCGGCGGGTAGTCGGCGGACACGCCGATGGTGAGCCTGCCGTCGGAGGAGATCGACTCGGGCAGCATCGCGGCGATGTCGTCCTGCTTGGCGATGCCGGAGACGTCATAGCTGGGGATCTCGGCGCTGGTGGCGGCTGAGGAGCCGGAGGAGGCGGCGTCGGTCCTCAGGTCCGAGGCGGAGGTGCAGGCCGTCAGCGCCAGGCAGGCGGAGGCGGTCAGGGCGGCGAGGGTGGGAAGGCGCTTCATCAGAGGGCTCCTGGGCAGGTGCGTGGTCGGGGCGGCGTGCCGGAAAGAGCGAGTGCCCGACCGCTGTGAGTAGGTCCGGAGGCAACAATAGCCGGTTTGACGTATAAGTATGCAGTCAGGGTTGCCTCGAGCGGTGTCGTGCTGACCACACGAGAGGCCCCATGGGGTGCCAGGGGGTGCCGCAGGCGGAAGGGGCCTCGACCCGGAGCGGGTCGAGGCCCCTTCCGGGCGGCGTGCTCAGAGGTTGTAGTAGAGCTCGAACTCGTAGGGGTGCGGACGCTGGCGCAGCGGAGCGATCTCGTGCTCGCGCTTGTAGTCGATCCACGTCTGGATGAGGTCGGGGGTGAAGACGTCGCCCTCGGTGAGGTAGTCGTGGTCAGCCTCCAGGGCGTCCAGGGCCTGGTCCAGGGAGTAGGGCAGCTTGTCGATGTCGAAGTACTCCTCGGGCGCGAGCTCGTAGAGGTCCTTGTCGATGGGCTCGCGGGGCTCGATCCGGCCCCGGATACCGTCGATACCGGCCATGAGCACGGCGGCGAAGGCGAGGTAGGGGTTGGCCGAGGGGTCCGGCACGCGGTACTCCACGCGCTTGGCCTTGGGGGAGGATCCGGTGACCGGGATGCGGATGCAGGCGGAGCGGTTGCGCGCGGAGTAGACCAGGTTGACCGGGGCCTCGAAGCCGGGGACCAGACGGCGGAAGGAGTTGACCGAGGGGTTGGTGAAGGCCAGCAGGCTGGGGGCGTGCTTGAGGATGCCGCCGATGTACCAGCGGGCCAGGTCCGAGAGCTGGCCGTAGCCGCGCTCGTCGAAGAACAGCGGCTCGCCGTCCTTCCACAGCGAGTGGTGGCAGTGCATACCCGAGCCGTTGTCCCCGAAGATGGGCTTGGGCATGAAGGTGGCTGTCTTGCCCTGGCGCCAGGCCTCGTTCTTGATGACGTACTTGAACTTCATCATGTCGTCGCCGGCGGCCAGCAGCGAGGCGAAGCGGTAGTTGATCTCCTGCTGGCCGGCCGTGCCGACCTCGTGGTGGGCCCGCTCGATGTCCAGTCCCACCTCCTGGCAGGTGCGGACCATGGTGTCGCGCACGTCAGCCATCTGGTCGTTGGGGGAGACGGGGAAGTAACCGCCCTTGAAGGGGGTCTTGTAGCCCTTGTTCCCGCCCTCCTCGCTGCGCCCGGAGCTCCAGGCGGCCTCGGCGGAGTCGATGGCGTAGCGGGTGGAGGCCGGCGTCGTCTCGTACTCGATGGAGTCAAAGAGGTAGAACTCGGCCTCGGCCCCGATGTAGCAGGTGTCAGCGATACCGGTCGAGCGCAGGTAGTTCTCCGCCTTGGCCGCCACCGAGCGCGGGTCGCGGGAGAAGACCTCGTCGGTGAAGGGGTCCACGATGGAGAAGTTGATGACCAGCGTCTTGTGCTCGCGGAAGGGGTCGAGGAAGGCCGTGGTCACGTCCGGGACAAGCTTCATGTCCGACTCGTGGATCGCGGTGAACCCACGGATGGAGGAGCCGTCAAACATCAGTCCGCTCACCAGCGCCTCAGCCTTGAACTCCTTGGCCGGGATGGTGAAGTGCTGCATGAGGCCGGGCAGGTCGCAGAAGCGGACGTCGATGAGGGTGACCTCCTCCTTGTCGATGTAGGCCAGTGCCTCGGCGGTGTCCTTGAACATGCTTGCTCCTTGCGAGGGTCGGTTCACTGCGTCCCAGGCGCGTGCGCCCGGCGCTGAGACCCCAACGTTAGGAGCGGGGAGTGACGCTGGCGTACCGCGAGTGTGTCCTCGGTGTTTCAGCCTGCGGGAGGAGCGGAGCGGTCAGCGTCCTCGCATGGCGCGGCGGTCAGGACGCACGTTGTTGGGGTCGATGCCCTTGGGGATCGGCAGGCCCTTGGCGGACAGCGAGGCCAGGCGCTTGGAGACCTGGGTGATCTCGGTGCTGGTCAGCCTGGTGGGCCTGGTGGGAAGCCGGCGCAGGGTCCTGGACAGGTGGATCAGGCGCGTCTGGCCCTTGCCGGTGCCCACGTGGATGACGTGCAGCGGGACGGTGGGCAGGATCCGGGCGACCTTCTTGGACTCGTCGGCCACGAGCTTGTGGGTGCGTCCCACCGGGCCCTCGACCACGAGGACGACGCCGGGGCGCCCCACCAGGCGCCAGACGACGTCCTGGGTCTTGGGGTTGATCCCGGCCGGGTCCGCCTCCACGAACCAGCCGCGGCCCACCTGGTCCAGGACGGCCTTGGCGGCCCCAGGCATCCCCTCGATCTGGGTGTAGGAGGCGCGTCGCACGGTCCACGACAGCAGGACCATGTCCGCCATGAGGGCCAGGAGCACAGCCATGATGAGCCAGTACCACAGGGCCTGGCTGGTGAGCAGGGACAGGACCACCGCTGCGGCCAGGATGAGCGCCGTGACGGCGATCAGCGCCCACCCCACCCAGGGGTAGGTGCGCCGGGAGACGGTGTAGGAGTCCTTGACGTTCTGGATGTACTGCCCGAAGCGACGCTTCTTCTTCGGGGCGGGGCTGGGGGATGTGCTCACGGTTGCCCACCTTAGCCGAAGTCGGCGCTACTCCTGCGTTCCCAGGCCCCGGGCCACGAGGGAGGAGGCCTCCTGCCGGGCGGTCCCGGCCACCGCGAGCTCGGCCATCTGGGCGGGGACCGGGCGGCCCTTGGCCTTCATCGCGCGCGCCCACAGCAGCCCCGAGCGGTAGGACGAGCGCACCATCGGCCCGCTCATGACGGCAGGAACTCCCTTGTCCTGGGCCATCTGAGCCAGCTCGACGAACTCCTGGGGCTTGACCCACCGGTCGATGGGGTGGTGCAGCGTGGAGGGACGCAGGTACTGGGTGATGGTGAGGATGTCGACGCCGCTGTCCACGAGGTCGTCCACCGCCTCCTCGACCTCGGCGCGGGTCTCTCCCATACCCAGGATGAGGTTGGACTTGGTCAGCAGGCCGGCGTCGGAGGCCTGCCGGAGGACGGACAGGGACCGCTCGTAGGAGAAGGCGGGACGGATCCGCTTGAAGACACGCGGCACGGTCTCCAGGTTGTGGGCGAAGACCTCCGGGGCGCTGGAGAAGACCTCGGCCAGGGCGTCGCGGTCGCCGCGGAAGTCCGGCACCAGGAGCTCGACGCCGCAGCCGGGCAGCACCTGGTGGATCTGGCGGGCGACCTCAGCGTAGAGCCAGGCGCCGCCGTCGGGCCGGTCGTCGCGAGCCACGCCGGTGACGGTGGCGTAGCGCAGGTTCATCTCCGCCACCGAGGCGGCCACACGGCGAGGCTCGTCCTCGTCGTAGGCCGTGGGACGACCGGTGGCGATGTCGCAGAAGTCGCAGCGACGGGTGCACATCTCGCCGCCGATGAGGAAGGAGGCCTCGCGGTCGTTCCAGCACTCGTAGATGTTGGGGCAGCTCGCCTCCGCGCACACGGTGTGCAGCTGCTTGTCCCGCACCATCGCGCGCACCTCCTGGTAGGTGGGGGAGATGACGGCCTTGGTGCGTAGCCACGTGGGCTTGTGCTCGATGGGGGTCTCGGCGTTACGGGCCTCCACGCGCAGCAGCCTGCGACCCTGCGGGGCGATCGTGTCCGTCACGTGCTCTTCCTCCTTGGCCAGCGGCAGGTCCGAGACGATCCTATGCCCGTAGCGCCGTCGTGTGGGACCCACGGCCCAGGTTCACTCCTCGGCCGTCAACGGTGCCAGGTGCGCGCACAGGCTGGCGGCCACGGCGTCGGCCGGCTCGCTGGTGGCCAGGTGGCGTCCGGTCTGGGCGGCCAGGGAGGTGACTGCGGCGTCGACGATCCCGCACGGGATGATCCGGTCCAGCCCGAAGACCGCCAGGTCCGGGTCGACGTTGAGGCCGATGCCGTGCAGCGTCACCCCTCGCGCCACCCGCACCCCCAGGGCACAGATCTTGCGCTCACGTGCGGTGGGCGGGCTGCCGGCAGCGGGGGGCACCCACACGCCCGAGCGGCCCTCGACCCGCATGGTCCTCACGCCGTAGGTGGCGCAGACATCCATGACGGCCGCCTCCAGGGCGCGCACGTACCTGATGACGTCGATGGGGCTGGCCAGGCGCACGATCGGGTAGACGGTGAGCTGGCCGGGTCCGTGCCAGGTGGTCTTGCCCCCGCGGTCGACCTCGATGACGGGCACGTGCCCGGGCTCGACGACGTCGCCCTCAGGACGTTCCCAGGAGCGCGCGCGCCGACCGACGGTGTAGACGCTCTCGTGCTCCAGGAGGATGAGCGTGCTGGGCCGGGTGCCGGCGACGACCTCGTCGTGCACCTGCTGCTGGAGGGCGCGGGCCTCGGGGTAGGGCACGAGCCGGGAGGCGAGGTCGAGGTCAAGTCGCTGCACGCGCGCCAGCCTAGGCCGCGGCGCGAGGCTGTGGACGACGGCGCCCCTGACGGCTGCGTCCACAGCCTCGCCAGGGCCCGCTGGCGCGGTGGGGCAGGCGTGGTGAGCATGGGGTCATGAGACGCACGGGTGCGCGGGCACGAGGCGGCCAGGTCGTGACGGCGCAGGAGCTCAGCGGGCCGCAGGGCGGGCAGGAGCTGGTGGCTCAGGCCCTCAGGCGCCACGGCCTGGCGACCGAGCCCTTCGTGCCTGCTGGTCGGTCCACGGCCAGCGCGGTGCTGCGCGGGGTTGATGAGCAGGGTCGCGACCTGCTGGTGCGCGTGGTCCGGCTCCCGCCGGGCAGACGTGGCCGCGCGCTCCGTCAGCGTGCTCAGGCACTGCGAGAGCTGGACGCGGCGGGCGTGGTGAGGGTCCGCGAGGTCCTGGAGCTGCCGGGCGAGCACCTGGCGGTGGTGATGGACCTGGTGGAGGGGATCGACCTCGGGGTCCTGCTGGCTGCCAGGGGCAGCCTGAGCCGCGGCGAGGCCGCGGTGCTGCTGCGCGACCTGGCCACGGGCCTGGCAGGCCTGCACGCCGCCGGCGTGGTCCACGGTGACCTTTCCCCGGCCAACGTCATGGTCACCACCGCCGGCCACGGCGTTCTGGTGGACCTCGTGGGGACGGGCACAGAGACCGGGACGCCCCCGTGGGCGGCTCCTGAGCAGGAGCGCGGGGGTGCCGCCACGCCGGCGTCGGACGTCTACTCCCTGGCAGCGGTGCTGCGCTCGTGCGCCCACGGGGCCCTCGCGCTGGAGGGGCGCCTGCACGCGGTGACCAGTGACGCCCTCGACGCCGATCCGGCTGCTCGTCCGAGCGCGTCCGAGCTCGCCTCGCGCGCCGAGGAGCTGGGCCGCCCTCGCCCCCTTGAGCTGCCGCAGGCGGCGCTCCTGGAGGCCACGGCGCTACGCGGGCAGCTGGCCGTGCCTACCCGGAAGGCGCCTGCGCGACGTCGAGGAGGCGCCCCGCGCCGGGCCCGTAGCCCTGGCAGGCGTGCTGATCGCACTCACCGTGCGCACCGTGCGCTCCGCACTCACCGTGCGCACCGGGCGGTCAGGGCGGCCCGGGCGCCACGCGGCCGCCCCCGGGCGCGTCGCGGTGACAGGAGCCGCCCACGCGCCTGGTGGGTCCAGGCCGCCTGGGTCGTGGTAGGCGTGAGCACCCCGGTCGTCCTGGCCACGTGCCTGGCGCTGTGCCTGGGCCCAGGGCAGCAGGACGCTGTGGTGGCTCCCACCGCCTCGTCGCAGGTCAGGTCACCTGAGGAGCTGCGACGCGCCGTCGTCGAGCTCGTGGCACGTCGGGACCGGGCCCTGGAGCGTGCGGACGCCCAGGCGCTGGCGTCGACCACGGTGCCTGGCTCTCCTGCCGCCCAGGCCGACGCCGAGCTGCTGGCGGCCCTGACCGACCGCGGTGCCCGGGTCCAGGGGCTGACAACGACGGTGGCCGGTGTGCACCAGGTGGAGCCTCCTGGGGCGGCCGCTGCGCGCTGGCCGGGCGCGGTGGCCGTGCGGCTGACGCGCACGCAGCAGGCCTACACCCTGGTCGAGCCGGAGGGCGTGCGGCGAGTGCCCCTCCAGCCGGCGCAGGAGGTCGTGCTCGTCCTGCTGCCCGACCCGTGGCGGGTGGCGGAGGTGGCTCAGGTACCGCTCGGTAGCGGCAGGACGCGCACCGGGTAGCAACACTGGTTGACAATATGGGTGTGTCAACCTAGGTTGCGTACATGGATCCGGTACTTCTCGTGACCCGCGCCGCAGACACGACCTCCCCAGAGGCAGGGCTACGGGCCGTCACCGCGCTCAGACGCCTGACGGACAGCCTGGAGCTGGCCCAGGTCGAGGCTGCCCTGGCCGCTGGGCTGGGCTGGGGGCAGATTGCCGAACAGCTGGGAGTCACCCGGCAGGCCGTCCACAAGAAGTACGCCAAACGGGTCGCCCCAGGGCTGGCCCCTCAGCACCGGAGGACGCGATGAGCACCTTCTCCTTCGTCATCAGCTGGCTGTCCGCGTCGCGGATCGAGGCGCTGCTGGCACGTCACCGCCAGGTCGAGGAGACTGACCTGCTGCTAGGGCTCTTGGCCCAGGGCGGTGCTGTCGCGCAGCTCCTCGGTCGTCAGGGCGTGAGCCTGGAGGCCGCACGCCGCAGCGCCCAGGAGGTGGAGGACGCCGATCTGCGCCAGATCGGCATCACTCTGGTCGAGGGGGTACGTCCACGACGCCTGGAGGCCGATGGCGAGACGTTCTATCACGGGGCCGAGCTGGAGCTGTCCCCTGCCGCTCGCCAGGTGTGCACCGAGCGTCTAGGACGGGTGCGCAGCAGCGCCCAGGCCCTGACCGTCCTCCTGCGCAACGACGACGCTCCTTCAGCACGGTTGCTGCGGGGGCACGCAGCTGATCTGGCTGTGCTGCGTGCTGAGCTGGAGAGCCTAGGGGAGAAGGAGCAGAGCGCCCTGCTGCGTGTGCAGGTGCCCCGCTGCTACGCCGAGGAGGGGCTGGAGCGGGCCTGGCAGGTCACTCGCTATCTCAGTGCCAGCATGTCGCAGGTACGGCACGAGCTGGTGAGTACAACGGGACTGCACCGTGAGCTGATCCAGGACATGGAGGTCCTGGACACCTCGCCGACTCGGCTCGTGGCCGAGGCCCGCGGCCGCCGGGGCCGTCCTGTGCGCTTCGCCCACGAGGTGAGCATGGGGCAGGAGGGGGCGATTGTCTGGCGTTCCCGTGTGCTGAGCGGGCGGTGGGCCGGCACGACGCACATGGTCCGTGACTACGGGCTGGAGGAGGCTGACGGCGGAGTAGTGGTGCGCTACACCTGCCTCACACGTAGCTTCGGCTTCCTGGGACGAGCCGTGGCGCCGCTGAGCGCCCTGCTGACGGGGACAGGAATGAGTCACCCCCTCATCGTGCTGGCAGCGCGCCTGGCTGACCAGGCCTGAGCCGCAGGCCGTAGGAACGACGGTGGGGCGCCCCCCCCCCGGGGTGGCGCCCCC
>NZ_JARKVC010000026.1 GCF_029851875.1 Actinomyces sp.
GGGGGCGTGCTTCCACTGGCCGGGGGCGTACCTGCGTGGTGAGGGCGTACCTGGCAGCGTCTGCAGGCACGCCCTCTCAACGCACACACGCCCCCACAACACGAACACACGCCGCGACCACCTCAAACCACGCCCACACCCCAGCCAAGCACGCCCACACCGGGAAGCACCTCGCCCAGACCAGGGACCACCGCCGGCAAGCACGCCCCAACCACCAAAACCCGCCACCACGGCAGGCAAGCACGCCGCCCCACGAGGTTCCTGGGTCACCGGAGGAACCCCGACCAGCCCTCCACGGCACGCCTGGTGCCCCCGACGGGACTCGAACCCGTACGCCCGAAGGCATCAGCTTTTAAGGCCGCTGTGTCTACCGATTTCACCACGGGGGCGTGGCTGTGTCAGCCGGTACCCCCACTGGGATTCGAACCCAGGACCATGTGCTTATCAGGCACGGACGAGGTATAAGCTCGCTGCTCTAACCGCTGAGCTATGGGGGCACGTCAGGGCGCTGGGCCAGCACGCTGACCGGCTGAGACTACCGCAGTCACGAGACCAGCTGTGCACGTGGTGGACCCGGCCGGACTCGAACCGACGACCGACGCGGTGTAAACGCGTTGCTCTACCAGCTGAGCTACAGGTCCTTGGCGCCCGTGGGCGCTGCTGCTGGCCGCAGCATACGGCACGCCGTCGTGCAGCGACGACGCGCCTGGCGTCAGTGCCGCCGGCTGGAGATGCGGATACCGCTCCAGTGCCGGCCCATCGCCGCGGCGGAGGTGGCGTGCATGCCAGCGGTGCGAGCGGCCTCCTCCACGTCCGAGGAGGCAACGGCCCCGGTCGTACGAGCCTTGGGAGTCAGGACCCAGATGACACCGTCGCCGTCGAGGTTGGCCTGCGCGTCCACCAGGACGTCAGTCAGGTCGTCGACGTCACCGTCGTCGTCACGCCACCACACGATCGCGGAGTCAGCCACGTCCTCATAGTCCTCGTCGACCAGCTCAGTGCCGGTCAGCGCCTCGGCGGCCTCACGAAGCTCGTCGTCGACGTCGTCGTCGTAACCGAACTCCTGGATGATGAGGCCGGAGGTGAAGCCAAAGACCCCACCTGCTGTGCTCGCCACTGTCGTCTCTCCGTCCCTCGGGCTCGCGGTGTGTCCCGTTCTCGTGCGCGTGAGCGCGGTTTTCACTGCCCCGTGGGGCGCTACGAAGTCTAGCCCACCGCATGTGACCCCGCTGACGCAAGCCCACACGCTCGCCCGCAATCCGGTGGGTGACATCACAGCTGAACTGGGACCTTCTTCCCGTCACGTGGGCGACGCCGGGGCACGAAAGCCGTAGATTTGTGCTGGACTACAGTCCATGCGACCCGACCAGGCTCGCCGGCACGACGCTGCCGCGAGCCTGAGCTGCCACCGCACCGAAGCGAGGAAAGAGGAACCCGTGAGCCCGACCAGCGACTCCACGCCGCTCATCGACGGTCTCCTGACCAAGGTCACCGACAACGACCCTGAGGAGACCAGGGAGTGGCGTGAGTCCCTTGACGCCCTCATCCAGGAGAAGGGCGGCCCCCGCGCCCGCTTCATCCTGCTGTCGTTGCTGGCGGAGGCACGGCGCAAGAACGTCGCCGTCCCCTCGCAGACGACGACGCCCTACGTCAACACCATCGACGTCGCCGACGAGCCCTACTTCCCTGGCGACGAGGACGCTGAGCGCACCTACCGCCGCTGGAACCGCTGGAACGCCGCCGTCATGGTCACCCGCGCCCAGCGTCCGGGGATCGGGGTCGGTGGGCACATCTCCTCCTACGCCTCCACCGCCACCCTCTACGAGGTCGGCCTCAACCACTTCTTCCGCGGCAAGGACCACCCAGGCGGCGGTGACCACGTCTTCTTCCAGGGCCACGCCTCCCCCGGTAACTACGCCCGCGCCTTCCTCGAGGGCCGCCTGAGCGAGGACGACCTCGACGGCTTCCGGCAGGAGTACTCCCACCCCGCCGCCACCGGCTCACGCGGCCTCCCCTCCTACCCGCACCCGCGCCGTATGGAGGACTTCTGGGAGTACCCCACCGTCTCCATGGGCCTGGGCCCGGCCGAGGCCATCTACCAGGCCTGGTTCGACAGGTACCTGCAGGGCGTCGGCATCAAGGACACCTCCCAGCAGCACACCTGGGCCTTCCTGGGCGACGGCGAGATGGACGAGCCCGAGTCGCGCGGCATGCTCCAGCTGGCTGCCTCCCAGCAGCTGGACAACCTCACCTTCGTCATCAACTGCAACCTGCAGCGCCTGGACGGCCCGGTGCGCGGCAACGGCAAGATCATCCAGGAGCTGGAGGCCTTCTTCAAGGGCGCAGGCTGGAACGTCATCAAGGTCATCTGGGGCCGCGGCTGGGACCAGCTGCTGGCCGCGGACAAGGACCACGCCCTGGAGCACCTCATGATGGAGACGCTCGACGGCGACTACCAGACCTTCAAGGCCAATGACGGCGCCTACGTGCGCGAGCACTTCTTTAACCGTGACCCGCGCACCGCCGAGCTCGTCAAGGACTGGACCGACGAGGAGATCTGGGCCCTGCAGCGCGGTGGTAACGACTACCGAAAGATGTACGCCGCCTACAAGGCGGCTACGGAGCACAAGGGCCAGCCCACCGTCATCCTGGCTCACACGGTCAAGGGCTACCTGCTGGGCTCCCACTTCGCGGGCCGCAACGCGACCCACCAGATGAAGAAGCTCAAGCTCGACGACCTCAAGGGCCTGCGCGACCGGCTACGCATCCCGATCACCGACGA
Organism: Actinomyces sp.; assembly: GCF_029851875.1. Taxonomy (GTDB): domain Bacteria; phylum Actinomycetota; class Actinomycetes; order Actinomycetales; family Actinomycetaceae; genus Actinomyces. The sequence continues at coordinate 2,783 of NZ_JARKVC010000026.1, forward strand.
GCAGCTGGAGGCTGACCCCACCCGTCCGCCGTACTACAGGCCCGCGCCTGACGACCCGGCTCTGCTCTACATGCTGGAGCGTCGTCGTCAGCTCGGAGGCTTCGTGCCCGAGCGCCGTGACGCCGGCACCGAGCTGGAGCTGCCCGGGGACAAGACCTACGACATCCTCAAGTCCGGCTCGGGCAAGCAGGAAGTCGCCTCGACGATGGCCTTCGTGCGCCTGCTCAAGGAGCTCATCAAGGACAAGAGCATCGGCCGGCGCCTCGTGCCGATCGTCCCTGACGAGTCGCGTACCTTCGGCCTGGAGTCGCTGTTCCCCACGAAGAAGATCTTCAACACCCAGGGCCAGAACTACACGCCGGTGGACGCTGACATGATGCTGTCCTACCGCGAGTCCACCTCCGGTCAGCTCATGCACACCGGCATCAACGAGGCCGGTTCCGCCTCGCTGTTCCAGGTGGCCGGCACCAGCTACGCCACCCACGGCGAGCCGATGATCCCGGTCTACATCTTTTACTCGATGTTCGGTTTCCAGCGCACGGCCGACCAGTTCTGGGCTGCCGGCGACCAGCTGGCCCGAGGCTTCGTCATCGGCGCGACGGCCGGTCGCACGACGCTGACCGGTGAGGGCACCCAGCACATGGACGGCCACTCCCCGCTCATGGCCTGGACCAACGAGGCCTTCGCCTCCTACGACCCGGCCTACGCCTACGAGATCCGCCACATCGTGCGTGACGCGCTGGAGCGCTGGTACGGCCCGGACTGCGGCCGTAACCGCAACATCATGTACTACCTGACGGTGTACAACGAGCCGATCCTCCAGCCGGCCGAGCCCGAGGACGTGGACGTCGAGGGCATTCTCAAGGGCCTGTACAAGGTCTCCGACGCCCCGGCAGGCGACGGCCCTGAGGTCCAGCTGCTGGCCTCTGGCGTGGGCGTGCCGTGGATCGTCGAGGCGCAGCGGATCCTGGCTGAGGACTGGGGCGTGCGGGCCAGCGTGTGGTCCGTGACCTCGTGGAGCGAGCTGCGCCGCGAGGCCCTGGAGGTGGAGAAGGACAACTTCCTCCACCCCGCCGCCGACCAGCGCGTACCCTACGTGACGGGCAGGCTTGCCCACGCCACCGGCCCCTTCATCGCCACCAGCGACTTCGACCACGCGGTGCCCGACCTCATCCGCCCGTGGGTCCCCGGCGACTACCACGTGCTGGGCGCCGACGGCTTCGGCTTCTCCGACACCCGCGCCGCGGCCCGCCGTCACTACCTCATCGACGCCGACTCCGTCGTCGTCAAGGCGCTTCAGGCGCTGGCGCAGCAGGGCAGGCTCGAGCGCGAGGTCGTGGCCCAGGCTGTTGAGCGCTACGACCTGGAGAACGTCAACGCCGGCTCCTGTGGCGCTCAGGGCGGCGAGGCCTGAGCCGGCTGCTCCAGCCGAACGTGTACGAGTGCGACCGAGTGAAGGGATGATGACCCTTCACTCGGTCGCACTCGTACACGTTGGCCGATGCTCAGCGCCAGATGTCCCGCGGTATCTCACCTGAGTAGGCCGACGGCGGATACAGGCTGCGCACACGCCGAACCAGCCGCTGGCCGTCGTGGACCTCCTCCCAGCCGAAGCGCTCCAGGCGCCAACCGCTGTGACCAAGCCTCAGCTCACGTCGCTTCTCTGCGCGAAGGTCCGACGCCTCCGCGAGCTTGCCCAGACCGTCAAACTCCCAGCCGCTGTGCCACTGGGGAAAACCAAGGTCCAGGAAGTACTCGTGGCCTGAGGCCTGCACCCCCAGCTGAGTCACGGGCGCTGGAAGACCCGCAGCCGCCGCGGCCCATCGCAGCACGGACTCACCGGGGGACTCGGCCAGAGGATCGGCCAGGGCGATCGCGGTGCGAGCCCGGCAGATCCCGCGCCGAGGACCTTGCGCCGCAAGCATCTGAGCAAGCCGGGCCAGTGCCTCGTCGATCCTCGTGGCCGCCGTGGCCTGACGAGTGCGCCGGTCGGGACGGCACACCTGACGCACAGCCGAGTCGATGATCGGCAAGGACAGACGTACCGGGAGGTCGCAGGCACAGTCCAGCGCGGTCCGCAACGGGTCGGTCACGCGCATCCCCTGCACAGTGATGACCTCCTGCGGCTCAGGACGAACTGAGGAACGGCGGATAACCACCGAGCGCCCTGGCACCTCGCCCTGCGGCCCGTAGGCAAAAGCTGTCAGCCTCGTACGTCCACGCGTCTGGGTAGGAGGCACCGCAACCCGCACATCGGGCTCAGCGCGCAGGCTCGACAGGCCGAGGACCGCAGCCGCGGACTCGTGAGTCAGCGCGATCGCGCTTGGTACCAGGTGGAGCGCCGCCTGGCACCGTGCCAGCGTCATCTGCTGCTTGGACTGCCACACAGGAAGGTCGTTCGCCACCCGTGGCGTGTAGCAGCCGACGGCGATGCGTAGCAGGGCGTCATCCTGCCCCAGATCACGCCGGCTGCGACCGAGGGTGAACTGCATCTCCGGAGGCTCCGGCGGATGCGGGTAGTACTGGGTGTCCATGCCTCAGGGTCCGCCGCGACGCCTCCTCACGCCACCGTAGCGGTCGCGCCTGTGGACAAGCAGCCCCAGACCTGCATCTATCCACAGCCGCCGAGCGTGTACGAGTGCGACCGAGTGAAGGGATGATGACCCTTCACTCGGTCGCACTCACACACGTTCGGCGCAGGAGCGGGCCTCAGCGTGAGCCTCAGGCCTTGTCAGCGTCCTCGGCCCGGGTACGAGGAACCGACGGGTCGGAGCCGGAGTAGTAGCGCATGTCGCGGTAGCGCGGGCGCAGGAGGTTCTCCACGCTCAGCAGGTCATCAAGCGTGGCCTCGTCGAGCAGCCCCATCTCCAGGACCACCTCACGCACGTTGCGTCCTGAGCGTGCGCACTCGCGTCCCACCAGGTCACCGTTGTGGTGGCCGATGACCTCGTTGAGGTAGGTGACGATCCCGATGGAGCTCAGGACGTTGTTGCGGCACACCTCCTCATTGGCCTCGATACCGATGACGCACAGCTCACGCAGCGTGCGCGTGGCGTGGGTGAGCAGGCGGATGGACTCAAAGCTCGTCTGGCCGATGACCGGCTCCATGACGTTGAGCTGGAGCTGACCGGCCTCGGCGGCGAAGGTGAGCGCCACGTCGTTGCCGATGACCTTGAAGCACACCTGGTTGACGACCTCGGGGATCACCGGGTTGACCTTGGCCGGCATGATGGAGGAGCCCGCGGCCCGCTCGGGCAGGCGGATCTCCCCCAGGCCCGCACGCGGTCCAGAGGACAGCAGACGCAGGTCGTTGCAGATCTTGGAGAGCTTGACCGCCAGCCTCTTGATGGCCGCGTGCATGGAGACGTAGGCGCCGGTGTCGCTGGTGGCCTCCATGAGGTTCTCCGCACCCTTGATCGGCAGGCCCGTGACCTCCTGGAGGTAGCGCACCACGCTGGCCTGGTACCCCTCGGGAGTGTTCAGGCCCGTCCCGATCGCCGTGGCGCCGAGGTTGACCTCCAGGAGCAGGCTGGAGTTGGCGCGCAGCCGCGGGATCTCCTCGCCCAGCAGCACGCTGAAGGCCTCGAACTCCTGCCCCAGGCTCATCGGCACGGCGTCCTGGAGCTGGGTGCGCCCCATCTTGAGCACGTCCTTGAACTGGGTGCCCTTGGACGCCAGGGCGTCGATCAGACGGTCCAGCTCAGCCAGGAGCCCCTCGACCTGGGCGTACAGGCCCAGCCGGAAGCCGGAGGGGTAGGCGTCGTTGGTGGACTGGGACTTGTTGACGTGGTCGTTGGGGTTGACGACGTCGTAGCGCCCCTTGGCGTAGCCCAGGTGCTCCAGCGCGAGGTTGGCGATGACCTCGTTGGTGTTCATGTTGACGCTCGTGCCGGCCCCGCCCTGGAAGACGTCGATGGGGAACTGGTCCAGGCAGCGCCCGGCCTCGAGCACCTGGTCGCAGGCCCACACGATGGCGTCAGCCACCTCGTCCGAGAGCGTGCCCAGCTGGTGGTTGGCCAGCGCCGAGGCCTTCTTGACCTGGACCATGCCGCGGATGAAGGCGGGCTCCTCCCCGATCGTCACGCCAGAGATCTGGTAGTTCTCCTGGGCGCGCAAGGTGTGGATACCCCAGTACGCCTCGAGCGGTACCTCGCGGGGGCCGAGGAGGTCCTCCTCGGTGCGGGTGGCCTGCGACATCGTGACTCCTCCAGGTGCGCCTGAGCGCACGTCGACGTTGGCGGTCTGCTCACGGCCCGGCGCCGTGCCGCAGGCCCAGCCTAGCGACCTGCGGCAGGCCCCGGACGCCGTTGCCGCGAGGACTTCCGACGGCGTCCACGGACTTTCGCCCCAGATCCACCCCGTGCCGTCCTCGCCACCGGTTTTCTGTCGGTTTCCTCAAAAGGTCGCGCGCACCGACCGTCCTGCTGTCGTGGCCGCAGGCTAGGCTCTCAGCATGAAGGACCTCAGTGCCCCCGCGGTCGCAGCCCTGCGCCAGGCCCAGGAGCCCATCATCGAGCACGCCCTGGACCGCATCAGCGCGGCGCACCCGTGGTACCGCACCCTGGCTGAGCCGGCCCGCAAGCAGATCGCGGCTGTCGCCCGCCTCGGCGTGACGATGTTCGTCGACTCCATCGAGCTCCCGGACACCGCCCTGGCCCCGGGCAAGATCTTCTCCGTGGCGCCGGCGGCCCTGACCGGCACGATCACGCTGGAGCAGACGCTCGGCATGGTACGAACCGCCCTCGACGTCGTCGTGGAGGAGGCTCCTCAGGCCGTTCCCGAGGAGGACCATGACGCCCTGACGGTCCTCGTCCTCACCTTCGGCCGGGACGTCGGTTTCGCCGCCGCAGAGGTCTACGCCCGCGCAGCAGAGGCACGTGGCGCCTGGGACGCCCGTCTGGAGTCGGTGGCCGTGGACTCGATGCTCCACGGCTCCCCCGGGGAGGTGGCCTCCCGCGCAGGCTCGGCCGGCTGGAGCGGGGGCGGACCGGTGGTGGCGATCGCCGCGCGGGCGAGCCTGGACGCCATCGCCGCCTCACGACTTCGCCACGAGGGCAGGCAGCAGGCCCACGACTGCCTGGTCTCTGTGCGCGGGGACTCGGTCATCATCGTCCTGGGTGGCCAGCCCGAGGCAGCCCGGTCCCCAGGCAGCCCGGAGCAAGCGGTTGACGCCGCAGCCGCGCTGATCGCTCGCAGGCTCGACGGCGCCGCGGTGCTCGGGCCGGTGGTGCCGGCCGTCAGCCAGGCAGGCCGGTCGCTCCGCTCGGCGCTGGCCGGGCTTCGTGCGCTGGCAGGGTGGCCCCAGGCCCCGAGCCCGGTGCGCGCCGACGACCTGCTTCCTGAGCGTCTGCTGCTGGGGGACGAGCTGGCGACCGAGCGGGTCGAGACCCTCGTGCGTGAGCCGCTGCGCGCCATGGGAGAGCCTTTTGAGGAGACCGTCGCCACCTACCTGGCGCTGGGCCGCAGCCTGGAGGCCACTGCACGCGAGCTCTTCGTCCACGCCAACACCGTGCGCTACCGCCTGGGGCGTGTCAGCGAGGTCACGGGATGGGACGCCACCGACGCGCGTGACAGCCTCGTCCTGCACCTGGCGATCATCGCCGGCCGCCTGCACGAGGGGGACCAGCCGTGACGACGACGCCCCCACCACCAGCCGCGAGCGCCCCCACGCAGGTTGCTCCTGCGCCCGCTGGGGCCGGGCTCCTGGCCCTCAGCCTGCCGGCTGGCTCCGCCGTCGTCTGCCCTGGGCAGGGGTCCCAGCGCCCGGGCATGCTCGCTGCCTGGTGGCAGGACGCAGACGCCCGCGTGCCCGGCGTGCTGGAGACGATGTCCGAGGCTGCGGGTGCGGACCTGCTCGCTCTGGGCACCACGGCCTCGGCCGACGACCTGCGCCCCACCGAGGTCGCCCAGCCCCTGACGGTGGCTACCTCCCTGGCCTGTGCCCTCGCCGTCGGGCTGGCCCGGCCTCGTGTCGCCGGAGCCTCACCTGAGCCGGTGCCGGTCGTCGCCGGTCACTCCCTGGGGTACCTCACCGCCCTGGCACTGGCCGGGGTCCTCTCCCCCGCAGAGGCCGTCGGGCTGGCTGCGCTGCGGGGCCGGGCCATGGCCCGCTGCGCAGCCGAGCACGACGGCGGGATGACGGCGCTCGTCGGCGGTCACCGGGAGGAAGTGCTGGCTGCGATCGACCGGGCCGGCCTGGCTGTCGCCAACGTCAACGGCTCGGCCCAGGTGGTTGCCTCGGGCACCCGCGGGGCGCTGGCAGCGCTCGTGCCTCCAGCCGGCGCCCGCGCGCTGCCCCTCGCCGTGGCCGGGGCCTTCCACAGCCCTGCGATGTCTGCGGCGCAGGAGGAGGTTGCCGGAGCCGTGGCGCGCCTGCCCCGACGCGTGCCCAGCGCCACCGTGATCGACGACGCCGACGGCGTGGCCCGTCCGCCGCAGGAGGGCAGCGGGAACCTGCTGGAGGCCGTGTCAACCAAGATCACCCGGCCTGTGCGCTGGGACCTGGTCCAGGAGACGCTGCGCGGGCAGGGCACCACGTGCCTCGTCGAGCTGGCCCCGGCAGGGACCTTGACCGGTCTGGCGCGCCGTGACCTGCCGCAGGCTCGTCTGACCCGCCTGCGCTCACCTGAGGACCTGGCGGAGCGGGCGTGAGGCCGCCCGGGCGCGCCGCCGGCCCGCCTGGTGGCGACGCGCCGTCGGTTCACCGCGGCCCCTGCTTGTGAGACACAATGACCGGTAGCGGAGGGCCGCCGGCCCGGCCGTCCGGCTCCGGCCGTGGCTGGAGCCGGTGCCACCACGAACCTACGACCTCTAGGAGACCCTCATGCCTGAGCAGACCGACGTCCTCGCCGTCATCACCGAGATCACCGCCGAGGAGGCTGGCGTCGAGGCCAGCACGATCACGCCCGGCTCCCGCTTCGCCGACGACCTCGACATCGACTCCCTGGGCCTGCTCACCATCGCCACCCAGGTCGAGGAGCGCTTCGGCGTCGCGCTGGACGACTCCCTCATTCCCACCCTGCCGACCGTCGGCTCGCTCGTTGAGCTGGTGAGCGCGCAGAAGCAGGGCTGAGAGGTGGCACGTCCCGCTCCGCAGGCCTCGGCCCTGGCGCCGCGCACCGTCGTCGTCACTGGCATGGGCACCACCAACCCGCTGGGCGGGGACGTGCCCGCCACGTGGCAGGCCCTGCGCGAGGGCCGGTGCGCGGTAGGCGGGCTGGAGGAGGAGTGGGTCGCGGCCCACGGGCTGCCGGTCCGGATCGGGGCCCCGCTGGCTGTCGCGCCGCAGACCTGCCTGACTCCCAAGGAGCGTCGGCGCCTGGACCGAGCCAGCCAGTGCGCCCTGCTGGCGGCGCGTGAGGCCTGGCAGCAGGCCTTCGGCCCGGGTGCTCAGCGCGAAGGGGCTGTCGACGGCGAGCGGCTGGCCGTCTCGGTCTCGCCAGGCATGGGACCGGTGCTCTCGGTGATGGAGGCCTGGGACACCCTGCGCGAGAAGGGTCCGCGCCGGGTGCTGCCGACGGCGGTTCCCGCTCTCATGCCCAACGCGCCGGCTGCGACGATCGGTATCGAGCTAGGCGCCATGGCGGGAGTCCACGCACCGGTCTCGGCCTGCGCCTCAGGAGCCGAGGCGATCGCCTACGGCGCCGACCTCATCACCTGGGGACGTGCCGACGTCGTGGTCGCCGGCGGCACGGACGCTGCCCTGCACCCCATGACGGTCGCGGCCTTTGCCGCGATGCGGGCCCTGTCCGCCCGTCACGAGGAGCCGGCGACTGCGTCGCGTCCCTTCGCGCCCGACCGTGACGGCTTCGTCCTGGGCGAGGGAGCCGGTGTCCTGATCCTGGAGTCCGCCGCGCACGCGGCAGCCCGTGGCGCCCAGGTCCTCGCGGTCCTCGCGGGTGCCGCCGTGACCGCCGACGCCTATGACGTCGCCCGGCCTGAGCCCAGCGGTGCCCAGCAGGAACGAGCGCTACGAGCCGCTCTGGAGCGCGCTGGCCTGGAGCCTGGTCGGCTCGGGCACGTCAACGCCCACGCGACCTCGACGCCGGCCGGGGACGTGGTCGAGGCGCAGGTGCTGGCGCGAACAGTGCCGGGAGCGGCGGTCTCGGCGACGAAGTCGGCCACCGGTCACCTGCTGGGCGGGGCGGGCGGCCTGGAGGCGGTTCTCACTGTCATGGCGCTGGTTGAGGGCTGGCTGCCGCCGACCTTGCTCCCTGGGGGCGTCGACCCGCAGATCGCTGGGCTCGGGCTGGACGTCGTCGGTCCTCAGGGGCGTCAGGTTCCCGGGCTGCAGGCCGCAGCCAGCACCTCCTTCGGCTTCGGCGGGCACGACGTCGCGCTCGTCCTCACGCGCTGACCTGAGGCTCAGCCCACCCGGTGCAGCCAGCGCACCGGTGCACCCGCACCGGCGTAGCGGAAGGGCTCTAGCTCGTCGTCCCAGGCCTGGCCCAGGGCCAGGTCCAGCTCACGGCGCATGACCTCAGGCTGGGAGGCGTGCACGAGCGCCGCACGGACGCGGTCCTCTGGTACGACCACGTTGCCGTGCACGTCCGTCTGAGCGTGGAAGATCCCCAGGTCCGGGGTGTGGGACCAGCGCCCGCCGTCGGAGCCCGGGGCAGCCTCCTCGGTGACCTCGTAGCGCAGGTTCGCCCAACCGCGCAGCGCGCTCGTCAGCCGGGCGCCGGTACCAACCGGTCCCACCCAGCTCGCCTCGGCGCGCAGCATGCCGGCAGCCGCGGGCTGCTCCGTCCAGTCCAGGTGGACGCGCGAGCCCAGCACCTCGGCAGCCGCCCACTCGATGTGCGGGCACAGCGCGCGAGGCGCAGAGTGCACGAAAAGAACACCGCGGGTGTAGGCACCGTTCACGATGGATCGCCTCCTGGTTGGTTCGAGAGCCGTCTTCCCCTACGTTCTCGAGCCCGACCGGGCCTCCTCATGACGCACGCGGCGTGCAGGGCCATCGTGCCACGAACCGCCGCTCAAGGCCAGCAGCGCCGTACCGGGGCCGCTGTCCCGTCACGCCCCTGCGGCGGCGCGACCTCAGCGCATGCGCGAGGCGGCCACACGGTGCCAGGTGTGCCGCCGTCCGCGCACCGCGAGGCTGTAGGCGTAGATGTTCTCCGGCGGGGCGATCCCGAAGAAACCAGAGTCCCCGATGTGGTGGATATCGGCACCGGTGGTCTTGGAGTCCAGACCCAGACGCTCGATGACGCTCGTCGAGGCCCCCTCCTGGGAGGTGCCGATCGAGTTCCACGCCAGCACGCCCCGCGCGTGGGCCGCCGCCACCCAGGCCTCACTGGCCGACACGCTCGTTCCCGGCGTGGTGCCCGGGGCCGGCAGCACCACGCCGTGAGCACCGGCGTCAGCCAGACGAGCGACGTCGTCAGCCGTCATCACCGACTCGCCCGAGCCGGCAGCGTGCATCCGGCCAGCGAGCACCACCAGCTCTCCGTCCGTGGCGGTGCGGATCTGCCGGGTGGCCTCGACGATGGACTCGATGGTCACCCCCGTGCCGGGGTTGCCCGTGATGACGGCGATCTGCCCGCCCTGCTCGACCAGCATCCGTGCGGCACGCACCGTGGCACGCCGTCCCTGCGGGAAGGGGGCTGCCGGGTCAACCGGCTCCAGGTTGACCGCCGTGACCCGCCCCGTCCAGCGGGCCACCTGCCCGGCGCTCACGCCCCGGCCGCGACGGACCGAGCCGAAGGCCAGGGGACCTGGTTCCTCAGCCTCCTCCAGGCCCTGGGCGTCAGGCATTCCGGCCACGCACGGGCTGTCGACGTCGTAGAGGTTGAGCACGATGACGTCCGCCCCCGCAGCAGCGGCCAGCTCGGGGTTCGAGACCTTGTCCAGCAGCGGGCCGGTGGCCACGATCGTCTCCGCGGCGACGGTGCGCCCCTCGCTGTCAGCGATGGCACGCACGAGGTCCTCGCCGCGCAGCCCTGGCAGGGCGGAGGCAGGAAGGTCGATCAGTCGGGTCATGAGGTGCTCCTTCGTCGCAGCCGGGTACAGGGTCGCGGACACAGCCGGCAGGTGCGGCCTTGACGCCGCCTACAGGCCCTGGGCGCGCAGGTCCTTCATCGCCTTGGCGCGGTTCCTGCGGTCCAGGCGGTCCAGGTAGAGGTGCCCCTCCAGGTGGTCGCACTCGTGCTGGATGCACCGGCCCATGAGCTCCTCGCCCTCGACCACGACCTCCTTGCCGTCCAGGTCGATGCCGGTGGCGCGCGCGTACCAGGCACGCTTGGTGGGGTACCACAGGCCGGGCACGGACAGGCAGCCCTCGTCCCCGTCCTGGTACTCGTCAAGGCTCAGCTCACCGATACGGGGGTTGAGGATGTAGCCGATCTCGCCGTCGACGTTCCAGGAGAAGGCACGCAGCCCCACACCGATCTGGTTGGCGGCCAGGCCCGCACGGCCGTCCTCGTCCACGGTCTCCAGCAGGTCCTCGACCAGCTGCTTGACCGAGTCGTCGATGTCAGTGATCCACTCGCACGGGGTGCGCAGGACCGGGTCTCCGATGATGCGGATGTCGCGGTAAGCCATGGGCCCATCCTCGCACGCGGCGCCGCCTGAGGCAGAACCTCGCGGGTCCTGCCGTGGCGGGAGCCCGGCCGACCGGCCCCTAGCTGACGGTCGCGGCGTCGAGCCAGGCAGTCGTCGTGGGCGGGACATGCAGCAGCCCGTCCGTCTGGTCCAGCTGCTGGGAGCTGAGCAGGACCGAGGCGTGCTCGGGCAGAGCCACGGCCTGGTCGGTGGTGTTGACCAGGACGACGACGTCGCGCACGAGCAGGGTCAGCGCCTGCGGCGGGCACCAGTCCAGGCCGGTGACGAAGGCGAGGGTGGAGGTGGCCAGCCTGCGCTCACGACGCAGCCGCGTGGCGTGACGCACGGTGGCCAGCGGCGAGCCGAACTGGCTGGCCTGGGTGTGCGCGTGGGCACCCACCAGCGCTGCCAGCTCCATCGCGGCCTCGGGCTTGTCCTGGTCCAGCAGAGCGATCTCGTCCCCCTGGCGCAGGTAGAGCGCACCAGGCAGGGCCAGCATGAGGGCCTGCATCGACAGCCCCCGACGACGGCGCTCCTCCCCCGCCACGTCGAACCAGCGTCGTCCGTCCCCGGGGTCGGTGGCGGGGCTGAGGCGGAAGCTGGGGAGGTAGCGCCACACCGGCGGTGCGCCGAAGCGGTCGTGCTCGGCCAGGGAGGCAGTGATGTGACGCGTGAGGGACTCCACGTCCCAACGCGTCAGGGTCAGGGCGTCGTCACGCAGGTGGTGGAGCCAGTCCTCCTGGAGGTGGTGGCGCATCGTGTCCGGGTAGTCCGCGGACACGTCCGCCCCGAGGATCCCGTCCTCCACGTGCATGACGACCAGACCGTGCAGGATCGTGAAGTACTCCGTCAGGCGTCCCAGGTCCGTGCGCTCGTCGACCTCGGGGGGAATGATCGTGCCCAGGTCGACGCCGTCGGCGCCAGCGGCCAGGAAGGCCTCCGCACGCTCCAGGATCCCCTTGCCGCTGCGCTCGGCACCGACGACGAAGCGGTCGTCATCGTGAACGTGCGGGCCGGTGACCGGCCCCAGGGCGCCGGAGACCCGCACCACCACGCGCAGGCCGCGCTCGTGCGCCTGCTCGACGAGCCCCCGGAAGGAGTCGATCTGGCTGGTCCCGGTCTCAAGGAGGCTCGGACGCAGCAGCAGCGCGGTAAAGCCCAGGGAGACCACGTGGTCTAGCACGCGGTGGGCGCCAGCCAGATCGGCAGCGTCCAGCTCAGGCGAGGCGATCTCATAGACCATCCCGTCACGCCACCACTCGATGGGTCCCGAGGAGGCACGGTGGACGAGCGTTGTCGTGGTCGTCACGGCAGATGGCTCCCTTCTGCTGGGCGCACCGCCCGGTCACGAGGCCGGGGCGGCACCGGTGAGCACACCTGTGAGTGTCACAGGCTGCTTGCAATCATCCTCAACCTTTCGGTCATCCTAGCGCGCCGCTGCGTAGGCTGAGGCCATGTCGTCACCCGAGCACGTCCTGACCGCCCCCGCCGCAGCCGCTGCACAGGGCCGGGGCGACCTCATCGGCTACGGCGCCCACGACGTCGAGCGCTTCGTCACCGAGCCGGCCAAGAACCCTCAGCGCACCCCCTTTGAGCGTGACCGAGCCCGCGTCCTCCACTCCTCCGCGCTGCGCCGGCTGGGGGCCAAGACGCAGCTGCTCGGCCCCTCGTCGGACGACTTCGTGCGCACGCGGCTGACCCACTCCCTGGAGGTAGCCCAGGTCGGCCGGGCGATCGGTCAGGCGCTGGGCTGCGACCCGGACGTCGTCGACACCGCCTGCCTGGCTCACGACCTCGGCCACCCGCCTTACGGGCACAACGGCGAGAAGGCGCTCGACCAGGTGGCTGCCTCCATCGGCGGCTTTGAGGGCAACGCCCAGACCCTGCGGCTGCTCACGCGCCTGGAGCCCAAGACCCTGGACGCCTCCGGGCGCGGCGTGGGGCTCAACCTCACCCGTGCGAGCCTGGACGCCGTGGCCAAGTACCCCTGGGCCCGGGGCGAGGGGCCGGGCGGGCCTGGCGGCAGGAGCGCCCGCAAGTACTGCTGCTACGACGACGACCGAGAGGTCTTCTCCTGGATGCGTGCCGGTGCGCCGGCGGGCAGACGCTGCCTGGAGGCTCAGGTGATGGACTTCTCTGACGACGTGGGCTACTCCGTCCACGACGTCGAGGACGCCATCGCCCTGGGCGCGATGGACCCCTCCGCGCTGCGCTCGGCCGCGGAGGGAGGGGCGGTGGTCGAGGCGACGCTGGACTGGTACGGGCACGACCTGGACGGCGATGAGCTGGAGGCGGCCTGGCGCAGGCTGACGGCGCTGGAGAGCTGGATCGCGGGCTACACCGGGTCACTGGCCGACGCCGCAGGCCTGAAGAACATGACGAGCCAGCTCATCGGCCGTTTCGTCTCCGAGGTGGCGCGGGCCACCCGTGAGGTCTTCGGCGACGGGCCGCTGGCCCGCTACGACGCCGACCTGGTGGTCCCCGAGGGCACCCGCGCCGAGATCCTCGTGCTCAAGGGCGCGGCGGTGCGCTACGTCATGGCACCACGCGAGCACGAGCCGGTCTATCTGCGTCAGCGCACCGAGCTGTTCGACCTCGCCGACGTGCTGACCGCCTCCGCAGGCCAGCACCTGGAGCCTGTCTTCGCGCAGGCCTGGCAGCAGGCGGCTGACGACGCCGGGCGCCTGCGCGCGGTGGTCGACCAGATCGCCTCGTTGACCGACACCTCAGCCAGGCAGTGGCACGCTCGGCTGTGCGGGATGTTCTCCCAGGTGTGAGGGACTCACCACGGGCAGGTCGTACCAGCGGCCGGCCCAGGCCTGGCTGAGCGCGTTCACCCGTGTCGGTGGGCACGCCTAGGATGACGCCATGGCGGGACTGATCAAGCGCGAGGACATCGAGGCGGTGCGTGAGCGCGCCAGGATCGAGGACGTCGTCGGCGAGCACGTCACGCTCAAGAGCGGCGGCGTGGGCTCCATGAAGGGACTGTGCCCCTTCCACGACGAGAAGACCCCCTCCTTCCACGTCCGTCCCCAGCTCGGCCTGTGGCACTGCTTCGGCTGCGGCGAGGGCGGGGACGTCATCTCCTTCGTCGAGAAGATCAACCACCTCTCCTTCGCTGAGGCGGTGGAGTACCTGGCCGGACGCGTCGGGGTCCGGCTGCGTTACGAGGACTCCTCCGGGGACGTGCGCCGCGGGGTCGAGCCCGGCACGCGCCAGCGTCTGCTGGAGGCCAACCGCGTGGCTGAGGAGTGGTTCCGCTCCCAGCTCTCCCCCTCCAACCCGGCTGCGGCGTCGGCCGGCCGCTTCCTGTACGGCCGTGGTTTCGACGACGCCGCGCTGGCCCGCTTCGGCGTGGGCTACGCGCCCCCTGGCTGGGACAACCTGGCCGGGCACCTGCGCTCGAAGGGCTTCACGGAGGCCGAGCTCGTGGCCTCCGGTCTGTGCGGCCAGGGAGGAGCCGGTGGCGGACGGGCCTATGACCGCTTTCGGGACCGGATCATGTGGCCCGTCCGGGACGTGACCGGAGCGACGGTGGGCTTCGGCGGCCGCAGGCTGAGTGACGCGGACAAGACGGTCCCCAAGTACCTCAACACCCCCGAGACCGCGATCTACCACAAGAGCCAGGTCCTCTACGGACTCGACCTGGCCAAGAAGGACATCGCCAGCCAGCACCGGGTGGTGGTGGTCGAGGGCTACACGGACGTCATGGCCGCCCACCTGTCCGGGGTGACGGTGGCCGTGGCGACCTGTGGGACCGCCTTCGGCCAGGACCACGTGCGGATCGTGCGCCGTCTCCTGGGAGACGCCGCTGACCCGTCAGCCGGCGTGGTCATGGGCAACCGTGTGCGTGGCGGCGAGGTCATCTTCACCTTTGACGGCGACGCCGCCGGCCAGAAGGCCGCCTTGCGCGCCTACGGCGAGGACCAGCACTTCGCGGCCCAGACCTTCGTCGCTGTGGAGCCGCACGGCCTGGACCCCTGTGACCTGCGGCTGGAGGAGGGGGCCCAGGGCATCCCCCGCCTGCTGGAGCGGCGCAAGCCCCTGTTCGAGTTCGTCATCCGCACCTGCCTGGCCGACCTGGATCTGGACACCGCCGAGGGCCGGGTACGCGGTCTGCGGACGGCAGCGCCGGTCGTGGCCGGGATCCGGGACCGGGCCCTGCGCCGAGAGTACGCACGACGTCTGGCCGGCTGGGTGGCTCTGCCCGAGCCCGACGTGCTGCGCGCCGTCCAGTCTGCTGAGCGGCGCGGGCCCGGCCCCCTCCAGGCAGCCTCCGGCGGCAGCGGGGAGGCGGTCCTGGGCACAGACGCCCGACGCCCGGCTCTTGAGCCGGTGACGGACCAGGTCACGGCCCTGGAGCGTCAGGTCCTGGCCACCATGGTGCAGCAGCCGCTGGCAGCGGCCCGCGCCGGGGCGGACACGATTGAGGCCGCAGCCTTCTCCAACGTCGTCCACCGCGCCGCTTTCGAGGCTATCGAGGCCGCTGGAGGCGTCAGCCGGATGCAGGACGAGGTCACGGCCCTCACCGCCGGCGGCAAGGGCCTCAAGGAGGTCGAACGCACCGCCTTCGCCCACTGGGTGGAGCAGGTTCGTCTCGGCGCCACCCCGGAGATCGACGCAGCGCTGACGGCGCTCGCGGTCCTCACGCTCCCGGTAGCCACACGGCGGGGTTCTCAGGAGATCGACCCTGACGCCCTGGCACGCTACGCACGCGACGTCGTGACCTCACTGGCACGCATGGGCGTCAACCGCAGGCTCACCGAGCTGCGAGCCAGGCACAAGCGCATGTCTGCCGAGGACCCCGGCTACCGCGAGCTCTTCGAGGAGATCGTGGGTCTAGAGAACAGGCGCATGCAGCTGAGCCAAGGCTGAGCCGCCCCTCGGCTCGTCCGCCTCGGCCGGCGCCGCCTGACTCCGCCGTTGAAGTGATGAGCAACCGCCTCCAGACAGTAGACGGCCCCGCCTCCCGTACCGGGAGGCGGGGCCGTGTCACACCGTTCTCAGACGAGCTGACGCGCGTTCGAGGTGCGGGCCGTGATCGTCGAGTCCGCGCCTTCCGACCACGGAGCAAGGCCCAGGACATCTCAAGAGACACTATTACGTCATCAACCCAACAAAGATGACAGGCTCCCCCAGGCCTGCCGCTCGTCTTGGCGGCGTGGCTGGGCGCTGAGGGCGTGCCTGTGCGTTGGCGGCGTGGCCAGCACCCACCGTGGCGGCGTGCTTGCCTGACGACGGCGTGCCTTCCTCCAGTGAGGCGTGCCTACCCCGAGTGGGGCGTACCTGTGTGTTGACGGCGTGGCTGACGACGTTCTCAGGCACGCCGTCAACACACAGGTACGTCCCCACAGCACCAACACACGCCCTCATCACACAGACACGCCGCCTCACAACGCACCCGGACCAGACACACCCTTACGGCATTAACCCACTAACCCCGCGATCCCCCGAGATGGTGCCAGATAACGAAAACGCCCCCGCCGGTGAGGGCGAGGGTGTCGACGGCTCCTGCGGCTGGACTCGAACCAGCAACCGTCCGATTAACAGTCGGATGCTCTGCCATTGAGCTACGCAGGAATCGCGCGTGGCGCGGAAAGAACTTTAGCAACCGTTCACGGCTGCGTCGAATCAGCCCCCGAGGCGAGGACCGCGAGATTCCGCCGCTTTTTCACGGTGTGGGCAGACCCACACCGTCGCGAACCTGACGGAGCAGCGCCTGGGCGGCCTCACGCTGCCCCGCGTCCAGACTCTCCTGCGCCGGATCAAGCACCGAGTACAGGCTCCCGTCACCGCGGCGACGGACCGAGGCCGTCACGCGCACCCCACCAGGCAGGGTCTGGCTGACGTAGTGGACGACGGCGCGCTCAACCTGCTGCCTGACCACCTGGCCGAAGGCAGACTCGTCGACAGCAACGCTCTCCCAGCCACCGTCAGACCTCGCACGGCGCAGCGCCGCCGGCACCCGCAGCAGCCGTGCCTGCGCCTCATGCAAGACATGAAACGCGAAGCAACGTTCCTCGGCGTCCCACCGCGCTCGAGTCACCTGGTCCCAGCCCGTCAGCCCTCCCCAGGACCACGGCTCCTCGGTGTCGCCGCCGTCAGCCGCGGCGGCACCTGCCAGCGCCACCTCGACGCCCCGCAGACCGTCCTGGCAGGCCAGCAGCCAGCGCCTGCCGTCGGCCGAGGCCGGCAGGGCAGCAAGCAGACGAGACCCTGCCGGCACCTCCGCTGCCGCCTCAGCAGGCAGGAGGAGGAGAGAAGAGCGAGAACGACGCAGCCATGACACGGTTGCAGGCTACAGGCACCTCGCCTCCCGTACTCACGACACCCGCCTTGCAGGTCTTACATCAAACCGTTACATTCGTACATGACACGGGTCCGCTCCTGCCTCGATTCAACGGCGAGTCACGGCGCCCCGTCCGCGGTCCGTCTGCGTCGTCGTCAATCACGTCGCACCACGAGCTGCACCGACTCGAAGGAGATCTGAGGTGCCTCAACGCATCACCCTGGCCAGTATCGCCGAGCAGGCCGGCGTCTCGACGGCAACCGTCTCCCGCGTCCTCAACGGCAAGTCCAACGTCGCCGAGGTCACCCGGCGCCAGGTGCTCGTGGCCCTCGACCTGCTGGGGTACGAGCGTCCCGAGACCCTGCACCAGGCCTCACGCGGGCTGGTCGGGCTGATCGTTCCCGAGCTGTCCAACCCGATCTTCCCCATGTTCGCGCAGGAGATCGAGCAGCTGCTGGCTCCCGGCGGCCACACCCCGCTGCTGTGCACCCAGAGCCCCGGTGGCACCAGCGAGGACGAGTACATCGAGATGCTCGTGGACCGAGGGGTCAGCGGCATCATCTTCGTCTCCGGTCGCCACGCCGACACCTCTAGCGACGTCACCCGCTACCAGCGCCTGCGTGAGCGAGAGGTCCCCCTGGTCACGATCAACGGCAACGCCCCCACGATCAGGATCCCCGGCTTCACCACGGACGACCGCACCGCCGCCCGCATGGCGGTGGACTACCTCATCAGCCTGGGTCACCACCGCATCGGCCTGGCCATGGGCCCGTTGCGCATGGTCCCCGCCCAGCGCAAGCGCTCCGGCTACGAGGACGCCATGCGTGCAGGCCTGCCTGGCGAGCCCCTGCGGACGGTCGAGGCCCTCTACAGCTACGAGGGCGGTGCCGCTGGTGCCACCCGGCTGCTGGAGCAGGGCTGTACGGCGATCGTGTGCGCTTCGGACATCATGGCGCTCGGCGCCATCCAGGGCGTGCGCGCCGCGGGCCTGTCCGTGCCCGGCGACGTGTCCGTCATCGGCTACGACGACTCGCCTCTCATCCCCATGACCAACCCGCCGCTGACCACGGTGCGCCAGCCTGTCACCGCCATCGCCCGCTCGGCGGTGACGACCCTGCTGGCCGCGATCGCTGGCGAGGACGTCCCGGACGGGGAGATGTTCTTCTCTCCCGACCTCATCGTCCGCGGCTCCACGGGCCCGGCTCCCAAGGAGTAGCGCGGCCAAGGAGTAGCGCGGCCGCCGCCTTCTAGCGCGACCAGCTGCGGGCCAGGCGCGCGCCCATCTCCTCCAGCCGACGGCGTACCCCCTCATCTCCCTCGCTGTCCCAGGCAGCGACGGTGCCGCCCCCCATGTCCTCCAGGCTGTAGGAGGCGCTCACGCCGGCCGCAGCCAGCTCACCGCGCGGCACGAGCCCGCGGCCGCTGACCAGAACCGTCGGCAGCGCCCGCTGCGAGGCGGCCTGGCCGACGACGGCGACCAGCGAGCTCGCCAGGACGTCGTAGACCTCTCCCGCCGCGGTCACGACGAGGTCGGTGCCCTCCAGCACCGTCTCCAGGCCGAGCAGGTCCGCCATGACTGGCGCGCCAGGCACCGCCCGCGCACCGAGCGCCTGGAGGAGGAGGGCGGCACCACCAGCGGCACCGCTGCCCCACGAGGTCACGCTGAGCGCCCCTGGTGCCTGTGCGCCGGCTCCCAGCACCGGTAGGAGAGGGCGCGACTCACCGGCCTGCGCCTGCTGCCTCAGCCGTGTCAGGAGGGCGCTGGCAGCCGCGCAGGCGGCCCGGTCACGCTCCTGCGCCTGCTCAGCGCCCAGGGCCGTGACCGCGACCAGCCCCTGTCCGGCCCCCGACAGGCCCCCGAGCGCGGCGTCGTCGGCCAGGGCGAGCAGGAGGCGCCGTCCTGCCAGCGTCCTCGCAGCGCGCTCAGGCCCCCCGAGCCCGTCGACGAGACCCTGTCCACCGTCGTGGACGGCGCTGCGCGCCAGGCCCACGACGAGCAGGTCATCGGGCCCGCTCACCTCCACCGCGGCCGCCAGCGCCTGGCCGAGGCCATCGGTCGTGCCCTCCCTCGCCTCGCGCGCCGCCTCCTCGCGGTCAGCAGGCAGGGCCGTCAGGCGTGCTGCGTCCAGGAACCAGGTAGCCCCGGATCCCGACGACGGCGACGCCGGGCCGCCCGGTCTCCTCGACTCCGGCCGGGCGAGCCTGAGCAGGTCCGCCTCACGGACCTGGCCGAGCGGGCCCGGGGCCTGCACAGCGAGGCGGTCGCTGACCAGAGAGGGCGGAAAGACGGCGGCGCTGCCTGCGGCGCCGTCGGCCATCGGCAGGAGCGTCAGGCGGTCCTCGCTCCGCTGGCTGCGCCACCCTGCCGCCAGGGCCTGCGCCACAGTGCCAGCAGGCAGGCCGGCGGCCGCCGTCGTCACAGGCACGCCCCCGGGCTCGGGATACATCCCGCCCGGTGCGAGAAGGACGCGCACGCCCTCAGCCCTGGGCGGGCTCGTCCACGGCCCCGCCCAGCCGCGCCAGCAGCAGCGCCTCGGCGGTGACGATCTTCTCCAGGTCGCCCAGGTGCATGGACTCGTCCTCGCTGTGGGCCCGGGTGTCGGGGTCCTCGATGCCGGTGACGAGCACCTGGGCTGCGGGGAAGGTCTCCTGGAGGGTGGAGATGAAGGGGATCGAGCCACCCTGGCCGATGTCCACGCACTCCTCGCCAAAGGCTGCGGACAGCGCCCAGTGGGCCGCGCGGCCCGCCGGGGTGTCCGAGGAGCCGTCAAAGGCAGGACCAGCCTCGCCCTGCGAGACGGTCAGGCGCGCCCCGAAGGGCACCTGCTCCTCCAGGTAGGCCACGAGCGCGGCCTGGGCCGCAGCAGGGTCCTGGCCGGGAGCCAGACGCATGGAGATACGGGCGGTGCAGGAGGGAGCCAGGACGTTGCCGGCCAGGTGGAGGGGGGTGACGTCCATCCCGATGACCGTGATCGTCGGCTTGGTCCACAGGCGGGCGGTGAGGTCACCGGTACCCGCCAGCGTGACGCCCTCGAGCACGCCGGCGTCAGCGCGGAAGGCCTCCTCGGGGTAGTCGGGGAAGTCAAGGGCGGCCTCGGAGCGTGAGACCAGGCCCGGCACGGCGACGTCCCCGGCCTCGTCGTGCAAGGTGGCCACCAGGCGGCACACGGAGGTCACGGCGTCGAGCACCGGGCCGCCGTACTGGCCCGAGTGCAGGGCGTGGTCGAGCACGTCCAGGCGGACGTCGACCTGGACCACCCCGCGCAGGGAGGTGGTCAGCGCCGGCACGCCCACCTTCCAGTTGGAGGAGTCGGCTACGACGATGACGTCGGCCTCCAGGCGGTCGCGGTAGGTCTCCAGCAGGGCCTCGAAGGAGGGGGAGCCGACCTCCTCCTCGCCCTCGATGAAGACGGTGACCGAGCAGGGCAGGCCTCCGGTCAGCTCGTCCAGCACCCGCAGGGCGTGGACGTGGGAGACGACGCCGGCACCGTCGTCGGCCGTGCCGCGGCCGAAGAGGCGGTCCCCGCGGCGCTCGGCGGTGAAGGGGTCGTCCTGGGCCCAGGCACCAGGGTCTCCCACGGGCTGGACGTCGTGGTGGGAGTAGAGCAGCACGCGCGGGGAGCCTGCAGGACCCTCGCGGTGGGCGAGCACGGCCGGGCGGCCGGGCACGCCGCCCGGCCCCTCGACGCTGACGACCTCAGCCTCCAGCCCCACGCCCCGCAGCAGGCCGGCCACGTGCTCGGCCGAGCGCGCCACCTCGGCCTGGTCGTGGCTGGAGGCCGAGACCGAGGGGATGGCGACGAGGTCGACCAGGTCGGCCACGACGTCGTCGAAGGAGCGGTGGACGGATGCGCGTACGGCGTCGACTGAGATCATGGTTTTCAGCGTATCGCGACCGAGCCGGTAACCTAACGGCGTGAGTCTGTTCAAGAAGGAGAAGGCCGCCCAGCCCGCGCCGGAGGCCGAGCGCACCAAGCCCGGCGGCAAGGGCCGCCCCACGCCCAGGCGCAAGGACGCGCAGGCCCGTGGCCTGCACCCCGTGGTCCCCACTGACCGCAAGGCTGCCAAGCGTGAGGCCCGCGCCAAGCAGGACGAGGCCTGGGAGCGCCAGCGTCGTGCCATGGTCACGGGGGACGAGCGCTACCTGCCGGTGCGGGACAAGGGTCCGATCAAGCGCTACATCCGCGACTACGTGGACGCGCGCTTCAGCGTGGGCGAGCTCTTCCTGCCCTCGACGATCCTCCTGGTGCTGGTGATGATCGGCTTCCAGGCGGTCTCGCGCTCGGCGCAGGCGGCCGTGGGCACCTTCTACCTCATGCTCTTCATCTACGGCCTCTTCCTCGTGGCGATCGTGGACGCGCTCGTCTGCTGGCGTCTGGTTCGGCGCCGTCTGAACGCCAAGTTCGGTCAGGCCCGTGTCAAGGAGCAGGGTGTCATCTTCTGGTACGTCTTCTCCCGCTGCTTCAACCTGCGTCGCTGGCGTCAGCCGGTTCCTCAGGTGGGACGCCGCGAGTACCCCTCCTGAGCCTGCCCCCTCGTTCCCGGCCCGGTTCTCCGCCCCCAGCGGAAAGCCGGGCCGACGACGTCCCCGCCCCTGTGACCGAGGCCTCGCCTGGGTGGCTGCTCCCCTAGGCTGGAACCATGGTTGCTTACCGTCATCTTGGCAGCTCCGGCCTTCGCGTCACGGAGATCACCTACGGAAACTGGCTCACTCACGGCTCGCAGGTCGAGGCTGACACGGCCACGCAGTGCGTGCACACGGCCCTGGACCTGGGCATCACGACCTTCGACACCGCTGACACCTACGCCAACACCAAGGCCGAGGAGGTGCTGGGCAAGGCACTGTCGGGCGTGCGCCGTGACGGGGTGGAGATCTTCACCAAGGTCTACTTCCCCATCCAGGACAAGGGCGCCAACGACTCCGGGCTGTCCCGCAAGCACATCCTGCGCGGCATCGAGGGCTCGCTCAGGCGCCTGGGGACCGACTACGTGGACCTGCTCCAGGCCCACCACTACGACGACGCCACTGCGCTAGAGGAGACGATGCAGGCCTTCGCTGACGTCGTGCGCTCAGGCAAGGCCCTGTACATCGGCGTCTCGGAGTGGACCGCCGAGCAGATCCGCGCCGGGCAGGAGCTGGCCACCCAGATGGGCTTGCGCCTGGTGTCCAACCAGCCGCAGTACTCGATGCTGTGGCGTGTCATTGAGGAGGAGATCGTGCCCACCTCAGAGGAGCTGGGCATGGGACAGGTCGTGTGGTCCCCGATGGCTGAGGGCGTGCTGTCCGGCAAGTACCTGCCCGGCCAGCAGCCTCCTGCTGGGTCACGCGCCACGGACGAGCGCGGCGGCAAGGACATGATTGCCGGCTGGATGCGCGAGGAGGTCCTCACCGCGGTGCAGCGTCTGCGCCCGATCGCTGAGGAGGCGGGCCTGACCATGCCCCAGCTGGCGATCGCCTGGGTCCTGCAGAACCCGAACGTCTCAGCCGCCCTGGTGGGTGCTTCCCGGCCCCAGCAGCTGGAGGAGAACGTCAAGGCCTCGGGCGTGCGCCTGGACGCGGACACGATGGCCGCGATCGACCAGGCCCTGGGCGACGTGGTGGAGCGCGACCCGGCGCTGACCCGTTCCCCCTCACGCAAGGCTGACGAGGAGCTGGGCTAGACACCCTCGCCAGTCCGAGGCGGACGAGTAGCTTTGCACTTGGGTGAGGGTCGCAAGGCCCATGCTCACGCGCCAGGCTACCCGTTCGTTTACTGTGCCCACATAGACGGTTTCTAGGAGCTCTATCCTCCACTCACGGAAAGCACCGGTGGCGGCATTGAGGGACACAACCAGGCCAGCTCATCATCAGTCAGCCCTTTCGGGCGATGATCACTCACCGGCGGATTGTGTAAGAGGTCATACGGAAGCCACAGGTCAACCTGCCCTTCCATGGACTGTGCCACCCAGACGTCCTCGCTAGGGATGTCATCGCGGTACAGGTCGATGCCCCACTCCTTCATGCACGGCAGATAGAAATCCACATAGTAGTCATACTCCAGCCGCCACAATTCCTCAGTCCGCGGCGCAATCCACTGCAGCGGAAGGCTGAACTTCGCCCAGCACTCCCACTCCACGACCTCCGACCGCGCTCGTTGAGCATCAGTAGGGGCACTGCCGCCGATGCTCCCGTCCAGACCCATGGCGTACTGCTCAAAACCCTGTTCCCGGATGCACGCCGCAGCCTCTAAGGAGTCGCCTTCACTCCACCGCACCAGCTCAGGGACCTCCATCCCCTCGGCAGCATCGGGACGGTTGGACTCCCAATAGTCATGATGGATTGCTAGCGCCTCAGCCTCGGTGTACTCACGAGGCATCGCTGCATGCACAGGACGCCACGCCCGCCACCTACTCGCCGCCGCCACGCGATCAAAACCCGCAGTAGTCCCCACCTCACTGGCACCGTCAGACGACGCTGGCGACGCCGACACCTCGCCCAAGGAGGCAGACCCACCACCCGCGCAACCAGCCAGGACCAGACATGCTCCGGCTGAGACGGTCAGTATCCGGTGCCTCCACCTCGGCCGGCGCATGTTGGTTCCCCCGCCTAACGCCCGAGCTGCGGATGGCAGAAGCCATGCGCAGTGACAAGGTTGTCAGACGTCACTCTCCAGCTCGCTACCCACTTACCCTGAGCAACGAGAGTCGCTGTCTTATTTGGATAGCTCTTCTTGAAGCCCCCGATCTCGAGAGTCATCAGCACGCCTTGACTCTGCTGGCCGAAGACAGCGGCGTAGCCTGCTGCTTGCGAGCAGCGCTGTGTGCCGCCCATATAGATTGCGTTGGCGGTCGGCACTACCCCCACCACCAACAGGGCAGATAGGAGCATCGCTGCACTCTTGGTCTTCATCGTCGTCACCTCTCTGTGACAAAACAACATGACACAACCAGTATTGCCTACATCACACTTCCTTGGCGGTCCACGTACGACTTTGTGATCCAACTGTGTCCTGAGGTCGCCGGCCTGATGCGTTCCCGACACCCAATCTTGTTCGTGCGCCGGGGCGAGCTCTCACACAGAGTCAGAGTCGCTGACAGCTCAAGACGATGAATGGGCCACAAACCTGGCCTGGCAGAGCCTTTCAGGCTCTCCATGAGCCCCGTCAGGAATGTGTGTCCGCACGGGTGGAATCCCTCGTCGCGCAGGTGAGCCACGTTTGTCCTACGGCGAGAGCGAGCATGACCGCACCGGCTGCCACGGCTGGCAGGTTGGCGTGGTGGAGGTTGGCCCCCAGCGCACCCGTGACCACCGAGCCGAGAGAGACTCCCAGGACGTTGCAGGTAGTGGCCAGCGTCATCAGGCTCGTCACCCGACCGGAGACCGCCACGGCCTCCACACGCGTGTAGGAGGTCGCCAGGACCGTGCCCACGCCAGCCCCCATGAGGAGGATCATGGCCAGGGTCAGCGGCGTAGCGGGGACAGTCGTGAGCACGGCAGAGCAGATGAGCACCAGAAGGCCACCCAGAGCCGTCCTCGTGAGGGCCCCGGTGCGCAGGGAGGGGGCCACCATCCCGGCCAGCGCCGAGGTGATGCCCATCGAGCCGTAGACCGGGCCGGTCAGCTCTGGTGTCCCGTGAGCCGTGTACACGGCGGTCAGCGCCGTCTGGGTGGTACCAAAGACCACGCCCACAGCACCGATCGTCACCAGCACCGGTGCCAGCACCGCCCACGGCGTGCGCGACCGGGCCTGGGGTGAGCCGGCGGCGTCACCCTGGTGCGGGCGGGCCAGGGCAGGGCGGCGGGCCAGCCACCAGGCAAAGGCCCCCTCGCCCAGCACCGTGAGGGCGAGCAGGGCGAGGACCGCCCCCTGGGCTCCGAGCAGGGTCACCAGCGCCCCGGCCGCAACCGGGCCGACGACGAAGCTGGTCTCGTCCGCAGCCGTCTCGAAGCCCAGGCCGAGCCGGATCGTCCGCAGCGCACGAGCAGGTACGACATCCGCGCGAGCGATGGCGGACCAGCAGGCGCGCGCGATCGAGCCTGCCTGGGGGTTCGCCAGTCCCAGGAGCGCCGTGAAGACGAGGATGAGGGCGTTTGGCAGCTCCGCGTGCAGGCAGGCCAGCACCCCGGCCAGGGCCACGGACTGCAGCACAAGAGCGCAGGTGAGCACACGGACCGCACCGAGGCGGTCCACCAGGCGTCCCACGAGAGGGGCACCTACGGCAGTCCCCAGGCCCACGGCGGCGACGGTCGATCCGGCCAGGGCCAGGCCTCGCCCGGAGGCGGAGACGATGAGGAGCATGCCCAGCTGGTTCATGGCCGCTGGCAGCCGGCCCAGGAACCCCAGGGCGAGGAAGGAGCCGCCGGCAGCCTGCACGAGAGCACGCAGGGGCGGCGGAGTCGGCTGGTCGGGTGCGGGTGGCTGCGCACCGGGTACCTGAGCGGAGGTGGCTGAGCTGGTCACGTGTGTTCCCGGGGTCGACGACGTCGGGCTACCAGCCCGACCTCACAGGTAGCCTCGTCTCCCACTCATGCGCCGTGGCGCGCGGCTATGGTAACCGTTCAGCGCGGGCGGCGCATGGTCGCCAGCGCCCGGTTGATGCGGCCTGGCCACGCCGGGCCGTTGTAGATGAAGGCGGTGTAGGCCTGGAGCAGGTCCGCTCCGGCGTCGAGCATGAGCTCGGCGTCCATGATGGAGGAGATCCCGCCGACGCCGATAATGGTCGGCCCCTCACCCAGGCGCGCGCGCAGGCGGCGCACGACCTCCAGGGACCGCGGCAGCAGGGGTGCCCCGGACAGGCCGCCCTCCCCCAGGTCGTGGTCGATGGTGGTGTTGGTGGCGACCACGCCGTCCAGGCCCATGTCGGTCACGAGGTCAGCGACGGCGTCGATGTCCGCGTCCGCCAGGTCCGGGGCGATCTTGACCAGGAGGGGAACGTGACGGTGAGCGGCGGCGTCGCCGGCCTCGCGCACGGCCTGGAGGATCGGACGCAGGGACTCCACGTTCTGCAGGTCGCGCAGGCCGGGGGTGTTGGGGCTGGAGACGTTGACCACGAGGTAGTCGGCCCAGCGCGCCACAGCGGCCGCGGAGTAGCGGTAGTCCTCGACGGCGTCCTCCAGCGGGACCACCTTGGTCTTGCCGATGTTCGCTCCGACGACGATGCTGCGCCCGCGCACGGTCGAGCGCAGCTCGCGCAGGCGGCGGGCAGCCTCGTCCGCACCGGAGTTGTTGAAGCCCATCTTGTTGCGCACGGCGCGGGTGGCCGGGTACCGCCACATGCGGGGCCTGTCGTTACCAGGCTGGGCCTGGGCGGTGAAGGTGCCGACCTCGACAAAGCCGAAGCCGAGGGCGTCCATGCCCTCCACGGCCTCGCCCTCCTTGTCCATCCCGGCAGCCAGTCCCAGTACTCCGGGCACCGGGCGGGCGAAGGGGCCTCCCTGACCGGCCGAGGGCACAGGGATCGCGGGCCGGCGTCCCCAGGCCTGGCGCACGACGTCCCGCACGAAGGGCAGGCGACCGGTGACCGCGACGCCCTTGACGCAGACGTCGTGGATGAGCTCGGGGTCAATACGTGTCAGGACGGTCTTGTACAGCAGGTCGTAGAGCACCACGGGCCCAGGATAGCGGCAACGACGAGTACCCCGTGCTGAGCCTGACAGACGAACTTCGAGCGGCGATCGAGGAAACCTTTTATTCATCAACCCACCGCAGAAGTCAGGGACATAGTCGAGACAAAAGAGAATAAGACGCTCGTATCGACCTCGCACTAAACTCAATCAGGTCCATAGAGTTAGGCATTGGCAGCGCAGCGACAAACTCTTGACAGTTCTCCTCTAACCATGCCCTCGGCATACAGCAGACCGCAAAGAATGCGAATGCATCCAGCAGCGTCTGAGGACGTCAAGAAACACCAGGTCAGCAGATTGCTCGGCGCCTCATGCGGTGCAGGCAGATTCCGGGAACAGAAACAAAATCCAATCACTGAGGTACGCAGTAGCCACTCGCTGAAGACAGCGACGACGACGACGCAGACCAGTTTCCTGAGCGGTATCCCTTTGCGCCTACGACAAGTCTCTTCCCATTGTCCGTCTTCCGAACACCCGCCGCTTTGACTGTCATCCAGTGATTCGGGTTGGTCTGAGCAGCCTCCGCCTGGATATAACCAACTGCTTGCCCACACGTCGCATACCCATCAAGGTATCCAGCTGCCGCCATCGGCGCGATTCCACCTACGAGGAGCACGGTCATCAGCGCTGCTGCAGTCTTACGAAGAAACATTGGGAGCCTCCTTTGGCGATCCACTTCGTCCCATAGGAATGCCACACATCACACTGGATAGCAAGTGATTATGCTCGATTCACGAACGGAGCCACAGCGTCACGTAAGACTCGCTTCCTCACCGAACATCACGGCAGCTGGAGGCCGTCGTGGACAGGTGCGTGAAAGTACCGTCTCAGCCTGCGGCCCGCCCGCCCGGAGCACCCCGGCAGCAGGCGAAGGCCAGTCCGCCGGCTCGGCGGGCCACCACAGCCCTTCTGCCTCCCCCTGCATCGCCTGGGCCACCCAAGTCTCTTGACTGGGCACCTGGGTGCGGTCGAGCTCGTAGCCGAGCTCGGCGACGCAGTCAAGGTAGAAGGTCGTGAAGTACTCGTACAACACGGCAAACTGCAATTTCCCCCACCCTGCAATGCGTGCTGCCGATGGAGTATGCCGTGCCATGCAGGTCCACAGAGCCACGTCTGACGCCTCCTGCTGAGACTCCGAGACCTCCCGCTGCTCAATACCGCCCGCCGGGTCGATCTGGGTAGCCGGGAATCCCGCCTGTGTCATGCAGTCGGCCACCGGTTGGTCATCCACCTGCGACCACGCCACGAGCTCCGGCACCGGCAACCCAGCCGCCGCGTCAGGACGATTCTCCTCCAGCCACTCCAACCGCATCCGAGCAGCCTCGTCCTCCGAGTACTCCCGAGCCACCACCTTCGTCGTAGGCTCCCACGCACGCCACCGCGCCAGAGCCTCAGCCTCACTCGGCAGCCGCGACGCCGTCCCCGTAGCCGTCGCCCCCTGCGCGTGACCACCTCGGCCCCCCAAGTCATCACCTGCGCCAGCCGATCCACATCCCGCGACCGCCAGCACACAGCACGCCACGAGCGCGAGAGACAGCCCTCGACCAGGTACCACACGTCCTTGCGCCAGATTCATCCTCCTGCTCCCTTCCGTTACTCCTCATGCCTTATGATACAGATCATACCTGCGATGCACGGCTCGCAGTCATCCACTTTGGGCAGGAGGCACATCGTGATCGTGACACGTCGCCCATGGGTCGTCGCAGCCGGCTGGCTGCTCTCACTGGCCGTGGTCGGCGGGGCCTGCTTCTGGGCGGGACACGTCGTCACCCGCAGCCCGTTGCCCTCCCAGACCCTGGCGCGGGAGTCGATGGACGTGGCCGTGACCACGGACTCTGTGGGACGCACGCTGACCTACAACGTCACCGTGAGCCAGGCGCGGGTGCCGGTCGCCGCTAACCTGCTGCCCGGCGTCGTCACCTCCGTGTCCGTCCAGGACTCCTACTCCCAGGGGGACACGGTCTACACCGTGGAGGCCACTCCCGTCCGCGTGGTGGCCGGCTCCACGCCCTTCTACCGTGACCTCGGCCTCGAGACGCGTGGTGAGGACGTGCGTCAGCTCTCCCAGGCGCTGGTGGACCTGGGCTACCTGGGGTGGGCGGACGAGGTCTTCGGGCCCCGCACTGAGCAGGCAGTCAAGGCCTGGCAGAAGGACCTGGGCCAGGAGGCCACAGGCGTGGTGGCACGTGGTGAGCTCATCGCTGTTCCCTCCCTGCCCCAGGCGCTGTTCCTGGACTCCACGGTGCTGCGCGCCGGTGCGGTCCTCACCGGCGAGGAGCCGCTGGTGTCTACCGCCACCGGTGAGCCGGTCTTCTCCCTGGACCTGTCCCAGGAGCAGGCCCAGGCCATTCCCTCCGACGCCGTCATCACCATCCCCTACGAGGACCACACCTGGCGGGCCGTCATCACGGCCTCCGGCTTCAAGCAGGACGAGGCCTCCGGCTCCAACGTCTACTCCCTGTCCCTGGCTGGCCTGGACGGCGGGGCCGTGTGCGCCAGCGAGTGCGCCGTGCTCCCGGCCACGGAGCAGCTCTACATCCCGGCCAGCATCGAGATCGTCCCCTCCGTGTCCGGGCTGGCCGTGCCGGTGACCGCGCTGAGCAGCCATCCTGACGGATCGGTGAGCGTCGAGCTGGTGGAGGCCGGCGCCACCCGCGCCCAGACGGTGGAGGTCCTGGCCAGCGTGGACGGGATCGCCGTCGTCACGGGCGTCAAGGAAGGTGATCTCGTCCGCGTCTACGGGACAGGACAGGCAGGTTCAGGACAGGCAGGCTCGGCACCGGAGCCTGCCGGGCAGGTGCCAGGCACCCCAGAACCGGACAGCCAGGAGACGGCTCAGTGACCCGAGCACCTGACGCAGCTGCCGCCCCACCGCCTGAGGCCGAGCACGGCCTGGCCGTGCGTGACCTGACCTTCGCCTACACCCGCCACTCCCCCGAGCTCTTTGAGAGTCTCAGCCACTCCTTCGCCGCGGGCAGGTGCACGGCGCTGACAGGTCCCTCAGGGCGAGGCAAGTCCACCCTGCTCTACGTGCTCGGCCTCATACTGGCCCCGCGCACCGGTCAGGTGCTCCTGGACGGCGTCAGCGTGGCAGACGCCCCGGACACTGAGCGCTCCCGGCTGCGGGCCAGCCGCATCGGCTTCGTCTTCCAGGACTCCGAGCTCGATGCGCACCGCACGCTGACCGAGTCCGTGGCTGAGCCGGGTCTGTACGCGGGTCTGAGCGCTGCGCAGGCACGTGAGCGCGCCCGTCGGCTGCTCGGGCGCCTGGGGCTGGCGGACCAGGCAGGCAAGCGTCCTACCCAGGTCTCAGGCGGTCAGGCCCAGCGCGCCGCCGTGTGCCGGGCGCTGCTCATGGATCCCGACGTCGTCCTGGCCGACGAACCCACCGGGAACCTGGACCGGGGCAACGCCGCCGCCGTGCTCGACGCGTTGGACGAGGCCAGCCAGCGCGGCTGCACCGTGGTCATCGCCACGCACGACCCCTACGTGGTGGACCGTTGCCAGGAGGTGGTGGAGCTGTGAGCCAGGCTCCTGCCCGTGCTCAGACCCGGATGCGCCTGCCGGCGCTGGTGGCCGAAGCCGTGCGTGAGGCCTGGGCCCAGAAGGTGCCCTCGCTGCTCGTCCTGCTCGTGGTCGCGGCCACCTGCGCCACGGCGCTGACCGTGCTGGGGCACGGCGTGGCGCAGCAGCGCGAGATGAGCCAGGCGCTGGAGTCAGCCGGCGCCCGGGTCCTGACGGTGACGGACACGAGGTCCCGCGGGGTCATTGACGCCACCGTCATGTCGATCGTGCGCTCGATGACCGGGGTCGAGTCCGCCGTCGCCCTGTCCGCGCCCGTGGACGTGGTCAACGTCGCTATCCCTGGCACCCCGCGCGTGCCCGCCTGGCAGGCTGACCGTCCTGAGCTCGTCACCACGCTGAGCCTGGGCCGTCAGGACTCCCCCGGCCAGGCCAGCGCAAGCCCGCAGGTGCTCCAGGCTCTTCGGCTGGCCACCTCCTCAGGGGCCGTGCGCAGCCCGGATGAGCTCACCCGCTACGACGTGACCGCCACCGGTACGCCGTCGGCCGCCTTCGAGGACCTGGCCGTGGGGCTCGTGGTACGCGGGGGTGAGCAGACCGTCTACCGGCAGCTGCGCGTGACCGTCACCGACCTGGGTGCGATGCCCGCGGTCCAGGCGGCGGTGACCGACCTCGTGGGCGGATGGGACCCGCAGGCGATCACGGTCCAGACGCCCTCCGCCCTCACCCAGGCCTCGGCCCTGTTCTCTGACCAGGTCAGCGCCGCCAACCGCGCCACGCTGCTGCTCATCCTGGCCGCCGGGGCCTTCTTCTCCGCGCTGGTCACCCTCACCGACGTCCTGCTGCACCGCCGTCAGATGGGACGACGCCGGGCACTGGGTATCACTCGTGGTGCCCTGACGGCCCTGACGACGGCGCGCATGCTTGCCCCGGCTGGGCTGGGCGCGCTCCTGGGCACCGCCGGGGCGCTCACCACAGGGAGGGTGTGGCTGGGGGTGGCCGTGCCCTGGGACTACGCCGGCGCGATCGCCGTGCTGGCGACCGTGGTCGCAGGGCTGGCGGCCGTGGCCCCGGCGGCATGGGCCTCACGTCGTGACCCGGTGAGCGTGCTGCGCACGCCGTGAGGACGCGTGATACTGCTCTATCCGAATCAAAGGAGATTCACATGCTGCACAGAACGCGCGCACTACTCGTCCATTCAAGGGCTCCCTCAGAGGAACAGTCCACGGTGGAAAGGGACCCGCTCAATGGGCCACGGTATCCGACTCGCTGACACAGGGCTGGGGCGCCTGCGTCCCTGGCTAACCTTTGTGTCCCTACAGTCCTAGGACCGTACCGATGGATCTGCGACGACGCTGCTCCGTATTCCTCCTGTGCAGCACCCTTGCGTTGCTGGCTGCGTGCCAGACTGCACGGCCTGCTGCCACCGAGGAGGCAACGGCGACAGTCTCGGTCTCTGACGCGATTCAGGCCTGGAAGGACTGGAGGCCCGCAACGACCGTCCGCCCACGGACCTACAGTCCGGACGAGGCGATGGAGCTGCGAGCCACGTGGTTGGAGTCCGCCCGCCACGACGACGTACCGAAGGAGACGCCGGTACCAGACCTCATCTCTTGGTCCGACGGAACGGACCAAGAGATCGTCCAGTGCCTCAACGAAGCAGGCTTTCAAGCACGCCAAGCCGATCCCGCAGGCGGGGTCATCATGGACGGACTCGCCGAGGCACAGTCTCGGCCCTACTATCAAACCCTGTGGACCTGCTCGGCACAGTACACGCCTTCACCCGAACAGCTGCAGCCCTGGGGCGAGGAACAGTACTCAGTCCTCTACGAGTACTACACCACGTTCTACCTGCCGTGCCTCAGGCGTCAAGGCATTGACCTGGCGCCGTCCGCAGACATCCCCACGCAGGAAGCGTGGGTCACCCATGCCATGTCCGGACAGAACCTGGAGCATCTGTGGATGCCCACTGACTACACGCAGTGGGACGCCGCACATCAGCACAAGGTTTCTGACCAGCGTGCCTGGGACCTCCTTGCACAACAGT
Organism: Actinomyces sp.; assembly: GCF_029851875.1. Classification (GTDB taxonomy): domain Bacteria; phylum Actinomycetota; class Actinomycetes; order Actinomycetales; family Actinomycetaceae; genus Actinomyces. The sequence continues at coordinate 34,787 of NZ_JARKVC010000026.1, forward strand.
GTCCTCCCAAGCCCCCGGCCTCAGCGCTCTACGGATGAGCCAAGGCACCACGTGCCAGCAGGCCCTCAAGGAACGCGCGACGCTGGAGCAGTGGCGCCACAAGCTCGCCCCGTCGCCCAGGCTGCGCTGGCGCAAGGCCCGTCATGTTCTTGCGCCTGCGGGAACCACATGGTAGCCTTTAAATGACGTGTACAATTGCGAGGGAGCAGCCGTCATGGAATCCAAGATGTTCCGCATCCCCGCCGCCCTTGCTGCCCTGGTCCTGGTCGCCGGGCTGGTACCAGCCACAGACGCCGCAGCGGCGGTGAGAACCGGACGCGTGAGCTGCGGGCAGGCAGCCGGGTTCGTCAGGGTCGTCGGTCAGCAGAGCAACGCCCAGCACGGGCTCTACCTTCAGGTCGGTGGCCGAGAGGCGCTCTTTACGGGGACGCTCAGACAGCACCTTGACGGTGGTCGAGGAGCCGCCTCGTGGGCCACGGTCTCTGACTCCCTCACCTACGGCGCAGGGGTCTGCATCCCGCAATGATGCGTGCGATGCACAGCGCTGGCCAGCTCCCGAGGGGAGAGCTGAACTGTCCTCGACTAGTGGTGCGGCACCAGTGTCGCACAGCAACGAAACCATTGCAATCACTAGCGTTCACGGTGGTCGAGAACCGCCCTTCAGGGGGTGTCATGACAGGGGTGAATGGGGGTGTTTTTAGGGGGTTGCTGTAGCAACTGCTACACCCTTATCTGGCCCTCCTGAGGGTGCGCCGGTACGCGGAGACGACCCACCTGGGCAGCCCCATCTCGGCGGCGATCGCACCGCTGTCGCGGGCCCCGGTGACAGCCTCCGCGCGGGCGTACTCCTCGGCCGTGATGAGCTGGTGGGCGACGGTCTCGTCGATACGTCGCTCCACCGCCCGGGGCTGGTGGCCGTCATCGCCTCGGCGTGCGTGCTCCATCTCGTGCAGGAGGGCGGCGACCTCCTGCCCCTCGCTCATCCCGGCGCGGAGGGTGATGGTGTGCTCGCGGTGTGAGTAGACGCCCCAGAGGTGGCCGGGGAGATGGTCCCAGGTGACGGTGATGCCGTGCGCCTGGCAGGTGGCGTGGGCGGCGGTGAGGGCTGGCAGGGTCACGGCCGGGACGGTAGCCGTGCCCGGCGACAGTAATTCGGGCGCGAGAGCGACCCTGCCTGTCAGGCGGTGGCTGTCAGTTGCGACACCCTTCCCCTGGACACGCCCATGACGGCTGCCGCGTCGGAGACGGACAGGCCCTCGGCTCGTAGGGCGATGGCGGCTTCCCGCCACGCACTGGCGGCCTCCTTCTGGAGGAGGGCTGCCCGCTCGGTCGCCTGGCGGGCGGCCTTGACCTGTGCCGCGCTGGACACGTCCGGGGTGATGGTGATGTCCCACCCGGAGTGGTCGGCGCCCTCGTCGACGGTGTCGAGGTAGTCCACGACCTGCTGGCGGGCGTCTGCTAGGTGGGTGACCTGCGTCCAGCAGTCGTCGTCGTTCCACAGCTCCCAGCCGCCGCTCCACCGGCGGGCGGTGATGTTGAGTGCGGTCATCGTCTGCTCTCCTTGATCGTGTTCAGGGCCTTGCGGACCAGGCCGGGTGAGATCTCGCGGGTGCGGGTGATGGACACGGCGTGTGGTCCGTTGGTCCATACCTCGTGGTCGCCTTTGCCGGGCCGGGAGGTGAACCCTGCCTCCTTGAGGAGGCGGGTCAGGTCCCGGTACTTCATCGGCTTGGTCATAACATGATTATACCCCCGCTAAACATGCATTGTCTAGCGGGGGTAAATGTCGCTTCTCGCCTACTGCTCGTTCTCTGCGTCCGGCGGGTAGCCAGGGTCGAGGGCAGCCATCTGGTGATAGTCCCTCTCGGTCGGCTCATCCTCATCGTCCTCGTCGGGCGGGGCGGCCGGGAAGGTGACGACGACGGCGTCGTCGGCGGGGGCGGGCTGGGGTGGGGTGGAGGACTGGCGGGCAGCGACATACCCGATGTACTCGTCCACCGCATAGTTGATGAAGTCCCCAGCATCTCCGCCCGCAAGCACGTCGGAGATCAACTCAACATCATCGAGGGTGAACGGCTTCTCGTCGCGCAGACGCACGGCGACGTAGTTCTGACTCTTACCGATCTTGCCTGCCAGGGTGTTGCCGGACATCCGTTGTACAGCCAACTGTGCCCTGATTGCGGCAGATACACACCGATGCAGGTCTGAGGTCATGGGCACAAGGGTACCCGCGACACGCCGACCCTGCCCGAGAGTTGACGATCAAACCCGCTCAGGTTAAGCAAACTCCCGTGAGTTCACGAGAGACGCTCACTCAGATCGCTGCTGGCCGCTTGCGAGCCGAAATGGCGTTCCGTCGTCATTCAAGTTCAGACCTTGCGTCTGCCCTTGGCCTCAGTCAGTCCTCTGCCTCTCGCCGAATGACGGGCGAAGTGAGCATGGATCTTGACGAGATCGAGACGGTCGTCAAATGGCTCGACATTCCGGTTGGGCAGCTCATCGAGGAGCAAGCCGCATAACAACACCTCCAATCACAAGACCCCTCCGGCCCGCGCTAACAGTCCGGAGGGGAGGAACACCAATCACAAGGAGTTCTCATGACTGAGATTACCAGGGTCCCGTTCCACGGGACTGAGATCGTCACCAACGACGACGGCACCCAGATCGCATTGAAGCCTGTGTGCGAGGCAATCGGCCTCGACTACTCGGCGCAGCGAAAGCGCCTGAGCCGTCAGCCCTGGGCAGGTATGGCCATGATGGCCATACCTTCACGCGGGGGTCTTCAGGACACCGTCACCGTCGACCGCCGCACGTTCACCATGTGGCTGGCCACCATCGACACCAGCCGCGTCAAGGACCAGGACGCACGCGCCCTCGTCGTCGCCTACCAGACCGAGGCCGCCGACGCGCTGGACCGCTACTTCCACGACGGCGGCGTGATCAACCCCCGCGCCACCGAGCACCAGGTCAACGCCCTCATCCGCCAGGCCCAGATGCAGATGGAGCTGTGCCAGGCCGCTAAGGGTCTGATCGACGCCGACCACCTGCAGGCCAAGGCCCGCATCATCCTGGCCCGCGGCATGGGCGAGGCACCTCAGATCGACCCACAGTCGATGCCCCTGTACACGCAGGACTTCCTGCGCGACAAGAACCTGTCGCGCAACAAGCTGCGCAGCGTCATGGGGAACTTCGGTAAGGCCGTCAAGGCCGCCTACATCGCGGAGAACGGCGTCGAGCCCGACGAGTACCCGATGAACCTCACCAACGGCCAGGTCCGCCACGTCAAGGCATACACCGAAGCCGACCGGCCGCTGATGGAGCGCGTGTGGGCCGAGAAGTTCGCCGCCAAGGTCGGAGGTGCCCGATGACCACTTCATCTCTTGTCGCGCTGTGCGTGTCCATCGCCTGCGCCGCGATCGGCGTCGGCCTTGCTGTCCGGTCTAGGAACCGCCGCCGCCCTCAGGTCTACGAGATGACCTTCTACGTCAACACGGACGACCCGCGTCGGGCAGCGGACCTGATCGTCGAGGAGCTGCGGGGTCTCGTCGGCATCGCTCCTGTGAACACCAGCGGGGAGGACCAGTCATGACCGCCCCGTCTCACGCCCTGCCGTCGGCTCCCCTGGCTGCCCTGTGGCGGGCACTGACCACACCCAGACACACACCACGACACAGGAAGGAGAGCCGGGCATGAGGTACGACAACGACCCGATGACGTGGATTGGATGCCACGGCTTTTCCGGCAACCCGGAGCAGGTGCAGGCCGGCTTCGACCTGTTGAACGCTGCCAGCCTCCTGCACGACCAGGCTGCCGTCCTGGAATCCTGCCACCAGGGTGACCTGGTGCAGGTGGCGGGCATTGTCTCCCGCCACCTGCGTGAGGTCCTAGACCTCCTGGACGGGCTGCACGGTGACGAGCGCCCCGCCGGTGGGCACGGAGACTGCGACGTCTCCGACGCTGGTGTGCAGCGTGACGATGCCGGGAGTGCTGAACAGGTTCGCGACATCGAATGCACTGTGTGCGTCCTTGGTAGGTGCATAGCCGATCTTGCTCGCAGAGCTGACCGTGTAGCCCTGTCCGTTGACCGTGACGAAAAGCTTCTCCATGTCTCCTCCTCGGTAGGTGGCGTCAAGCAGGGTGCTGTGACGCCGTCGTCAGGTAGTGGTGCCGACGAGCCTACCGAGGAGGTCCCCTCCCCTACCGGCTGTCACCTGTACGCGCTGACGGGCTCGTGCCGCCGCTGCCAGGCGGGGGGTGCGTCATGAGTGTCGAGCGCGCCTACTCCACGGCGCAGGTGGCCGAGCTGATGGGGCTGTCCGTCTACACCGTCATGCAGCACTGCCGTAGTGGCCGAATCCCGGGCGCTTTCCGTGCTGGTAGTGAGCACGGTCGGTGGCGGATCCCAGAGTCCGCGCTGGAGGCGTACGGGCGTCGACACCTGGCGCCGGTGCCTGACGACCCGGCGAAGCTGCAGCCGCGTAGCGCGCGGTCTCGGCGTGGCAGACGGAGGGCCGCATGAGACGCCTCGGACTCCTGCTGTTCCTGCTGTCTGGCCTGGCTGGGTGCCTGGCCGCCGTCCTGGGTGGCGTCTCGAACGTCGCCGCGCTGGTGGGGATGGGGGCGGGCCTGGCCGTGATGTGGCTGGCCGACCTCCCCACCACCCCGACAACTTCCACTGACTCACAGAGAGGGGCTCACCGATGAGCCGACCCGAGAGCATCACCGACCTGCCGTATGAGAAGCGCTGCGTCCCGGTGGTCACCATCCACCCCGTGAGCGCGAGCACGCTCGACAGCGAGGGGCTGCACGAGCTCGCCGAGCTCCGCGAGGTGCTGGACAGCAGCCACACCCTCATGCCTTTCCGCGTGGACGACGGCGAGGCTGTCTACGTCAGGGACGTGACCGAGGCCGAGGCCAAGCACGTCCTGGCTGGGGAGCAGGCGATCTGGGACTCGCGCCGGTCCTGGTACGAGCGCGCCGCAGCCGGCGAGTACGTGGAGTCCTGGCGCCGTCCGCTCCTGGACGCTCACGCCGCTGCTGAGGGGCTGGACCCGGTCGACTGGGACGCCATGGACGCCTCCGAGGCCGCTGAGGGCGGTGACGTGCGGTGATCGACGTCAGGGTGACCACGCAGGAGGAGCTGGACGCGACGCTGACTGACCCGGGCATCGTCCCTGGTGAGCACAGGATCGTGATCTGCTCGCCCGCTGATGAGGCGATGCATGTGTATGACACGCGTGGCCTGTACGTCTACGTGTACGACAGTGCGACGGTCTACGCGTACGACAGGGCGACGGTCCACGCGGCCAGCAGGGCGACGGTCTACGTGTACGACAGTGCGACGGTCTACGCGTACGGCAGGGTGACGGTCTACGCGGCCAGCAGGGCGACGGTCCACGCGTACGACAGCGCGACGGTGGAGGCTGGGACGCACGTCGCGGTCCACAGGATCGACGCCAGCGCCAGCGTCACGGGTGGCGTGCTCATCGACCACACGGGCAGCGAGCAACTCACGGCCCGCCAGTGGTGCGGGTACACGGGGACCGCGACCGTCGGTGACGAGGCCGTCCTGTACAAGGCCTTGGCCAGCAGCCTCGTCAGCGGCGAGGAGTACGGGCGCGCCACCAGGTGGCCGACGGAGGGTGTCGTCTCGTGCGACGACTGGGACCCGTCCCCGGTCTGCGGCGGCGGCCTGCACCTGTCCCCCACCCCGTGGCAGGCGGGGCGGTTCACGGCCCACGAGGGGGGCGGAGGGGTGCGCTACCTGGAGTGCCGGGTGGCCCTGGACGACCTCGTGCCCGTCCCTGGAGGCTCGGCCAAGGCCAAGGCCCGTCGCGTGCGCGTGGTGCGCGAGGTCGCCGCCGACGGCACGCCGGTGGGCGGTGGTGCGCTGTGAGCCGGGCACGTACAGCCGCGCAGGCCGTCACGGCCGGTGCGCTGATTGTCGCGATGTCGCCCCTCCTGGCCGTGTGCGCTGGTTTTGCTGGCCTGTCGTTGGTGCTGGACGAGGCCGCCCAGCGTCGTCGCACGCGACGCGAGCGGGCTGCCCTGGCCGCCGTGAGGGGTGAGGTCCGGTGATCGGGCTGGGGAGCGCGGCGTCTGACCGTGCGTGGGAGGCGCGTCTCGCCGCCGAGCAGGAGCACCACGACGCGCTGCGGTGCGGTGAGTGCGGGGAGCTCTACGACTGTGACCTCGTGTCCTGGTGCAGCCGCACGGGTGACTGGGAGTGCGAGGACTGCCAGGACTACTACCACGGGGGTGACGCGTCGTGAGCCGGATCGACTGGACGCACGGCCCGGTGCCGTGCAGCGTGTGCAAGCGCCCCATGCGCAACGGCAACCGAAAGGACATGGAGGGGTGGGAGGGTACCGTCCGCCACGCCGCCCACGGCCTGTGCGACGCCTGCTACAAGCGCACAGGCTGCGGCGCGAGGCAGAAGCGGCGGCGGGCGCGTAAGACGCCGCAAGGCGTGACGGAGGCTGGCAGCACCAGGCATATCCGCACCTCCACGCGCACGCAGCCCACCGGGCCGGGCCGCCCCCTGGTGTACACCTGGCAGCCCCTGCCGGGCGACGTCCCCATGGTTCACCAGGAGCACGAGGCGATCAGGAGCCTGATGGGCTACCTGCGTGCCACCGGGCTGCTGCTGTGCTCGCGCCCCCAGGTGGAGGTGCGTCACGGGCAGGACGCGCTGCTGCGCCTGCACGTGCGGGTGCGTCCCGCCACCGGCAGCGCCAAGCGAAAGACGGAGCCGTGAGCATCGACGACACTGTCAGCTATGTACTGACCGGGTCGCGTGGCGGTACCGCCACCCGCCACGTCATGGCGGTCAGCCAGGTCGCCACCCGCACCCTGGGCGGCCCCGACCGGGCCAGGGTGGTGGTGCGGCGCCTGTGCCGCGGCACGGCGCTGACGCGTCCCGCCTCGGAGGTGGAGCGCGCAGACCGCAACGTCCGCCTGGCGCACGAGACCGGCCGCCTGTGCGCCACGTGCCGCACCCGCTGGATGCAGGCCCTGGACCACACCGACGACCTGGGTACCCCCGGCCTGCTGGACCTGACGGAGGTGGGAGCGTGAGCACCCAGGTACCCGCGCCCGTCGGCCCCGGCAAGGGTGTCCAGCGTGACCGCTACGGGCGGCCCCTGATCGTCACCCCCACAGGACAGGTCAAGGGGTACACGCGCTGCACGACCTTCGTCGACGCCCTGGACGACAAGGCGACCCTGACCGCCTGGAAGCAGAGGATGGTGGCCCAGGGGCTCGCCCACCGGCCCGACATCCTGGCCGCCGTCAAGGCCGTCGCGGACCCCTCCTCCAAGGAGGGGCGCGGCGAGCTCAACCGCCTGTGCGAGCAGGCGCTGGAGGCGGCCGGGGCGTCAGCCAAGGCCACCATCGGCACCACCCTGCACGCCGTGTGCGAGCGCTGGGAGCGCGGCGAGGACGTCACCAGCCTGGTCCCCGACGGACAGGAGCCGACCGTCGCCGCGTACCAGGAGGCCGTCACCACCCACCGGCTGCGAGCCCTGCAGATCGAGACCTTCGGCGTGGAGGACAGCCTCCAGGTGGCAGGCACCTGGGACCGTGTCTACCGCACCCCCGGCGGCGAGACGGTCATCGGGGACCTCAAGACCGGCTCCACCCTCGACTACGGGGCAGGAAAGTTCGCCATGCAGCTGGCCGTCTACGCCCACTGCACCCAGTACGACCCTGTCACCGGGCAGCGCACGCCGCTGCCGGGAGTCTCCCAGGAGCGGGCCCTGCTCATCCACCTACCCGAGGGGCAGGGGCGGTGCGACCTGTACTGGCTGAACATCGCCCGCGGCTGGGAGGCCGTCGAGCTCGCCTGGAAGGTGCGCCAGCACCGCCGCGTCAAGCGCGACCAGTGGCTCACCCCGTACACCGGCGGCACCGCCCAGGCGCTAGCCGCAGGTACCACCGGGGAGGCGTCATCGGCCCTCCTGAACGCCATCAGCCAAGCGCCCACGGTCCAGGCCCTGGAGGGCCTGTGGGCAGCCCACCAGGGCACCTGGCAGCCGGTGCACACCGACGCCGCCAGGGCACGAAAGACCGCCCTCACGCAGGCCGCGTGAGGACTGGACACCACCAACACACTCACAAGAAAGAGACACGACCATGACAGTCAGCAACCCGTTCGCAGCCCCCGCAGCCCCCTCCGGCTTCAAGCCCGCCGACAACGAGGGACGCCTGTGCCTGTTCGAGCCGACCGGCTCCAAGCAGGTCGACGACCAGTACAACCCCGGCCAGAAGGCGGACGTCATCGAGACCGCCGTGACCGTCCTGGACGGCCCGGGAGCGCCCGCCGTCTACGCCGACACCCTGGTCTTCCAGAAGGTCATGCAGTCCCAGCTGCGACCCCGCATCGGGCAGATGGTGCTGGGCCGCATCGTCAAGGGGCAGGCCAAGCCGGGCCAGTCGGCCCCCTGGATGATCCAGGACCCGACCGAGGAGGAGGTCGCCGCCGGCGTCGCCTACCTCAACTCCCGGCAGGCCTCCCAGTTCCAGGCGCCGGCCCCCACCTCGACGCCGGGCGTGCCGTTCTGACCTGAGCCTGCGGCCCGTTCGTGACCGCCCCTGCCCCATCACCGTTGTCGTTCTCCTTGCGGTGGTGGGGCGGGGAGGGCCCCGACCTGAACCCGTAGCCACCACCTATGGAGTAACTGCTATGTCCTTCCTTGCCAGACCCCTCACCAGCACCGAGCGCGCCTACCTCGACGCCGCCCAGGCCGACGACCAGGCCGAGGCCGCACGCCTCCTCGCCGTCCTGGACGCCCAGGACGCGGGCGACGAGCAGAGGCTGCGTGCGCCCGGCGCGCTCGGTGCCGCGGCGCTGTGGTACGCCGAGGTCCTCGGCTGGCCCGTCTTCCCGCTCATCCCCGGGGAGAAGCGGCCCGCCACCCGGCATGGCCTCAAGGACGCCACCACCAGCGGCCAGCAGGTGCGGGCGTGGTGGAAGGCCAGCCCCGCCTCCAACATCGGGCTGCCCACCGGGCACACCTTCGATGTCATCGACGTCGACACCCCCACCGCGATCACCGCCGCCGCCCAGGCCGGCTACGACCTGCCCGACTGGGACACGCCCGGCGCGCTGCTCGCCACCGTCCGCACACCCCGCGGCTGGCACCTGTACGTGCCCACCACCGGGCAGCGCAACCGCACAGGCGTCATCCCCCACGTCGACTTCCGGGGCCTGGGCGGCTACGTCGTCGCACCCCCATCAATCGTTGACGGGCGCCGCTACGCCTGGGACGCCGCCCCCGAGATCACCCGCGAGGCGGCCTGATGCCCTCCATCCTCGACCTGATCCGTGAGCGCCGCTCTGCCGGCCAGCACGCCGCCGACCCGGCCGTCATCGCCGCCATGCCCCCGGTGGCGGGCGGCGGCACCGCCTACGGCCTGGCAGCCCTGTCCAGGGAGACCACCGCCGTGGCCGCCGCCCCTGAGGGCACCCGCAACGACCAGCTCAACCGCAGCGCGTTCAACCTCGGCCAGCTGGTGGCCGCAGGCGCCCTGGACGCCCAGACCGTCACCGACAGCCTCACCCACGCAGCCAGGACCGCGGGCCTGGGCGACGCCGAGATTGCCTCGACGCTGCGCTCTGGCGGCCTGGCCGGGGCCGCCCAGCCCAGGCAGATCGACGACACATGGGAACCGACCCAGCCACCGCCGACCACCGTCATCACCCCGGGCACGGTCACCACGGCCACGCCCCAGGCCGACGCCGAGGCTGACACTCAGGCCGCCGACAGCGGCGCCGGCCAGGAGCAGCCCAGCAAGGAGGAGCAGTACGCCCAGTGGCGGGCTGGGCAGGTCGCCCTCCAGGCCGAGCAGCTACGCATCAGCGCCGAAGCCAGAGACATCGTCACCCTTGAGAAGGACGAGGCCACGTGGTCCTTCCCCAGCCACCTGCCCACGCTCGCCGACGAGCTCGCCCTGCCCGACGAGGACACCGAGTACCTCATCCAGGACGTGTTCCCCGTCGACGCCAACGTCCTCCTGACCGCCCAGTACAAGACCGGCAAGACCACCATGGTCCTCAACCTGCTGCGCGCCCTGGCCGACGGGACGCCGTTCCTCGGGTCCCTGGCCGTCAACCTGGACCCGGGCACCCGCGTCACCTACCTCAACTACGAGGTCGGCGAGGGGATGATCCGCAAGTGGTTCCGGGCCCAGGGCCTGGCCCACCCGGAGAACGTCTCCCTGCTCAACGTCCGCGGCCACTCCCTGCCCGTCCTGCGCCCCCACCCGCGCCACCAGCTCGTCACCTACCTGAAGGACACCGGCGCACGCGTCCTGGTCGTCGACCCCTACGCCCGCGCCTTCGTTGGCTCAGGCACCGACGAGAACGACAACATGCAGGCCGGCGCTTTCCTGGACGCCTGGGACCAGATCAAGGAGGAGGCGGGCGTCCGCGAGATGGTCATGGTCACCCACACCGGCCGGGCCACAGGCCCCTCCGGCCGCACCCGGGCGCGCGGAGCCACCAGGGTCGACGACTGGGCTGACGTGCGCTGGGCCCTGACCCGCGACCCCGAGCGGGACACTGACCGCTACCTGTCAGCCACAGGCCGTGACGTGGAGTGGCCCGAGCACCTGCTCACCTACGACCCGGTCACCCGCCACCTGACCGCCACCGACGGGGACCGCACGCAGGTGCGCCGCAACCGGGTCGAGGACGCCGTCGTCGACGTCGTGCGCGCCAACCCTGGCGTGGGCGCCAAGGCCCTGGAGGCACTGGTGCGCGACAAGGTCGAGGACGGCGTGTCCGCGACGGCGTTCAAGGCCGCCGTGGCGGACGCCAGAGCCCACCTGCGCATCTCGTCCCAGCCTGGTCCGCGCGGCTCCAAGACCTACTGGCCGGTGAGGTCGTGATGTGCGAGCGCAGAGCGAGCGGGTCAAATCACGACACGCCGATGAACATCAATGACGCCAACGAAAAGTCGGGGTTGGAGTTGCGAGCGCAGAAGCCTTCTCGACGCGCTCGCACCCCCTTATAGGGGTGCGGCGCGAGCGGGTCAACGTCAGGGAACACCTCATGCCCACCAGGAAGAAACCCGCACCCAAGAAGACCACCAGACCCACCCCCAGGCTCAGGCCCCCAGCAACCGAGTACACCTGCCCCCACTGCCTGGCCAGGGTCCTCACCGGCTGGGACGACGACCTCATGGCCTCCAAGCACACCGTCGACGCCACACCAGTCACCGCGCTCGGAGAGCTCGAAGCATGGGAATCGGGGCTGGCCTGCTTCGAGCTGGCTGGCCAGCGCATCAGCTGGCGCGACCACTGGAGGGTAGCCACCCGCCCCGCCTCGGTGGTCAGCGTCCACCCCGCCCACCGATGCCACCTCCACCTGGAGCGGGCACCACAGACACAAGCCACCCAGGACACACACTGGCCGGGGCGCCCCGACCAGCCGCCCTACTAGACGAAAGACAGACCGCATGAAGACAAGACCCAAGGACATTGGCACCGCGGCCGAGACCGCACTCGTCCGCTACGCGCGCTCTCGCGGCCACAGTCAGGCCCGCCGGATCGCACTGGCCGGCTCACGCGACCAGGGTGACGTGTGGCTGACCGAGGGGATCATCGTGGAGGTCAAGGCCGGGCACGCCGCCGAGACCGCCTCAGACGAGCGGGTGCGGGCCTGGTGGGGGCAGACGGTCACCGAGCGGGACAACCACGGCGTGCCGGTCGGCGTCCTGGTCACCAAGCGCGCGGGCTACTCAGGAGCCCGCTGCGAGGCCTGGAACGCGTGGATGGACCTGGACACCCTCCACCGCCTGATAGGGGCTCCCTGGGCCTCACGCAGCCCCCTGGGGGCGGAGACGGGGGCGCACCTGGTGCGCATGTCCGTCGCCTCCCTGATCGCGCTCACCATCCGCTACGCGCAGCGGGCCGACGAGGAGGCGGGAGCATGAGCACCCGACCCCGTGCCCTGCTTGAGCGCCTCTACGACGGCCTGCCCGGCACCGTCACCGACCTCGACCGCCCTGACGAGCAGCCCCCTCCCGGGCTGGACCTGTACGCCTACCTGGAGGAGGTCGCCCCCTGGCACGTCACCGACCTGGGGAGCCTGGACACCCTGCCCGAGGGCTCGGTCGTCGTCGACGCGACCGAGACCGCCTGGCAGCTGCACGGGCGCACCTGGCACCCCACCACCCCGACCCTGCCCGTGGCCGACACCCCGGCCATCACCTACCCGGCCGTGATCACCTGGACCCCGAAGGAGAACCAATGAGCAGCCACACGCACGACCTCGACGACGCCATCAACCTCATCACCGAGGAGAGTCGCCAGCTTACCCACGACGACGAGATCATCCTCCTCGCCGACATCACGTACGAGTCGGCCTTGGCCGTCTGCGCTGCCCACCTCCACTCCGTGTCCGGCACCATCAGCAACCTCACCAAGGCTGCCGTGCACGCTGTCTTCTGGTACCAGGACACCACCGGAGCGCCCCTGGCCTGCGCCCTGGACGCCGTGCGCCGCGAGTACGACCGAGCCCGCACCAAGCACCACGGGAACACGCCGCTCAGCCACACCATGAGCGACCGCGACCGGTCCGTGATCCTCCTGGAGGAGGTCGGGGAGGTCGCCCGCGCGCTCACCCCCGACGCCCACGAGCCCACCGGCCACGCCGGGGACCTCACCGACGAGCTCATCCAGGTCGCGACCGTGGCCGCCGCCTGGCTCCAGCACGAGATCAGCAAGAAGGAGAGCAGCAATGACTGACACCGTCACCATCCGCCCCACCCGCGCCAGCGACGTCAAGCTCGGCGACAGGATCCGGGTCGGAGGCAGTACCGAGACGGTCACACGGATCGAGGACTCACCGACCGGAACCATCCGGATACGCACCGACAGCGCCCCCTACGTCCCGCTCTACCACAGCAACATCGTGGACGTCGTCGTGGACACTCACGGGCCGGAGGAGCCCACCTGGCCCACCTCACCACTCATCCGCGTCACCAGGAGCACGTACACCGACACCCCGTGCAGCGACCTCGCCCTGCGCGACCCAGACGGCGACTACATCATCAACGACGGCGACCCCGGGCCGCGGGACGCCGAGACGATCACCGAGTGGGAGGACCTCGCAGCAGTCCGGGCGGACCTCATCGACGCCCTGCGCGAGGCGAGGGACGACGCAGCCGACGACGGCTCACCGGGAGCCTGGCTCCTCCTCGCCACCAGCGTCGACGACCTCCTCGACGACGCGGGCAGGACCCAGACGTGACCGCCACCAGCTACGCCACCACCCTCAACGACCTGCACACCCACCTCAGCGCCGTCACCACCGCCGAGGAGCTCGACGCCCTACCACCATGCTCCGTCATCCTCGAATGGGACGATGTCGCCTTGATGAAGGACTACTCAGGCCGCTGGTTCGCCGGAGGGTCTAACCACCGCTTCACGTCCGACAGCATCGTCATGCCCGTCCTCCTCCTGTGGCTGGGGCGCAACAGGGGCGCAGACGGCCAGTGACACGACACGGGCTACCCCACCGCGCTACTGTCACCGGTGGGGTAGCCCGTCTCCTAACAGACACCAACAAGGGGAGGAAACCAGTTGCACGACGCCCAACGCCTCACCGACCTGCACGCATGGCTCCCCGAGCTCATCACCCTCGAACAGGCCCAGAGCGGGCCACGCTCACCCCGCACAACACCATCAGGCAACAACCAGCCAGGCCTACCCTTCGGTGTCATCGTGGACGACCCAGACGAGCCAGCCGACGCACGCACGGCCGCCGGCATCATGCTCTGGGCAGCCACCTGGGCCGCATGCTTCGAGCCCTGGTACGGGCGCGCCCTCGCAGACTCCCTCACCTACCTCGCCACCATCGCCGACCAGGCAGCCACCGCCCACCCCGACGAGTGGTCTGCGCTCAGTGACGAGCTCGCCCGCCACCACGCCAGGGTCGCGGCGCTCACCGGCCACGCGGACACCACCGACGAGGACCGCGCCTGCCCAGCCTGCGGCCACCCCCTCATCCGCCAGCCCACCGAGGAGGGCCTGTCTGACTGGCGGGCCTGCACCGGCTGCGACTCCTGGTGGCCTGACGGTGAGGTCATCGACGCCACCCGCACCCACACGCTCGCCACCACAGGGGCGGAGGTGTGGGTCACCCGCGCCCAGGCCTGCGCCATCCACCCAGGCCTCAGGCCCGACACCCTCAAGAAGTGGGTCCGGCGCGGCCACGTGAGCACCGACAGGCGGGGCCGGGTCAACCTCGCCCAGGTCAACACGCGCGCGCGGCCACTTGCCGCGTGAGCCGAGCCTCTGGACGGCTCACATACCGCGAGGTGTGGACAAAATAGAGCGAAGTAGTAGCATCTCCCGTATGGGAGAACGTCTCTACACCACTCGCGCCCCCTGGATCACCTTCACGTTCCGCACCGAGTACAACGCCCTGTGGGCCCAGCTGGGCGAGGTCTTCTCCAAGTGCCAGCACCTGGCAGGCACGCCCCTGCAGCCACGCCGCGCCAGCGAGCTGGCCTCGGTCTACGTCAGGCGCGGAGCCCTCTCGACCACGGCCATCGAGGGCAACACCCTCACCGAGGAGGACCTCAGCCGGATCATCGACCACGGCGAGAGCCTGCCCCCGTCCAGGGAGTACCTGGAGCAGGAGGTACGCAACATCCTTGAGGCCCTCAGCGACATCGACACGACCCAGCACCGTCAGCAGGGATTCGTCCTGACCCCGCAGTGGCTCAAGGACCAGAACGCCAACATCCTCAAGGGTCTTGAGGTCGCCGACCACGTCACCCCTGGCGAGTACACGACGACCCAGCTGTCCGTCGGCACCTACCGCCCTGCACCGCCAGAGGACGTCCCCTACCTCGTCGAGCGGCTCTGCCAGTGGCTCAACGACGAGTACCTGGCCCACGTCAACAACCCGGACACGCCTGCCGACACCAGGTTCTTCAACTCCTTCCTCGCTGCGACCCTCGGCCACCTCTACGTCGCCTGGATCCACCCCTTCGGCGACGGCAACGGGCGGACCGCCAGGCTCCTGCAGGTCGCCGTCCTGGCCGCCTCAGGGGTCGTGCCGTGGGTGTCCACCAACCTCCTGTCAGACTTCTACAACGAGACCAGGAGCCGCTACTACCAGCGCCTGGACGACGCCTCAAGGAAGGGTGACGTCGCCGGGTTCGTCCGGTACAGCGCGGGCGGGCTCGTCGACAAGCTGCGTGAGCAGATCACAGAGGTCCAGGAGGACCAGCGGCGGATCGCCTGGATCAGCTACATCCACGAGGTCATGCACGACGAGCCGTCGGGCAAGACCAAGGACCGCCGCCGTGACCTGGCCCTCGCCATGCCGGAACGACCGCTGTCACGGCGCGAGATCTCACGGCTCACGCCCGACCTCGCAGCCGCCTACGTCAACACCGAGCGCACCCTGACCAGGGACCTCCACCGGCTCCGTGACCTTCACCTTCTCTGGCAGCCAGGCCGAGGGCTGTGGGCGTCGAACATGGCGGTCATCGACGCCTTCAAGCCCTGATACTTGCCACGTAATTACCGCCCGCGTAGACTGTCCCCCAAACGGGCGTCGAGCGCGCCCAAAAACAGCCCCGAAGCCATCAGTTCCGGGGTTTTCTCATGCCCACCCGGCCAGCGACCAGGTGGGCAGCGCGGACACAGAGCAAGCCGAAGACGGGCCGCACCCGCCACGGCACCAGGGCGCAACACCCCGGCCGCGCACCGAGCCCACCCACACACTGGGCAGGCTCGACCCGAGAACGGGGCAGCAAGGGGACACGTCCCCCGCCCAAGCCTCGCTGGCTTGGGCGGGGGACGGCACACGCTAGCCGCGAGCGCGCAGGTCGGTCCTGGCCCCCCGCCCGGGCCGGTTGGCGAGCCAGGCGTCCACCGTCTCAGGCAGCCAGCCACGTGCCTCACGCCGCCCCTCCACGATCACCGCGTCAGGCTCAGGCAGGTAGCCGCGACTGAGGTAGGCCGAGACCGTGCCCTTAGCCAGTCCCGCCCGCTCAGCCAGGGCCGCGAGGCCGAGGTAGCGCACCGGCTCACTCACTGCCGCCACCGCGCCAGGCGCGCGGCGCGAACCTGACGACCTCAACCAGCCACAGAAGCCAGACGGCAAAGGCCGCCACAGGGCTGAGGCCGGCGGTTACCGCCGCCAGGGCGACGGCCACGACGGCCAGCACCACCAGCGCCCCACGTTCGAACGTCATGGTTACTCCTTCCCGGGAGGCCCCTATCATTAGGGGGAGGGGGCCGGGGGCTGACGATTCTACGGCTATCGTCAATCTCCCCGGCCCCACCCACCTACCTATCTCGCCTGCGACGCCTACGGACTCGGTCTGAGACATCCAGCCCCAGGATCACCACCGTGGCGATCGCCGCGATCCAGCCGGGCAAGTCGCCCATCGGAACCTCCTCTGTCTAGTTCTACCGACTGGCTGCCGGGTCGGAACCTCTTCCGACACCAAGAACTATACATGGCACAACATGCAACGTCAAGTACCGGAGACACACGGGCCATGGTGGACCGCCGCGACGACAGAAGATGGAGACGAGTCGCCACACAGGTCCGGGCACGATGGCGATCACAGCAGCTGCCGTGCGGGATCTGCGGCCAGCCCATCGACTGGGACGCACGCAACCCCAACGCCGACAACGCACCAAGCGTCGACCACATCAAACCCTGGCGCGACTATCCGTCACTGCGCCTCGACCCCGCCAACTGCCGCGTCACGCACCAGTCATGCAACCGCTCCAAAGGCACACAGGCCGCCGCGCTACCAAGCATCGGCAACCAGTCACGCGCATGGGGCAGACAAAAACCAGCACGACAAGCGACACACAACCCAAATAAGCAACACCCATAGGTAGGGGCGTTCAAGGAAGGTCGAACCTATGGGTGGCCAGGTTGCCGGCGGGGAGTGGCCTCCCCCTCCCCGAGGGGCGAGGGGGTCGCGCGCGTGCGCGCGAGCACTACGGAAGGGCGTGTAGCCATGCCGAAGGCCTTTGATCGCACGATGACGGACTACGTCGAGGACGCGGTCACCTCGGCGGACTGGCTGACGGACGCTGACGTGGCGGCTGTCGAGCTTCTGCGTCGTCTGGCGCATCGCATGGACGAGCCGGAGTTTCCGATGGTGGCGGGGCGCTTCGACAACGTGACCGAGTCGCTCCTCCTGAAGACGGCGGCGGCTCTTGGGCTGACTCCTGAGATGAGGGCGGCCTGGGAGAAGAAGGAGAAGAAGTCAGGTAATGGCAGGCTTGACACGCTCCGCAAGGGGACGGCGACGCTCCGAGCCGTCTAAGGCCAGTAACTTCCTCGATGACTTCATGGCGCGGGCCGAGGAGGAGTGTCCTCACCGTGTGGACGGGGCCGGGCGCTTCGGGCGTCGGACTCCGAGGGTCTGCACACCGCCGCTGCGTGACCTGACTCCCGAGACGTCCGCAGGGTTCTCGGTCATCGAGTTCTCCCACGACGTGCTCGGTATCCCGCTGCTTCCGTGGCAGCAGGAGACGCTTGTCCGGGCGCTGGAGCTGAACGATGCTGGCACGAGGTTCCGCTTCAGGACCGTGCTGCTGCTCGTGGCCAGGCAGAACGGCAAGTCGACGCTCGCGCAGGTGCTGGCCCTGTGGGCCATGTACGTGCTCGGCGCCAAGATGGTGCTCGGTACGGCCCAGGACCTCGACATCGCCGAGGAGCTGTGGAACGGGTGTGTGGAGATAGCGGAGTCGATTCCTGCCCTTGACGCGCAGATCAAGAACGTCGTCAAGGTCAACGGGAAGAAGTCGCTCGACCTTGACACGGGAGAGCGGTACAAGGTCAAGGCCTCCAACCGCAAGGCTGGGCGTGGACTGTCGTCTGACCTGCTGCTGCTGGACGAGCTGCGCGAGCACACGAGCTGGGACTCGTGGGGCGCGGTGACGAAGACAGCCATGGCGCGCCCGAAGGCGCAGACGTGGTGCCTGTCCAACGCTGGTGACGACTCCTCGGTCGTGCTCATGAGCCTGCGCAAGAAGGCGCACGCCGCGCTAGGTGATCCTGACGGCGTCAACGGCGAGGACGACGGCATGACGCGTGCTGACGCGTCAATCGGGATCTTTGAGTTCTCAGCCGCGCCGGGGCGCGCGACCTCGGACAGGGACGGGTGGGCCGAGGCCAACCCGTCGCTCGGCTACACGCTGGACGAGGTGACACTGGCGGCCGCCGAGGGCACGGACCCTGAGGCGGTGTTCCGCACCGAGTGCCTGTGCCAGTGGGTGGCGAACCTGTCGCCGGGACCGTTCGCTAACGGGGCGTGGGACCTGTGCGCTGACCCTCGTGGCGTGATCCCGGACGACGCCCCGATCACCTACGCGGTGGACGTGTCCTGGGACAGGAGCGCCGCGTACGTGGCGGCGTGCGGTCTGCGGGACGACGGTCGCTACCAGGTCGAGGTCGTGGCGGCACGTGCCGGCCAGGGCTGGCTGGAGTGGGTGCCGGCCTGGTTCTCCGAGTTCGTGGGGCCAGAGGATCCGGCTCGCGTCGTGGTCCAGGGCAAGGCGTGCCCGGCGGCCGCGCTCGTTCCTGTGCTCGGTGATGTCGAGGGGCTGACCGTCGTCGAGTGGGTGGGCGGAGACCTTGGGATCGGGTGCGGGCTGTTCTATGACGCTGTGATGGCGGCCGACCCTGAGAACGGGTCGAGCGCCAAGCCGTTGGCTCACCGGTCACAGGAGGCGCTGAACCTTGCCGCCCACACGGCGGCTCAGCGTTTCTACGGCGACGGATGGTACTGGGACCGCAAGAACAGCCCGCAGGACGCGGCACCGCTTGTGGCAGCCACCGAGGCGCTGTGGGACCAGGTGACGAACGCGCCCGCGCCCGCGTCGATCTTCGAGGTGGGGTCGTTGCCTCTGTGCTGAAAGAGACTGTCTCCCGGGAGGGGTTTGTGATGCTTCGTGACCGTCTGATCGCCTCCCTGGCCGGTAGCCGTGTCGTGGTGCCTGTGGGCGACGACGTGGTGCGCGGCACGGTGGCTGAGGTGCGCCGGGGGTGGCTCGTGCTTACTGACGTGGACAGCGACGGTCTTCAGGTGGACGGGCGTATGCTCGTCCACCTGCCGCTGCCCTGGGTCCAGGCGGTGGGCCGGTGACGAGGTTTCAGTCTCTGGGGCGCCTGACTCGTGGTGCCGCCGGGCAGGCTGTGCCGTGGTCGGGAGTGACAGCCGGTATCGACCTCGGGGCCGTCAGCGGTGCCGGTGAGTGGGACGCGTGGGAGTCCCAGCCGTCGATCCGCAAGGTCACCTCCTTCATCGCCTCGAACGTCGCCTCGGTCCCGCTGCACGTGTACGAGCGTGCCGGTGACACGGACCGCCCGCGTGTGAGCGACGGGCCGCTGGCTGGCCTGATCGGTGACCCGGCGCGTGTGCGCGGCCTGTCACCTATGCGCTTTTGGGAGCGGGTGATCCTGGACGGGCTGCTGCACGACCGGTGGGCCGTGATGGTCGTGCCGGACGACGCGCCGTATCTCGTGCGCGTGCCGCCGCGCCGGTTCGCTCTCGTGACGGACGAGCTGGACCGGGTGCAGGCCGTACGAGTCTTCGCTGACGACGGCACGCAGCGTGACCTCGACCCGGCAGGCTTCCTCCTCGACGTCGGCTACTCGTCCCACTCAGGGCAGGGCACGAGCCCGATCCAGACGCTTCACAGCCTGCTGGACGAGGCGCGCGAGTCCATGGCGTACCGGCGTCAGGTGATGGCGCAGGCAGCGCGCCACAGCGGGGTCGTGCTGCGCGAGGAGCCGTGGTCCTCGAAGGAGGCGCGCGCGAACTTCCTTGAGTCGTTGCGTGCCTTCATGAGTGACGGTGGTCGTGCAGGCGGTGCCATGCTGCTCGACGAGGGTATGAAGTGGGTGGACCGCGACTTCAGGCCAACGGACCTCGGGGACCTGGAGGCACGCCGCCTGACCGACGTCGAGGTTGCCTCGGCCTACCACATCGCTCCGGAGATCCTGGGAGTGCGGGCAGGCACCTACTCGAACATGACGACGTTCCGGCAGACCCTCTACCGTGACAACCTCGGCCCGTACATCGACGCCTGGGAGCAGGCTGTCGCACCGCTCGCCGACATGATCGAGCCCGGGCGCGGCCTGTACATCGAGGCCAACGTGGCCAAGAAGCTGCGCGGCTCGTTCGAGGAGCAGGCGCAGGTCCTCCAGTCGTCCACGGGTGCGCCGTGGCTGACCCGCAACGAGGCCCGCGCACGGCAGAACCTGCCAGCTGTCGAGGGCGGGGACGAGCTGGTGACGCCGCTGAACGTGCTCATCGGCGGCCAGGCCTCGCCGCGTGACAGCGGGTCACAAAACGTCTCCGCTTCCTCGGACTCTCCGCCGGCGGCCCCTAAGGGGGCGGCGCGCGTGCTGGTGAAGTCAGCCGACCTTGAACAGGGGTGGACAGCCAAGGCTGAGGAGGTTCTGCGTTCGCACTTCGAGCGTCAGGGACGGTCCGTGCTGCGTGCGCTGGGTGCCAAGGCACCTGCGTGGTGGGACGGTGCGAGGTGGGACCGTGAGCTGGCTGCCGACCTGTACGCGCTGGCCGCTACCTGCGTCGAGCAGGTGGGGCGTGAGGCTACTGAGGCGCTCGGTTTCGACCCTGAGCACGGGTGGGACCAGGGGCGCGTGCTTGCCTACCTGCGTGCCGTGACGAAGGCACGGGCGAGATGGGTCAACGACGCCACGCTGCGACGGATCGAGGCCGCCCTGGCCGAGGGTGACCCGGACGGGGCAGCGAAGGTGTTCGAGGACGCCAAGGCTCAGCGCGCCGGTGCTGGTGCCGGGGCCTTCATCGCCGCCATGGCTGGTTTCGCAGTTGTCGAGGCCGGTAAGCAGAACGCTCCGGGCCTGACGGTCAAGACGTGGGTCACCGGACGCAACCCGCGCCCGTCGCACGCCGCCATGGACGGAGTCGCGGTGAGGGCTGGCGAGGACTTCCCTAACGGCTTGTCCTGGCCGGGCGACCCGTCTGGCGGGGCGGACGAGGTGGCTGGCTGCAACTGTTCGGTCGCCCTGTCCTCTGGTGCAGGAGTCGTGTAGTGGGGCTCGTCGTGGTGACCGGTCCGCCGTGCGCCGGCAAGTCGACGTACGTGGAGGTAAACCGGGGGCAGGGCGACGTGGTCGTGGACTATGACGCGATCGCCCGAGCCCTTGGAGCGGCCTCGCACCTGCCAGACGGCCACATCAGGGAGGCGGCGTTCGCGGCGCGAGGAGCGGCGATCACCTACGTGCTGGAGCACGGCGCCGACGCGTGGGTGATCCACACGTCCCCCAGGGCCGAGGACGTGGCGCGCTACGAGGCCGCAGGAGCCGTCTTCGTACAGGTGGACCCAGGTATGGAGGAGTGCCTGGCACGAGCCGAGGCTGACGGAAGACCCGCCGAGACGGCGGGCCTTATTCGTGACTACTACGCGGCCGCCGGTCGCGGGAAAGGACGTGGAGCGGTGGAGAGGAAGAGCGTTGTCGTCGCCTTCAAGGCCGATGGTGACACTGAGGGGCGTTTTACCGGCTACGCGTCGACATGGACCCGTGAGCCGGACTGCTACGGGGACGTAGTGGCCAAGGGGGCGTTCGCGCGCACGCTGAAGGAGTGGGAGGCCAAGGGCCAGCCCATCCCCGTCCTGTGGTCGCACGACATGTCCGATCCGTTCGCCTTCATCGGCACGGTCGACGAGGCGACCGAGGACGAGCACGGCCTGAAGGTGGCGGTGTCACTTGACCTTGACAACCCCAAGGCCGCTCAGGTCCACCGCCTGCTGAGACGCGGGGCCGTGGCACAGATGTCGTTCGCCTTCGACGTCGCCGAGGACGCCACGGTGACGCTGGAGGACGGGCGAAAGGCACGTGAGCTGCGAGACGTGTCCCTCTACGAGGTCTCTGTCGTGCCACTGGGGGCGAACCAGGACACGTCGATCGACGACGTGAAGACGGCTGCTGAGACACACCTGACCGCCAGGGAGGTGGCCGCGCTGCGCGCCCTCCTGGCCGCCGAGTCTGCCTCCGAGGAGGAGGAAGCCGACGACAACGCCGGTGACACCGCCGAGGCCGCCGAGGGCGGCAACGCGAAGTCACGTGCCGAGGCCGTCGCGCGCATCACTGAACAGATCAACGCCCTCTAGACGAGGGCAGGAAGGAGCCAGCCGTGGCTTCTCTCATGCAGGCGCGCGCGGATGCCGTCAAGGCCGCCCGCGAGGCGCACGACATCATCACAGCCGCCGGCGACTCGGTGACTGACGAGCAGATCAAGGCCGCCGAGGACGCGGTGAACGAGGTCAAGGCGCTTGATGAGCGCATCGGCCGCGTCAAGTCCGCAAGCGAGGTGATCGACTCGCTGTCCTCACACGGAGAGGCGGAGGAGCCCTCCGGCCGTGTCAAGGGCGGGATCGGCGAGCAGTTCGTGGCCGCCATGAGGTCCGCCGGCCGGTCCCTGAAGGACCCCGGAACCTTCCAGATGGAGGTCAAGGCCTCCACCGACGTCCAGGTGACCGGCGGCAACAGCGGCGCCTTCGGGCCGCTACTGACCGACATTGACCGAAGCTTCGTCATGCCCAAGCGTGAGCGCCTGGTCGTGGCTGACCTCATGGGGTCCGGCACCGTGTCCGGCACCGCCATCTCCTACCCCGTGTTCGGCGCACTGGAGGGCGGTACAGGATTCGTCGGTGAGGCAGCGACCAAGCCGCGCCTGCACGTCGGCGACCCCACGTGGGTCACCGACGCGCTGAGCGAGGTAGCGGGCTGGTTCACGATCTCTGACGACATGGCGGAGGACCTGCCCTATGTCGTCTCGGAGATCCAGAGCACGGCCCTGTACGACCTCCAAGCCAAGGAGGAGGCGGCGCTGCTGCGAGGTGACGGTACCGCCCCCAACCTGCGTGGTCTGCTCAACCGCTCCGGTATCCAGGTCCACGCCAAGGGGGAGGACTCGGTCGCCGACGCCATCTTCAAGGCGAGCACGCTGGTGGCGAGGGCGACCGACTTCGCCGCCGACGCGCTGGTGATCAACCCCGCCGACTACGAGGCGCTTCGCCTGTCGAAGGACTCCAACGGCCAGTACTACGGCGGCGGGTTCTTCCAGGGGGCCTACGGCAACGGCAACGTGCTGACCAACCCTGGCCCGTGGGGCCTGCGCACGGTGGTGACCAACGCCGCGAACGTGGGCGAGCCGGTCGTGGGCGCGTTCAGGTCAGCGAAGGTCTTCCGCAAGGGCGCGCTGCGCGTGGAGTCCACGAACTCCCACGGCGATGACTTCATCAACGACCGCGTGACGATCCGCGTGCGTGAGCGCCTCGGCCTCCAGGTCCGCTACCCGGCGGCCTTCGTCAAGGTCACCCTGTCCTCCTGACAGGTGCAGCAAGACTCCCCACGGCCCCGGTTTCGCCATGGTCCGGGGCCGTGGGGCCGATATCAGCTGAGAGTAGGTGAAACGGTGTGCGTGAGTACGTCGTGAACGGGTTCCACGTGCTGCTGGACGAGCGGGACGCTGAGCGCCTGAAGGCCGAGCCCGTGCAGACCAAGACAGCCCCGGCCCCGGAGAACAAGGCCACCGCCCCCGCTGGGCGCCGTAGGCGTCCGACAGCCAAGGAGCAGCACGCGTGAGTACCGACGTCCAGTGCAGCGCACCTGTCGTCGACGTCTACTCGGTCTCTGCCGCCTCTAACGGACAGGTCAGCGCTGACGACCCGCGCCTGGAGCCGTTGATCCGAGGCGCCGAGGCCGCCGTCCTGGCATGGTGCGGATGGCACGTGACCCCCGTGCTCACTCAGGCGCTGACGCTGGACGGAGAAGGGTCGGCGTCGCTGCACCTTCCCTCCACCCGAGTGGTGAGCGTGGACGAGGTGCGCGTGGACGGCAGGCCGCTGGACCCGGGGTGCTGGGACTTCTCCGAGGCAGGGATGCTCAGGCTCAGGCGCGGGCGCTTCCCGGACCGCTTCAGGTGCGTGGAGGTGACTCTCACGCACGGCTACCAGGAGGCGCCAGCGCTGGCCGCCGTGGTGACACGCTCCGTGCTGGCGGCGTGCGCCTCCCCCATGGGAGCGACCTCGGAGTCGGCCGGCCAGGTGTCGATCAGGTGGGGGCGGGCAGGGATGACCATGTCCGAGGAGGACAAGGCCGACCTTGCTCCCTACCGTCTTCAGTCATGGGCGTAGGGGGTCTGTCGTGCTGCCGTCTTTCGCCTCACAGCGGGTAACGGTCCTCAACCCCTCCCGGAGCGTGGAGTGGGGGCACGAGGTCCTCTCGTGGGACGACCCCACCGCCACGGTGGTGCCGTGCGTGTGGGAGGGCGCGAACCTCGGCAACCAGGTGACCGGGACGCTGGACGCTGCCATGGGGTCGCGCACCGTCTTCCTCAACCCTGGCGCCCCCGTCACCGCGTCATCGCGGCTGAGGTTCGACGACGACCCAGGCCGTGACTGGGAGGTGGTCGGCGAGCCGTCACACCACACGTCACCCACGGGGGCGGCCTCCCACCTCATGGTCGTCGCACGCCGGTGGGAGGCGGAGCAGTGAGCCGTGCTGTGCGTATGAACCCCAAGGGTGTGCGCGCCGTTCTCAACCACCCTGCCGTAGTGGCTGACATCGACCGGCGCGGAGCACGTATGGCTGCCGCTGCCGGTGACGGCGTCGAGGCGCGCAAGCGCCACCGGCGCGTCAACCGGTACGGCAACACGATCCGCACCGTGTCTGACACCGGGCGCAGGCGGCAGGCCGAGGAGAACGTGCTCGTCAAGTCGATCGAGGCGGGAAGATGAGCGACCTACCGGACTTTCTGGAGGCCCTGAGAGCCGACGTCGAGCAGACGCTGGGCGTGCCCGCCTACGCGCAGATGCCAAACCCACGCCCAGAGGTGTTCGTCTACCTGGACAGGTCAGGCGGCCCGCTGGGGCTGTCCAGCGACTCGCCGACGATCACGCTGGAGGCGTGGGCCGCCTCCAAGTACAGGGCGCACACGCTGGCACAGCGGCTGCGTGACCACGTCGTGCGCCGCCTGCCTCCACTCGTCGGCGGTATCCGCGTGGTCTCGCGCCGTGAGGTCACCGGCCTGTCGTACGAGCCGCCAGCGGTGTCGGGTGCCTTCCGCTACCGGTTCACAGTCCAGATCAAGCACCAGCTGACCAAGGAGGTCAAACCGTGACACGAGTCCTTATCACCGCCCCGTGCCAGGTCGACGGCGAGCCAAAGGAGACCGGAGACGAGGCTGACGTCGTCCACGACGGCGAGCTGCGCCGTCTGCTGCACTACGGCCAGGCCGTCATCGACGAGTCCAAGACCGATGGTCTCAAGACCGCCACCAAGACCACTGCCGCCAAGACCACAAAGGAGAAGTAACCATGACCTACGCCATGCTCAACGCCGAACAGATCCTCCAGTTCGGGTCGGACGACGACTCGGTCGCCCTCGCCCCGGTCGGCACCGAGCTGCCCACGTCGCTGACAAACGTCAACGCGGCCTTCAAGGAGGTCGGCTGGCTCAACGAGGACGGCATGGGCTTCACGCCCTCGGACTCGGTGGACAAGCGCAAGGGCCACCAGGGCCACCGCGTCTACCGCACCGTGATGACCGACTCCTCGACAGACTTCAAGTTCACGGCCCTTCAGTCCAACTACCAGACCCTCGCGCTCCAGTGGAACGTCAAGGAGGTCAAGACGGCCGACGGGGTGACCACGGCGAGGCTGTCCAACGCCCGTGACGTCGACGCCTTCGCGATCGTCATCCGCGCCTACGCCAACGGTCACTCCTACCTGTGGGCGTGCTCGCGCTTCGAGGTGGGGGAGCGTGACGAGATGACGCTGTCCGCCACCGACGACACCGCCTACGCGATCACCGGGACGTTCGCCGCCGACGTCGTGTTCATCACCGACGACCCGGCCTACAAGCAAGAGTCGGGCTCCTGATGACACAAAGACGTCCCGCCCGGCACCAACCGGGCGGGACGTCGTGGCTGCACCATTCAGCACGCAGCGTACCGCAACAGGCGGAACACCACAACCAGTAAACACCACTTGCCATCATGAAAGGCTGACCATGGCGACCACCAAGGCAACAGCACGTAAGACCGCCACGAAGACCCCTCAGGACCACCTCCCTAAGGCAGAAGCTACTAACGACGTCCTGACAGCATCATTTCGTGGGGTAGACGTGTCCGTCCGGGCTGAGGACCTGGACGACTACGAGGCCGTCACCATGCTGACCAAGGGTCTTCCAGACAGGATCCTGGAGATCATGGTCCCCGACAACGAGGACCGCCAGACGCTGCTGGAGACGTGCCGCGACGGAAGCGGGAGGATCCGCCTGTCGTCCGTGGTCGAGATGACGAGCGGGCTCATGGAGGCGCTCGGCGCGGGAAACTGAGTGACCTCCCCGCGCTCCTGGAGGAGCACGGGGAGATCATCGAGGCGGACCTCCAGCGCTACTACGGGGTGGACCTGACGGACCTGTGGCGCGGGCGGCTGTCCATGCGGCGCGCCCTTGTCCTCATCCGAGGCCTGCCACCAGGGGCGGGCCTCTTCCGTCGGCACGGCGGCGACATGGCGTGGAGCCCCGAGGAGCGGGCTGTGCGTGAGGCTGGCTACCAGATCCTGACGGGACTGCTGGCTATCCGGAACCTCTTCACCAAGAAGGCGCACGGTCCCCTGCTTGCGCCCTCGCCACCGCCCGAGGGCTGGTGGGAGGCGGAGCAGGAGGCCGTGGCCAGGACCCGGCGCAAGGTCGCGCGCGTGCGCCGGGCAGGAGAACACAACTAGGCAGTGAGCCCCCACGTGTGGGGTGGGAGGCAGTGATGGCTGATACTGGTATCGAGCTCGCAACCGTGTACGTCTCACTCGTCCCGTCACTACGTGGCGCGCCCGAGGCGATCGGTGACGCTGTCAGCAAGGCAGCCAGGTCGTCCAGGACACGGAAGGCTACGGCCAGCCTCGGCGACCAGGTCGTGGACGGGATCACCAGGGCGATCGGGTCGACCCGTCAGATCCCGGCGGCTGTCAGCAAGGCCGCCAGGTCCGCCGCCTCCGGCCTGTCGTCCCTGAGGAAGTCCGCCGCCACCGCCTCGAAGGCGGTCAGGGCCGTCGGCGCGGCGTTCAGTGACATGCGTGTCGTTGGCAGCCTGGCGGCCAGTGAGATCAGCAGGACGTGGGCCGGGTCACTGAGGAAGATCATGCCCGAGACGACCGCAAACATGGCGGCGCTAAGGAAGACCGTCGCTGACGGCATGTCCGGCGTCTCTGAGCTGGTCAGGCGGTCAGGCGCCTACGTGTCCGGCCGGTGGGCTGAGATGACCAGGCCGGTGCGCCGGCTCTGGACGCGCAACGTGACCGACCCTGTGCGCTCGACCATGGCGGAGGTGCGCCGGGAGGTCACGTGGGTCACTGGCGGTATCGCCCAGGGCGTCAAGGCCCTGGGGGCGAAGGCCGTCGCCCCGCTGACGAGGCACCTCGGAGGTGTGGGGCTCGCCGCGTCCGCCGCCGGCCTCATGGTCAGGCAGCAGCTCGGCAAGGCCACGGAGTGGGCTGGGAAGCAGTTCCAGACCCGCCTGGCCCAGCCCTTCACAAGGGCTATGAGCACGATCGGCACGAACGTGCGGGCCACCGGCTCGACGATCGCGCAGTCTGTGGGCCTGGCCGCGCAGGCGTGGTCACCGGTCTTCTCGAAGGTCGCCTCGGGCGTGTCGTCCGCCTTCTCCAAGGTCGGCAGCGTCGCCTCGTCCGCCATGTCGGCGGCTGGGTCCGCTGTGGGGCGCGGTATGGCAGGCGTGGTCAACGTCGCCGCCTCCAGCGCGTCAGCGGTAGGCAAGGCGATCTCTGGCGGGATCGGCTTCGGTGTGCGCGCGGCCACCGTCGCGCTGGCCGGGCTCGGAGCCGTGATCTCGAAGAACATGGGCGGTGCGGTCGCCCGCGCCGACCTGCTGAACAACTTCCCCAAGGTCATGGCGAACATCGGCTACAGCGCCGACGAGGCCAGGAGGCAGGTCGACCGTATCAGCGAGGCCCTGGACGGCCTGCCCACGTCCACGGACGCGCTGGTGAGCACGGCCAAGGGCCTTGCCCCGCTGACCGGCGACCTGGGGAAGGCGACGTCCGTCGCCCTGGCACTGAACAACGCGCTCCTGGCAGGTGGCGCGTCCTCGGCCCTGGCCGAGAACGCGATGGAGCAGTACCGCCAGATGCTGGCCAACGGCACCGTCGACATGATCGGGTGGCGCTCAATGACCATGGCCATGCCCGGGCAGATGGACATGCTCGCCAAGTCGCTCCTCGGTGCGACAGCCAACACCTCGGACCTGTACGACGCCATGAAGGACGAGGAGGTCACGTTCGACGACTTCCACGCCAAGCTGCTAGAGCTCAACGACAGCGGCGCCGACGGCATGGCGTCGTTCGCCGAGCAGGCCAAGACCGCCAGCGGCGGTATCGCCACGGCCTTCACGAACGCTGGCAACCGCGTCAAGAAGGCGATCGCGTCAGTGCTGGAGGCGATCGGGGTCGACGCGATCGCCAAGAAGATCAACGACGCGACGGCAGGCATCGTCGGCCTCGGCAAGAGGATCGGCGAGGCCATCACGAAGATGAAGGAGGGTGGCGTCGAGAAGATCGGCGCTGACCTGTCCGGCCTGCTGCCCGTCATCGGCGCGGTGGCCGGAGGCCTGTCGACCGTGATTGCCGGGGTGCTTCCTTTCGGCTCCTCCCTGCTAGGGCTGACCGGCCCGGTAGGCCTGCTGCTCGGGTCGCTGGCCGCGATGTGGGCCAAGTCCGAGCTGCTGCGCAAGGCCGTGGGCGACCTCGGTGGAACCTTCATGGACGCGCTGGGCTCCCCGAGCATCAGGAACGCGCTAGAGATCCTGACGATCACGATCGGTAACACCGCGAAGGCGCTGGGAGACAGCCTGGGCCTGGCCCTGGAGCTCGTCGCCCCGGCGATGGGGTACATGGCTGAGCGGATCGTCCCGGTCATGGCGCAGACGTTCGGGGCGCTCCTCAACGCGCTGACGCCGCTCGTGGGCAGCATCCT
>NZ_JARKVC010000031.1 GCF_029851875.1 Actinomyces sp.
GGCGGCCAGCGGCTCAGCGTCCGAGACTCTCGCGGACCGTGGCCAGGAGACTGGCCAGCCGTGCGTTGGCGGGGAGATCGTCCACCAGCACGACGTCACCTGCGCCGTCGCACAGGGGCTGCTTCCAGTTGGGGTACTCCTGGTCCGTCCCGGGCTGGTTCTGGGCACGGCGGTCCCCGACCCCGTCCACCAGTGCCACGGCCATGAGCACTGACGGCGTGCGTGCGAGGTAACGGTGCAGGGCCTCGACGACCTCACGCTCGGAGGGGTGCTCCCCCAGCAGACCGTGCTCCCGCAGGCGAGTGAGCATGCGCTCGCGCTCCAGGCGTGCCTGAGCACGGACCTGGTCCACCGGCTCCGTCAGCAGACCGAGGCTCTCACGCAGGGCCACGTGCTCGTCAGCCAGGTACCCCGCCGTGGGGGGCAGGTCGTGGGTGGTCACGGTCGCCAGCGACAGGCGCCGGTAGGCCTCGGGCTGCTTGGGCCAGCCGTCGTCCTGGTTCTCGAACCAGAGCACGGCCGTCCCCAGGATCCCGCGGCTGGCCAGGTAGTCACGCACCCACGGCTCCACCGTTCCCAGGTCCTCGCCGATGATGACGGCACCAGCACGGTAGGCCTCCAGCATGACGATCCCGACCATGGCCTCATGGTCGTAGCGCACGTAGGCACCCTGGTCCGCGCCCATCCCCTCAGGGATCCACCACAGGCGGAACAGGCCGATGATGTGGTCCACGCGCAGCGCGCCGGCGTGGCGCAGCACCGTGCGAGCCATGTCCCGCAACGGCTGGTAGGCGTGCTCGGCCAGGTAGACCGGGCTCCAGGGCGGCTGAGACCAGTTCTGCCCCAGCTGGTTGTACATGTCCGGAGGCGCCCCGACAGCCATACCGGGGGCAAAGGCCTGGGGCGTGGTCCACACGTCCGCGCCGCGCGGGTGGACGCCCACGGCCAGGTCCTCCATGACACCCAGCGCCATCCCCGAGGCCTTGGCCTCGGCCTGGGCCCGGCACAGCTGCTCGTCAACGATCCACTGCAGCCAGGCGAAGAAGTCGATGCGCTCAGTCAGCGTGCGCGCCTCGTTGGCCACGAAGGCGGAGTCAGCCTCACGCAGGTGCTCAGGCCACTGCTCCATCGGGCCGTACTTCTCCGTCAGGGCGCTCCACAGGGCAAAGCGCTCCAGCCCCTGGCCCTGCTCGGCGCGGAAGCGCTCGAAGTCCCGCTGGCGCGCACGTGAGCGGCCGGCGGCGAAGATGACCTCCAGCGCCTCGCTCTTGGCCTTCCAGGCAGCGTCGCGATCGATCGGCGCGGCCGACAGGCTGGCGGGCTGGACCTCTTCGGCCGCCCACTGGACCAGCGAGCGTCGCGGTCCGGAGAGCCTGGAGACCTCAAGGATGTTCTCAGGGCGGATGTAGATCGGGTTGACGAAGCGACGCGTCACCGGCAGGTAGGGCGAGGGCGTCATGGGCACGGTCGGCTCGGCGGCGTGCAGGGGGTTGATGAGGAGGAAGTCAGCGCCCTCATCGCCCAGGAAGCTGAGCACCTCCGTCAGGTCGTCGAGGTCTCCCACGCCCCACGAGCCGCGTGAGCGCGTGGAGTAGAGCTGGGCCATCGCGCCCCAGCCCCGGCCTCCCAGTGCCGCGGGCAGCTCCAGGCGGTCGGGCGTGACCGCGAGCGCCGCGGTCACGGTCCGCTCCGGCCCCGCCCAGCTCTGACCGATCTCGGCCACGAGCTCGTGCCAGCCCAGCGGCAGGTCCGCGGGCAGGAGGACGGTGGCCTGGCCGGTCATGACGCCGTCGACCTCGCGGGCCGGCGTCCAGTCATCGACCTGGCTCAGCTCGCGCACCCCGCCGTCCTCCAGGCGGGCCTCCACGCGTAACGGGGCGCCGTCGGGCAGGTGGACGACCACGGGGGTCTGGGCCCCCGCACGAGCGACCACGGTGGCAGGCAGGACCTGGCGCCAGGGGGCGATCTCGACCTCGCCCAGCGAGGCCTCGACCTCCTCGTCAGTGGCGGCAGGCACCCCGAGCGCCGCGAGGACCGCCACCAGGGTCTGGCGAGACGGCGAGGTCGGGTTGCCGTGATAGTCCCAGTGCCGGGTCGTCACCCCGTGGGCCTCGGCAAGCTGTCGGAGCCGCTCGGTGGCGGGGGCAGAAGCGGGGGAAGGGTCAGTCATGACAGGAGGTGCCTTGTGCTCGGGCGCCGACGGCGCAGGTGGACCGGTGAGGTGAAGGAGCCGGCACGCCCAGGGAACGGTTCGTCGGTGCCACGGCGCACCGTCGGGAGGGGTTCCTTGCACCTTGCTGCAAGCGTTTCACACACTCTGGCGCCGCGCCAACCCTGAGGGTGGCGCGGCGCCGAGGCGCCTAGAGGTGTCACGGCGCTGTCACAGCGTGCTCCAGGCCTGCAACAGCCGCCACACGCCAAGGTCAGCGCGGGTGGTGGGCTCAGTCGAGTGCGGCGATCTCAGCGGCGAGCTCGTCCGCCGTCGGGCCGACGACGACCTGGACCACTCGGCCCGAGCGCACCACGCCGAAGGCGCCGGTGGCGCGCAGCGCCTCCTCATCGACCTTGTCCTGGTCCACGACCTCGACGCGCAGCCGCGTGATACACGGCTCCAGGTCCGTGATGTTCTCGCGTCCCCCCAGTCCCTCGACAATCTGCTGAGCGCTGCTCATCCTGTTCCCCTTCCACTGCGTAGTGTCCGTCCTCACTTTATCTCAGATCTGCCTCCTCCCCATTCACCCGAGGGCGGAATGGCGCACGCAGCCGCCTGTCCGGGGCACAATGAGAGTGACCACCTCTCCGGTACCGCTGAGGAGCGCCCCTATGCCTACGCCAGACGCCACACCCACCGCACTGACCGGGATCGGCGTGAGCCCGGGTCTGGTAGCCGGGCCCGCGGCCCACATGGCTCCCGGTATCAAGGAGCCGGCCATCAAGACCCTGGACCCCGGTCGTGACACCGAGCACGAGTGCGACCGGGTCGCCGAGGCCGCCCAGAGCGTCAAGGCAGACCTGGAGGCCTCAGCCGCCCAGGCCAAGGGCGAGGGCCGCACCCTGCTGGAGATGACGGCCCAGATGGCCGCCGACCCGACCCTGACCTCCACCGCCCAGACAATCATCCGTGAGCGTCGTCTGGTCCCCGAGCGCGCCGTGTGGGAGGCCGCCGGCACGCTGTCGGAGATGCTGGAGTCCCTGGGCGGCTACATGGCCGAGCGCACGCGCGACGTCGCCGACGTGCGCGACCGCATCGTCGCGGTGCTCACCGGCTCCCCCATGCCTGGCGTCCCTCAGATGGCTGAGCCCTTCGTGCTCGTTGCCGAGGACCTGGCTCCGGCCGACACCGCGCTGCTCGACCCCGAGAAGGTGATCGCCTTCATCACCTCCGAGGGCGGCCCCACCTCCCACACCGCCATCCTCGCCCGCGCGCTGGGCATCCCCGCGATCGTGGGGACCGGCGCCCAGGTGACCCGGGCCCTGGCTGAGGGCGAGACCATCCTGGTCGACGGCACCAAGGGCACGATCACCCTCTCCCCCAGCCAGGCCGAGATCGACCACGCCCGAGAGCTGGCCAGCCGGGTGCGTGAGTTCAAGGGCGACGGCGCCACCAAGGACGGTCACGAGGTCCAGCTGCTGGCCAACGTCGGCGACGCCGCCGGCGCTCGCGCCGCCGCCGAGGCCGGAGCCATGGGCATCGGGCTGTTCCGCACTGAGTTCTGCTTCCTGGACCAGCCCGAGGAGCCCACGGTCGACGCGCAGGTCGAGGCCTACCGCGGCGTGCTGGAGGCCTTCCCCGGCAAGAAGGTCGTGGTGCGCACCCTGGACGCGGGCGCGGACAAGCCCCTTCCCTTCCTCACCGACGCCACCGAGGCCAACCCGGCGCTGGGCGTGCGCGCCTACCGCACCACCCGACGTGACCCGGAGGTCCTCGACCACCAGCTGGAGGCCCTGGCCAGGGCCGAGGCCCTCACCGAGGCGAAGGTCTGGGTCATGGCCCCCATGATCTCCACCGTCGAGGAGGCCAGGGCCTTCACGGACAAGGCCCGCTCCTACGGTCTGAGGACGGCCGGCATGATGATCGAGGTCCCCTCAGCCGCTCTCATGGCGGACAAGATGTTCGAGCACGCCGACTTCGCCTCGGTGGGCACCAACGACCTCACCCAGTACGTCATGGCTGCCGACCGGCTGCTGTCCTCGCTGGCGGACCTGTCCACCGCCTGGCAGCCCGCCGTCCTGCGGCTCATCGCCACCGCCTGCCAGGGCGCCGAGCCCCACGGCCGGCCCGTGGGCGTGTGCGGTGAGGCCGCCGCGGACCCGGCGCTCGCCGTCGTGCTCGTGGGCCTGGGGGTCGCGAGCCTGTCCATGACGGCACGCGCGCTGCCAGACGTGGACGCCGTGCTCAAGTCCGTGACCCTGGCCGACTGCCAGCGCATCGCCTCCCTCGCCGTGGGGGCCGCCACGGCGGAGCAGGCCCGCCAGGCCGTCCGCGCCGAGCTGCCGGTCCTGGAGGAGCTCGGCCTGTGACGGCCGGCACGCGGCCCGCGCCGTCCCAGGCACAGCCCGTGACACAGCCCTATCCGGTCCCACCGGCGTCGGAGGAGCCGCTGGGCTCGGTCACACGGGTCCTGGCGCTCAGCCCGCTCCCCCGGGCAGAGGACGAGCGCTCGGTCGCAGCAGGCGCTGCCGCTGCCAGCGGGCCCTGGGACGTCTTCCGCGGCCACAGCCTGCCCCAGCTGTCGGGGAGGGTCTACGGCGGCCAGGTGGTGGCTCAGGGCCTGCTCGCCGCCGCGGCCACCGTGGTGGAGGACGAGGACGGGCCCCGGCTGCCGCACTCGGTCCACGCCTCCTTCATGCGGGGCGGGCTGCCGGACGAGCCGATCCGCTTCGAGGTGGAGCGGCTGCGTGACGGCCGCTCCTTCACCCAGCGGCGTACTACTGCTCTCCAGCACGGCAAGGCGATCTTGTCCATGATCACCTCCTTCCAGGAGACCCAGCCCGGCGCTGAGGTCCAGCTGGACGCTCCTCAGGTCCCCGCGCCCGAGGAGCTGCGCAGCGCCCTGGAGATCTTCCGGACCATCAACCACCCGGTGGCCAGGTTCCTGGGGCGCACGGCTGCCTTCGACCTGCGGCACGTGGAGGGCAACCTCTACCTGCGTCCCGCCGCCGAGCGCGCTGGGCGCCAGCACCTGTGGGCGCGTGCCCGCGGTGACGTGCCCGCCCAGGCCTCTCAGACCGTGCACCGGGCGCTGCTGGCCTACATGTGCGACCAGATCATGCTGGAGCCTGCGCTACGCAGCCAGGGACTGTGCTGGCAGACCCCCGGGATGAGCCTGGCCACGCTCGACCACGCCCAGTGGTTCCACCGCGACGTCGACGTCAATGACTGGCTGCTCTTCGTCCAGGACTCCCCGACCTCCCAGGGCGGGCGCGCCATGGCCAGGGCGGAGGTCTTCAACGCTGCTGGGCAGCTGGTCTCAACCATCGCCCAGGAGGGCATGATCCGCACGCCCTCACCTGACCAGCAGGAGGCAGCCGGCCAGGCAGGCCCCGCAGGCCGCTGGGAGATCCGGATGGAGGGTGACGCCGCCCCCGAGGGCAGCGCCGCCGGTGACTGAGCGCTCCAGGAACGACGGCGACCGGTCACCTCACGTAGGCTAGGCGCCGGAGCCGCACCCGAGGGCGCCAGGCACGCTGCGCCGTCGGGCTGCGTGCGAGGCGCTCCGGTGCCTCGACCCCCACCACGACACGAAAGGCGTACCTCCCCCGTGGCTGAGTACATCTACCAGATGATCCGGGCCCGCAAGGCCCACGGAGACAAGGTCATCCTCGACGACGTCTCCATGTCCTTCCTGCCCGGCGCCAAGATCGGCATGGTCGGTCCCAACGGCGCCGGTAAGTCCTCCATCCTCAAGATCATGGCCGGCCTGGACCAGCCCTCCAACGGCGAGGCCCGTCTGACCGCGGGCTACACGGTCGGCATCCTCATGCAGGAGCCCCCTCTCAACGAGGACAAGACGGTGCTGGGCAACGTCGAGGAGGGCGTGGCCGAGATCAAGGGCAAGCTCGACCGGTTCAACGAGATCTCCGCCCAGATGGCCGATCCCGACGCTGACTTCGACACTCTCATGGAGGAGATGGGCAGGCTCCAGACTGAGATCGACGCCGCGGGCGCCTGGGACCTGGACTCCCAGCTCGAGCAGGCCATGGACGCCCTGCGCTGCCCGCCGCCGGACGCCGAGGTCAGGCACCTGTCCGGTGGTGAGCGCCGCCGGGTGGCCCTGTGCAGGCTGCTGCTGGAGGCCCCCGACCTGCTGCTGCTGGACGAGCCCACCAACCACCTGGACGCCGAGAGCGTCCTGTGGCTGGAGCAGCACCTGTCCACCTACAAGGGTGCCGTCATCGCCGTCACCCACGACCGCTACTTCCTCGACCACGTGGCCCAGTGGATCGCCGAGGTCGACCGCGGCCACCTCTACCCCTACGAGGGCAACTACTCCACCTACCTGGAGACCAAGGAGAAGCGCCTGGAGGTCCAGGGCAAGAAGGACGCCAAGCTCGCCAAGCGCCTCAAGGAGGAGCTGGAGTGGGTGCGCTCGTCGGCCAAGGGACGCCAGGCCAAGTCCAAGGCCCGTCTGGCCCGTTACGAGGAGATGGCGGCCGAGGCCGAGCGCACCCGCAAGCTCGACTTCGAGGAGATCCAGATCCCGCCGGGCCCGCGCCTGGGCAACATGGTGCTCGAGGCCAGCCACGTCACCAAGGGCTTCGAGGGACGCACGCTCATTGACGACCTGTCCTTCACGCTGCCGCGCAACGGCATCGTGGGCATCGTGGGCCCCAACGGCGTGGGTAAGACCACCCTGTTCAAGACCATCGTGGGCCTGGAGCCGCTCGACGGCGGGGACCTCAAGATCGGTCAGACGGTCAAGCTGTCCTACGTGGACCAGAACCGCGCCGGCATCGACCCGAGCAAGACCCTGTGGGAGGTCGTCTCCGACGGCCTGGACTACATCCAGGTCGGCAACGTGGAGATGCCCTCGCGTGCCTACGTCGCTTCCTTCGGCTTCAAGGGCGCCGACCAGCAGAAGCCTGCCGGGGTGCTCTCCGGTGGTGAGCGCAACCGTCTCAACCTCGCGCTGACTCTTAAGCAGGGTGGCAACCTCATCCTCCTGGACGAGCCCACCAACGACCTGGACGTGGAGACCCTCTCCAGCCTGGAGAACGCCCTGCTGGAGTTCCCCGGCTGCGCCGTGGTCATCACCCACGACCGCTGGTTCCTCGACCGCGTGGCCACCCACATCCTGGCCTGGGAGGGGACCGAGGACAACCCGGCCTCCTGGTACTGGTTCGAGGGTAACTTCGCCTCCTACGAGGAGAACAAGGTCGCGCGCCTGGGTGCGGACGCCGCCCGCCCGCACCGAGTCACCTACAGGAAGCTGACTCGAGACTGACAGAGGGGACTGCACGCTGCAGCCCTGGGACGACGGCGGGGCCCACCGTGGGTGGTGGGCCCCGCCGTCGGTCCTGTCGGCACAAAGGCGGGGTGATCCCCCCGTTCTCAGTCCTCCTCAGCCTGCTCCTGCTGCTTGCGCCAGCGGATACCGGCGTCGATAAAGCCGTCGATGTCGCCGTCGAAGACCGAGTCAGGGTTGCCGACCTCGTAGCTGGTGCGCAGGTCCTTGACCATCTGGTAGGGGTTGAGGACGTAGGAGCGCATCTGGTCGCCCCACGAGGCCTTGACGTCCCCGGCCAGCTCCTTCTTCTTGGCGTCCTCCTCCTGCTGCTTGAGCAGCAGGAGGCGCGACTGCAGCACGCGCATGGCGGCGGCGCGGTTCTGGATCTGGGACTTCTCGTCCTGCATGGAGACCACGAGGCCGGTGGGAAGGTGGGTGATGCGCACGGCCGAGTCGGTCGTGTTCACGGACTGGCCACCAGGACCGGAGGAGCGGAAGACGTCGACACGGATGTCGGTCTCAGGGACCTCGATGTGGTCAGTGGACTCAATGAGCGGAATGACCTCGACCGCGGCGAAGGAGGTCTGACGACGCCCCTGGTTGTCAAAGGGGCTGATGCGCACCAGGCGGTGGGTGCCGCCCTCGACGCTGAGGGTGCCGTAGGCGTAGGGGGCGTGGACCTCGAAGGTCACTGACTTCAGGCCAGCCTCCTCGGCGTAGGAGGTGTCCAGGACCTTGGTGGCGTAGCCGTGGCGCTCGGCCCAGCGCAGGTACATGCGTAGCAGCATCTCGGCGAAGTCCGCAGCGTCCACGCCCCCCGCCCCCGAGCGGATCGTCACGACGGCGTCACGCTGGTCGTACTCCCCGCTCAGCAGCGTGCGAATCTCCAGCTCAGACAGGTCCTTGGAGATCGACTCCAGGTCCGCCTCCGCCTCCGCCAGCAGCTCGACGGCGTCGTCCCCCTCCTCCTCCCCAGCCATCTCGACCATGGCCTCCAGGTCATCGATACGCGAGCCAAGGTCCTCCACGCGCTTGAGGTCCGCCTGGGCGTGAGAGAGGTTCGAGGTCACCACCTGAGCGGCGTCAGGGTCGTCCCACAGGTCCGGCGCAGCCGCCTGCTCGGAGAGCTCGGCGATACGCGCACGCAGCACCTGCGGGTCAGTCACCGCCTCGATGGAGGCGTGAGTGTGTCGGAGTCGCTCGATCTCAGCAGGAAAGTCTGTGGCCACGCAGGGGAGTCTACGGCAGGCCGCGCCCGCCTCGCGGCCGGGCACCCGTCCCGCCCGGCCGCAGCCCTACCCCAGCTCCATCGCCTGCGCCTGGGCCAGCAGGAGGTCAAGCACCGCGCGGGTCGCGGCGCTCGGGTCCGTGCGGGTGGCTCGGTGACGTACCACGAGCTGACGCGTGCCCAGCCCTGGCAGACGCACCACGCTCACGCCCTCGGGAACCTGCCCGGAGATGACCGCGAGCTCGGGCAGGAGGGCGTAGCCCAGTCCACAGCTCACCATCGCCAGGACGACGTCGTAGTCGTAACCGACGTGGTGCGTGGTCAGGGGCGTGCCCAGCTGACGCGACAGACGCACCAGGGCCTCGGCGCCGGCCGTGCTGGGGTCCAGGTCGATCCAGGTCGCTCGCACCAGGTCCGCCAGGGTCGAGGGCGCCGGCTGCTCGGGCGGGACCACGATGAGCCAGGCCTCGTCCAGCAGCGGTACGTCCGCCGTCGCACGCGGCGCCGTGGTCAGGGAGTGCGCGTCACGCTCAAGGAGGACCAGGTCCAGCTCGCCGCGCCGCAGCCGCGCCAGGCCAGCACGTTCCTCGGTCTCCTCGACCGTCAGGTGCAGCCCCGGGTGGCTGGCGGCGGCCCGGTCAAGCATCGGCAGCAGCAGCGCGCGGATCGCCGTGGCGAAGGAGCCGACACGCACACGCCCGGTCGGGGTGGACTCGTCCAGCTCGGCGAGCTCCCGGCGCGCTGAGGTCAGCTCGTCCTCGATGCGCTCAGCCGTCTCCGCGAGGATGCGTCCCGCCTCCGTCAGGACCGAGCCCGAGGGTGTGCGATCCAGCACATGCGTTCCGACCTCCTTCTCCAGCAGCTTGATCTGCTGGCTGACGGCAGAAGGAGACACGTGCTGCGATTCTGCGGCGGCCACGATGCCACCGGAACGGTGGACGGCCAGCAGGAGCGCCAGGCGGTGCGCGGAGAGGTCCATCAGAGCCCTACTTCAGTTCTTCTTCATACCGGATGCAGATACCTTAGATTGAACTGTAGCGCAGGACAGGACAGGATCGTCCTGTGACTGACGTGATCCCCACCCTCATCGCCATCGGCGGATGGATCGGCGCCGCCGAGTTCCTCCTGGCCTACTTCCTGGTCTCCAAGGGCCGCATCGCCGGGGACTCCCTGAGGTACCAGGCCCTCAACCTCTCCGCCTCCGTGCTGCTGCTCATCAACTGCGCGCACACCGGGGCATGGCCGAGCGCCATCGCCAACATCTTCTACGTCTTTGTCGGCCTCAACATCCTGCTCACCGTCAAGCGCGCCTACATCGCCCAGCTCGCCCGCCGCCACCGCCAGGACCTGCGCGCACGCCTGCACCGCCGCGACCACAGCGACCTCAGCCTCCGTCAGGCCTGAGGCGCCACCACCTCTCCCCTCACCCAGTCACCTCATCCCGCCAGCCACTGGGCCCACCAGCTCGCCGTCCCCGCCCAGGAGCGCACCAGCACCGTGAGCGTCAGCACCGTGACAGGAAGCTGGACCAGGAGGACCAGCGCCACCTGGAGCGCCAGGCGCCGCCCGGCACGCCGTGCCAGTCGCCGACGGCGCCGCTCACGCAGGTCCGCGGCCTGTGCGCGCAAGAGCCCAGCCAGGGCCTCGCCCCCGTCAGGCGCACTCGCCAGAGCCCGCTGCAGCCGGAGCACCTGGGGGCACCGCCCTGCCTCGCTGCCGAGCCTGGCTACCAGCACCGGTGGGAGGAGAGCGCCACCGGGAGGCAGCACCCTGACGAGCTCCTCCGCGACCGCGACGTCAAGCGCGGGCAGCAGGTGCTCGACACCCTGCCGGGGCTGCCACCCGGCGTCAACCGCCAGGGCCAGGACGTCCAGGGCCTCAGGCATGCCCGCCTCGACCCGTCGCCCCCTTCCCGGCCACCACCGCACGCCGCCGCGCAGCCCCGGGACACCCGCCCTGGCGCCAGGCAGGGCCCGCGCCCTCCCGGCCGGGAGCGCAGAGGGCCGCCACCGACGACGCCGAGCCGGCGGGCGGGAGAGATACGGCAGCGTCCTGCGCAGCAGGACGCTGCGACGCCGCCCGTACTGGTACCCCCAGCCACCCAGGCCCGCCAGGAGCACCACGCTGAGCACCAGCCAGGTCACCGCCGCCCCACCCCCTCCGGCAGCCTGCTCGCGATGCAGGCCAGGA
This sequence comes from Actinomyces sp., assembly GCF_029851875.1. Lineage (GTDB taxonomy): Bacteria > Actinomycetota > Actinomycetes > Actinomycetales > Actinomycetaceae > Actinomyces. Next base: position 10,867 of record NZ_JARKVC010000031.1, read on the forward strand.
GGCCCGCCGCACCAGACAGGCAGGCGCCAGCGAGCAGCAGCCGCGCGTTCAGGGGCAGCAGCGTCAGACGGGCAGCCGACCAGTGATGGGCACCGACCACCAGCCAGGGCACGAGCGTCAGGACGCAGGAGCCACGGGCGACCCAGGACAGGGACGTCGCCATCACCCGGCGCGCGGCGAGCTCAGCCCTCAACGTGGCGGAGAGCTCAAGCAGGGCCGTCGCCAGTCCTGCCGTGCCGACGGCCTGAGCCAGCCTCACCAACGCCACCAGGCGCTCCCCCGCCCGCTCATCCAGCTCGTCGTCGAGGCGCTCCAGGGCCTCGTCGAGGCTCCCCGACAGGGTGTAGCTGACCGCGAAGGCCCCGAACACGCAGCGCAGAGCCGGCGGGCCGGCCTCAGCCAGACCTGACAGCGCCTCAGGCAGCCCCACCCCCTGCCTCACGGCCGCGCCCAGGAGGTCAACAGCCTCGGGCCAGCTCTCCAGGCGACGCCTGCGGCGCGCGTCAGCCCACCTGCGCAGCGCCAGGCCGACCACCACCATCGAGGCCACGCAGACCGCCAGCACCGTGCTCCAGGGCAGGGCCGCACCTCGCGCGGCCGCGCAGACGATGAGCCCGAGCGTCATCGTCCAGCCCACGCGCCCGGCTGGTGAGGCCACGGCCTGTCCGAGCCTGCGCGAGGCTCGCCGGAGCGGGCACCTCAGAACGGGCGCAGCAGCACCCTGACAGGCGCGACAAGGGCGCCGGCACATCACGCGCATGACGCACCTCAGCGGGGAGACAAGGACGAGGGGGAAGGCGTGCCCCTCTCATCCTTGAGGAGGGCACGCCCATACTATGACATAGATCATCATGCCTGGTGCAGTTTTGAGCAGACAGGATCATCGACGACGTCGACGCTCGCCCTCCCCCCCCCCCGTTTGCAGCCCGCTCACGCTCCCGGCCACGGCTACGGCCAGCGCGTCACCACCGGCCCCCTGGACTCCTCGCCTACGGTGGGAGCATGTCGACCACGCCAACTGACCCGACCCGGCCCGCGACCCAGGGCACGCCGGACGCTGGAGGGGATACCCCGCTCCCGCACGATGCCCCGGCCCCTGCCGCCGAGGCCGGGCGCGCGGAGGAGTCGGCCTCGGGCACCCCGCGGGGCCGCGCACCGCGGGAACCCGAGCGCGAGCTCTCGGCCCTCACGCTGGCAGCCATGGCCGCCGTCGCCGTTCCTGGGCTGGACCCGGCCCGCCTCGCGCTGCCGCAGGAGACCTCGGCCTCCTTGCGCACCGTCGGCGTCATCGACTCCCGCGGCCGCCACTGGGACGTGCTCCAGGCACGCTCGGACGCGGCCGGCGCCTCCCTCGACGCCGAGGCCGAGGTCCTGCGACGCATCGCCCACAGCCGTGACGAGGGCCGGACCTCCTTCGACGTCTCTCGCCCCGCAGGCTCGCTGCGCCGAGAGGGACTCCACGTCCAGGTGCGCTCACACATCGAGGGCAGGCCGATCAGCATCGAGTCCCTGCGTCCCGGTCCTGGCCTGTCAGCAGGTCTGGGGCGAGCACTGGGCGAGCTCCACGAGCTGCCCACCACGGTCGTCTCCGAGGCCGGCCTGCCCGTCTACGACGCCGATGAGGTGCGTACGGGCTGGCTCACCCTGCTTGACGACGTCGCAGGGACCGGCAAGGTGCCTTCCTCCCTGCTCTCCCGGTGGGAGCAGGTCCTGGACGACACCGCCCTGTGGCGCTTCCGGCCCACGGTGGTGCACGGGGACCTGGCTGAGGAGAACGTGCTGACGGCCGGGGGCGGCGTCGTGGCGCTGCAGGGCCTGTCGCAGATCCACGTCGGTGACCCGGCTGAGGACCTGGCCTGGATCTACTCGACCGCTCCGGTGGACTGCCTGGACTCGATCGAGGCTGCCTACGACCTGGCCCGGACCGAGGGGGTGGACAAGCACCTGCGTGACCGGGCCGAGCTGGTCAGCGAGATGAGCCTGGCCAAGTGGCTGCTGCACGGGGTGCGCTGCCAGGACCAGGAGATCATCGACGACGCCGTCTCGATGCTTGCCGACCTGCTCGACCAGGTTGGCGACGAGCCCCTGGTCGAGCCCCACGAGCCGCGCCTGGCTCCGGCTCCTGGGACCCGGACCAGCGCCGGTCCGGACGAGGCCACGAGTGAGATCACGATGGTCGCCCGCCAGGCCGGTCGCTCGGGGCCGGGCACCGAGGCGACCGGCCCCGAGACCACCGTCGCCTCCGCGCGCCCTGACAGCCCGCACACCCCCGGTGAGTCCGCTGACCCGACGCGCACCGACCTGGCTGGGGGCCAGGCCCCTGCTGCTGACCTGGCCGCCGTCGTCCCGCTCAGTGCCCAGGAGCGTGCGCGAGACTGAGCGTGCGGGCCAGGGTCTCCATGCTCAGCAGCTCCTGCCCGCTCAGCTCGTCGACCTTGCCGCCGGGGTAGTCGACGTAGGCGTAGGCGGCCCTGACCGCCTCCACCGGGACACCGAGCGAGGCAGCCCAGACGTGGACGTAGACACTGAGCTGGTCCACCGGAACACGGTGACGGCCCGTCTTCCAGTCGACGACCAGCCAGGCGGCCGGCTCGTCCTCCCCGCTGCCCTCGCGCCGGAAGACCACGTCGATCCGGCAGCGCAGCGTGACCCCGCTGACAGTCATCTCACGTTCGACCTCCGTGTCGTGGAGGACGTAGCCCTGGAGCAGGTCAAGCTCCTGCGCCGTGGCGAGCCAGCGCTCCAGCGTCCGCCGGTCCTGGGCCGAGACGGTGTCCGGTACACCGGCCTCCTCCAGGCTGAACAGTGCCGAGCGAGGTGACAGGCGCTGTGTGACGGCGTCGTGGAAGACCGTGCCCAGCCGTGCCGAGGGACTGGGTCTGGGAGGAAGCGGCCTGCGCAGGTGCAGGGCCAGTCCCTCAGGGTCGGTGCGCAAGTCATCGAGCTGAGTCGCGGCCAGGTGGGCAGGCAGGTGAAGCTGGCGTGGAGCGCTCACCTCCTGCTCTCGCTCGGCCAGCAGGACTCGTGCCTCCTCGCGCCAGCGCGCCACCAGGGCGCTGGGCCTGCCGTCGGCGTCCTCCCGCCCGGCCTGCTGGTCCCCTGCGCCCTGCCGCAGCGCGCAACCTGCCTGGAGGGAGACGTCTTGGCAGGCCTGGGCGACCTCCTCAGCGGCCTGCAGGCGGGCCAGGGCGGCACCCTCAAGGTCCTGGGCCTTCCCAGACGATCCAGGCTGCACCGGCCACAGCACCCGGGCGCGGCGCGTCAGCAGGCCGTTGCCGTGCTCAGGATCGAAGTCGACCCAGCCGGGGCCGTAGGGCTGGACCAGGTCACGGCGTCGCAGCTCGGCCAGGAAACGGCTCATCGGACGCGGCGCCGTCGAGCCCTTGGACAGGTGGGACCCCGTGAGCAGAACGTCATGGCGAGCGCGCGTGAGGGCCACGTAGGCCAGGCGACGTTCCTCCATGACGCCATAACGCCCCAGCGCCAGGCAGTACTGGTCCAGCAGCTCCTTGACCTCGTCCTTGTCCACCTCAGGCGGCTCAAGGACGCCCAGGGTGAAAGGAGGCAAGGTTGCGGCGTCCATCCGCATCGGGTGCGGGAGCTCGTCGGCTGACCCCATCCACGACTTGGAGCGGACAGAGAGGTCCTCACGCGGCTGCGTGGAGTAGAGCGGGAAGCCCTTCTCGTTCATGCCGATGACCGCTACGTGGTCCCACTCCAGCCCCTTGGAGGCGTGAATCGTCATCAGCTGGACCGCCCCCGGCTCCGGCTCCACCTCCGGCTGAGGCAAGGCACGCTCGTGGGCCTCGGCCGCGTCCAGCCACTCCAGGAAGCTCGGGAGGGTCGGGGAGTCCAGGTCCCGGCTGAACTGCTCGGCGACCTCGCGCAGGGAGTCCAGCCCCCGCCGTCCCAGCCGGTCCCCGGTCCTGGCCGCGACCTCGATATCGAGGTCCAGGCACTGCTCAGCCAGCGTCACGAGGTCCGCCAGCGGCAGCCGCACCGCCCGGCGCACCCGACGCAGCTGCCGCGCCAGGCGGTCAGCCAGGCGCGTGGCCTCCGGGCTCAGCCCAGGCACCCGGACCCCGGCCAGGCCCTGGGGGTGGCGGTCCGCGCTGCGGGCCACGGCCTCGATCGCCTCAGCCAGCATCGGGCTCTCTGGCTCGGTGTCCGGGGCCTGCGCGCCGGTGCTTTCCCCTCCTGGTGCCTCCTGGCCCGACGCCGGGTCCTGCCAGGCTCCTCGCATCTGGCGGCGAGCGTGTGAGTACAGGGCAGCCAGGTCTGCTGCCCCGATACCGCCTGCGGCCAGCAGACGGACCAGCCAGTCGCCACGCTCAGGGTTGGCGGCCACGGTGAGCAGTGCCCGCACGTCGGCGACCTCCGGGATCGTGAGCATGCCTCCGATCCCCACGATCTCGTAAGGCAGGGAGCGTGCTCGCAGTGCCTCGGCAACAGGCAGGAGCGAGTCACGGGTGCGGCTGAGCACGGCGAGCTGCGCCTGCGGGTCCCACCTGTCCTCCAGGAAGCTCGCGACCACCTCAGCCTCCTGGAGGGGGTCGGCCAGGTAGGCGCCGAGGACGGCTCCCTCAGCCAGGCCCGCCTGGAGGGACCTGGCGTGCAGCTGTTCAACGGGTACCCGTGGTGCCGGTGCGTCCCCCGGTGCCGGGGTGTGGTGGCGCAGCGGGGCAGACAGGGCGTTAGCCGCCTCCAGGACCCGGCTGTCGTTGCGCCACGCCGTCGACAAGGGCAGGACCGGGACGGCCGTCAGCGGGTCCGCCCCCGCCGCGACAGCCTGCTGACCAGCCGGGTTGAAGGCCTCGTGGAACTCGTCCAGCGCCGCGGCACTGGCGCCGCGCCACCCGTAGATCGCCTGGTTGGGGTCACCGACGGCGGTCACGCCGCTGTCTGCGAAGAGGCGTGCCAGGAGCCTGACCTGCGCCGTCGAGGTGTCCTGGAACTCGTCGAGCAGGACGGCACGGTACTGCTCGCGCAGCGCGGCGACGACCTCCTGCGACCCCGGCGCGGTCACGACCCGGTAGGCCAGGACGATCTGGTCCCCAAAGGTCAGCAGCCCCTGGGAGCGCTTGACGTCCCGGTACTCCTGGACCAGGTCCAGCAGCGCCAGACGCGTCCTCATCGCGGTGTCAAAGCCCTTGACCGCGGTCTTGAGCCCTCGCACCTGGGCGAGGGAGGAAAAGAAGGCGTCCAGGTCACCGATCTGCTCACGGGCCTGATCGACCTCCAGCAGGTTCTCGCACAACGCACCGTCCAGGGCGAGCACCAGCTCGCTCACCCGGGCAGGAGACTCCAGGGGAAGCGGCTGCCGGCGTCCTTCGACGATGCTGGAGACCACCTGCCAGGCCCGCGCCTCGGTGATGAGCGTCGCGTCCGGGTCCACCCCGATGCGCAGACCGTGATCGCGCACGATGGTGCCAGCGAAGGAGTTGTAGGTCGCGATCGTCGGGTCCAGGGCGTCCTCGTCGCCCTCGACCACGCCCGAGCCGGCCAGGGCGTCCAGCCGTGCGCTGATGCGCTGGGCCAGCTCAGCCGCCGCCTTGCGGGTGAAGGTCAGTCCCAGGACCTCGCCAGGCTCGACCTGTCGGCTGGCGACGAGATAGACCACGCGCTGACTCATGGTCGCCGTCTTGCCGCTGCCCGCTCCGGCCACCACCAGCAGAGGGCTGAGGGGGTGGGAGATGACGGCGGCCTGCTCAGAGGTGGGCTCGTGGATGCCCAGTACCCGCGCCAGAGAGGCGGGCGTCAGCACCACCTGCGAGTCAGACGAGGCACCGGGGCTGGGGGACATCATGCGACACTCCTTCGACCTTCTGGAACCGCCGGGCACGAGCTCTTCACCGAGCAGGACCGGCAGTGGTCACCGGCGCGCGCCTCCAGGCGAGCGCCTGAGGCGTCTGCGGCAGCACCAGCAACCAGCTGGCTGGCCCAGTCCTGTCCTGTCTGTGCGTCTGGACAGGCTGCCAGGGCCGCCCCGGGGGGGCAGACCCGGGTCTGTCCGTTGCGGTCCGCGCTCTCCCCCAGGAGCACCAGCCCAGCGCCACTGACCTCGTAGCCCAGTGCCTCCAGGGCCATGCGGTAGGTCGCGAGCTGTGCGTTGCGCGTGACGTCACCGGCCGGACGCCGCCCGGTCTTGAGGTCCATCACCCTCACGCGCCGGCCCTGGCCCGGCGGCAGCCGGTCCGGCTCCTGGGGTCCTGGCTGCGTCTCGTCGAGGGCCTCGAGCACCTCGATCCGGTCGATCCGGCCCGCCAGCCGCACCCCGATCACGCCGTCGCGCGCCGCCTCCTCGTGGTCGCCCTCAAGCGGGGGCAGGGGAAGGTCCAGCTCGACGTCGATCCGTTTCTCCACCAGCACCTGCCCGGGGACGGTCGCGAGGTAGGCGTCCAGACGGTCGATGATGTCGTGGGCGCGTTGCCAGGCCAGCTGCTCGACCCAGGTCTCAGGACCGGCCAGCTCGGGCACCTGGGCCTCCAGGAGCTCGTGCAGACGCTGGCCACGCAGCCCCTCACGCTGTGCCTGCTCAGCGATGGCGTGGACGACGTTGCCCAGACGCTGCTGGCCGGAGGGCCCGGTGTCTCCGCCATGGCGCTGGAGGAACCACCGCAGGGGGCAGGTCGCCAGGTTGTCGACGTCCGAGGGACTGACCCGAACACGCTCGCCGGCTGCCACCAAGGCAGCCGTAGAGGTCACCACGCCGTGGGACCAGGAGGCCGGGTCCGCCTGGACGATCCCCGCCTGCGCCACCGAGCCCAGGAGCGCCGCCGCCTCACGGCCCCGCTCGCGCTCCTGGTCCGTGGCCTGGGGAAGGTGTCCTCTCACCGCCGCACGCCGCAGCCGCGCCACCAGGCCCCGCAGGGTCAGCTCACCGACGTCAGGGCTGGTCAGGACCTGGCCGTCCTCGTCGCTCACCTGCACGCCTGCGCTCCGGGCCACCTCCAGGAAGAAGGGTGAGGGAGCGTGCTCCTCGTCCTGGCAGGCCGTGACCACCAGGCGACGCGTGGCCCGGGTCAGCGCGGCCAGGAGCATCCGGCGCTCGTCGGCGCGCACCTGGGCACGTGCCGAGGCCCGGTCCGTGCGCGCACGGCGCCGCCCGTCAGGATCACGAGGCAGCCGGTCCGTCACGGCCTCCACCAGGAGGCCTGCGCGCGTCAGGGAGTCGCGCAGCCGCAGGTCCGGCCACTGGTCCCGGTTGACACCGGTGACGGCGACCACCTCCCACTGCCGTCCCGCAGCCGCCGCAGGGGTGAGCACACTCACCCCTGCGGGCCTGATGCCGGTGGGTGCCACGGAGTCCGACGGCAGGACCTCCCCGGCCAGCTCACTGAGGAAGACTGAGGCGTCCTGGCCCGGATGACGCTCGGCCCAGACCTCAGCGCGTTTGAACAACGCCGTCACCACGTCCAGATCGTGCTCTGCGGCCTCCGCGAGCACGCCGTCCTCACCAGCACCTGCCTCCCCGCCGAGCGCGACCTCACGCCACTGCTGGGCGCACCCGGAGGCCTGCCACGCCGCCCACAGCAGCTCCTCGGCGTCCACACGCCCCTCGCCGGCCTCCTCCTCACCCTGCGACCGCGTGCCATGCGCGGCCTGGACCACCGCGCGGACGGCGGAGACCACCTGTGCCGCCCGCTCCAGGCCCCTGGCCTGAAGCGCCAGCGGGTCCTGCCCCAGCTCCTCGGCCAGCGCCTGCGCCTGCTGCGGGCTGCAGGCGGAGCTCACCAGCACCGCGTCAGCCTCCTGCTGCGGGAAGGCCGTACGCAGACGACGCCGCAGCCGCCGCAGGTCGAGCACGCTCAGCCCGATCAGAGGGCTCGTCAGCAGCCGGAGCACCGCCTCGCGCCGGGCGGGCCGGTCCCCCTGCCCCAGGTCCCCGGCCAAGGCGGACCCGGCCACGTCCAGGACTGCTGCCGCGGCCGGCTCGGCGCGCAGCAGCACCGCTGGAGTCGAGGCGGACAGGGGGACACCACGCCTCCGCAGCTCGCGCGCCACCGCCTGCGCGGCTCCCGCCGACCGCACGATCACCGCCATCTGGTCCCAGTCAGTGCCGTGGAGCACGTGCTCGCTGCGCAGCACCCACGCCACGTGCGCGCTCTCCTGGGAGGTGCAGGAGGCCACCACCGCCGTCACCCCCGCGGCGCGCCGCCCCACCGCGGCCGTAGCCGAGTCCGAGGGGAGAGAGCCCGCGGGGGTCTCCTGCTCCACGCGCCGCGGGTGGCGGTGGACCGGGCTGCCGGTCACCGGCACGCGGTCGGCCTGGTCCTCCCACACTTGTACCAGCGCCGCACCACCGCGGTAGCGGGTAGCGAGCGTCATCCTCGTGGCGGCCAGGCCGGAGAGGTCCTCCGCCTCCACCAGCAGGCTGGGCGTGCCCCCGCGGAAGGTCTCGACCGCGACGTCCGGGTCTCCCAGGACCACCACCTGGCTACGGCGCCCGCAGGAGCCGGGGGCCGCCAGCCGCGCCAGGAGCCTGGAGGTGGCCGCGGTGCAGTCCTGGTAGTCGTCCACGATGACGAGGTCCGGGACGGGAGGTGGTACCTGGACGCCGTCGGCCTCCCAGCGCTCCAGGGCCTCGCGGGCACGGTCCTGGATCCGGGCCGAGTCCATCTTGCGGGTCTGAGCGCGACGCGAGGAGCTGGGGCGCCCCTGAGCGTCCCAGGCCCGCAGCAGCGGCGCCGCCTGCCTCCAGATCTCGACGTCCAGCTCATCGGCGAGCTCAGCGAGCTCGGTGGCCCCCACCCCCAGCTCCCCAGCGCGAGCCAGCAGATTGCGCAGCTCGGACCTGAAGGCACGTGAGGTCACGGCCTCGGGCGGCAGCGGCTGCCACTGCTCCGGGCGCAGCATCTGCGCCAGGGCGGCGTCCTCCTCCGCCCCGACCAGCAGGACCGGAGCCGGAAGAGGATCTGGGCGACCTGACAGCGAGGTGGACAGCACCATGAAGGCGTAGGAGCCCGGTGTCCGCACCCTCACCGCACCGCTGCCCTGCCCGGCCAGGAGCTGGGCCGCGCGCTCACGCAGGTGCTCGGCCCTGCCGCGGGTCGGGGCCAGGACGAGCGCGTCCCGCCCCTGGTCCACAGCCTCGACCAGCAGTCGCAGCGCCAGGCTCGACTTGCCTGTGCCAGCGGCCCCGAGCACCACCAGGTTGCCGCCCCTGCCCACCTGCTCCAGGACCTGGGTGGTCTGCTCGTCAGGCTCAGGAAGCGGGACCACGGGCAGCGGTGGCAGCAGCCGGACGGGCTGGGTCATGACGTCGTCGGACATGAGGCCATCCCATCACGCCCCACCGACACCTATCTCCTCCTTCCAGCGGTGCGCCTCCCCGTGCTGGCTGCCACCACGCCTCGGCAGCCAGCGGCGTCCGCGTGGCGCGAAAAGCGGGCACCCGCGTGCTCACCGCACCGCCCGCGCCTCACGGCTCGCCTAGGATCCCAGGCATCACGCTGCGGGTGGGCAACCGCCCACGCCACGGCGCCACGGAGCCGTCACCCGTCGTCGACCACGAGGAGCACCCATGCAGGTCACCATCGGAATCAAGCACTCCGGCCGCGAGCTGGCCCTGGAGACCTCTGCCAGCCAGGACGAGGTCCTGGCGAGGCTGGTGGGCGCCGCCACCCAGGACATCACCCTGGAGGACGACAAGGGCCGCAAGGTCTTCGTCCCGGCCGGCTGCCTCGCCTACGTCGAGCTGGGCGAGGCCACCCCTCGCCGCGTCGGCTTCGGCATCTGAGAGGCTCGGCCGCCGCGAACCACGAGGCGGCGGACCTGGCCGCTGCTCCAGGGCGGGTCGCTCGCCACCAGGGTGGGCGACCCGCCCTCATCTCACGAAACGGGCGCGTCACATGTATGACACACGCCACCCACTAGGCTTTCGTCACCCTATGCACCCGACCCGAAGGCGTCCCTGTGAGATCCTCATATCGTGGCGGGCTCGCAGCGGTGCTGGCTCTGGCGCTCCTGGCGCCAGCCTCAGCCACCGCGAGCGCTGCTCCCCTCCTCCCCCCTCCGTCCACCGCTTCTGCCTCGGCCTCCTCCCAGCAGCGCGTCAACGTCGTCGTCCTGCTCAAGGACCAGCCGACCGCGCCCTCAACAGGCCAGGAGAAGACCAACGTCGCTGACCAGGACACGCTCATCGCGGACTGGGCCGACCGCTACGACCTGAGCGTCGAGCGTCAGTTCGGCTACCTGGTCAACGGGTTCTCCGCCTCCATGCCGGCCGGCAAGATGCTGGCCCTGGCCCAGGAGAGCGCCGTCGCCTCGGTCAAGATCGAGCGCGTCTACGACCACGTCGAGACCGGCGAGGCCCCCGACCTCTCCGCGGCCCAGAGCCTGGAGATCACCCCGTCCCAGCACTCCGCGCGCGTGGCGCAGGGAGTGCCGACGGCGCTCCAGGACTACGGCACGGACGGCACCGGAACCGTCGTGGCCATCATCGACTCGGGGATCGACCCCGAGCACCAGGACATGCGTCTGGACTCCAGCGCGCGGGACAAGATCAAGATCAAGACCGTCAACCCCGCTCCTGAGGCGCACTTCAACGAGAAGGTCCCGGCCGGCTACAACTACGCCGACGAGAGCTACGTCGTCAAGGACGCCTCCAAGGACCAGCACGGTATGCACGTGGCCGGCATCGTCGCGGCCAACGGCTCGCTCGACGGCGAGACCGCCGAGCAGGCCTGGGCCAAGGGCCGCCTCGACGGCGTCGCCCCCAACGCCCAGCTGCTGGCGATGAAGGTCTTCTCCAACTCCGGCGGCGGTGCCCGCGACGCGGACATCATCGCCGCCATCGAGGACTCGGTGAAGCTGGGCGCGGACGTGCTCAACCTCTCCCTGGGCTCGCCCAACGGCCTCAACGACACCTCCGACGGCACCTACCGCGCCCTGGCCAAGGCGCGCGAGGCCGGCGCCATCGTGGACATCGCGGCCGGCAACTCCGGTCTCAACTTCTCCTCCGACGAGTCGACCTCTGACCTCTTGGGGCTCCTTGACGACGCCACGCTGGGCTCGCCCTCGTCCAACACCGACGCCTTCACGATCGCCTCGATCGAGAACACCACGGTGACCCAGCCCCAGGCCTACGGGGTCATCGACGGCTCCGAGCAGGGCATGCTCTACTCCCTGCAGGCCGGCACGGCTGACGGCCAGGACCACCCGCTGGTGGACGTGGGCCTGGGCCGCTCCGAGGACTACGCCCAGGGTCAGGACCTGGCCGGCGCCTACGCGCTGGTCGAGCGTGGTGAGATCACCTTCGCCGACAAGTTCAGCAACGCCGTCGCGCACGGCGCCGGCGGCGTGCTGGTCTTCAACAGTGCCGCTGGCGGCGAGGAGCTGCTGTCCATGGCGGGCATCGACACCTACACGGTCGCGGGCGGCTCCATCCCGCGCAGCAAGGCCCTGGATCTTCGCCAGGCGCTCGCGGACGGCAAGGACGTCAAGATCCGTCTGACGACCCAGGTCCTGGTCTCGGACAACGACAAGGCCCTGACCCCCTCCTCCTTCACCTCCTGGGGCCCGACGCCGTCGCTTGACTTCAAGCCCCAGCTCGCCGGCATCGGTGGCGAGGTCTACTCCACCCTCAACGACAACCGGTACGGCACGAAGTCGGGCACCTCGATGGCCACCCCGAACGTCTCGGGCCTGGCCTCGCTCATGGTGGAGGAGTACGCCGAGCGCTTCCCCGCCCTGTCGGCCGCCGAGCGCGCCGAGCTCATCCGCGTGGCGCTGATGAACACCGCACGGATTCCCGCCGACGACCGCTCCGTCGCCTACGCCCCGCGTCAGGTCGGCGCGGGCCTGGCCCAGGTGGACAAGGCCCTGGCCACCGGCGTCTACGCCACGGTCGAGGACCAGCCTGACAAGGCCGCCGTCGCCCTGCGTCAGGTCGACGGCGAGCGCTCCTTCACCGTGACCCTGACCAACCGCTCAGGCCAGGACGTGCGCTACACGGTCCCGGCCCAGCAGGTGCTGGGCGAGTCCAACGAGGCAGGGGCACAGACCACCACGCACGTCTCGTCTGAGTCCCTGGTCGCCGACGCCTCCAGCCTCACCGTCCCGGCCGGCGGCAGCGCCACGGTCACCTTCACGCTGACACCAGACACCTCCTCCACCCACTACATCGAGGGCTGGGCCCGTCTGCTCTCCGCGACCGAGGGCGCCCCGGACCTGTCCGTGCCCTACCTGGGAGTGGTGGGCGACTGGAACGCCGAGGCGATCGTGCGGGCGCCGGGTCAGGCCCTGCCCGCCTCCTACGACCCCAACGCCTCCGTCACGGGCCTGGTGTCCACGTGGAGCGGGATGACCGTGCCGCTGAGCTCTAGGCTGGGCACCTTCGCACTGTCCCCCAACGGTGACGGCGACATGGACGTGGTCGCCCCGAGCCTGGTGCTCATGCGCAACGCCTCGGACGCCGAGTACGAGGTCGTCGACTCCTCCGGCCAGGTCCTCAAGGTCATCGGCCAGGAGCAGGGGCTGCGCCGTTCCACCGGCTCCGAGGTCGCGGCGGCCGAGGGCTCCAGCGCCTACGTCGCCACCTCCCAGACCTTCGACGGCACCGTGTGGGACCCGGCCAGCGCCGAGCTCGTCCGCGTTCCCGACGGCCAGTACACCTTCCGGGTGCGTACCCGTCTGAGCGCTGACAGCCCGTGGCAGACCACCGAGATGCCCTTCACCGTCGACGCCACGGCCCCCCTCCTCACCTTCGGGGCGCTGAAGGACGGCCGTCTGCCCCTCACGGTCACCGAGACCGGCTCCGGGCTGATGTCCGTACCAACGGTCACCAGCCCCGACGGCAGGGACCTGACGGTGACCTCGACCGGTGGGAGCACCTTCGTCGTCGAGGTCCCCCAGGACACGCCCTACGTCACCGCCTCGGTCGTGGACCGCGGCTTCAACCTCGCCGTGGCCACGAGGATCCTGGTGCCGGGCACCGACCTGGTGGTTCCTGACGCGCAGAGCCTGTCCTCCTCGGTCATCGGCTCGGCCTCGCCGCTCGTGTCCGGCGGTCAGCTGCACCTGCAGGCCTTCGTCTCCCCGCAGGTCGACCACCTCACCGTGGCCGGCCAGGAGGTCGAGGTCGCCGACGGGCGCGCCAACGCCTTCGTCCCCCTGACCGAGGGCAGGCAGGAGATCGAGGTCGTGGCCTACGGCGCGGACGGTACCGTCCTGCAGCGCCTGGCCGTCCCGGTCACCTACGACTCCCAGGCCCCGGCCCTCACGGTGACCGGTGAGCTGGACGAGGACGGCGCCCTGGTCCTGGCACAGGACGGCACCGTGACCGTCACGGGCTCGGTCAGTGACGAGCGTGGCGACGCCGCGCTGTCGGTGACCGTGGCCGGCCAGGAGGTCGCGGTCGGCCACGACGGGTCCTTCTCCGCCACCTTCACCCCGGACAAGGACCTGGTCTCCGTCCCGGTCGTCGCCTCCGACGGGGCGAACACCGCCTCCAGCAGCCTGCCGATCGCCGGCCGCTCGGGGCAGACCGAGACCACCTTCACGCCGCCGACCTTCAACGGCAGGTGCCAGGCGAACCTCACCGCCTGCTTCGTCTCCGCCGCCAGCGGCGGGGCCTCCGCCACCAGCTACACCCTGACCGGCTCGATGGGTGACGCCTCCGTCATCCGCCTGACTCCCGCCACCCGCGTCAGCGAGGACGGCTCGGTCATCAACCCGGAGCCGATCGAGGCCCGGGACAACGGCAAGGGCACCTTCTCGGTCGAGCTGCCGGCGCAGCCGGGCGTCAACCAGTTCCGTCTGGAGGTCCTGGACAGCCAGGGCAGGGTCGTACCCGGTTACGACCACGCCTTCTTCCTCTACCTGGACGTCACGATGCCCACGCTCGCCTTCACCACGCCCACGCTCTACGACGGCGTCCTGTACACCAAGGACAGCCCCGTCACCTTCGCGGGCAGCGCCGAGGACGACGGCTGGGGCTACCAGCTCAAGATCAACGACTCGACCGTGGTCGACGTCTACAACGGCTCCGGCACGGGGCCTGAGTCCAACAAGCGGGAGTTCTCCCGTGACGTCACGGTCGCCGACGGCGACGTCCTGCTCGTCGTGGCGGGTGACTCGATGGGCAACACCCTGGCCGGCGGGATCCCGGTCGTCGTCGACGCCCAGGCCCCGGACGCCCAGGTCCGTGCCGTGAGCGAGGGCGAGACCGTCTCCGACCAGCGGGTCCTGACCGTCTCGGCCACAGACCAGCACCTGGCCACCGCCCAGGTCACCGTTGACGGCAAGGTCGTGGACACCCTGTCCACCCCGACCGCCTCCAGGGCGGGCACCGTCCAGGGTGCGCTGGCTCCTGCCGGCTCGGCGGCCTCCTCGCAGGAGAGCGAGGAGGCCGGCGCACCGGCCTCGCAGCAGGCTGCCCCGGACGAGGCGGCCCAGGACGAGGCTCGCGCCGAGGCCGGGCAGGCCGCCCGTGCCGTGGCTGAGGCCAGCTCCCCGGTCCTGAGCACCCAGGTGCCCACCGCGGACCTGGCGCTGGGCCGTCACACGGTGTCTGTCACCGCGCGTGACCTGGCGGGCAACGAGTCGGTCCGGACCGTCAGCTTCGTCATCGACGCCGCGGCGCAGATCGAGGGGGACGACACCCTGTCCCTGACCGTCAACCGGGCGGACCTGGAGGACCAGAAGCAGCTGGCTGCCAAGGTCCTGGCCGCCTACACGGTTGCGGACGACGGCTCCGTCCTGGCCGACGGCAGCCTGGCGGGGGCGGAGGACACCGTCCTGTCCCTCCTGGCGGGCACGGTGGTGACCGAGGGCGAGCAGACGGTCACGCTCGTGGCCACCGACGCCGCGGGCCGCACCGTCACCCGCAGCGTCACGCTCACTGTCAACCTGGAGACCCTGACCCTGCGTGACGGTCAGGTCACGGCCACCGGGACCTTCCGCCGCGACGACGCCCTGAGCGCCACCGTGAGCGACGGGCGCCTGGTGGTGTCCAACCGGGAGGGCCTGGCGGCCGTCGAGGCGGTCATCATCGTCCCTGCGGCGCAGGGCACCAGCGTGTGGCGTCTCCTGGCCGACGGCAGCCAGGTCCCGGTGGCCTCCACCTGGGCCGACGGCGTGGCGACCTTCACCGGTCCCTCGCGGGCGACCTACCTGCTCGTGGCACCTGGTCAGGCTCCCGATGACGCCGCCGTGACCGGCTCCGGTCACGGCTCGGCCGGGTCAGGTCAGGGCTCGGCCGCCTCCGCGGCCAGCCGTGGGCAGCGCGGCTCCCTGTCGCGTACGGGCGCTGACGCCGGCGTCCTCCTCCTGGCCTCCACGATGGTGGTCGCCACGGGTCTGGTCCTGGCGGCCCGCCGCCGTCAGGCCTGAGCCGCGGCGGGCCGGGGCAGGCGATGCCATCCCCGGCCCCCCCCGGCGCAGGCCAGACGGCGGCGGGCCCCCACGACCCGACCCCGGGCGACCCCCCACGGGGGGGCCCGGAGGGGGACGCCCGCGGCAGCCCCCC
>NZ_JARKVC010000034.1 GCF_029851875.1 Actinomyces sp.
CCACGGCGCTCAGCCCTCGATCGCTGCCTTGAGCGAGGTCTCCAGGGCGGCGATGGCCTCCTCAGCAGTGGTCTCCTGCTTGATGGCCGGGTAGATCGCGTCCTGGATCGCGGCGGTCACGTCTCCGTAGGCCACGGCCTTGGGACGGCCCTTGGCGGAGTCGAGGGACTCACGCAGCGTGGGCAGGTAGGGGAACTTCGTCAGCATCTCTGAGTCCTCGTACAGAGAGGCCGTGATGGGGGCCAGCGTCTGGGTCTCCAGGGCGTACCTCTCGGACTCGGCGGAGGTGAACCACTTGACGAACTTCAGCGCCGTCGCCTTGTTCTTGGAGAAGGCCGAGATACCGCAGTTGTGGCCGCCCAGGGTGGGCACGAAGGTGTTGCCTGACAGGCTCGGCAGCGCGGCGACGCCGAACTTCTCCTCGCCCAGGGTCTCCAGGTTGTTGGCGTACTGGTAGGGCCACTGGCGGTAGAAGAGCAGGTTGCCTGCCTCGAAGGCGTTGCGCCCGTCCTCCTCCTTCCACTCCAGGGCCTCGGTGGGGATGTAGCCGTTCTTGAAGCCGTCGATGAGGAGCTGCAGGCCCGCGACGGCCTCCGGGGAGCCGATCGTCACGGCGCCGGAGTCGTCCACGAAGGAGCCGCCGAAGGTGTTGATGAACTCGCTGGCGCAGCAGGTCAGGCCCTCGTACTTGGCGAACTGTCCGCCGAAGCCGCCGATGCTCTCGTGGCCGGCGACCTTGCGCACGGCGTCGATCGCGGCGGTGACCTCTTCCCAGGTGGTGGGGACCTCGACTCCAGCCTCAGCCAGGAAGTCCTTGCGGTAGTACATGATCGAGGAGTCGGTAGCGAAGGGCATGGCGTAGAGCCTGTCCATGTACAGGCCGGTCTCCCACACCGACTCGATGATGTCGGGGTCGGCCAGCTCGTCCTTGGGCAGCTCGACGATCCACTGGTTGGCCGCGAACTCGGCGACCCACACGTTGTCCACCGAGATGACGTCGTAGGCCTCGGACCTGGTCTGGGCGTTGTTGATGAAGGACTGGCGCTGCTGGTCCGCCTCGGCGCTCAGCTCGATGAGGGTGACCTGCTCGTCAGGGTTCTCCTTGTTCCACTGGTCGATGCGCTTTTGCACCATGCCGCCGGAGTTGTCCTTGCCCTGGACCCAGGTGATCGGGCCGGTGCCCTCGAAGGTGCCCGAGGACGCGGCCGAGCCCGAGGAGCCCGAGCCCTGGTCCTTGGAGCCGCAGGCAGCGGCCGTCGCCAGTGCTGCGGCGACGGCAGATCCCTGGATGAACCGGCGGCGGGGAAGTGAGGTGGCCATGAGTCTTTCCTCCTTGAATGACGGCGCCGCAGGGATGCCTCACTGCACCCCTACCGCAATCGACGCGCGTCGACTCGTGGAGAACGATAACGCGCTCCGCGGAACAGGTCACCATCGAGACCGCCTTGTCACAATTCTGTAATCAACCGCGCGGTCACGACCTCCGTCCCTGACCGCTCCTGGCTCGATAGGCTCCGGGCGTGCACGCTGACGATCAAGACGCCCCCGCCCTCCCCTCCACCGGTGTCCAGCCCGCCGGACGCTTCGCCCAGGCCGCCCCGTTCCTCGCCGGCGACCCGCGCACCAACCGTGAGCGCATGCTCGCCGGCGACTGGTACGTGGCCGACGACCCGGACTCCGCCCGGATCGCGGCCCGCGCCCGGCGCGAGCTCTACCGCTACGAACGAGCCTTCTTCGAGGGCGAGCCCGACGCCGTGGAGCACCTGCGTCGTGCGGTCCCCCACCTGGGACGCGACGCGCTCCTCCTGCCGCCGGTACGCGTGGACTACGGGGACAGGCTGCTGGTGGGCGAGGGAACCTTCGCCAACTACGGCCTGGTGGCGCTGGACGTCGCCGAGATCCGTATCGGCGCCCGCTGTCAGATCGGTCCCGGCGTCCAGCTGCTCACGCCGGTCCACCCCCTTGAGCCGACGCCCAGGCAGGTGGGGCTGGAGTCGGCCGACCCCATCACCATCGAGGACAACGTGTGGCTGGGAGGCGGGGTCATCGTGTGCCCGGGCGTGAGGATCGGCCAGGGGTGCGTCGTCGGCGCAGGCAGCGTGGTCACCAAGGACCTGCCCGCCTACACCCTGGCGGTGGGCAACCCGGCTCGGGTCGTACGCGCCCTGGACGACTCCACCTTCACCTCTCACCGCTGACGGGCAGGCCGCAGCAGATGGCAGGACCCTTGCGCAGACCTGGCCTCGGCCCTGGACATCGACGTCCTGGCGGTCCTGTGCGTCTTCTTCACCGCGGACCTGCTGACGGCAGCCCTGGCTGAGCACGGGCAGCGGAGGCCGCACCCTCCTGTGGCCCTCATCGACGAGCCGATCGCTGGTGAGGCCGCCTGCTGAATCAGCGTGGACAACGCTCGCGGCGGCGCGCTCGTGGCCGAGCACTTTGCGACGCGCGGTGCGCGCCGAGCGGCCGTGGTCGGTGGGCGCGCCAGAGGGGATGCCTACCTCGCTCCAGCGCATCAACGCCTTCACACGCCGCTGCCACGAGCTGGGGCTGAGGTGCCCGGCTCCGCCGTCGACCGGGCCCGACGACGCACGGTGACGCCCTGGCCCAGGCCACCGCCATCCTTGACGGGGTGGAGGGAGCGGACGCTGTCTTCGCCGGCGACGACCTGCTGGTGATCGCCCTGGTGCGCGGGCTGTCAGCCCGTGGTTGCCGAGTGCCCCAGGACGTGGCGGTGTGCGGCTTCGACGACATCTCCTGGGCGCAGGTCCTCACGCCCACGCTCACCACGGTGTCGCAGCCGGCACGCCGGCTGGGCGTCCTCGGCGTCCAGGCTGCGGTGCGCCTGGAGGCCGAGGAGCAGGTGACGGACGTCGTCGAGCCGGTCAGGCTGGTCGTCCGGGAGTCGACCTGCCTGAGGGCTCAGACCTCCTGAGACCTCCAGGTAGGAGGCGCCACCGGCATGTCACGCAGGAGGTCGACGGTCGAGGACAGGCCCTTGAGGCGGCCTTGTCGACCGTCTGTGTGTCCAGGTGCCCGTTGACCGAAACCACGCGCTCGTTGACACGGGTGTCCTTGGCGTGGACGTTGTAGACCAGCTGGGCACCGTGCATCTCGACGGCGTGGCGTACGCCACGCTCGTAGCCGTAGGCGTCCACCTCCTTCCAGTAGGGGATCGCGACGTCGTTCCACTGGTAGTCCAGGATGCTCTGGGTCTCCGGAGGCCATGAGGTGGTCACCCAGCTGGGGCATGGTCCCCGGGCCTCGGTTGGCAGGCCCGACATGAGGACGACGGCGCCCACGCCGAGCAACGAGCCGAGGTCCACCGTGGCGTGGACGGCCCCGGCGGCCGTGTCGAGCATCTCCTCGAAGGGCAGGCTGGCCAGAGAGTCTGTGACGATTCCAAGCTCCACGGCTCAGGCCTCCTCACCAAGCACCGAGGCCAGCGACGGCACGCTCACGCGGGTGACACCCTCGTTCATCGAACGCACGAGGGCGTCGGCGACGACCGTGGCCTGCGGGGAGTCACGGGCAGTGGCTGCTCACACCCGCACGCAGCACGGACCGGCTTGTCTGGCTCATCATGTTCCTCCCCATCGAGATCGTCGGAGGCGGGACAAGGCACCTCAGCAACCTCGAGTCTCAACGTCTACCTTCCGATGTGCAAGCCCCACCGACAAGGAGCCGGGTGGCCGCCGATCACGACCACCCGGCCCCTACCTGCCGTCCGGCCTTCCCCCCAGCCTGGCGACAGAGCCTTGAGGCCCCTAGCTCTTGAGGGCGCCGTCGGTGACACCGGCGATGAACTGCTTGGCCCCCACGACGAAGATGAGCAGCAGCGGCACGACGGAGACCAGCGCCGAGGACATCAGCATGCCGTAGTCCGTGCCGTGAGCCGTCTTGAGCTGGCTGAGCGCCACCTGCAGGGTGAGCCTGGAGGGATCGTTGAGCACGATGAGCGGCCACATGAAGTCGTTCCACGACCCGATGAAGGCGAACATCCCCAGGAAGCCCAGCGCGGGCCGGATCATGGGCAGGCACACGTGGAGGTACTGGCGCCAGAATCCGCAGCCGTCGATCCGGGCCGCCTCCAGCAGCTCGTTGGGGATGGAGCTGGCCGCGTACTGACGCAGCCAGAACACGCCGAAGGCGCTGGCCAGGGACGGGAAGATGAGGGCCTTGAGGTCCCCCACCCACCCCAGCCTGCTCATCACCAGGAACTGCGGGATGGTGGCCAGCTGCGCAGGCAGCAGGAAGGTGGCCATCACCACGCCGAAGAAGACCTTCTTGCCCGGGAACTCGTACTTCGCGAAGGCAAAGGCCGCCAGCGAGGAGATGAGCAGAACCAGGAAGGTGACGCTGAAGGCCACCACGGCCGTGTTGGACATCGCCGCCCAGATATTGACCCGGGAGAAGATCGAGGCCAGGTTCTCCCCCAGCCTGTCCCCTGGGGTCAGCACCGGCGGGAACCGGTAGATGACCTCGGAGCGGTGCGTGGCCAGGACGACCATCCAGTAGAAGGGGAAGACCGCCAGCAAGGCACCGGCCGTCAGAGCCACGTGACGGGCGATCGCCCACCTGCTGCGGTAGGTCAGCCGTGGACGGCGAGGTGGACGGGAGTCGATCGACGGCCCGGACAGGGCCGGGGAGACGGTCTTGGCGGACAGGCTCATGAGCGACTCCCCTTCTGCTCCTTGGTCACCAGCCAGTTGATGGCCGAGAAGAACATGACGACGACGAACACGCCCCACGCGATGGCCGCGCCATAGCCGTAGCGGTTCTCCTGAAAGGCCACGGCGTAGAAGTACATGACCATCGTCAGGCCCGAGTTGCCCACGCCACCGGCCGACGCCGCACCGGAGGCGTTGGAGGAGGTAAGCACCTGGGACTCGGTGAAGGACTGCAACGAGCCGATGGTGGACATGAGGGTCACGAACAGGACGATCGGGCGCAGCTGAGGCAAGGTGATCTTGAAGAAGATCTGCCAGGAGCTGGCGCCGTCGATCGCCGCGGCCTCGTACTGCGTCTTGTCGATGGCCTGCAGGCCCGCCAGGATGAGCAAGGCGTTGTAGCCCACGAAACTCCAGGTGGTCAGGCAGGCGATCGCGATCTTGATGCCCCACTCGTTCTGCAGCCAGGGAAACTGGCCCCCGCCGAACAGGCTCACCAGGGCGTTGGCCAGCCCAAAGCGCGAGGAGAAGACCGAGGAGAAGAGGATACCCATGGCCACCATCGAGGTGACGTTGGGGATCAGGTAGATCACCCGGTAGGTGGTGGACAACCGCAGCGTCGAGTTCAGCATGAGGGCGACGACGGTCGCCAGCGTCAGGGTCGGGACCGTACACATCACCCACAGGACGAGGGTGTTGCTCAAGGACTTGTAGAAGAGCCTGTCGGTGAGGAGGTAGCGGAAGTTCTCCAGGCCGATGAAGTGGATGTCCCCCAGGCCGGACCAGCTGGTGAAGGCGAGCAGCATGGTGAAGACCATGGGCATCGCCCCGAAGGCGAGGAAGAAGAAGAAGTAGGGCGAGATGGCCAGGTACTGCGGCCACACGCTGTCTCGACGGCGCCGGCCGCCTTGGCTGCTGCCGCCCCTGGTGCGGGCGGCAGCAGCCAAGGAGGCTCGGCGGGAAGGATGCGCCATCATCGCGCCTCAGACCGTGAGGCCAACCTGCTTGGCGATGCGCTTGGCCTCCTCCACGGCATCCTGCCAGGCGGCCTGCGGGTCCTTGCCCGAGGACTCGACCAGATCGATCTGGGCGATAAAGGGAGCCTGGACAGCGGACTGGTTCGGGTCCTCGTACAGGACCTCAACCGTCTCAGCGGCGGCTCCAAAGACCTCGGCCGCCTTCTGCCCGCCGAGGAACTCCACCGGCCCGTCGACCTGCGGGTCGCTGAAGGCCTCCGGGGTTGCCGGGAAGTTGCCCTTGTCCACGTACTCCAGGACCTGGTTGGCCGGGCTGAGGATGAACGTGATGAGCTCGAAGGAGGTCTCAGGGTCGGCCGCACCTGCCGGGACGCTCAGGAAGGAACCGCCCCTGTTGGTGGCGCGGCCCGGGTGGGCGCACACGTGCCACTTGCCTGCCGTCTCCGGCGCGTCAACCATGAGGTCAGCCAGGTGCCAGGAGGCGCCGAAGTCCGCGGGCAGCCGGCCCTCGTTCACCGCCGCGGCGGTGTCAGCGGTGTTGGAGTCGATCTTGGCCACGATGCCAGCCTCCAGGGCCTTCATCGCGGTGTCCCAGGCCTCACGGATGTGGTCGCCGTCGCCGATGAAGCGTCCGGACTCGTCAACGTACCCCTTGCCCGACTGGGGCCAGATCGTGTCGAAGATGCCGGAGGTGTTGCGCACGAGGAAGGTGTCCGGCCTGGCGGACACGAGCGTCCTGCCCAGCTCGATGAACTCCTCCCAGGTGCGGGTGGCTGCGGAGAGCTCGTCGGGAGCGGAGGGCAGGCCAGCCTGCTCAAAGATGTCAAAGCGGTAGAACAGGGCGGTCGGGCCGATGTCGATCGGGATACCCAGCTGCTTGCCGTCGGTGGTGGTGGCCTGGGCCCACTTCCAGTCCAGGTAGGTGTGCTTGAGGTCCTCGGCCCCCAGGGTGTTGAGGTCCACGAAGTAGTCAGCGTGCTGAAGGAAGAAGGAGATGTCCTCCCCCTTGACGCCGGTGACGTCCGGCAGGCCGCTGCCAGCGGTGAAGGTGGTGGTCAGCTTCTGCTTGAAGTCACCGCCGATGACGTCCTGACGCACAGGACGGTCCGGGAACTGCTCGGCCACGGCGTCCAGGACGGCCTTCCCGAAGCCCTCGGGCCAGGTCCACAGGACGATCTCGCCACCACCTGAGCCGCTGCTCCCAGACGGGGTGGTGGAGGTCGAGCACCCTGCCACAGCCCCTGTACCCAGCAGGCCCAGGCCGAGGGCACCGGTACGCATCAACGTGCGTCGCGACAGCTGCATCGCAGTCTCCTTGTCTGCTTGGGCAAGGTCGCTGCGCGACCCCGCCGCACCTGCCCCGGCCAGCCGGGGCAGAAGTTGATCAAATTTTGTCATGCCACCCAGGAACTGGAGCACCAGAGCGCGGCACCAGCAGGGACCGGCTCTCCAGGAGCCCGGAGGACCGAAGGGGCTGTCGCAGTTTCGCCTCCTTTGGTGAACTGCTAGTTAACTCTGCGAACATGCCGCATGGCATGTGCCCTTCACTCCCATCGGCAGATCCCGACGCGGCGAGCGTAGCACCTCGGAGCGACTCGTGACACATCCTGACTCTCTTGATCAATTTTGCACATTATTTTACTGACTCGGCTAGGATCGCCCCATGTTGAAGTCCGTTCGCCAGGAGTCGCTTCTCGCCCTCCTGCAAGCACGAGGAAGCGCCAGCATCACCGAGATCGCTGAGGCCCTCGACGTCAGCCCCGCAACGGCGCGGCGCGACATCATGGCCCTGGAACAGGCAGGCCTGCTCACCCGGACCTGGGGCGGGGCGCAGATCCTGGCCGACGTCGACGACCCCTTCCAGGAGACGGTCGGCCGCAACGGCTCAGCGAAGCAGCGCATCGGCGCCGCAGCCGCCTCACTCGTCAAGGACGGGGACACGGTGATCCTGGACATCGGCACCACCGTCCTGTACGCGGCCATGGCCCTGGCCTCCCGCCCCGTCACCGTCGTGACCGCCTCCATCCCGGTCTTCGAGCACCTGCGGGGACGGCCCAACATCCGCCTGACGCTCCTGGGCGGGCACTGGTCAGAGCCCTACCAGTGCCTTGACGGCCCTCCGGTCATCGACGCCCTGGCCCACCAGCAGGCAGACCTGGCCTTCCTGGGGTGCTCCGGCCTGTCTGAGAGGGGGCGGGCGAGAGACACCTCCTACTCACAGGCCGCCGTCAAGAGAGCGATTCTTCAGGCCGCCACCTCCAGCTACCTGCTCCTGGACGCGACCAAGATTCCTGGGCGCGGCGACTCCTCGCCCTTGGGCGTCGCCGCGGTCCGCGGTGTCATCACCGACGCTCCTGTGCCCCGGTCCCTGGCACAGGCCTGCCAGGAGTCCTCCACCTCAGTGATCACCGTGTGACCACGACTCGGCCCCGGACACCCGTGCGGGCCTCCTCCGCCACCCACCCACGACCCACCGGGCGCGGGCCTGTCCCCGCCACGACACGCCGACGCACCGATAGGAGACCCCGTGCACGAGGACCGCAAGCTGGTCGAGGAACGCATCGAGGAGCTGGGCTGGCGCCTGGCTCCTCACCTTGACCGCGTCATCGCCCCTTTGTCCGCCACCGCGTGGAAGGTGCCCGGAGAGCCTGTCCCTTTCGCCCAGGCACGCGCTCACGACCAGCGCGGCGACTTCACCGAGCTGGCCACAGGCAGCTGGTGGGGACCGGCCTGGAGCACCTGGTGGATCCGCCTGGACGGCGTCGTCCCTGCCGACCTGCCTGAGGAGGACCGAGAGCGCCTGGAGATGCGTGTCGACCTAGGTTTCGAGGGCAGCTGGGCGGGCAACCAGGCTGAGGGCACCGTCTTCACCCTGGAAGGACACCCTCTCAAGGGCGTCAACCCCATGAACCGCTCTGTGCGCCTGGCCCGCGGGACCACGGTGGAGCGTCTCCAGGCAGCCGGCACCCCCGTCATCGGCGCGGACGGCAGCCTCAGCCTGTACATCGAGGCCGCTGCCAACCCCAACATGGGCGACTACATGAACAAGCCGAGCCCCAACAGCGACCTGCTCACTCGCAGCCAGGACCCGCTGTGGCAGTTCCGCGGGGCCGAGCTGGTATGCCGCAACGACGAGGTGTGGCACCTCAAGCTCGACGTCGAGGTCCTCGACGGCCTCATGCGTCGCCTTCCTGAGGACTCCACCCACCGGGCCACCCTGCTGCGCGGCCTGGAGAAGGCCGTCGACGCCGTCGACGCCGCCGGGATCGTGCAGGGGGCGGTCGCCGCACGTCA
Source organism: Actinomyces sp. (assembly GCF_029851875.1). Taxonomy (GTDB): domain Bacteria; phylum Actinomycetota; class Actinomycetes; order Actinomycetales; family Actinomycetaceae; genus Actinomyces. The sequence goes on from NZ_JARKVC010000034.1 coordinate 8,942, forward strand.
GGTCCTGGCCCCGTTGATCGCCTCGGGCGCCAACGCCTCGGCCCAGCACTTCACCGCCGTGGGCCACGCCCATATCGACTCAGCCTGGCTGTGGCCGCTGCGCGAGACCCGCCGCAAGGTCGTACGCACCTGGTCCAACGTCGTCGCCCTGGCTGAGGAGTACCCCGACCTCCACTTCGCCTGCACCTCCGCCCAGCACTACCAGTGGCTCAAGGAGGGGTCCCCCGAGGTCTTCTCCCGCGTCAGAGAGCTCATCGCCAGCGGCCAGTGGGACGTCGTGGGAGGCATGTGGGTCGAGTCCGACACCAACCTTCCCAGCGGTGAGTCCCTCGTGCGCCAGCTGACCAGCGGCCTGCGGTGGATGCAGCGCGAGCTGGGCGTGCGCCCCGACTGCCTGTGGCTGCCCGACTCCTTCGGGTACACCGGCGCCATGCCGCAGATCGCGCGGCTGGCGGGGATGAGGTGGTTCTTCACCCAGAAGATGTCCTGGAACCAGACCAACACCCTGCCCCACCACTCCTTCTGGTGGGAGGGGATCGACGGCACCCGTATCTGGACCCACTTCCCGCCCGTGGACTGCTACGACTCCGTCGTCAGCCCGGAGGAGGTCATCAAGGCCGAGCGGGGCTTTAGGGAGAAGGGGCGCACGCCCTTCTCCCTGCTGCCCTTCGGCTACGGCGACGGCGGAGGGGGCCCGGTCCGTGAGATGGTCGAGCGGGTTCGCCGTTTCGCCGACCTGGAGGACGCGCCGCGCATCGAGCTGGGCTCCCCCGACAGCTTCTACCGCGCCGCGATCGAGCACGAGGAGGACGCCGCGGTGTGGAGCGGAGAGATGTACCTCGAGCTCCACCGGGGCGTCTACACCTCCAACCACGCCCTGAAGCAGGGCAACCGGCGCACCGAGGCGGCCTTGAGCTGCCTGGAGTGGCTGGCGGCCATGGCTGAGCACGCCGGCGCGCCCTACCCGCACGAGCAGACCGAGTCCCTGTGGCAGCGCACCGAGCTGCTCCAGTTCCACGACATCCTGCCCGGCTCCTCCATCGCCTGGGTCAATCGTGAGGCCCGCGAGGAGTACTCACGTCTGGCCACCGAGATCGAGGACCTGACCCGCGCCGCATGGGCGGCGCTGACCGCTCAGGCTCAGGACTCGGCCGGCCACGGCTCCTCCCGCCTGCGTGAGGGGCCTGTCATGACCGTGCTCAACCCTGCGCCGCAGGCACGGCGCGAGGTCGTGGACCTGGCCGCCGCCTGGCCGGCCCAGGAGGCCGGCGCCGCCCACCAGCCCCGGCTGGTCCTGGTCGAGCTGGGTGGTCGCAGCGCCCTGCCGCTCCAGGAGGCCGCCGTCGAGCCTCGTCACCGCGTCAGCCTCACCCGGCACGACACCCGGCTCGTGCTCGACAACGGGCTCGTGCGGGCCGTCGTCGGCGCTGACGGCAACCTGAGGTCGGTCACGGACCTGACGGCCGGGCGCGAGCTGCTGCTCCCGGGGCAGGCAGGTAACAGGCTCGTCCTCCACCCTGACCACCCCAGCTGCTTCGACGCCTGGGAGCTGCAGCACCACTACCGCCGCGAGCGTGAGGAGATCGACGCCGTCGACACCGTTGAGGTCACCACGGACACCGAGCTGCGCGCGCAGGTCACGGTGCGCCGCTCCTTCGGCTCCTCCACGGCCACCCAGACCATCACCTTGGACGCAGACTCCCGCTGCCTGGACCTGGGGCTGGACATCGACTGGCAGGAGAGGGCCCGCGTCCTCAAGGTCGACTTCCCGCTGGCGGTGCGAGCCACGCGCTCGGTCGGGGAGATCCAGTTCGGGGCGGTCGAGCGCCCCCTCGCCCCCAACACCTCGTGGGACGAGGCCCGCTTCGAGACCAGCGCCCACCGCTGGCTGCTGCTGTCCGAGCCCGGCTACGGTGCGGCTGTGGCCAACGAGTCCACCTACGGGCACGACGTGCTCCCCTGCGGCGGGTCCCCGTCAACACCGACAGGCGGTGTCAACGCGCGTCTGACCTTGCTGCGCTCGCCCCAGGCGCCCGACCCCGAGACTGACCGTGGTCACCACTCGATCCGCTACAGCCTGGTCACCGGCGCCGACGCCGCCAGCGCACGCCGAGCCGGTGAGCGCCTCAACGAGCCCCTCAGGCTGCTGCCCGGGACCCTCCGCCTCCCCTCGCTGGTGGCGGTCGACGGCCTCACACGGGCCTCGGCCGCTGTGGTCGACACCGTCAAGACCGCCTTCGACCGCAGCGGCGACCTCGTGCTGCGGCTGCACGAGGACGCCGGGGCCCACAGCGTCGTCGACCTTCGCCTGGCCGTGGACGTGGCTGGCGTCCAGGAGGTGGACCTGCTGGAGGACCCGGTGGACGCCCCCACCCAGGACCTGCCCGACGGCGCCGTCAGCGCCGGCACGCCCGTGCGCCTGTCCCTCCACCCCTTCCAGATCCTCACTCTCAAGGTGGCCCTCGTATGAAGCTCCTGCTCATCTGTCTTGACGGCGTTCGCGCCGACCTGGCCATGCCGTCACTGGTGGCGGCAGACCCGGCCTTCGCCGCCCCCGACCACCCCGCCGATCCCCGCTTTACGTGCCAGCAGGTGGCCGACGGCGGCACGGCCCCGGACCACACCCTCAGTCCCGGTGAGGCACCTGAGCACCTGGCGCCCACCCTCACCCGGCTGGCGCGCGGGGACGAGACCAGCCAGGGACGCCTCGTGCCCGTGTGGATGACGCCGCCCACCGACTCCGGCCCGGGCTGGGCCTCGTTGCTGACCGGCTCCACCCACGAGCAGTGCCAGGTGTGGTGGAACGAGCTCGTGGGCCACGACCTGGCCAGGCGCCCTGACATCCTCTCGCGGCTGTTCTTCGCCAACCCGGCGGCTCGTACCATCGCAGCAGCCACCTGGGACGCCTTCACCCAGGCCAGCGGCCCGGGCCCGATCATCCACTCACGCACTGATCAGCAGCGCACCGGCCAGCACCAGTTCTTCCACCCCGGTCACGATGGTTCCCTGGCCGGCCTGCTCGCCTCGGACGACGCGGTACGCACCTGGGCCTCATGGAAGCTGCTGCACGAGGGGCCGGACGGGGCCGTGGTCTACCTCGAGGGAGCCGATGCCACCGCTCACGCCTACGGCGCCAGCTCCGCGCAGTACCGTCAGGCGATCTCGCGGGTGGACGAGGCCACGCGCTACCTCGTCAAGGCCGTGTCGCAACGTCACGAGCAGCTGGGCGAGGACTGGCTCGTTGCTGTCACCACCGACCACGGGCACAAGCCTGAAGGCGGTCATGGTGAGGACGAGGTGGAGGTGCGTCGCGCCTTCCTCGTCCTCCACCGCGTGGGAGGCGTGCTGCCCGCCCCCGCCACGCAGCCCTCGCTGCTGCACTCCGAGCAGGTGATGGACCTGCTGCTGGAGTGCGTCGGCGCACGGCAGGGGTCCTGGCAGGCCCCCGACCTGGGCGTCCTGCGTGACGTCACGGCTACCGGTCCCACGCGGGACCCGCGTTTCGAGTGGTGACCCGGCTGCTCACACCGGCCGGGGCCTCCTGCGCGCCGGCCCCGGCCGGGTCAGTGGTGCTCCAGGGCCGGCTCGGCCTCGCCCCACACCCGCAGGCGTGTGAGACGCCCCTGGAAGGGATCGGCCTCCCGCCCGCCGTACTCCCCGCCGCCCACGCGCCAGCGCCACGGGCCGGGCAGCAGAGGCAGCAGGGCGTGTCCGTCGTCTCGTCCGACCCGGTCGCCGTCGACCCACAGGCCGCAGGCACGCCGTGCCGCCTCCTGCCGCGCGCCAGGCCCGACCTGTCCCCAGCCGCCGCTGACGACGGCACTGACCTGCGCCCCTACCTCAAGCTCGTGGGAGGTCTGCCAGGTCTCGGCCCAGGACTGCGCGCCCTGCGCCGGCTCCTGGGCGGCGAGGTAGGCCTGCCAGCCGAGGAAGTTCTCCGTCGACAGGCTCAGCGCCGCCAGCGGCTCAGGAGAACCGTCCGGTGCGCAGGACCCTGCTGCCATCCGGCACACGATGACCTGCCAGGAGTCAGGAAGGGAAGGAGGCAGGCTGACCTCCACCTCCAGGACGTGCCTGCCAGCCAGCTCGAGCGTCAGCTCGCCCGAGGACAGGACCTGCGGATCGCTCTCATCGGCCACCAGGTCCAGCCCGTCAGCCTGCCAGGGCCGAGGCCGGTGGCCCAGGGCGGCAGGCAGCAGGAAACGGAACTGGTCCTCAGGCCGGGCCAGGGCCAGGGCACGCCGGGCGGCGACCGAGGTCATGACCTCGCCGTCGCTGGCGCCGGGCGAGAAGGACATCACCTCGCACTGCCCGCGGTCGGTATCGAAGCAGTAGAGGCGAGCGGCTCCCGCCCCACCGTACGGAAGATCCTGGTAGTTGACGGTGTGGACCTCACGTCCCTGGGACCGCAGGCGGGTCGAGGGCCACTCGTGCCCGCCCAGGACGAGGAAGACCTGCTCATGGCCCGCCAGCACCTGGCTCAGGTACTGACCGTGCCGCGTCAGCTCGCCGGGACCTGTGGGGACACCGTCGCTCCTGCGACGGTGCAGGGCGACGTCGTGGGTCACGAGGACGGTCGGCAGCCCCGGGTTCCCGGCCAGCAGCTCACGGGCCCACCGGTAGGTCTGCTGGCCGGGCCGCCAGTCCAGGGTGAGTACCGCGACCCGGGTGTCCTCGTCCCCGCCCGGGGACAGGACCTTCCAGGTGGAGTAGCCGCCTGGTCCCACCACCGTCGGCTCCTGACCCAGACCTGCCTGCGACAGCGTCCGGGCAAGGTCACCGTGCGGGCCGAAGGCCTGGAGGAAGGGGGTGGTCCCGCGGGAGTCGTCAGTAGCCTGGTCGATGTCGTGGTTACCTGCCGCCACGCTGATCCCCACGCCCAGGCTGCGGCAGCCCCGCGCCAGGACGGCGGCCGCCGACTGGCACTCAGCCGTCCACCCGTGCTCGGTGACGTCCCCGACGTGGATGACGTGGGCGATCGGTCCGGCCTGGCAGGAACGGGCCAGGTCACGGGCCTGGGAGAAGGTGCGCCCGACAAGGTCCGGGCGCTCACGCTCGCCGTCAAAGAGGTACTGCGTGTCTCCGATGACGAGGAGAGCAAAACGCGCCATGTCCTGTCGGCCCTTCCCTGGGAGGTCGGCTGCGGTGCCGCTACCTCAGTCTACGCCTGCCACGCACTCGCAAACGCCTTCACTGTCTTCTCCCGCTACCTCCACCGCAGTCATATCATTGACCGTCGTTACAGGACACTATCCATCCTCGACAGACAGGAGCGTCTGGCATGACTGAGCACGCCGTCTCCACCGGCCACACCCCCGTAGGCCCTCCCCTGCCCACCCGGGTCCAGGCCGTCTTGTTCGACATGGACGACACCCTCGTCGACTCTGAACGCGCCTGGGTCTCCGCCGCGAACCGCCTGTGGGCCGAGGGGGGAGCCGCCCGCCCCGCCCCGGTGCTTCCCGGCTGCACGGTCCAGGACCTGACCCGGGCCTACCACGCGGAGCGTCCCGACACGGACCTCGGTACCACGACAGCCCGCCTGCTGGTCCTGCTGGACGAGGAGCTGGGTGAGCAGGTGAGCGCCATGCCCGGTGCAGCGCAGCTGGTGAGCCGGATCGACCCGGCGATCCCCCTCGCGGTGGCCTCGAACTCTCCCTCCGCCGTCGTTCGCCGCACCATCACGGCGCTGGGCTGGGGAAGCCGCTTTCGCGCCGCGCTAGGCACCGACGACGTCCTGCGCCCCAAGCCGGCCCCTGACCTCTACCAGGAGGCGGCACGCAGGTGCGGCGCCGAGCCCGAGCACTGTCTCGTCTTCGAGGACTCTCCCACGGGGGCACAGGCCGCCCGGGCCGCAGGGGCCTTCGTCGTGGCTGTCGGCCAGACCACGAGGGGTGACGTGTGCGTGCCCGACCTTCTCGACCCGCTCGTGACCTCCTGGACGCCGGAGCCGCTGTCATGACCGCCTCCCTCAGCACCTGCGCCGCCCGCCCCCACCTCGTCCCCAGCCCCCAGACCCTGTCCTGGCTCCCGGGCGCCGTGAGCCTGGAGGCCGGCGTGCACGTCAGCGGCGGCGAGCTGGCTCCTGACGCCGTGTCGGTACTCCTCGAGCGCCTCACCCGCAGCGCGGGCACCGGCCGCAGCGACGCCCCCCGGGCTGCCGAGATGCGTCTTGTCCGTGACACCTCCTTACCGGAGGAGGGCTACGAGCTCCTCGTCCAGGACGGGACCATCTGCCTGGCCGCTCGCACACCCGCCGGCTTCGGGTGGGGCGTGCAGACGCTCCTGCAGCTGCTGCCGCCCCAGGTCCTGGGGCCCGGCCCCATGAACCCCGCAGACCTGGTCCTGCCGGCGCTGCACGTCCAGGACGCCCCGGCCCACCCCTGGCGCGGCTCGCACATCGACGTCGCCCGTCACTTCCTGCCCCTGGACGGCCTCATGCGCCACCTGGAGGTGATGGCGCTGCACAAGCTCAACGTCCTCCACCTCCACCTCACCGACGACCAGGGCTGGCGCATGCCCGTGGAGGACTACCCCCTGCTCACTGAGATCGGCGCCTGGCGGCCCGGCGACGTCCCAGGCCACCAGCCTCCGCCGGACGCCGACGGCTGCGACGACGTCGCCCACCACGACGGGGTGCGCCACGGCGGCTCCTACACCGTGGACGAGATCCGTCGCCTCGTGGCACGAGCGCGCCGGCTGGGGATCACCATCATGCCTGAGGTGGACATGCCCGGGCACATGGAGGCTGCCATCGCCGCCTATCCCGAGCTGGGGTGCGGGCACCCCCGTCATCCGCGTACCTGCTGGGGCGTGTCCAGGCACGTCCTGTCCCTGACCGAGACCACCCTGGACTTCTGCCGCACGGTGCTGGACACCGCGATGGACCTCTTCCCAGCCTCCCCTATCCACGTCGGTGGGGACGAGTGCCCCGGCGAGGAGATGCTTCTCGACCCGCGCACGCGCCAGACCATGGAGCGTGTCGGAGCCACCACCCGGGCCCAGGCACAGGCGTGGTTCGAGGCCGAGGTGTGCTCCCACGTCCTGGGTGCCGGGCGACGAGTCGTCGCCTGGGACGAGGTGGTCGAGGGCGACATCGACCCAGCAGTCACCATCATGCTGTGGCGGGACTGGGGCGACTACGCCACCCAGGCCCTCAGGCGCGGGCACGAGCTCATCGCCGCGCCCAGCTCCCTGACCTACCTCGACCACGACCAGGTGATCGGACCACGCCGCCCCGTCTCGATCGGCGGGGAGCTGCCCCTGGCCGTGACCGCTGGGCTGAGCACCGTCCTGGACTCCTGGTCCGCCCAGGGACCTGGACGGACCATCGGCGGCCAGTTCCAGCTGTGGACGGAGTACGTGCGCACCTGGTCGCGGGCGGAGAACCTGCTGTGGCCGCGTGGGGCCTGCCTGGCCCAGCAGCTGTGGACCGGCAGCGCGGCCGGAGCCGCCGGCTACGCCGGGCTCGGCGAGCACCTGGAGCGCCTGAGCGCCTGCGAGGTGGCCTGGTGCCGCCAGGAGGAGACCCTGCCCGCCTCGGTGAGCCCCGTATCGTCCCCCACGGCTCCTGAGGCCACGACCACGACCCCCTGAAAGGACCCCATGACCACCGACCGCGAACGTACCAACCCCGCCGGAGCGCAGCTGCGCCGAGCGCTGGAGGCCTGGGAGGAGAGGATCACCCAGACCTGCGGGAGCCAGGCGGGTGAGCGCTTCACCCGCCTCATGCTGGACACGTGGGAGACCACCCTGACCTGGCACGGCGACCGCGTCTTCGTCATCACCGGGGACATCCCGGCCATGTGGCTGCGTGACTCCTCCGCCCAGATCCAGCCCTTCATGCGTCTGCTGGAGGTCGAGGAGGTGGAGCGCACCGTGCGCGGCCTCGTGCGCGAGCAGTGGCGCTGCGTGTCCGTGGACCCCTACGCCAACGCCTTCAACGTCGGCCCCACCGGCGCTCACTACGACCCCGACGACCTCGACCTCAGCCCCGACCTGTGGGAACGCAAGTACGAGATCGACTCCCTCGCCTTCCCCGTGCGCCTGGCCCACCAGCTGTGGCGGCGCACCTCGGACGCCTCGCACCTGGACGCTGCCGTCCACGAGGGCTGCCGGCGTGTGGTGGCCCTGTGGCGCCTGGAGCAGGACCACGAGCGTTCCACCTACCGCCACGTGCGTCCGAGCCTGCCGGAGGACACCCTGCCCCGCGACGGGCGCGGGGCACCGGTCGCGGTCACCGGCATGACCTGGAGCGGCTTCCGTCCTTCCGACGACGCCACGACCTACGGCTACAACATCCCGGCCCAGCTCATGGCGGTCAGCGCGCTGGGCGCCGTCGCCGAGCTCGCTACCGAGGTCTGGGAGGACGCCGGGCTGGCCCAGGACGCGCGCACGCTGAGCGAGCAGATCACCGCCGGCGTCGAGCGCTTCGGCACGGTCGAGGGACGCTACCTCTACGAGGTCGACGGCCTGGGCGGTGCGCTGGCCATGGACGACGCCAACATGCCGTCCCTGCTGTCCCTGCCCCTGACCTCGGACGTGCCGGTCGAGGACCCGACCTACCAGGCCACACGCGCCTGGGTGCTCTCGGACGCCAACCCCTTCTTCTACCGCGGCACGCACGCCGCGGCCGTGGGCTCACCGCACACGCCCCGGGGCTACGTCTGGCACATCGCGCTCGCGGTCCAGGGCCTGACCGGGGACCTGGAGGAAGCGCGTGCCTGCCTGGAGACCATCCTCGCCACGGACGCGGGCACGGGGATGACCCACGAGGGCTTCGACCCCGACGACCCCTCACGCTTCACCAGGCCCTGGTTCTCCTGGTCGAACTCCATGGCCTGCGAGCTCATGATGGATATCGTCGAGCGCTCCTAGCCGCAGGAGGTGGCGGCGGTACACGAGCGTGCG
>NZ_JARKVC010000041.1 GCF_029851875.1 Actinomyces sp.
CCTCGGGGAACCCTCGCCCCCGCACCTGCACACTCACCTCGACAGCAAAGCCCCCCCCCAGCCAGACCGACCACCCAAACGCCCACCGACCACCCAGACCTCACCCGACCACCAGATTCGCGCAAACCCCACGGTCGGCAGAGGAACACACGGTCGGTCAGCGTTTGCATGGGCGACAAGATCGTGCGGTCGACGGAGGAGCACACGGTCAGCCGGCGTTCACGTGGTCGGTCGTTGAAAGACCGCGCGGTCGGGACAGGAACACACGCCCCCGTCGCCGGCGTCCCGCCGCTCCAGCCGACTCAGCGTGACTTGAGCCTGGCCGTCGCCTCGAACAGGCCGCTGAGGTAGGTCGCCCCCAGCGCGCGGTCGTAGAGCGGGTAACCCGGGCGACCGCTCTCGCCCCAGATCATCCGGCCGTGATCCGGCCGCACGTACACCTCCGGGCAGGTGTCATACAGCGCCTCGATGATCGCCGCCATGTCCAGGTCGCCCGTGGAGGAGGGGTGCGGTGCCTCCTGGAAGTGCTTGTCCCCCAGGTACTTGACGTTGCGCACGTGCGCGGCGGCGATCCGCCCGCGCTCACCGAACTCCCGGAAGATCGCGGGCACGTCGTTGTCCGGGTTCGAGCCCAGCGAGCCGGAGCACACGCACAGCGAGTTGGCCTCGGAGTCCACCATCCGCACGATGGCGTCCAGGTCGTCACGCGTGTTGCAGATGCGTGGCAGCCCGAACAGGTCCCAGGCCGGGTCGTCCGGGTGGACGGCCATCCGGATCCCTGCCTTCTCGCAGGTCGGCACCACGGCCTCCAGGAAGTAGCGGTAGTTGTCCCTCATCTGGGCGTGGCTGATGTCCGCGTAGCGCGCCATGACCTCGTCCAGGTGAGACAGGCGCTCCGGCTCCCATCCCGGCAGCGTCAGACCCGCCGAGTCACGCGCCGTGCGCTCCACGATCTCGCGCGGAGTCATGCCCTCGACCTCGGCGTGGTCGTAGTACAGGCAGGTCGAGCCGTCCTCGTTGACATGGGCCAGCTCCGTGCGCAGCCAGTCGAAGACCGGCATGAAGTTGTAGACCACGACCTTGATGCCGTGCTCGGCGAGGTTCTCCAGCGTGGTGCAGTAGCTGCGGATGTACTCATCGCGCGTGGGCAGGCCCATCTTGATGTCCTCGTGGACATTGACGGACTCAATGACCTCGCACTCCAGGCCGGCCGCCCTGACCTCGCTGACCAGCGCCCCGACCTCCTCGGACTGCCAGACCTCGCCAGCAGCCTTGTCAGACAGGACACCCATGATGCCCGTCACCTCAGGGATCTGGCGGATGTACTGCAGGGGGATGGGGTCGAAGCCGCTGCCGTACCAGCGGAAAGTCATCTTCATCAGTGCTGCTCCTTGCTCGTGGTACCGGCTGTGCTCACCGACTCCTCGCCCGCCACCGACTCAGTGGTGGCAGCCGGGGCCGTACTCTCCCCGCCGCCGGCAGTCGTGCCCGGCTCGACGGCGGGGCTACCCGCTGTCGCGCTCCTCGCCTCGGCCTCAAAGACCTGCCGCTCGCGCTCCAGCGTGGCGCGCACCGCGCCAGGGCCGGCCACCAGCTGGATGAAGTAGTCCTCCACCCGCGTCGCCAGCGGCGTCGTCGTCAGGTCCAGGGCGAAGAGGGAGTCCTTGGACAGGATGGGGGCCAGCAGCTCGCGGGCCCGCTCGGGGCTGAGCTCCTCCCCCAGCCTCACCCCCGCCAGGTAGGAGTGCAGCTCCTCGTACAGCGGGTCAGACGACGGCGTGAAGGGGGCGCCGTCGTCGGCCACCGCCATGAGGTAACGGCACCACAAGGCGATGACCAGCGCAGTCGCCCGCAGCCCAGCCATGTCCAGCCCGCGCTCGCGGTAGCGCAGGAGGGTCTGGCCAAAGCGAATCGGCATCTTCTGGGAGGTGTCCATGGCGATGCGCGCCGGGTCGTCAGGCAGGTAGGGGTTGGTGAAGCGCACCTGGAGGACCTCACGCAGGAAGTCGCGCGGGTCCACCACCCCCGGGTCGGCCACCACCGGCAGCCCCTCGACCCAGCCCAGGCGCTCGACCAGCGCCCGCAGCGCCTCGTCACGCATCTCGGCGTCGATCGTGGGCATGCGCAGGAGGCAGCCGGCCACGGCCAGTGCCGTGTGCAGGGGGTTGAGGCAGGTGGTGACCTTCATGTTCTCGAAGTCGTCGCACACCCGCCGTGCCACGACGTGCGCCCCCATCTCCTCAAAGGGCGGGCGGGGCGCGGCGAAGGAGTCCTCGATGATGAGGTACTCGGCGGGCTCAGCGTTGACAAAGCCAGCCAGCGGCGTGCCGTCAACCACCGTGATCTCGGCGTCGGTGAGCCCCAGCCCGGCCAGGTCCGCGCTGATGGCGGCGTTGGGGCGCGGGGTGATCTTGTCGATGACGGTGATCGGGAAGGCCACCTGGCCGCGGTCGGACAGCCAGTTGAGGAAGTCGGCGCTGACTGACCCCGCCTCCTCCCACCCCTGGGCGATGGTGAGCAGGCAGTCGCGCAGCTTGTCCCCGTTGTGGCTGAAGTTGTCGCAGCTCATGAGGCTCAGCGGCGCCCCGCCGGCCTCGAAGCGATGGAGCAGCAAGGACGCCACCAGCGCCATCGTGTGCCCCTGGTGGGCGCGAGGATCGGAGGCGATCGCGCTCTGGACGGCCTGGCTCAGGTTCCCGGCCGAGTCGTGGATCGTGTACCCCTTCTCTGTGATGGTGAAGGACACGAGCGTCAGCCCCGGGTCAGCGATGACCTCCCGCGCCCGTTCCCAGTCCGAGGCGCGCTGGGTCGCCAGGGCCTCGCTCATCCCCGCGATCACCCGCAGGTCCCGGGTGCCGTCCGGGTTCAGGCACACCCCCAGGGTCAGCAGGTCGTGGCGGCCGAGCTGGACGTCCAGCTTCTCCGGGTTGCGGGGAACCAGGGCCGTGATCGGCCAGTGCTCGCCGCGAGCCAGCAGGTCGTCGGCGATCCGGGCGAGGAAGACCCGGAAGATGTTGCCGGGCCCGAGGTGGAGCCAGCGCGGCTGCCTCCTGCCCGACTCCTGCATCGCGGCGACGTCAAAGGCAGGCAGGGCGATCCCCGCCGCCTCGAAGGCGTCATGCTCCTGGATCCCTGTCAGGGTGAGTTTCATGGTGGTGGTCTTTCGTGGGGTCCGGTGAAGCGCTCTGCGCTCCGGTGGGGTGGCTGACGTCGTCGCTCGTCTCAGTACCCGATCGAGGCCAGGTACTGGCGTGAGTCGCGCAGGCAGTCGAAGGGATCGCGCCCGTAGGTCAGGTCCTGCTCGATGAGCAGGTACTCGGCCCCGGCCTCCAGGGCCGCAGGCAGGAGGGCGGGCCAGTTCATGTTGCCCTGGCCGACCTCGGCGAACTCGATGATGTTGACGAACTTGTCGTAGCCCTCGGCCACGCGCCCGGCGTCAAACAGGTCGAGCGCCTCCTGGGGCAGGGCGGTCACGCGGTAGTCCTTGACGTGGATGAGCCTGCAGACCCCGCGGTAGCGGGCGAGCATGTCCAGCGGCGCCATGCCTCCGCGCTGGACCCAGTGCAGGTCCACCTCGAGGTGGAGGTCCGGGGCCACGCGACGCACGATGTCAAAGATCCGCTCGCCGTCGAACTTGTGCAGGTCCACGTGGTGGTTGTGGTAGCACAGCGTGATGCCCTCGGCCTTGAGACGCTCGGCGTAGCCGTTGGCCTCGGCGGCCCAGGCCTCGGTGGCCTCGCGCGAGACCATGGCGGAGAAGTCCATCATGCCGATGCGCAGAAAGCGGCACCCCAGGCGGTGGCAGTCGGCCACGAGCTTGTCGAAGTCGGTGTCCAGGGCGTCGATCTCCCGGCCCTCCTGATGGCGCAGGGCGGTGGACAGGGCAGCCACCTCAACGCCCAGCTCGCGCACGCCGCGCTCCAGGTCGGCGGTGACGGCCTGGCTCATCGGGATCTGGGAGACCTCGACGGCGCGGATGTCCAGGGCCGCCAGGCGCTCCAGGACCGACCACATCCCGTCGGCGGCGACCTGGTCCTTGAGCATCATCATCTGGGCGCCGACGACGGCGGGGGCAGGCTGGCTGCCGGTGGAGGTTGTCATGATCTGGGTCCTTGTCTGAGTGCTGGTACGGGTGGCCTCGGTGCGGCGTCGGCTCGTGTCCTCACACGCGCTGCTCGAACTTCCCCTCGGCAGCGATGCGCTCGTTGAGCAGGCGCAGGTAGCGCTCCTCGTCAAGGTCGGTGATGGAGACCTCCTCGCCCGTCCAGGAGGACAGGTGGATGGCGTTGGCCAGGCGCACCCCGTGGATGCCGTCCCCGCCGGGGGCGAGCAGGGGCTCCTCGCCGCGCACGGCGGCGGCGAAGTTGCGCAGCACCTCGCAGTGCTGCTCGCCCCACACCGAGCCGTACTCCTTGGTCTCACGGGTGAGGTAGTCGGCCGGGTTGAAATTGCCCTTGAACATCTCGCGCACCTGCTCGAGGGACATCGACTCGGAGATGGCGCGCTCGTCCTCCTTCAGGCGGGTGATCGTCACCGTCCTGGAGTCCTCGACGACGACCTTGCCCTTGTCACACAGGATCTCCAGGCGGTCGGTGCCGTCGATGTCGTGGGTGGCGGTGACGAAGGAGCCCGTGGCGCCGTCGCCGAAGTCGACCAGGGCATTGACCTCGTCCTCGACCGCGATGGAGCGGCGGAAGCCGTACTGGCACTTGGCGAAGACAGAGACCGGCACGCCGCACACCCACTGCCACAGGTCGAGCTGGTGGGGGGCCTGATTGACCAGGACACCGCCGCCCTCGCCGCCCCAGGTCGCACGCCAGTCGGACTGCTCGTAGTAGCCCTGAGGGCGCCACCAGGTGGTGATGGTCCAGGTGGTGTGGCGCAGGCGACCGAGCTCTCCGGAGGCGAGCAGCTCGCGCAGGTCCTTGTACAGCGGGTTGGTGCGCTGGTTGAAGAAGACGCCGAAGAGGAGGTCAGGCTTGGAGGCGGCGACGTCAATGAGCTCGCGCGCCTGCCTGGTGTACACGCCCACGGGCTTCTCCACGAGGGTGTGGATGCCGTGCTCCAGGGCGTAGACGCCCACCTCGGAGTGGATGTAGTGCGGCACCGTGGTCACCACGGCGTCAACATCGCCGGAGGTGATGAGCTCCTTGTAGTCGGTGTAGAAGGGCACGCCGTAGGAGTCGGCAGCCTCCTTCTTCCCGGGCAGGATGTCGCAGATCGCGCCGATCTCCAGACCGGGGACGCGGCCGGCGGCGATGAGCTGGGCGTACATGCCGCCCTCGGTGCCCAGGCCGATGATGCCAAGACGAACGTTGTCAGACACGGTTGCTCCTCAGGTGGTACGGAGGGCCGACGGCGACCGTTGCCGCCGGCGTCAAGGTGGACAGTGGGTGGTGGGTTACGTGTGGGGCGGTGTCCTGGTGGATCAGGCCGCCGGGTGGGGCCAGCGCGTGCCAGGCTGCTGGGCGGAGCCGGGCTGCGCCGTCGTCATCAGGAGGAGGCGGCGTAGACCGCCTTGGCCATCCGCAGGCACTTCATGCCCTCGGCCGGCGAGATCCAGAAGGGCTCAGGATCCTCCAGGCGGGCGTAGAAGTCTCGGATGAGCAGCTCGTGGCCCACTCCCCAGTAGGAGCGGCCGGCCGCGGTGGCGTGGTGCTCGTCCCAGTGCTCGGTGCGCCCGTCGGCCCAGCGGACCTCCAGGCCGTCGCGCACGGTGACGTAGGCGTGCTCGCAGTCGAGCTCGATCTCCACCGGCCGGTGCTCGGAGAGGTTGACCGTGCCGTAGAAGCAGGTGGTGGCGCCGCTGGCGTGGGTGAAGCGCGCGGTGGCGGTGTCCTCAACCTCGGAGACGTCGGAGAACTTGTCCGTGGAGACGTGCCCCTGGACCTGGGTGACCTCGCCCAGCAACCACTGGATGAGGTCCAGGGTGTGGGGCGCCTGGTTCATGAGCAGACCGCCGCCGGAGCGAGCCATCTGGCCGCGCCAGGGCTTGGCCGGGTAGTAGCCAGGGCTGCGGCTCCAGGCCACGGTGGCGTAGGCGCCGCGGACCTGGCCCAGCCGTCCGGACTCCAGCAGCTCCTTGAGCGCGACGGAGGAGACGTTGTAGCGGTTCTGCAGGCAGATCGCGACCTTGGGGGCCGCGGCCCCCTGCTCGGCCTGCATCCGGGCGACGGCGTCCACCAGGCGCTGGGCCTCATCGATCTCATGGGCGACAGGCTTCTCCTGGATGACGCTCACCCCGGCAGCCAGCGCCGTGAGCGTGGCGTCGACGTGGGCGTCGTGCGGGGTGGTCACGTGCAGGACGTCCGGGCGGGTCCGGTCGAGCATCTCCTCCAGGTCCGCGAATCCGGGGACGTCGGTGCCGGCGGTGGCCGCAGCCAGGGCGGCGGGGTCGGTGTCGCAGACCCCCACCACCTCGATGTCCTCGGCCTCCTCGACAACCTGGCGGTGGACCGCCGAGACGTCACCACACCCGATGATGGCTGCCTTCCTCATGGCCGCTCCTCAGCGCGCCGTCATGCCGGCGTCGGTGAACAGGGAGGTCAGGGCCTCGTGGGCACGGGTGAAGTTCTCCGGGCCGGACAGCGCGCCGTAGGCGTCGAACTGGCCCAGGTGAGGCTCCAGGGAGAAGAAGCCCTCGTAGCCGCGCTCCTTGAGGGCGGTGATGAGCTCAGGCCACTGGCCGTCACCCTGGCCGCAGGGGACCACCTCGCCGACGTCCTCGGCGTCGACCGGGAGCCTGGCGTCCTTGCAGTGGATGTAGTCGACGAACTCCTCGACCTGCTCCCAGGCCTCGTCCATGGGGCGGACCTTGCACTGGACGTAGTTGGCCGGGTCGAAGACCGCGCGGTAGCGCGGGGAGCCGATCGAGACGAGCAGGTCACGCACGCGGGAGGGGACGTCTGCGAAGATGTCCTTCTCGTTCTCGTGCAGCATGACGACGTCGCTGCCCTCCAGGGTCTCGACCATAGCGCGGGTGCGCCTGAGCACCTCGTCACGGTATCGGGCCGGGTCCTCGCCCTGCGGGATGAAGAAGGAGAAGACGCGGATGTAGGGGGCGCCGAGCGCCTGGGCGACCTTGACGGCGCGGCGGGTGCGCTCCAGGTGAGGAGCAAAGTCGTCGGTGACGAGGATCTTGCCCAGGTCCGAGCCGACGGAGGAGACGGTGATGCCGCCGCGGTCGAGGGCCCCCTTGACCTGGCCCAGCTGATCGTCGGTGAGGTCGAGGACCTTGACCATCTCGACGCTGCGCAGCTCGATGGAGCTCACACCCAGCGTGTTGAGCAGCGCGATCTGCTCATCGAGCTGGGGGCTGATCTCGTCGGCGAAACCGCTCAACGTCCACATGAGCAAGTCCTTTCACGGATGCGCCGCTGCACCCTGGCACGGCGTCTGCGGCGGCCTTCGGCTGATGACGAGACACTATGACGGCGCTCAGCGCGGTCTTGCGTGTTTCCGGATGTTGCCATCGGGAGGCAGAGGGCAGGGAGAGCTGGCTGTCTTCCCCTTCCGCTCCCCCGCGAGTGTGCAGGTCCAAGCTCGAGCGTGCAGGTCCAAGGTGCACAGCCGTGGCTCTACCTGCACACTCGCCGTCCGGCGACCAGGCAGCCCTCGCCGCTCTGGACAACGGGCACGATGTGCTGCCCGACGGCGCTGTACGCCCGGAGGTGCTCTTCTCATCCACCGCTATCACGAGCCTGGCCTCGGTGTCGAGGCGGGCGGCCTCCTCGTCCCTGGCCGTCGGGCGGTGACGGCACACACGTGCCCTACTTCGAGATCGGGTGGGAGGTCTCCTTGCTGGAGACCGATGAGGAAGGGCACGCTGGCTCAGCGACCCACGCTGACCTCGCGCGCTTGTACGCTGTCGTCTACGGCACTGCCTGGGAGCAGTGCCAGGCGGGTTGTGAGCGGGCCCACCGGTCCGCAGACGGACGGCCCGGCCCTGTCAGAATGGCAGTTTCTGGCAACACTGACGCGTCGGGCAACGTCTGACAGAACACATCAACCCGTAGCGCCACGACAGGAAACCGCATTGTCCCAGCGTTGTTCAGAGGTAAACGCGCGCGCTCCCCGGCGCTGTGCCCTGGGCCACTGGCCCCAGGCCTGACATCGCGCAGAGCAGGTCACCTAGCCTGAGGACGTGCCAGGGACACAGGCACGGCCCGGTCCTCCGACCGGGAAGACACAGAGAGAAGGAGAACGCCATGTTCTTGAGCAGCACTGACATCAACGTCGCCTCCGCCCGCGCGATCGCCGAGCTGGTCGCCTCCCAGACCGCCGAGAAGACGGTTGACGGGAAGAAGAGCTGACCCTTACCTCGCACAGGCAGGCCGGAGACACCGTGGTCTCCGGCCTTTGTTGTCTCTGTGGCAACGTCTGGTCGCCCCCCAGACCGCCCAGAAGACGGTTGACGGGAAGAAGAGCTGACCCCCACCGCCAACGTGAGTGTGCAGGTGCGCAGACGACAGTGCACCCGCAAGGTGCACACCCACCCACACACCTGCACACTCGCAAGAGCAGCAGCCTCAGCGGCGGCGCAGGATCACCGAGTCCCAGCCCTCCAGGCGCTGCGGCGCACCGCGACCCGAGGTCGCAGCCTGCTCGACCGGCAGCGAGGCCAGGAGAACGCGCTCGGCGTCCTTCCACTCCTCCAGGTCCACGCCCTCGCCAGCCAAGCGCTCACGCAGCGCTGACCCAGCCCCAAGCTCCAGGCCCTCACGCGCAACGGAGGCGAGAAGCAGCAGCTGCTCACGGTCACCGTCCTCAGCGACGTGCTCACGCAGAATCACCCAGCTGTCCGCGCTATCGGCGTCCAGCAGCCGGAAGGTGCCCAGTGCCAGGGTGCGGCAGCGGTGGCGCTCGCCTACCAGGGCGCGGTAGTGCTCAAAGACGCTGCCGCTGGAGCCCACCTGAGCGGCGGCGTTGATCTCGGTGTAGTTCGGGGTGACGGCGATCCACGGCGTGCCGGTGGTGAAGCCGGCGTGCTCGCTGTTGTCCCACTGGACCGGGGTGCGGGCGTTGTCACGCGAGACCGGGGCCAGGCCGGCCAGGACCTTGGCAGCGTCGTCGCCCAGACCGAGGCGCTCGTGGAAGTAGTTGATCGACTCCAGGTCCCGGTAGTCCTCGATGCCGTTGAAGACCGTGTTGGTCTGCCCCAGCTCCTCGCCCTGGTAGATGTAGGGCGTGCCGCGGTGCATGTGCAAGACCGAGGCCAAGGTCTTGGCACTGGTGACGCGGAAGGCGGGGGCGTCGTCACCGAAGCGGGAGACGGCGCGCGGCTGGTCGTGGTTGTCCCAGAAGGAGGAGTTCCAGCCACGCTCGGCGGTGATGACACCGGCCTCGTCCGTGACGGGGGCCAGGCCCTCCTGCCACCGAGCCAGGTTGGCCTTGAGCGCGGCAACTGGCAGCGGCTGGGGGTCGAACTTGCCGCCAGGGCCAGCGTCCAGGCTCACGTGCTCGAACTGGAAGACCATGTCCAGCTCCGGGGTGTCGAGGTTCGTGTAGCGCTGAGCCTCTTCCAGCGTCACGCCCGCGGTCTCACCGACAGTGATGATGTGGCGGCGGCGCGGCGCAAAGACCGTCTGGTTCATCTCGTGGAGGAACTCGTGCACGCGCGGGCCGTTGGCGGTGGCGATGAAGCCGTCGCCGTAGGGTGAGCCGGCTGCCTGCGGAGCGTCGGTGAGCGGGTAGGTCTTGGAGATCAGGGAGATGACGTCCATGCGGAAGCCGTCCACCCCACGGTCCAGCCACCAGCCCATCATGTCGTAGACGGCGTGGCGGACCTCCTCGTTCTCCCAGTTGAGATCCGGCTGCTTGGTGGAGAAGAGGTGGAGGTAGAACTCTCCCGTCCTCTCGTCCCACTGCCAGGCCGGGCCAGAGAAGGCCGAACCCCAGTTGGTGGGCTCGGTGCCAGGCTCACCCGGCGCCCTGCCCTCGACCTCGCGCGCCGGGCGCCAGATGTACCAGTCGCGCTTGGGGTCGTCCTTGGCGCTGCGGGAGGCCACGAACCACGGGTGCTCGTCGCTGGTGTGGTTGACCACGAGGTCCATGACCAGGCGCATGCCTCGCTCGTGCAGGCCGGCGACCAGGGCATCAAAGTCCTCCAGGGTGCCGAACACCGGGTCGATGTCCTGGTAGTCGGAGATGTCGTAGCCGTTGTCGTCCTGCGGGGAACGGTAGACGGGGCTGAGCCACACCACGTCCACTCCCAGGTGGTCCAGGTAGTCCAGGCGCGAGATGATGCCTGGGATGTCCCCCAGGCCGTCGGAGTCGGAGTCCTGGAAGGAACGCGGGTAGACCTGGTAGACGACCGCCCGGCGCCACCAGTCGGCGTCTTCGCCGACGTGGCCGGGGGTGAGGACAAGGCCGGGGAAGGACATGAGATCTCCTTGTGCTGACGAGGGGAGGGTGGTGGAGCTACTTCTGCGACCCTCGCATGACGCCGGAGACCACCCAGCGCTGGGCGAGGACGTAGACGAGGAACATGGGCGCGATCGCCATGAGGTAGGAGGCGAAGGACACAGGATAGTTGGTGTTGAACTGTCCCTGGAAGACGTACTGGGCCAGGGGCAACGTGGCCTTGGACTGGTCGGTGAGGATGACCAGGGGCAGCAGGAAGTCGTTCCAGGCCCACAGGCAGGTCAGGATCCCCACCGTGGCGTTCATCGGGGACAGCAGCGGGAAAATGATCGACCAGAAGATCTTCCAGCGCGAGGCCCCGTCGATCGCCGCGGCCTCCTCCAGCTCCTCGGGGACCGACTTGAGGAAGGAGGTGTACATCAGGATGTTGAAGGCCAGGCCGTAGACCACGTAGAGCAGGATGAGACCTGCCTCGTTGTCCAGGTGCAGCAGCGCGGTCTCCTTGACCACCGGCAGCATGATGATGGGGAAGGGAACGAACAGCGCGGCGACGAAGTAGTAGTAGAGGCACCTGACCCAGCGCCGGTGCATGTTGCGTCCCAGCGCGTAGGCCACCATCGAGCTGGTCAGGATGGTGAAGACGGTGGCGCCCACCGTGATGACGGCCGAGGTCAGGAGCCTGCGCGGGTAGGAGGTCATCTGCCAGGCGGTGGCGAAGTTGTCCAGGCTCCACCTCTCTGGCAGGCCCCACCCGCTGGTGGCCAGCTCCTCGGGGGTCTTGAAGGCGGTGACGACGGTGAAGTAGAGCGGGACCAGGATGGTCAGGCTGAGCACGAGGGCCAGGAGGGTGGTCCACCAGTTGGTCCGTCCGAAGGTACGGCGGTGACGGCGAGGGCCGGCCGGAAGCGGGGCGGCGGGCACGGCGGTGGCTGAGGTGGCAGAGGAGGCAGTCATTGTCGGTCAGACCCTTTCCTGGCTCTGGGTGAACCGGAGCTGAGCGAAGGACAGCAGCACCACGATGAGGAAGTAGATGATGCCGTTGGCCGTCTGGTAGGCGTACTCCCCGCCCTGGAAGCCGTTCTTGAAGATGAGGTAGGAGATGGACTGGGTGGCGGTTCCCGGTCCTCCGGCGGTCAGGGCGACGATCTGGTCGAAGACCCCGAGGAAGCCCTTGAAGGACAGCACCATGTTGATGCCGAGGTAGGGGATGATGAGCGGCAGGGTCATCGACCACAACCGGCGCACAGGGCCAGCGCCGTCAAGCGCGGAGGCCTCGTAGATCTCCTCGGGCACGGTCTGCAGACCGGCCAGGTAGATGATGGTGTTGTAGGCCACCGCCTGCCACACGCCGACCACCACGATGGCCAGCCACGCCAGGTCCTCGTTGGCCAGCAGCGAGGTGGACAACCACTCCCACCCCAGCGCCTGACCGATCTGGGGCAGGTTGTTGGTGAACAGGTAGCTGAAGATGTAGGAGACAACCAGCACCGGCAGCACGTAGGGCACGAAGAACACGCCGCGGAAGAGGTTGCGGGCCTTGAGACGGGAGTTGAGGACAAGGGCCAGTCCCAGCGCGATGACGTTGGTCAGCAGGGAGGCGACGACGGCGTACTTGAAGGTGAACAGGTACGAGCCCCAGATGATGTCGTCGACCAGGAGGTTCTTGTAGTTCGTCAGCCCCACGAAGTGCCAGTCGCCGTAGCCCTGGTAGCTCGTGAAGGTGTAGAAGAAGCCGGTGAGCAGCGGGATGGTCAGCAGCACGGTGAAGACCAGCGCCGCAGGCAGGATCATCCAGACGAAGGCCTTGTCGATCGGCTTGGGCCGGTTGGCCCCGGCGGGGGTCCGCCCCTGGCCGGAGGTAGCGCGCGCTGGGCGCAGCGAAGTGGCGTGGGTAGTCATGAGACCTCTCCTCATGCTGTCTCGTTGATGCGCTTGACGACCTTGTCCCACTGGGCGTCCAAGGTCGTGACGAGCTGGTCCAGGTCCCCGTTGAAGAGGTACTGCTGGAGGTAGGCGTTCAGGGTGATCGCCGGCGGGAAGCTGTGGTCGGAGTAGGTGGCCAGGCGTCCGTCGTCGAAGTAGGGCTGCAGGCCCTCCAGGGCAGGGTCGTCCGCCTTGAGGGTGGTGAGTGTGGGGTAGGCGGTCTGCTCGGAGCAGTAGGCACTCATGTTCGCCTCGCTCATGAGGTACTCGAGGAAACGCAGGGACTCCTCCGGGTGGGCCGGGTCCTTGCCCATGGTCAGGGCGACGTCCACGCCCGAGACCACCTTGGTGTCCGCGGCCTCGTCGGCCGGGGTGGCGAAGGTACCGAGGTTGATGTCCGGGTTGTAGGAGCGGATGGCCGGGATGGCGTAGGTGCCGTGCCAGTACATCGCTCCCCGGCCCCGGGCGAAGCCCTGGTTGCCGTCGTTGTAGCCCAGGGCGGCCTTGTCGGCGTTGCCGTACTGGTAGACCTGACGCATCTTCTCGAACACCGGGGTCAGCTCACGGAAGGAGGTCCGTCCGTCGAGCACGCGGCGACGGTCGTACCAGGCGGTCACGCCGTCAGTGAGGAAGGACCCGGACAGGGAGGAGAAGGCGGGTGCGCCGGTCCAGCTGTCCTTGGTGGCCCAGTAGAAGGGGTTGATCCCCTGGGCCTGGAGCTGGTCACACACCTCGATGAGCCCGGCCCAGGTGGTGGGCGGCTCGACCCCGGCCTGCTCGAAGACGTCCTTGTTGTAGATGATGCCTGACCCGTTGTCCGCGAAGGCCACACCGTTGGTCTGCCCCGGTGCTCCTGTACCCAGGGTGTCCAGGATCGAGGCCACGGACGGGTTGACACCGTCGAGCAGGGGAGTGGTGGCGAAGTCGTAGAAGACGCCGGTACGGGCCAGGGCCCCGTAGCTGTAGTCCCCGTTGATAGTGATGAGGTCGGGCACGTCCCCCTTGACCAGACGGGCGCGCAGGGAGGTGATGTTGTCGGCCTGGAAGTTCTGGCTGACGACGATCCCCGGGTTGGCCGCGTTGAAGTCCTCGCAGATCCGGGTGAAGAGGTTGATGGCCTCGCTCTTGAACTGGAAGAGCTCGAGGTGGACCGCGCCGTCGTCCTTGGAGGAGCATCCGGCCAGCGCGCCACCAGCGGCCAGCGTCGCTGCACCTGCAGCAAGGAAGGAGCGCCTGGACAGCTGTGTCATGGTGAGGGCCTCCGTGCGTCGTTGCTGTTGGGGTCGGCATGTGGGCAGCGCCCTCCGCCGTCGAATATTTTGCATCAAAAGAAACGCGCGGGCAAGAGGCCTCCCTCGGGCATCATGAGCCCATGCTCTCGTCTTCCCCCTCGCCCTGGACCAGCCTGAGCGACACCCAGCGCGCCATCGTCCTGGCGCTGCTCAGCCACGGGCGGCTCTCGCGCCCCGACCTCATGGCGCTGGTCGGGATCTCCCCTGGGTCGGTCACCCGTCTGACCACGCCCATGATCAACGCCGGCCTCCTGACCACCTCGACCGAGCAGGTAGCCGGAACCGGGCGCCCTCAGTCCCCCCTCTCACTGCGGGCCGAGGCCGAGTCCCTCATCGGAGCAACCGTCACCGGAACCACCCTGACCACGGTGCTCACTGACCTGCGCCTGCAGGTACTGGCTACCACCCGGCAGCCCCTGACCTCGCACCGGCCCGAGGAGGTTGTCACCCAGCTGGCCCAGACCGTCTCCGCCCTGACCTCCCAGGCCCCCACCCCTCCGACCGCCATGGCCGTGAGCCTGGGCGGCACCAGCAGCGACGCACGCATGGTGGACCAGGCCGTCTTCCTAGGCTGGCACGGCGTGCACCTGGCAGACATGCTCGAGCAGGCCACCGGCCTGCCGACGACCGTGGGCAACGACGTAGCCGCGATGACGCAGCAGGAGGCATGGTTCGGTGCCGGGCTCGAGGCCGAGCGCTTCGCGCTCGTCACGGTGGGGGTCGGCGTGGGCCACGGGCTGGCGATCAACCGCGAGGCCGTGTCAACCGCGGACGCCGACCTGGGGCTCATCGGCCTCGTGCCCGTGCCCGATGACGCCCGCCCGCCGCACGCGCGCCCGGCCATGGACTGCCTGACGGACACCGCGCTGGAGGAGGACTGGCTCCAGGCCGGAGGGCCGGCAACCAGCGCCGCCTCGGTCCTCGAGCAGGCCCAGGCTGGGCAGCCGCGAGCAGTGTCGGTGTGCGCCGCCTTCGCACGGCGGCTGGGGAGGCTGATCGCGATGAGCGCCGCCTTCACGCTCCCCGACCTCGTCGTCATTGCCGGCGAGCGGGCGACCGTGGCCTCGCTCTTCGAGGACCAGGTCATGCTGGGCATCGCCCAGACCCGCCACGCCAGCGCCCGACCGATCCCGCTGACCGTCCGCGAGCACGACCGCTCGGACTGGGCACGAGGGGCAGCGGCACTAGCCGTGAGGGCACGAGTGCGAGGAGAGCTTTGAAGCAAGGGGTCGCGACGATCCGCCTGATACACATGGTTTCCACGAAGGACCTCCATGGTGCCCACACTGACCTGTCTCACTGCGGGGCCAGACGTCCCCCCTCCATCTGTCCCGCACGCGCAGGCCCGAGCGTGCCCCCTTCGCGCCAGCTGACCGGCAGGACGATATCCTCGGCCCCACCCTCACCACGCAGCTGGCTCACCAGCTGCGCCACCGCCCGCCTTGCTTTCTCCTCCACCGGCTGGGCAATCGTCGTCAAAGGAGGATCGAGGTAGGTAGCCGCTTCAATCCCATCGAAGCCAACCACCGACATCTCCTGCGGAACCCGCACCCCTCCCCTGCGCAGACCGGCTACCACACCGATCGCCAGGATGTCTCCCGAGGCGAAAACCGCTGTTGGCACCCACCGCTCTCCAGACTCACGCAATTGGCTGGCCAAACCGACCCCAACGGCGACACCATTCTCGAACGTCACATCCGCCACCCCGAAACGGACCGCGCCAGCCGCGCCACCACCTTGAGCGAAACCGGCTCGGAATCCTTCCAACCTCTCTCTCACCACGGCGGAGCCGCTGGGGCTGGGACCAACGAAGAGCACACGGCGGTGCCCTGCACGCGCCACCCGCTCCCCCGCCAACCTCGCCCCTTGACGGTCGTCGATATTGACGGAACTGCCAGCCAGGCCGTCGCCGTAGACATCAATGAACACACTGGGTACGCCAGCTCTCTCCATGAAGTCCACCGGTCGAATACGAGTGGTCGCCATGACGATCGCACCGTCGACACGCCACGCCCGCAACTGCGACACCATCTCCTGCGCATCGGACGTCCCGCACAGCATCAAGACATATCCCCTCGCGCGAGCAGCCTTCTCGCAAGCCCCAACGAAGAGCGACTCATACGGGGCAGCCAATGCCGCACGCTGAGGCACCGCCTGATAGACCAGCGCCAACACACGCGAGGCCGCCCCGGCCAGAGACCGAGCCTGAGCGTTGGGGATGTAGCCGAGCTCCTCAATCGCCGCCCGCACTCGTGCCACCGTCGCCTCGGAAACCTTCCCGTCCCTGCCGTTGATGACATTCGAGACCGTCATCGCGCTCACACCAGCTCGCTGCGCCACATCCCTGACCGTGACCATGTGCTGCCCTCCCATCTCCTACTGCCCTTGACGGCTGCGCACAACAAGGATAACCTTATTCATGGTTTACCGGTATACCTCACACTGGCCATCCGACAAAGGAGTCATCATGACCACCAAGCCCACCGTTTTGACCCGACGCAGCTTCCTGGCCGCCGCCACAGGCACGGTGGTCCTCTCCGCACTTGCCGCCTGCTCAGACAGCAAGTCCAAGGACACGACAGTTAAGGACACCCAAGCAGCCAAGGGCCTGGATATCCAGGGCGTGAACTTCACCTACGACCCCAACACCCTGGTCAACAAGGGCGAGCCCATCACCCTGGACTGGTGGCTGTGGGACGGTGACGCGAAGTTCAAGGCCTTCGCTGACGCCTATCAGAAGATCCACCCCAATGTGCAGATCAATATCGTCAACCAGGTCTGGGACGACTACTGGACCAAGCTGCCTCTCGCCCTCCAGGGACAGGACGGCCCGGCGATCTTCAACATCCACAACTCCCACCACGACAATTTGCTGCCCTACTGCGAGGCCTACGACGTCGATGTCGAGGCCCTGTCTCAGGACTTCGTCGGTGTCGACGGCCACCTCATTGATGGCAAGCTCTACTACATTGACTACGGCCTCATGACCGGCCTGATCTTCTACAACAAGAAGATGTGGAGCGCGGCCGGACTGAGTGACGCCGACATCCCCACCACCTGGGACGAGTTCCGCGAGGTCGCCAAGAGGCTGACCATCCGCGATGGCGATTCCTTCACCCAGGCCGGTTTCAATTTCAATGACTCCCTCTATCTCATCCTGCTGGGCAAGCACTACCAGTCGGGATACAACCTCTTCGACGCTTCCGGAAAGAAGGTCCAGCTGGATAGTGATGTCGTCGAGAAGGATTTCCAGTACTTCCGCGACCTGTACGAGGTCGACAAGGTCGGCTCCCCCGACTTCGGCCCCGTGGCCCAGGAGGCCTTCGGCCAGGGGCTGTCAGCCATGCACTACTCCTGGGGGCACCTGTACGGGACGATGGCCAATGACTACCCGGAGATCGAGTTCGGCACGTTCCAGACGCCGGTGAACGCATCCGGGCAAAACCCCTACGCCTTCGACCGCTACAACGGCGAGTCAACCTTCGGGATCAACAAGAACGCTCCTGACGGTGCCCGCGAAGTGGCGCAGGATTTCCTCAAGTTCTTCCTCACTGCCAACACAGAGCTGACCGAGCTCTGCCTCAGCTACAGCCTCTTCCCCGCCTCGGTGGCACTGGCAGACAACGCCAAGATCAAGGAGCACCCGGTCACCAGCGCCCTAGGCGAAATCGACCGCTACGTCTGGCCGGGTCCGATGCCCGCTACCGTCGAGGACAACATGAAGATTGCCGTCTCAGACGCGCTGTACAACGGAGCGGATGCCAAGACCGCCCTGACCACGGCGAAGAAGACCATCGACGCAGACATCGCCAAGACCGAGTTCGTCTCCGTCGAAAAGCTCTACGCCCACGCCGACGAGGCCAAGGGCTGAGACTACCGCGAGGACCACACTGCAAGTGCTGAAGGAGGGACGGCGGCCGTGAGCATCACGCTCACGGCCGTCACCACTCATGACTACTGATGTCACCACAGCCCCGGCGCGTACCGCCACCCCGCGCTCGGCGCGCCGCGCTTACAAGGGCGAGAGGACGCTGAGGCGCAGCGTCGTCGCGCTCATCGTCGTCTTCAACGCCGTCCTGCTGGTCTACCCGATCATCAAGGCCTTCCTCGGCTCCTTCCACCAGTGGAACCCCCTCAACGAGACCTATCGGTGGATCGGGATGGAGAACTACGGCGAGCTGATCCACGACGCCACCTTCTGGACGTCCTTGACCAACACCGTGCTCTTCTCAGCCGTGGTCATCACGCTCAGGGTGGTCCTCGGCCTCGCACTGGCCTACGCGATCTGGTCCAAGGTCACACGGCACAAGACCTTGTTCCGGGCCATCTTCTACATGCCCACTGTCACCCCCATGGTAGCTATCGCCTACGTGTGGAAGATGATGTACAACCCCCAGATCGGCGTGTTCCACAGCCTGCTGGGCATCGACCTGAACTGGCTGTATGACTCCACCTGGGCGCTGCCAGCGGTCATGATCATGACCGTGTGGAAGGACTTCGGCTACGCCGTCATCCTCTTCCTCTCAGCCCTTCACTCCCTGCCGGAGGACGCGCTGGAGGCCGCCAGCGTCGATGGAGCCTCGTCCTGGCAGCGTTTCCGGCACATTATCAACCCTCTTCTACGCCCTATGACCATATTCGTGGTCATCACCTCGCTCATCAGCTACGTCCAGGCCTACGTCCAGATCCTCATCATGACGCAGGGCGGTCCAGGTAAATCCACCTACCTCATCTCTTACATTATTTTTGACGAGGCCTTTCAGCAATACGACTTCGGCTACGCCTCGGCAATTGCATTCGTCCTTCTTGTCATCACCGCCGCACTGACCGCAGTGTCCTTCACGGTCTCGGCACGTCGTTCGGGAGGCCGAGCATGAGCAAACGTCTTCAGACCATCATCCTCGAGGCCATCCTCCTCATCATTGGCATCACGACCGTTTTCCCCTTCATCTGGATGACGCTGTCCGCCTTCAAGCCGAATTCTGAGATCCGATCCCTGGATCAAAACCTTCTACCCCAAGAGTGGACCCTCGACAACTTCCTGAGCCTGCAGGACAAGTTCGACTTCATTCGGTTCTTCGCCAATTCACTGGGTATCGCGCTCATCGTCACGGCGCTGACCATCTATACCAGCTGCCTGTGCGGATATGTCCTGGCCAAGTACCGCTTCCGCGGGCGCAATGCGATCTTCGGCTTCATCCTGGGCACCATGATGATCCCCTGGGCAGTGACTATCATTCCCCGCTACACCATGTTCGAGGCCTGGGGACTGCGTGACAATTACCTGGCTCTCATCATCCCCGCGGCAATGAGTGGCTTTGGCATCTTCATGCTGCGCCAGTCAATGTCTGACATTCCCGACGCCGTCCTGGAGGCCGCCCGAATCGACGGTGCCAGCGAGATCTATATCTTCCACCGTATAGTCCTGCCGATGAGCCGCAACCCGATCTCGGCGCTGGCCATCTTCCAGTTCCTATGGGCATGGGAGGACTACCTGTGGCCCTATCTGATGATGGACAGTGAGGAGAAACAGGTGCTCGCGGTGGGACTGACCACCTTCAACGGCCGCTACGGTACCGACTACGGTGGCCTGTTCGCTGCCACGACCATCTCAGTCATCCCTGTGCTCGTGGTCTACCTCATCTTCCAGAAGCGCTTCATCGCAGGCGCAGCCTCCGCAGCAGTAAAGGGCTGATCATGACCTCTCCCCTGTCCTCCGCTTCTTCCGAGCCCGCACCGGCACCCGCACGCCCCGAGGCCGTCGTCCAGGTCGGCCAGGACACCCGCTTCACGGTCCTCACCGACCGCCTCATCCGCATGGAGCACAGCGTCAGCGGCCGCTTCGTCGACGCTGCCACCCAGCTCGTCGTCTCGCGCGACCTGGGCCCGGTCCCCGACTTCCAGGTCGTGCGCGGCCAGGACAAGGTCGAGATCCTCACCGAGCACCTGCACCTGAGCTACCAGCCCTCCCGGGGCTTCTCGCGCTCCGGCCTGTCCGTCTCCCTGCGCACGGCTGTCCTGTCCCCCCACGGCGGCACGTGGCGCCACGGGGACACCTGGGACCCCGAGGAGACCTACCCCTCCAACCTCGGTGGCACCTGCCGCACCCTGGACGAGGTCGACGGCCGCGCCCGGCTGAGCCCGGGCCTGCTGGCCCTGCACGGCTACGCCCTCATCGACGACTCCGGCTCCCTCCTGCTCCAGGAGGACCAGTGGGTGCGCCCGCGCCCAGGCACGAGCCCCGTTGACGGCTCGACGGCGGACGAGGACCTCTACCTCTTCGGCTACGGCCAGGACTACCGCGCCGCCCTGCGCGACTTCTTCCGTCTGACCGGCCCGACCCCGCTCATCCCCCGCACCCTGCTGGGCAACTGGTGGAGCCGCTACCACAAGTACTCCGAGGAGTCCTACCTCGCCCTCATGGACCGCTTCGAGGAGGACAACCTGCCCTTCTCGGTGGCCGTGATCGACATGGACTGGCACTGGGTGGACATCGATCCCGCCATCGGCAACGGCTGGACCGGCTACACCTGGAACACGGACCTGTTCCCCGACCCCCGGCGCTTCCTTGACGCCCTGCACGCTCGCGGCATGGAGGTCACGCTCAACCTCCACCCGGCCTCCGGCGTGCGCCGCCACGAGGAGGCCTACGAGCCCATGGCGCGCCAGCTCGGCCTGGACCCTGGCAACGGCAAGGAGATCGCCTTCAACATCGGGGACAAGGACTTCACCGCCGCCTACCTCACCCACGCCCACCACACCCTGGAGGACCAGGGCGTGGACTTCTGGTGGCTGGACTGGCAGCAGGGCGGTGTCACGGACATCCCGGGCCTGGACCCGCTGTGGATGCTCAACCACGTCCACTACCTCGACTCCGGCCGCGAGCGCACCCGCACCGCAGCCGACGGCTCGCTCCAGACCTTCCGGCGCCGTCCCGTCACCTTCTCGCGCTTCGCGGACGCCTCCAGCCACCGCACCCCGGTCGGCTTCTCCGGGGACACGGTCACCACCTGGGACTCGCTACGCTTCCAGCCCGAGTTCACCGCCACGGCCGCCAACATCGGCTACTACTGGTGGTCCAATGACATCGGCGGCCACATGTTCGGCGTCAAGGACTCGGAGATGATGGCCCGCTGGGTCCAGCTCGGCTGCTTCTCCCCCGTCAACCGCCTGCACTCCACGGACTCGGTCTTCAACTCCAAGGAGCCGTGGCGCTACTCGCGCGACGCCCGCGCCACCATGGAGGCCTACCTGCGCCTGCGCCACCGTCTGGTGCCCTACCTCTACACCTGGGCCCGGCTGGCCCGCACCCAGGGCGTGGGCCCTGTGCGCCCGGTCTACCACGACTTCCCGCGCGAGAGGGGCGCCTACGTCTCACGCACCGAGTTCCTCTTCGGCGACCTGCTGGTCGTACCGGTAGTGCACCAGGCCGACGCCGCCACGCGCCTGGCGCGTGAGAGCGCCTGGCTGCCGGAGGGCACCTGGTTCGACCTGCCCACGGGCCGACGTTACGAGGCCGGCGCCGGAGGGGCGATGACGAGCCTGTCGCGGCCCCTGGAGCAGGTGCCCGTGCTCGCCCGCGCCGGCTCCGTGGTCGTCGTGGCCGAGGACCTGAGCGAGCCGGCCGGCCAGAACCCGCGCCACCTGGGCGTCATCGTGGTGCCGGGGGCCGACGGCGAGCTCGTCCTGGAGGAGGACGACGCCTCGCCCGAGCCCGGCGAGGACGGGGTGGTGCGTACTCGCTTCGCGCTCACCTGGGACGAGGAGGCCTCCACCGCCCGCCTGGAGGTCTCCCAGGAGGGGGCCGACGACGTCGCGCCGGCAGAGCGCGACCTCACCCTCCACCTGCTCAGCGCGGGCGGGCAGGTCAGCGCGAGCGTCGCTGGCAGGCCTGTGGAGGTCACCGGGCGAGAGGCTGACGGCTTCACCCTGGGCGGGGGCCTGGACGTGCACGTGGGCGTGGTGCGGCCGGGTGAGGGCGTCGTCGTCGAGCTCGCCGGGGTGCGTACCGAGCCGCCCTCGCTGGCTGACGAGGTCTTCGCCGTCCTGGAGCCGGCGGAGCTGGAGTACCAGGTCAAGGACCGCGCCTGGCAGGTCGTGACCAGCGGGGCGCGTGGAGGCGCCCTGCTCTCGGGCCTGCGTGCAGCGGGGCTGCCGGAAGAGGCTCTCGCGGCAGTCGCCGAGGTCGCCTGAGGAGGAGCCATGACCGTCGTGCCAGACAGCCCCGACCGGCTCCGCGCTGAACCGGCTGCCCCCACTGCCCTTCCCCTGGCCGGGCGGGTCGTCATGGTCACCGGCGTCTCACGCCGCGCCGGGATCGGCTACGCCATCGCCTGCCGGGCCGCGCAGATGGGCGCCAGCCTGTTCCTGCAGCACTTCTCCCCGCACGACGCCGCCCAGCCCTGGGGAGCCGACGACGTGACCTCCGTGGTCGACGCCGTACGCGCTCACCTCGTGGGCCAGGCACGTCTGGCTCACGCTGCCGCTGACCTCTCCGATCCTGCAGCGCCCGCCGCGCTGGTTGCTCAGGCGGTCAGTGAGATGGGAGGGCTTGACGCCCTGGTGTGCAACCACGCCGCCTCCGGCCGCGACGGCACGCTCGCCCAGGTCACTGCCGCCGACCTCGACCACCACTGGCAGGTCAACGCCCGCTCCAGCCTTCTGCTGGTCCAGGCCCTGACCGAGTACCAGCGGGGCGCTGAGCGGACGCCGCGCCCCGGGCTCGCCACCTCCGTCGTCCTGATGACCTCAGGACAGGGCGAGGGCCCGATGCCCGGTGAGATCGCCTACGCCACCTCCAAGGCGGCCCTGGCCGGCATCACGCCCTCGCTGGCGGCAGGAGCGGCCGAGGACGGGATCCGGCTCAACACGGTCAACCCCGGCCCCGTCGACACCGGCTACATGAGCCCCGAGCTCCTCGCCACGCTCACGCCCCGTTTTCCTGGCGGTCGGATGCCGGTTCCGGCGGATCCGGCGCGGCTCGTCACCTGGCTGCTGACTGACGACGCCGCCTGGGTGACCGGGCAGGTCATCTCGACCGAGGGCGGCTTCCGACGCTCGTAGGAGCCCTCATCCTCGCGGCGCCGGCCCCGTGGTCTCGCGGTCGATGATCGTGGCAGGCATGGACAGGTGCTCCTCCAGCCCCGGCTCCTTGATCAGGCGCACGAGCATGTCGCCCGCGCTGCGGCCCATCTCGTAGGCGTCCACATCAGCGGCGCTGAGCAGGATCTCTCCGGTGCCGCCCGAGACCAGCGCCCCCATCGACATGGCGGACAGGTCGCGTGGCACCTCCAGGCCGAGGGCCCGGGCGGCGGCCAGGATACCGGAGAGCACCGCGGGGTTGTTGCTCAGCACCGCGGTGCACCCCTCGATGAGGCCCTGCGGCCCCACCAGCTGGCCGCCAAAGATGACGTTGTCCGGCAGCGCACGGTAGACGCCGGTCAGTCCTACGCGCGCGGCCACCGAGCGCACCGCCTCGTGCTGGACCTGGTAGGCGCGCGCAGTCTCGACGTCCGGGCTGCGGGTGACCATGAGCACGCGCTCGTGCCCGAGGCCGGCTAGGTGACGCATGGCCAGCTCCGCCATCTGGTCGAAGTCAGCGTCGATGGACGGCGCCCCACCGGGGCGTCCCGAGGTGCCGATGAGCACTGTAGGCACGCCCTCCTGCAGAAGGAGGGCCTCACGCTCGTCATCGATCGCCACGTCCATGAGGATGGCGGAGTCGATGGAGCGGGAGCGGATGAGGTCGTGAAGGTTGTCCTGGGGGCGCGAGCGCAGGCCCATCGGCACCACGGCCTGGATCCCGGCGCCCTCCACGCCCGCACGCACCCCGTCGATGTAGAGCAGGTCCCCCACCTCGACCGACTCGCGCTCCATCCGCAGCAGCACTCCCACGCTGCGCACCGAGCGCGAGGCGAGGGAGGAGGCCAGCAGGTTGGGCTGGTAACCCAGCTCCTCGACGGCTTGTCGCACGCGCTCGCGGGTGGCCTGGCTGGTCGAGCGCTGGCCAGTGAGCACGTACGTGACGGTGGACGGCGAGACCCCAGCGCGGCGGGCGACATCAGCACGGGTGGCGGCCACGTCTCCTCCTTGCTGCCTCAGGTACGTGTCCCACGATCCTACGGCCGGCGCGGGCGGGCGCGCCCGTCAGGGGGCGCCCGTCAGGGGGGCGCGCCCGCCCGCGCCGTGAGCCGCCTCAGGACTTCAGGCCGCCCGCGGCCAGGCCGGCCACGATGCGGCGCTGGAAGAGCAGCACCATGACCACCAGCGGCAGGGTCATGACCACGCCGGCGGCCATCTGCGAGCCGAAGGGCGTGTTGAACTGCGAGGCACCGGTGAACTTGCTCAGCAGCACGGTGGCGGGCTGCATCTGCGGATCGTTGATCATCGTCACCGCCACGAGGAACTCGTTCCAGGCACCGATGAAGATGATGATCGCGGTGGTGAAGATGCCGGGCGCGGCCAGGGGCAGGATGATCTTGCGGAAGGCCTGCCCGGGCGTGCACCCGTCCACCATCGCCGACTGCTCCAGCTCCTGGGGCATCTGGCGGAAGAAGCTGGTCAGGTTCCACACCGCCAGCGGCAGGGAGAAGGACAGGTCCGGGATGATCATCGCCTGGTAGGTGTTGATCCAGCCCCAGGCGGAGAAGTTCTTCAGCAGGGGCACGATGATGGCCACGAGCGGGAACATCGAGGTGGCCAGGACCACCAGCAGCAGGACTCCCTTGCCGCGGAAGTCCAGGCGCGCCAGCGCGTAGGAGGCGAAGGTCGCGATCGTCAGGGCGACGATCGTGACGATCACCGAGACGATGAGGGAGTTGACCAGGCCCTGAGCGAAGCTGTTCTTGGCCCCGAAGACGGCCTCGTAGTTCTCCAGCGAGGGGTGCGCCGGCCACCAGGAGTTGTCGAAGATCTCGGTGTCCGGGCGCAGCGAGGACACGACCATCCAGTAGAAGGGCGCCAGGCAGTAGATGACGATGAGGACGACGCCGAAGGTGGAGGCCACCTGTCCCCAGGAGGCTCGCCTGGAGGGACGCTCGGCGAGGCGGCGCCCGGTAGCGGTTGGGGTGCTCATGCCTGGTTCTCCTTCCCAGCAGTCTCAGTGACGACGCCGGAGGCGGGCCTGGTCCCACGCCGCCATCCAGGCAGGAAGACGGAGGCGGGCAGGCGCCCGCTCTTCCTGCGCCTCCTCTCGACGCCGGCGCCCAGGTCAGCGCGAGTGATCCTGACGAAGGCGACGGCGAAGATGAAGACGTAGAGGAAGAGGATGAGCGCGTAGGCGGCTGCCGAGCCGTAGCGCAGGTTGGAGGCCTCGTCCTGGACGAGCATGGAGATGGTCTCCACGCTCGCCTTGCGCGGGCCGATGAGGATGTAGGGCAGGTCGAACATGCGCAGAGCGTCCAGGGTCCTGAAGAGCACGGCGACGACGAGGGCGGGCTTGACCAGAGGCAGGGTGATGCGGGTGAAGCGCCTCCAGGCGTTCGCGCCGTCGATCTTGGCCGCCTCGTAGACCTCGTCCGGGATGACCTGCAGCCCGGCCAGGGTCAGCAGGCCGATGTAGGGGGCCGTCTTCCACACGTCGGCGATGATGATGGCCGTCTTGGCGCTGAGGTCTCCTGAGGCCCACATGATGTGCTCCCCCAGGATCGCGTTGGCCACGCCGTTCTGGTTGAAGATCCAGCCCCACAGGATGCCGGAGACGGCTGTGGGGATCGCCCAGGGCACGAGGATGGCGGCGCGCACGAAGCCGCGTCCGCGCATGGCCTTGTGCATGATGAGCGCCATGGACACCCCGAGCACGGTCTCCGCCACGACGGTGACCACGCCGAACAGGGTCGTGTTCCAGGCCGCGTTCCAGAAGCGCTCACCGGCGTCAGAGAAGATGGCCGTGTAGTTCCCCAGCCCGACAAAGGGCTCGACGTCGGAGACGAAGCCGGTCTCCGGGTCCAGGCCGGCCTTGCCGAACAGTGACTGGTACAGGGACTGGACGACAGGGATGATGATGACGGTCATCAGGACGATGACCGTTGGGGTCATGAGGATCCAGGCGAGCCGGGACTGGGCCCGGGTCATCCTCGAGCGCCGAGCGACCGAGGCGGGCGCGTACTTCGTTGTGCTCATGGGTGTCCTTCGATAGCGGCGTGCGGACGTGGCGCGCCGGGGCCCGCACCGCTCAGGGCACGGGTCGCCCGGCGCGCGAGGTGAGGGTCAGGCCCCCACACGAACCAGGCCTGAGGCGAGCAGGGGTGGCTGGGCCGCCGGGCAGGCGGCCCAGCCA
>NZ_JARKVC010000014.1 GCF_029851875.1 Actinomyces sp.
CCCCCCCCCCCCCCCCCCGGCCCCATCGCCCCGGCACCGCGAAAGAACCGCCATGCAAGCCACATCCACGAGCCAGACAACGACGTCCAGCACCTACACGATGAACACGCGGCTTGGAGCCGCGGCGATGCTCCTGTCCGCAACCGGAATGGGACTGGTGGGAACCTTCAGCCGCGGTGCCACCGCCGGCCTGGCAGACGCCGACAAGTCCGTGATCGGCTCCTTCCTCGCCTTCGGACGCATGACCACCGGGCTGATCGGCTTCGCCCTGCTCCTGGTAGTCATGAGGCGAACCGGCCTGTTTCGCCGCACCCGCCTGAGTCCCGCCGTCGTCATGGGAGGAGTGAGCATCGGCCTGTCGCTCGGCTTCTACATCTCCTCAACCTTGATGACCACGATCGCCAACGCGGTCTTCCTCATCTACACCGGCCCTCTGTTCTGCACCATCCTGGCCAGGGTCTTCCGCAAGGAGAAGGTCAGCGTGCGCTCAGGGTGCTTCCTCTCCCTGGTCTTCATCGGGATGCTGCTGACCATCGAGATCATCAGCCTGGGCGAGGGCGGAGGCCTGCGCTTCGGGCTGGACCTGTCCTCCTCCTCGACGCAGTACCCCAACAAGCCCCTGGGCGACCTCTTCGGCCTGCTGTCCGGGGTCTTCTACGGTATGGCCCTGTTCTTCAACGGGTACCGCAAGGACATGGACTCGATCGTCCGAGGCACCTGGAACTTCATCTGGGCGGCGGTGGCCACACTGTGCATGTCGCTCCTCCTGCGGCCTTGGCACGGGGTGTCCACCTTCACCACGTCGAACTGGGTCTGGGCGGCTGGACTGTTCGTGGTCTGCGGCCTGTTCGCCCTCGGGTTCCTCGTCGTGGCCGGACGCAACCTCCCGGCGGTCGAGATGTCGACCATCTCCTACTGGGAGTGCCCCGTGGCCATCGCCTGCGGCCTGCTGTTCTTCCACGAGTCGCTCACACCTCTGGGCGCGTTGGGAGGGGCACTGATCGTCGGCGGAGGCTTCGCCCCCATCATCGTCGACGCCCTGGAACGACGACGTGCCGGTGCCGGGCCCTCCGACGCTGAACCGGGCCCGGACGGTGAGCTGCCATGACCGCTGGCTCCCACCTGAGCGCCGACCAGGGCCGCGCTGTCAGGCGGGCGGCGGCAGCATCTTTCATCGGCAACTTCATCGAGTGGTTCGACTACGCCTCCTACGGGTACCTCGCCGTCGTCATCGGTGAGGTGTTCTTCCCTCGCACCAGCCCCACCGCCCAGCTCCTGAGCGCCTTCGCGGTCTTCGCGATCTCCTTCGTCCTGCGCCCGTGCGGAGCGATCATCTGGGGAGCCTGGGGAGACAGCCGGGGCCGCCGATGGGCGCTGTCGTGGTCCATCCTCATCATGTCCGTCTCGACCTTCGCGGTCGGCTGCATCCCCGGCTACGACGTCCTGGGGATCACCAGCGTCATCCTGCTCCTCGTGGCCCGCACGGGGCAGGGCTTCTCCGCCTCCGGAGAGTACGCCGGCGCCTCGACCTTCCTGGCTGAGTACAGCCCGCGCCGGCGTCGTGGCATCTACGTCTCGCTCGTCCCGGCCTCTACCGCCACCGGGCTGCTGGTCGGCTCCCTGTTCGTCTCGCTCCTGTACACCCTCCTGGACCCGGCCACGATGCAGTCCTGGGGATGGAGGGTTCCTTTCCTGCTGGCAGGGCCTCTGGGCCTGGTCGGACGCTACATCCGTCTTCACCTGGAGGACTCCCCGACCTACACGGCGATGCGCGAGCAGATGGAGCTGACGGCGTCCCAGCCCGGTGACGGCCCACGGCAGAAGCACCGCTGGAGCGAGCCGTTCAAGGAGCTGGTCACCCACCACCGCTCAGCACTCCTGACAGGGTTCGGGGTCTCCTGCCTCAACGCCGTCGCCTTCTACATGCTGCTGAGCTACATGCCGAGCTACGCCACCACCGAGCTGGGACTGCCCAGCACCCAGGCGACCTTGGCCACCTCGGTGTGCCTGACGGTGTACATCGGGGCGATCCCCCTGATCGGGCACGTGTCCGACTGCTTCGGCCGCAAGCGGATCATGGCGGTGGCCTGCCTGGTCTTCGCCGCGCTGTCGATCCCGCTCTTCCACCTGATGTCGGGAGCCTCACTGCTGGTCCTCATCGTCTGCGAGGTCACCTTCGCCCTGGTGCTGTCCCTCAACGACGGCACCCTGGCCTCGTTCCTGGCCGAGATCTTCCCGACCCACGTGCGCTACTCCGGCTTCGCCCTGTCCTTCAACACCGCCAACACCCTCCTGGGAGGCACCACTCCCCTGATCTCGACCTGGCTGATCACCGTGACAGGCTCGGCGATCGCCCCTGCCTACTTCCTGACAGCGGTCGCCGTCATCGCCTTCCTGACTCTCATCACCTCACACGTACGCCTGCGTTCCAACCTTGTCTCGTAAGGCCGTGATCCTCACCGCAGGGAAAGCAGCGCTGACGGACGCGACGTCCTAGGATCCAGTCATGGTAGAACCTGATTCCCCAAGGACTGCCACGACTTTCAAGGGTGAGGCCAGGCGCCTCAGCCTGATCGAAGCCGCGGCCGAGATCATCCGCGAGTCCGGCCCCACAGCAGTGACCCACCGTCGTGTCGCCAGCCGTGCCGGGTGCTCACTGTCTGCAACCACCTACTACTTCTCCGGTCTTGACGACCTGCTGTACGAGGCCGGGCGGGTCAACATCAACCTGTGGGCCCGACGGGCCGAGGCCGTAGCCGACAAGGTCGAGGCGTTAGAGGGCCAGCCCTCCACGCAGGAGACGGTCAAGCTGCTGCTCAGTGCCACCCTGCCACCTCACGGCCCGTACATGGGGCACTACATCCAGCTGCTCTCCGCAGGAGAATCCGCCCCGGTGGGCCGCGCCTACCGCGAGGGACGTCAGCGGCTGAACAACGCCATGACCCGCGTGGTCAAGGGGCTGGGTGCGCCGGTGAGCGCGGAGATGATCATCGCGATCGTCGACGGCGCCGCCGTGACCGCGCTGAGCGAGCGACGCGACGTCCGCAAGACCGTGACCAACCTGCTCACCCAGGTGCTTGAGATGCGGTGATCAGCCTCCTCGGGCCACGTCACCGGCCAGTTCGCCACTGCCCGAAGGTGCTGCCGCTCGGGCAGCGGCGAGCGGGCCTCAGGCCTTCTTCGCGGAGGTCTTCCTCGTCGTCGTCCTCGCTGCGGTCTTGCGGGTGGTGCGCTTCTTGGCCGGCCCCTTGACCCGCTTCTCTGCCAAGAGCTCATAGGCCCGCTCCGGGGTCACCGTGGCGGGGTCGTCACCGCGGCGCAGCGTCACGTTCGTCTGTCCATCGGTGAAGTAGGGGCCGAAACGGCCGTCCTTGATCACCACGGGACGCCCCGAGACCGGGTCCGTGCCCAGCTCACGCAACGGAGCCTTGGGGGCTGCCTGCCCACGCCGACGCTTGGGCTGGGCAAAGATCTCCAGCGCCTGCTCCAGCGTCACGGTGAACAGCTGCTCCTCGCTGTCCAGAGAGCGGGAGTCCATGCCTTTCTTGAGGTAGGGGCCGTAGCGCCCGTTCTGGGCGGTGATGTCCACGCCCTCGGCGTCCTGGCCCACCACCCGGGGCAGGCTCAGCAGGTCCAGCGCCTGCTCCAGCGTCACCGTGGACAGGTCCATGCTCTTGAACAAGGAGGCCGTGCGTGGCTTGGGACCCGTCTTGGCCTTGCTCGTCCGCTTCTTCGGCGCGGCCTCGGCGCCTGCCTCCTGCTCGGTCTCCGGCTCAGGCAGGACCTCAGTGACGTAGGGCCCGTAGCGTCCGTCCTTGGCGATGATGACGTGCCCGGTGGAGGGGTCCACGCCCAGCTCGCGCCCGTCGTCGGCCGCGCGCTCGAACAGCTCCTTGGCCTTGACCACCGTCATCTCGTCCGGGGCGACGTCGGCAGGAACGTTGGCCCGCTTGCCCTCCTCGTTCTCCAGGTAGGGTCCGTAGCGTCCCACCCGCAGGGTGATGCCCTCACCGATCTCAATGGAGTTGACCGCGCGAGCGTCGATCTCACCGAGGTTGTCCAGCATGGCCTTCAGCCCCTGCTCAGGACGCTCGCCCGGCTGCGCGCCCTGGCCGGCACCGTCCCCGTAGTAGAAGCGGGTCAGCCATGCCACCCGGTCCTCCTCGCCTGCGGCGATGCGGTCCAGGTCAGCCTCCATCGAGGCGGTGAAGTCGTAGTCGACCAGCTCGGAGAAGCTCTCCTCCAGAAGGCGGGTGACGGCGAAGGCGAGCCAGGTGGGCACCAGCGCCTGACCGCGGTGCTCCACGTAACCGCGGTCGGCGATGGTGGACATCGTGGCGGCGTAGGTCGAGGGACGCCCGATCTCCCGCTCCTCCAGGGCCTTGACCAGGCTCGCCTCGGTGTACCGGGGCGGCGGCGTCGTCTCGTGACCGCAGGCCTCAGCCCTCTTGGCGTCCAGGACGTCCCCCACCTCCATGGCCGGCAAGCGCACCTCGCTGGTGCTGGCCGTGCCCGCCCTGCCCGGCTCGGCCTCGTAGCGCTCGGCGTCCCGACCCTCCTCATAAGCGGCTAGGAAGCCACGGAAGGTGATGACCGTTCCTGAGGCCGTGAAGCCGGCGGTACGGAAAGTGACACCGGAGTCCCGGGCACCGCCCTTGGCCTCCTTGAGCGGGACCTCCACCTTGACCGTGGCGGTCTGGCCGACGGCGTCGGCCATCTGCGAGGCCACGGTGCGCTTCCAGATAAGCTCGTAGAGGCGGAACTGGGCACCTGAGAGCGCACCGGCGACCTGGGCCGGGGTGCGGAAGTGGTCTCCAGCCGGACGGATGGCCTCGTGAGCCTCCTGCGCGCCCTTGGTCCTTGTGGCGTACAGGCGCGGCTTGGCCGGCACGTACTGCGCTCCGTAGAGCTCAGCAACCTGCGCGCGAGCGGCCGCCACCGCCTGGCCGGACAGCACCGTGGAGTCCGTACGCATATAGGTGATATAGCCGTTCTCGTACAGCCCCTGCGCCACGCGCATCGTCTCGCGCGGGTTCATCCGCAGCTTGCGCGAAGCCTCCTGCTGGAGGGTGGAGGTGGTGAAGGGCGCTGCCGGGCGGCGCTTGTACGGCTTGGTCTCCACCTCGCTCACGGTCGGGCAGGAATCCATGACGGCGTCAGCGACGGCCCGGGCCCCGACCTCGTGCAGGTGGACCGTGTGGGCCCTGACCGCGGCGGGGCGCAGGGCGCCGTCGTCACCGAAGTCACGGCCGGTGGCCACACGGCGGCCGTCAAGGGTGGCCAGCCGTGCAGTGAAGGTGCGTCCGGCCTCCTCCAGCGAGCCGGTGGTCCCCAGCTCGGCCTCCACGCCCCAGTAGCCGGCTGCCTTGAAGGCCATGCGCTCGCGCTCGCGCTCGACCACCAGACGGGTGGCCACCGACTGCACGCGACCGGCCGACAGGCCCGCGCGCACCTTGCGCCACAGCACCGGCGAGACCTCGTAGCCGACGAGACGATCGAGGATGCGTCGAGTCTCCTGGGCGTCGACCCGGTCCGTGTCCAGCTCACGGGTGGACTCCAGGGCGCGGGTCACCGCCTCCCTGGTGATCTCGGTGAAGGTCATGCGCCTGACGGGCACCTTGGGCCTGAGCACCTCTAGCAGGTGCCAGGCGATCGCCTCGCCCTCGCGGTCGTCATCAGTGGCGAGGTAGAGCTCGTCAGCGTCCTTGAGCGCCTTCCTCAGCTGGGCGACGGTCTTCTTCTTGTCCGGGTTGACCACGTAGTAGGGCTTGAAGCCGTGCTCGACGTCGACGGCGAACTTGCCGTACGGCCCCTTCTTCTCCGCCGCAGGCAGCTCAGAGGGCTGGGCCAGGTCGCGGATGTGCCCGACGGAGGCCTCGACGTCGAAGTCCGAGCCGAGGTACCCCGCGATCGAGCGGACCTTGTTCGGCGACTCGACGATGACGAGCTTCTTGGACACGTGAACCTTCTTCGGGGCCGGAGTGCGGGCATCGGACGCCTGTGCACAGGATCAGGGCACGGCAGCCGCGGACGTCCTGACTGTAACGCACTGGTGCGACGCGCAGACCTCCCGCACCTTCATAGCCTCATCACAGGCGACTCGTGTTGACTTTAGGCCATGACTACCCCTGCTACCGCCCTGACCCGCCCTGACGGCTCTCCGGTACGAGTTCTCGTCGTCGACGACGAGCAGATGCTGGCTGATCTTCTGGCCTCCGCGCTTCGCTACGAGGGCTGGGACGTGACGACTGCGGCCACCGGCGTCAAGGCTGTCCAGGCCGCGCAGGAGATCGAGCCCGACGTCGTCGTGCTGGACATCATGCTGCCGGACTTTGACGGCCTGGAGGTCATGCGCCGTATCCGTGGGCGCCAGCCCTCTGTCCCCGTCCTCTTCCTCACAGCCAAGGACGCGGTCGAGGACCGCGTAGCCGGTCTGACCGCCGGTGGCGACGACTACGTGACCAAGCCCTTCTCCCTGGAAGAGGTGGTGGCACGGCTGCGCGCCCTGCTGCGCCGCTCCGGCGCCCACGCCGAGCAGGACGACCATGTCCTGGAGGTCGGCGACCTGCGCATGGACGAGGACTCACACGAGGTCTGGCGCGGCGACACGGAGATCCACCTGACCGCCACCGAGTTCGAGCTGCTGCGCTACCTCATGCGCAACCCCCGTCGCGTGCTGTCCAAGCCGCAGATCCTCGACCGCGTGTGGAACTACGACTTCGGCGGCCAGGCCAACATCGTCGAGCTCTACATCTCCTACCTGCGCCGCAAGATCGACAAGGGCCGCGAGCCGATGATCCACACGATGCGTGGAGTCGGCTACGTCCTCAAGCCGGCAGACGCCGCGCCGCCCACGC
This sequence comes from Actinomyces sp., assembly GCF_029851875.1. Taxonomy (GTDB): domain Bacteria; phylum Actinomycetota; class Actinomycetes; order Actinomycetales; family Actinomycetaceae; genus Actinomyces. Next base: position 6,858 of record NZ_JARKVC010000014.1, read on the forward strand.
GCTGAGGTGCGGACGGCACGGGTCGCCACCGCGTACTCTCCCCCCTGTGTCCGCGCCCCCTCCGTCCTCTCAGCCCACGTCAGGACCCGACGACAGCAGCCTGCGGGCCTCCACGGCCGGGGGCCACAGCCTGCGCACGCGCCTGGCCGTCGGCATCCTCGGGCTCATGTTCATCATGAGCGCGCTCATGGGGGTCTTCTCGACCCTCACGCTGCGCCACACCCTCATGGACCGCCTGGACACCCAGCTCCTGGCAGCCAACGAGCGCGCCGCCGTGCGCCGTCATGACATCGAGGACCGGCCCGCCCAGGCACCGGAGAGCAGTGGTGCGGTCTCCCCTGAGAGCCAGCCGGCCCAAGACCCTCCCGCCGGGCTCGACGCCGCAGGCCAGTCCACCGGCACCCTGAGCGTCATCGCCTCCGCCTCCGGCGCCGTCAAGGCTGGCTACATCGACGCCCACGGCACCTACCAGAGCCTCACCGCCGAGGAGGTCTCGGGCCTGCTCTCCCTCACGGTCACCGGCAGGCCCGTGAGCGCCTCCGTCACGTCCCTGGGCGAGTACCGGGTCCTGGTGACCAAGGAGGCACAGACCGGCAGTCTCGTCATCACCGGCCTGTCCATGGCCGCAGACAACGAGCTCATCCGCACCCAGCTCATAGTCGAGGCCGTCATCGCCGGCATCGGCGCCGTCGTCGCCGCCACCGTCGGGCGCAGCATGGTCCGCGCCTCCCTCGGGCCGCTGGAGCGCGTAGCCGCTACCGCCCAGCGTGCGGCATCCCAGCCCCTGGCCAGCGGCGAGATGCGTATCGACGAGCGCGTGGACGACGAGGACCTGTCCTCCTCCCAGGAGGTGGGACAGGTCGGCACCGCGCTCAACACCCTCCTCGACCACGTCGACTCCGCGCTGGCTGCGCGCCAGCGCTCGGAGACCCAGGTCCGTCAGTTCGTCGCCGACGCCTCCCACGAGCTGCGCACCCCCCTGGCCTCCATCCGCGGTTACACCGAGCTCATCCAGCGAGAGGGGCGCGACGTCGAGCTGCCCGTCTCAGCCGTGCACGCCCTGGATCGCGTCCACTCCGAGGCCGTGCGCATGACCGGCCTGGTAGAGGACCTCCTGCTCCTGGCCCGTCTGGAGGCGGGTCGCAAGCTGCGTTACCAGGAGACGGACCTGCTGGGCATCCTCCTCGACACCGTCGCCGACGCCCGCGCCGCCGGCCCTAACCACCAGTGGGACCTCGACCTGTCCGCCCTGGCTGACGCCCCCACGGCGCCGGGCTCCTCCTCCGAGGAGGCCGAGCCGCCAGCCGTCATGGCGAACGAGGCGCGGCTGCGCCAGGTCTTCGTCAACCTCCTGGCCAACGCCCGCGTCCACACTCCCGCCGGCACGCACGTGGTCACGAGCCTGCGCTACGACCCCCACCCCGTGCCCCCGCAGCCCGTGGTCGTGGAGGACGCTGCCTGGGCGCCTGAACCCACCCGCGCGCGCCGTTCGTCGTCGGGCACCTGGGTCATCTCGATCTCCGACGACGGACCGGGGATCGACCCCTCCGTCCGGGACCGGCTCTTCGTGCGTTTCGCACGCGGTGACGCCTCGCGCGAGCGCCGTACCGGCTCGACGGGCCTGGGCATGTGCATCGCGCTGGCCATCGTCCAGGCACACGGCGGTGTCCTCACCGTCGACTCGGTCCGGGCCGAGGACTCCCCTGAGGCAGAGCACGGCACCACCTTCACCGTCCACCTGCCCGCGGCCTAGGTCTCCGCTACCCTTCCGCTTCCTGCGCTACCCCGTTGCGCGCGCTACCGGGTAGCGACCAGCACGAAGGGACAGCGGTAGGCCCAGACAGGGTACTCGGCTCCTGAGTCAGGACAGCAGGAAGCGCAGGACGTGTGCCGCCGCCGCCTGCATCTCCCCCAGCGTGACACCCTCCTCCTGAGCGTAGGAGTCCATGATCGCGTCATCACGGACGGTCGAGAAGTGCTTGTCCCCACCGGGCATGAGCACGTCCACACCCGCACGCACGCGGTAGGCGGAGTCACGCAGCGCCGGGAAGGTCGGGTCCTGAGCCATGCGCATCCACCAGTCGGTGATGACCAGGCCCTCGTAGCCCCACTCACGACGCAGGATCGTGGTGACCAGGTCGTAGTGGTAGTGGGCCCACACACCGTTGACCTTGTTGTAGGAGGTCATGAGCACCTTGGGAGCGGCCTCGGTGACCACGATCTCGAAGCCACGCAGGTAGATCTCGCGCAGGGCGCGCTCTGAAACCCGCGAGTCGTTGAAGATGCGGTTGGTCTCCTGGTTGTTGGCCGCGAAGTGCTTGGGGCAGGCCGCCCGACCGGTGGACTGGAGGCCGCAGACCACAGCAGCACCCATGAGGCCGGTCAGCAGCGCGTCCTCGGAGTAGTACTCGAAGCTGCGCCCGCACAGCGGGTCACGATGGATGTTCATACCGGGGCTGAGCAGGATGTCCGAGCCGAGCGCGGCCATCTCCTCGCCGTGCAGGGCCGCCATCGACTCCACGGCCTCCGGGTCCCAGGTCGAGGCCAGGGCAGTGCCGCAGGGAAGCAGGGAGGCTGTCGCCGCCAGGCGGATGCCCGAGGGGCCGTCGGTCGTGATCGACGGCGGCACGCCCAGGGCGCGCAGCTCCTCCGTCACGCCGCCCAGCGCACCGGCGTTGCCCTTGGCTCCCAGCGGAGAGTCCATGGTCACGTCACCGTAGGCCAGGCAGGACAGGTCCTTGGGGCTGAGGGAGGCCACAAAGTCCTGCAGACTCACCCGTCCCGCCTGGACGTCCTCGAGACGTAGCACGGCCTGCTCACCCTCGCCCCGGGCGGAGGTCAGGGCCTGGGGCAGACGGCTGAGGATCCGCTCACCCAGGTCCACCTCGCTGACCGGTACAGGCTCCGAGCCGCGCACGACCGCCCCGGACTCGTCCTCCTGGCGCGCCAGGCGCTCGAAGGGATGGTCAGCGGAGGGGGCCGCAGCCTGCTCCAGCTGCTCGACGACGAGCGTCTCCTCGACCTCAACGCTGCCAGCCACCTGAGCCGAGCGGACATCGCCGCCGACGTAGAAGGTGTAGGTACCGGCCGGCAGGACCCAGGCGAAGCGGTAGCCGGTGACGCCGGAGTCGTCATACGAGGCCATGTCCCGCCACGGGATGTCCAGGACCTGCTCCTCACCCTCACCGGGGGCCAGCTGCTCGGTGCGCCCGAAGCCAACCAGCTCACGCACGGGCTGGCTCAGGCCCCCGCCCGGCTTGGCCACGTAGACCTGGACGACGGTCGATGAGGGCTGGTCACCGGTGTTGACGGCGGTGACGGCGACGCAGGCACCGTCCTCAGTCAGCTCCACGCCCTCGGCGGTGATCTCGTGCTGGGAGTAGCCCAGGCCGAAGCCGAAGGGGTAGAGGACCGCCTCGGGGGCGAAGGTCTCGAAGTAGCGGTAGCCGACGAAGACGTCCTCGGTGTACTCGTTGGCCTCCGGGTCGCCGAAGTGGCCGGCGGAGGGGTAGTCCTCATAGGCCCGGGCGATCGTGTCCGTGAGGCGGCCGCCAGGCTCGGCAGCACCGGTGAGGACGTCCGCGACGGCGCGGCCGCCCTCCATGCCGCCGCACCAGGCCAGCAGGAGGGCGTCCACGCCCAGCTCCTCGGCCCAGGCCAGGTCCATGACGTTGCCGGTGACGACGACGGCCACCGTGCGCTCGAAGAAGCGCACCGCCTGCTCCAGGAGACGACGCTCGGCGTCAGCGAGGTAGTAGGAGCCCGGCTCCAGGACGGACTCACGGTCCTCGCCGGCTGCCCGCCCGATGACCACGACGGCGGTGCGCGCACGAGCGGCAGCCGCAGCGACGACGTCGTCAGCCAGCTCCATCTCCGGGAAGCTCAGCGGCCACTTGCCCCACTGCGTACCGGGGTCCACGGGGTTGGCCTGGCACCACTGCTCATACAGGGCTGCCAGCTCGGCGTCGACGGCGGCCCCCTGCTCACGCAGGCAGTCCAGCAGGTTGGTGACGTAGGGCGCGTTGACGTCACCGCCCGAGCCGTAGCCCACGGCGATCCAGTCCTTCTGGACACGACCCAGCAGGGCCACCGGCCCGCCGTCCTGCAGCGGCAGCGTCTGGTCCTCGTTGCGCAGCAGGACGGCGCCTCGGGCAGCCAGGGCCCGCACCGCACGAGCCAGCTCCGGGCTCAGCCGTGAGTCGGCGACATCGCCAGACCGGGCCGAGGACTGGCTGAGCAGCGCCTCCTCAGAGCCGGCGGTCACATCGGTGGTCATCCTGTTCTCCTTTGAGACGCGTCAAGGACATCGGCACTGCGAAGAGCCTACCGGTCACGCTCCTCACACGAGCGTGGCCGTGACCAGATCACCCCGAAAGCCGTCTGCCAGGTCAGGAACGCGGCCGCCCCAGGCCTGCCAGCAGCCCGATCCCGACCGCCGCCACGGCCACGGTTCCCAGCGCGCCACCGGCGTAGGCGACAAAGGACACCGTCCTGCTCGCCGCGTTCTCCAGACGGATCCAGGTCACCGCCGTCAGCACCACACTGAGCACGCCGCACACCGCCCCGCCCCACACGAGCACCCGCAGGTGAGGAGGGTGCCGTGGGCGGCGGGCCATGCCGTCGGGTACCCGGGGCGGGTCAAGGTCAGCAGGTGAGCTCCAGGCGCCGCAGGCCACGGCGAGGGACGCCCAGCCCACCGCCAGGGCGATGGCCGCGACCACGTCGGCCGGGCGGTGCCACTGGCACACGAGGGTGGAGTAGCCCATGAGCGCTGCCAGGGCCGCCCCGGCCCACGCAGCCGCGCCCCGCCAGGCCGGAGCAACGACGAGCACCAGGGCGACGGCGGCCGAGGCCGCCATCGCCGTGTGGCCCGAGGGCAGGGTGTTCGCGCCGTCGTAGCGCAGGCTCACCCCGTAGTCAGGGCGCGTGAGCACCCAGTGCTTGAGGACCTGGGCCGAGACGTTGACGGCGACCACCACGGCCGCTGCCCACCAGGCTCGCCGTCGGGCACTGCCTCGCAGACCGATGACGAGGATGACCAGGACCAGGGCGATCGCGGCGGGCATCGAGACGGTCGACAACAGCCAACGAGCCTGGCTGGTGACAAAGCGAGCCCCGATGAAGGAGCCAGTGATCGCGGCATGCTCCACCAGCTGACCGCTGCGGGTGGCCACCATGAGGTACCAGCTGCCGAGCAGCGTGACAAAGCTGGCGACCGCCAGGGTCACAGCCCGACGGCGCAGCACGACGGCGGTGCGCCCGAGGGCGGTCGGGTGGGTGCTCACAGCTTGACGAACCCGTCTGCGGCCAGCCGCCTGGTGGCCTGGACCATCTCAGCGCGCAGAGCGGTCGGGTCCACCTGGAGCAGTGAGGCGACGGCGTCCGCCACCTGCGCCACGCTCAGCTCGCCGTCAGCCACCCCTGCCAGGGCCGCCAGGGCCGTGTCAGCCTGGATGGTGCGGGCGAAGCCACCGCCCTGCCGCAGCAGGATGACAGTGGGCTCACTGTCTCCGGGACGCAGGTGGCGCTCCTCGGTGACATCGGGCGCCAGGACGGGGTGAAGCCCGGCCACCTGCGCGTCGGTCATGGCCGCCAGGGCGCTGCGCACCTCGATCGACCGTGCCAGGTGCTCCGCCAGCGGCTCGGCCGGCTGGGTCGTCACCTCCTCCAGGACTCGCCAGGGCTGGCGGGTCCCTCCCTCGTGCTTCGGGTCAGGGTGGTGCAGCAGGAGGTAGCCGAAGCCGATCTGCTCCACGCCGCGCTCCTCGAAGTCCGCGATCCAGGCCTCCAGAGCTGCCTCGAAACCAGCCAGGTCCCTCTCAGGAACCGCCCCGCCGTCGCGCAGCCACATGGTGGCGTACTCCACCGGGTCCTGCGTCTGCCGCTCGATGACCCAGGCGTCAGCCTCCGCAGGCAGCCAGGCCTCCACGCGCTCCCGCCAGTCCTGGAAGCGGTGGTGCTCCCAGTTGCCGAGCATGACCACGCTGCCCCCGACCTCCAGGTGCTCGCCCAGTGCCGGCACGAGCTCGGGCAGGACCGGGCGCCCGGCGTCGCGGTACTCCATGAGCGGCAGCCCGGCCTCGCGCACGGCGGGCGGGGTGAGCACGAAGGGCGGGTTGGTGACGATGAGGTCGAAGCGCCGGCCAGCCACAGGCTCCAGGAAGGAGCCCTGGCGCAGCTCCAGGCGGGCCGGGTCGGCCCCGGCCAGCGCGGCGTTGAAGGCGGTGAAGGCCAGCGCCCGGGTGGAGATGTCCGTGGCCACCACGTGCTCGGCGTGCTGGAGGAGGTAGAGGCTCTGGATGCCACAGCCACAGCCCAGGTCCAGGGCGGTGCGCACAGGCCGACGCGGGGTCAGGCTGGCCAGCGTCAGCCCGGCACCACCGATGCCGAGCACGTGGTCCGGCTCCAGGGCGCGCCCGGTCTCCAGCTCTCCCAGGTCCGAGGCGACCCACCAGCGCAGGTCGGCACCGTCCTGGCCCAGACCGCCTACCTCGTGGGGGCGCAGGTCCACGCACGCCCGTACCAGGGGGCCGTGCGCCGCGGCCCGGGTCGGGTCCTCAGGCAGGTACTCCACCAGGCCCATGGCGGCGGCTCCTGCCGTTCGGGTGCGCCGCAGCGCCCGGTCCAGCTCACTGGCAGGCACCGCCTGCCCGAGCATGAACAGCGCGGTGAGCACCGCCGTCGGCGTCGGGCTCGCGCCGGCGGCCCGGTCCTCGGCCAGGACACGGCGCAGCGCGCGCAGAGCCGGCAGGCGGATCTCACGGCGCAGCGCGGCGTCAGCCACCTGGCCGAGCAGGTGGGCGACGGCGTCCACGCCCCAGCCCGTTGCCTCCAGGTCCTTGCGCAGGTCAGCAGCCTGGTCCGGGGTGCAGGTAGGTGGCGCGTAGGAGGTCATGCCTCGACCGTACCGGGATCGGCCCGCTCAGCGCGTGGGGTCGACGTCGACCGCGCCCTGGGCGTCGTGGAAGATGAGGTTGGAGATCTCGACCTGGACGGTCTGGACCTGAGGCACGTCCACGAGCAGGAGAGGGTCGTCCGCGCTGGTCTGCAGACTGAGCGTGCCCGCTGCGAAGATCCGGTCCGTGATGGTGCGCTCCTGCTGGATGTCGCTGATACGCGCCAGCGGCAGGTCGTGCCCGGTCTTGTTGAGGATCCCTGCGCGGGTGATGACGCGCTTGGTGGTCACCGTGTAGGTGGTGCACGCCCAGCGCGCCCAGGGCAGGAGGAACAGCGGGACGGAGACCGCCAGGAAGAGGATCCAGATCACGCCCAGCCCCCAGGGGTTCCAGGAGTCCGGAGCCAGGACCGTCCCGGTGATCGTGGCAGCCAGCAGGAAGATCTCCAGGGCGATGCGCCACAGGAGGACCTTAGGGTGGGTGTGCATGTGTCGCACCACGACCTCGTCGTGGCTAAGAAGCTTACGGGGAAGGGCCATGACCACATGGTGCCACGCCACCGACCTGCCCTCACAGCACACGGTCACCCTTCCGCTCTCACCGTGCCCCTCTCACGGTCTCCCCCCACGTGGCAGAACAGTGCTAGCCACCCAGCAGGTCCAGCCCGAGGCTGGCCACCACCGGCACGATGCCCAGGGCGACAAAGGCAGGCAGGTGGCACAGCCCCAGCGGCACCACCAGCCGCACGGCCAGGCGCTCGGCAGCCTCCTGGTCCCGGGCCCCACGCCCTGAGCGCAGACTGGCTGCCGTGGCAGCCAGGAGCGGCACCGGCGAGGCCCCGTCCTCCCACCCCGGTCGCAGGCAGGCCTCCAGGTCCTGCCGACGGGCGCACCAGTCCTCGTCCTGCGCCGCCCGCCAGGCCTCCTGCCACCCCGCCCCCAGCAGGAGAGCACGAGCCACGACGCCGCACGCGGGCTCGTCCAGGGCCTGCGCCAGCGCCTCCAGGGTCCCGGGGACGGAGGAGCCGCAAGACAGCGCCGCCGCCGCAAGGTCGAGCACCAGCGCCTCGTCCACGCCCTGAGAGGCTGACTCGGCTGCCCAGACGAGGCGACGGGTGAGGTAGTGGCCTGCTCCCATCAGCCCGATCCCGACCAGACCCAGTACACTGCCCACCCCGCCACCCAGCAGCACCTCCTGGGGCCTCGCACCGATGGCTGTCCCCAGCGCCAGGCCGATCAGCGGCAGGCACGCCAGCAACCTGGCCGTTGCCTGCGGTCCTGCCAGCGCGGTGCGCCGCGAGGCCTCGGCCCGACCAGACTCGGCCACCCCCTGGGCCACTGCTTCCAGTACGGCAGCCAAGGGCGCCCCCAGCGCCGCGCTCAGCCTGCAGGCGGCCACGGCCCCGGGCACGGCAGCCGCTGTCGCCTCACGCCTGGCTGAGCCACCGCGCCCTGGCTGCCAGGGCGGGCGCCAGCTCCACCGCCCGTCCCGGCGCCGCGGCCACCACGACCTGTCTGCCAGGTCGGCTACCCGCCACAGGGCGGGAGGCACGCCGTCCGGTCCCGGCCTGACACCCTCACGCAGGCCGTGACGGCCCAGGGTGCGGCTCCAGGCCCGCTCGGTCGGGGCCCCGGCGCGCAGGAGCGTGGACACCTCGGTCAGCACCAGCCCGAGATCGAGGTCCCGCGCAGTGCGCCCCCGTGGCCTCGCGCCGTCTGACGGGTTCCTCCCTGCCTGCTCAAGCACGCTGGCGTCCCGGCGTGCCGGCAGGAGCAGCACCGTGACCGCCAGCGCAAGCAGGAGCGCGACGAGCAGCGCGGCCGGGGTCATGGCAGCCCCGCCTCCCCTCCACGCCTCAGCAGCGCCGCCAGCCGGGCGTGACCGGGGCCTGGCAGGAGCTCGCCGTCACGCAGGCGCAGGGCCTCGCGGCACACGAGCCTGCCCGAGCCCTCCTCACGCAGGAGGACCCCGAGCGAGGTCACCACGCGCAGGGCACCTGCTGCCTGCTCCCGCCGGGCCCTGCGCGAGGTAGGGGCCCCGCCACGTGGTCCAGGACTCCCACGAGCAAGTCGCTGCAGGTGGACGACGACGTCCAGGGCGCTGGCCGCCTGGGCAGCCACCGTGGCCTCGTCCATCCCGGCCAGCGCGCCCAGCGCCGTCAGACGCGCTGGCACGTCTGCCGGGGCGTTGGCGTGCAGGGTGGCCCACCCTCCTTCGTAGCCGGTGTTGAGCGCCGTGAGCACCTCGCGGACCTCGGGACCACGGCACTCCCCCAGCACGATGCGGTCCGGGCGCATACGCAGCGCCGTACGCACCAGGGAGGTCATCGTCACCTCTCCCACGCCCTGGACGTTGGCCTCCCGCTCCTGCAGGTGGATGACGTGGGGGTGGTGGGGCCGCAGCTCGCTGGCCTCCTCGATGCACACGATGCGCTGGGTGGGCGGCACCAGGGAGAGCAGGGCCGCCAGCAGGGTGGTCTTACCGGTGCCGGTGGCGCCGGTGACCAGGCAGGAGGCCCGTCTCTCCACGAGAGCGGTCAGGAGCTCAGCCAGGCTCGGGGTCAGTGTCCCTGCCTCGATGAGCTCAGCCAGGCTGAAGGCCTGGGGACGGCTCGTGCGCAGGCAGATGAGGGTGCCGTCCGCGCTCAGCGGGGGCAGGACGGCATTGAGCCGGGTGCCGTCAGCCAGCGTGGCGTCCACGACGGGGCTCGCCTCGTCCAGGCGCCTGCCAGCGCTGGCCGCCATGCGCACGGCCAGCGCACGCACCTGGCTCTCAGGAAGGTCGTGGTGGACCTCCTCCAGGCCGCGCCCCCGGTCGATCCAGCTGCGCCCCGCTCCCACGAGCACGTCCGTGACGCCGTCGGTCTCCAGCAGGGGCTGGAGCCATGGGCCGGCCCCCTCGACCTCGCAGTGGACTCGCTCATGGAGCCGCGCGAGCCCCTCGATGCCGGTGGCGGCGTCGCTCTCCTCCTCCAGCGCGGCGCTCAGGCTCGTTCCCCGGGCCAGTGCGCCGCGCACCCGCTCCAGCTCCTCTGCCCCGCTCACGCCGCCGCGCCTTCCAGCTCCTGGAGGAGGGCGTGGGCCAGGGCACGAGCGTCGCGGCGTGCGCGGCCGCGTCCGCGCGTGACGTCGTCCCCCCTGGCGGTGCGCTGGGCAACTGAACGGTCCACGGCCATGTGGCCGATCACCTGGCACCCGGTTGTGCGCACCAGGCCGTCGACGTCGACGTCCTCCCCCTCCTGCAGCACCACCAGACGCGCCGAGCGCTGGCCATCGTGCGCCATCCGTCGTGCGAGCACCCGCGCGGCCGCTGCTGAGCGCAGGTCGAGCGCCGTCAGCAGCAGGACGGTGGCCTGCGGCGGGACGGAGAGGGTACGCGGCAGGTCCACGACGACGACGTCGTGCACGCTGGCCAGGGCCGTGATGACGGGAGCCAGGAGGTCCTCGCCCTCCGCTCCTCCCCGGACGTCCCCGGTCATCACCGTCATGCCGAGCCAGGTGGGCAGGGCGTCAACGAGCCTGCTGACGCGGAAGGCCGTCTCCTGCTGCGGCAGGTCCGCCCAGCGCAGCCCGGGCCCCGGCCCGGTCCCCATGAGCAGGCCGAGTCCTCCGGCGGGGTCGCCGTCGACGAGCGCGACCTTCTGGCCTCCCACCGTCAGGGCGCGCGCCAGGAGGTAGGGACAGGCAGGAGGCTCCCAGACCCCCTCGCGCGGCGACGACGGCGACCACCGCCCCCGGCGCGCGGGCCTCAGGCTGGTCTGCTGGCTCGCGAGCAGCCTCGCTCCTCAGGTCGGTCTGGCTCGATCGGGTCATCTCTCCTCCTGGGCTCCGGGGCGTGTCCAGGCCCGGGCCTCCTCGGGTGAGGCCGGCTAGCGGGCACGCGCCTGCCCCGAGCGTGCTCCCGCCTGCCCCGCCGGCGCACCTTGGCCCGTCGAGCTCTGTGGACAGGGGTGTCACGAGGCCTGCCTGTGGAGCCCGGGCTCGGTAAGATGTGGGGGAACCAGCAGCCGTCCGGTCACTCGCACGAGGCTCAGGAGGTCATCGTGGACAAGACACCCCGCCGCGCCGCCTACTTCGATCTGGACAAGACCGTGCTGGCCACCTCAACCACCTTCGCCCTGGGCGACCCGATGCGCCGCTCCGGGCTCATCTCCACCTCCGCCCTGGCCCGCGGGGTCGTGGCCCAGCTGCCCTACCTCCTGGTGGGTGCGGACGAGGAGCACTCGGCCCGGCTCATGCGCCAGCTGGCCGCCATGTCCGCAGGCCTGGAGCGTCGTCGGCTCCAGGAGGTCGTGGACCAGGCCCTGTCCACCGCGATCGAGCCGGCCGTCTACGCCGAGGCCCTGGCCCTCATCCAGGCCCATCACGAGGCTGGTCACGACGTCGTCATCGTCTCGGCCTCCGTGGAGGAGATGGTCGAGCCCGTCGCGGTCCTGGTGGGCGCGGACCGGGCGGTGGCCACGCAGATGGAGACCGACGCCCAGGGACGCTTCACCGGACGGATCGCGCGCTCCCTGCTCCACGGGGCCAAGGTCGAGGCCCTGGAGGCTGACGCCGCCGCCCACGGCATCGACCTGGCGGCCTCCTGGGCCTACTCCGACTCGGTCTCTGACCTGCCGATGCTCCAGGCCGTCGGCCACCCCGTCGCCGTCAACCCTGACCGCGAGCTGCGCCACCACGCCACCGAGGCAGGATGGATGGTCAGGGACTTCCAGCGCCCCCTTACCCTCAGGCGCCCCTTGGCCCCACCGGTACCCGCAGCGCTACGGCTGCGACCTGAGCAGGCTGAGGTCCTGGGCTCGGCCCTCGCGCTGGGCGCCGTGGGAGCCCTGGCCGCCTGGCTGGCTTCCCGCTCCCGCCGTCGCTGAGGAGGTCGTCCCCGCCTGGACGGCCCGGCACACGGCCTGCGCCTCCTGGATGCCCAGGAGCAGGGCCTCGGCCTGCCACACGATCCAGGACACCACCCCCTCCAGGCTCCCGGCGGCGTAGGCGGCCAGGGCCTGCGCGTAGGAGCCCGGTGCCCTGGCCGCGTACAGGTCAGGGACCGCCACCCCTGTAGGCTCCAGGCCGTCGCGGGTCGCCAGGTGGCGCACCAGCAGGCGCCCGACCGCTGCGTTCCCGCAGGTGAAGGGGCGCGCGCACACCATCTCGGCGTGGACGACGGCGCAGCGCACCAGAGCCGACGCCCCCTCGATCTCCAGCAGCCCCATGAGGGCAGCGCGGCGCTGGGCCAGGTCCTCCCCCTGGGGAGCAGGCCCCGGACCGCCCTCGCGCGCGTCCTGCCCCTCCAGCCGCGCGACGCCGACCTCGCCCAACGGCAGGCGCCCTGAGGCAGCCAGGGGACCAGTCACGTCCCGGTGAAGGGTCGCCAGGAGCGCGGCCGCAGGCGGCGACGTCGGGCGCTGGTTGCCGCGCAGCGGAGGCATCCACTGCGCGATGCGGGCGTGGGCGCGCCACGCTCCTACCGCCACGTCCAGGCTGGCGTCACCGGTCAGGGCGCGCGAGAGCGAGCCGGTGGCCACCATCTCGCGCAGGAGGGAGGCCGGCACCACCGCCCCCTCGACCGCGGCCGAGGCCACCGCCCCTCGCACGCAGGACTCTGAGCGGGCCTCACGCCACCGCCGTCGCAGCGCCTCGTTCCAGCGCAGCTCGGCGGAGGCCTCACGCAGCGCCTCCTGGGCCTGACGCACGCGCGGTTGGCCGGCCAGGGCGTCGAGGGCCTCGACGACGGCCTGGGGGCGGGAGGCAGGATCCGGGCTCACGCCCTCCAGACTAAGGGGCCGGCCCGTGGTCCCGGCAGGCCGCTAGGCTCGCGCCCGTGAGCATGACGCACGCCTACGACGGCCCCCCGGCCCCCCTGACTCCTGGCGGCGGGATTCCCGTGGCCCCCCGCGGTCGCCGCCGGGACCACGTCCTGGCCGGCCTGGTCGGCCTGGTCCTGGCTCCCACGGCACTGGTCCTCACCGGTCTGGCCGGACACCTCGCCACCCAGGGCCGTCTGGGGCTGGCGGCCTTCCACCTCCTGCTCCTGCTCGTCGCGGTCTGCGGCTGCCAGGCGCTGTTCGCCGCCCGCTCCTCCGTGGGAGGCCTGGTGTCGGGCCTGACTGCCCTGGCCGCTCAGCTCGTCCTCCTCTGCCCTGCCGACGGCGCCACCGCGGTGTCCCCGCAGTGGCTGCACCCGGTAGCCACGACGGGAGCGCTGCTCCTCACCTCTGCCCTGCTGCTCGGCGGGGCCTGGGGGATGAGGTGGGCGCGCCGAGGCGGACGTGAGCAGGCGCGCACGGCCCTGCGGCTGGCTGAGACCGACCACGCGCTGGGCGTGACCCCTAGCGCACCACCCTCGCGCCGGCGCTCCCACCTGTTCACGCTGGCGCTCAGTGTGAGCGCCGTCGCTCTCGCGCTCGTGATCCTCGCCCAGGTGCCCCACGCGGCCCTCGACGGTGCGGGCCAGGCCTCGTGGGGGGCCCTGGCCGCGGCGGCCGGTGCCTTCCTCCTCCTGACGGTGGCCGGGGCCGCCACGGGACACTCAAGCCTGGGGGCACGGGTCACGGGCACCGCGCTCATCCTCATCAGCCTTCCTGCGCTGGCGGCTCCGGCCTGGCCGGACATGCCCTGGCACGACCTCATACCCCGCCTGCTGGCCTGGGCCCCTGACGGCATGACCCTCGTGGGCGCAGGGATCCTGCTCAGCGGCATCGGCTGGGGCTCCCACCTGGCCCGGCGCCAGGGACGCGCTGAGGATCTCACCCGCGCGCGGGCCGCTGGCACGGACGCGTCCGCAGCCTGACCGGCACGCCTCCACGCCCTGGCACCCTCACGCCGCTACCGTTACGGGGCGAGAAGGAGGACCCCGTGACCACAGCAGCTCCCCGCCGTCCCGAGGACCACGGCACGCCCCAGGAGGTCGAGTACGTCGACCCGGCCGGCTCCGTCCTGACGCCTGCCTCCACCGAGCGTGTCTTTGACGACCTCGAGGTTCCCGCCCCCGCCCCTGTCCTGGACGACGCCGAGCCCGCCACGGTGCAGGCCGACCCAGTCACCGGCGCGGCACCCACCACAGTCAGCCCCCTGCCGACCGGTCCCGACCAGCTCCCCGACGTCCTCATGGCGCCAGCCGCACGCACTGCCAGCCTCACGCCGTCGGCCCAGACCCCGCCCGAGGTCGCTGTGGGCCAGGAGGCGCAGTCCGCCCCCGGTCGTCGGTCCGCGAGGCACGCCGCGACGCAGGACGACCCCTCCACCACCGCGGTGCGCCGTCGTTCCCTCTTCGCCCGCGAGGAGGAGGCCACCGAGCAGCCTGAGTCGGTGCAGCCGTCCGAGGCTGCGGCGACGCCGGCCCAGGCCACGAGCGTGACGCCCCCCGCCGAGGCGGCAACGAGCACCGAGGACGACGACACCCCGGTGACTCCCGTGTGGCCCCGTCGCACCCCTGAGCCGCGCAGCGAGGAGGACATTCTCCTCGACGGCTCGGTGGTCGTCGGGCGCCCGGCCTCACGCGCTGCGGCGCACTGGGCCGGGGTCCTGCTCTCCCTCGTCCTGCTGCCGCCGGCCTGGTTCTTCCTCCACGACGCTGCCACCCACCTCGTGGGAGCCACCGAGGCCTACCGCTTTGCCGTCACCACGCGCGGGGTCATCGAGCTCGTCGTCAGCTGTCTCCTGCTCGCCCTGGCACTGTGGACGGCCCGTCGTTCCTCCCTGGGGACCTTCGTCGTGGGCGCTCTCACGCTCGTCGTCGGCCTGCCTGGGCTCGTGGCCCCCGGTCCCGTCGACACCGCGCTGTCCCCCTTCCTCACGCGCCTGGCCGAGCAGTCCACGCTCGGCCAGGACGTGGCCACCATGGTCTGGTCCGACGCCGTCTCGGGCCGGTTCCTGGCAGCGGGCCTGGCCCTGGTCATGGTCGGGGTCGTCTCCCACTCGGCACGTCGGGCTGGACGGCGCGAGCAGGAGGTCATCGACCGCGTGCGTCACGTGGGCTGAGCGCGCATGACCTCCGTGCGCGACGGGCTGCGTGATGCCCTCCCCGTCGTCATCGGCTACCTCACCCTGGGGGCGGCCGCTGGTGCCCTGCTGGCTGCCGCTGGCCTGCAGTGGTGGTGGGCCGCGGTGTGGAGCCTCATCATCTACTCCGGCACCATGCAGATGCTGCTGGTGCCGCTCGTGGCCGGTGGGGCCTCACTGGCCACGATCGCGCTGTCCACGCTCTTCGTCTCCGGTCGCCACGTCTTCTACGGCCTCGGCTTCCCTCTCAGCCGCGTGCGAGGCAGGCTGGCCACACGTGTGTACGCGATCCACGCCATCACCGACGAGGTCTACGCGCTGCTGGCCTCCCAGGACCGTACCCGGATGAGCGGGCGCTACCTGCTGAGCGTGGAGGCTGTGAGCCAGGCCTCCTGGTGCCTGGGCACCTGTGCGGGTGCGCTGGCCGGCACCTGGCTCGCCTCTACGGTGGGCGAACGTATCGAGCTGCTCGGCTTCGTCCTGACCTCTCTCTTCGTGGTCCTGGCGATCGAGAGCTGGCGGTCCAACCCTGACCGGGCCGTGCTGGCGTTGGGGGTCGTGGCGGGGGCCGCTGGACTTCTCATCGGTGGCACGGCGACCTTGCTGGTCTCCCTGAGCCTGCTGGCAGCGGGCCTGAGCGCCCTGTACCTGTGGCGAGGACGCACCGCAGGCAGGACGGGTGCCCCGGCACCCAGCACCGCGCACCCCGGGACGCCGGGCTCCCCCACCTCCCCCTGCTCCCAGGAGCGCCCGTGCTGAGCACTGCTGAGACCGCCATGGCCGTCGCCGTCGTCGCCGCCATCACCTTCGCCTGCCGTCTGGCACCCTTCGTGCTGCTGCGCGGCCGACCCGCCAGTCCTCTCGTCGACTTCCTGTCCCGCACGATGCCGCTGGGCGTCATGGTAGTCCTCGTGGCCTACACCCTGGCCGGGGTGACGGCCGCCCCCGCTTCCTGGGTGCCCTACCTGGGCGGGATCGGAGCCACGGCGGCGCTGCACCTGTGGCGCCGGTCCATCGCCCTGTCCCTGGTCGGCGGCACCGGGGTCTACGTCGCGGCCTGCCTGCTGCTCGGCTAGAAGGCGCGACTCACGCGTGACAGCCGCCTCGAAGCAGCCGGGCCGCGTGCACCGTTGACTAGAGTGCCAACGTGCCTGTCAACGTCTACCGCCCCGGCCCCTGGACGCACCGCGACCTGTCCGCTGGGGGCGCACGCTTTCACGCCGCCCTCGCCGGACCTGAGTCGCCGCTGAGCGACGCCGAGGGCACCAGCCCGGTCGTGGTCCTGCTGCACGGCTTCCCGGAGTGCTGGTGGACCTGGCGTCACGTCATGCCCGCCCTGGCAGGGGAGGGGCACCGCGTCGCCGCCCTCGACCTGCGCGGCTTCGGCGGCTCGGACCGGCCGCCGTCGGGCTATGACCTGGTCTCCCTGGCCGACGACGTGCACGGGGCCGTCCGAGCGCTGGGGCACGAGTGCGCCGTCGTCGTCGGTCACGGCCTGGGCGGGCACGTCGCCTGGGTCATGGCCAACAGGTTCTCCTCAACGGTCCGAGGCATCGTGCCGGTCAGCGCTCCCCACCCAGTCGCCGTGCGGTCGCTTCGCGGTCGCCTGCTATCGGGCGCTGCCCTGCAGTACCTGTCCTTCAAGCTCCCGATCCTGCCCGAGCGCACCCTGGCCACCCAGGCGGGCATGGAGCGTCTGCTGCGTTCGTGGGCAGGTCCTCGCACCCGCACCCAGGTCACCGAGGCCGCCGGCTACTACGCGGCGCTGCTGGCCAGGCCCGGGGCAGCGCACTCGGCGCTGGAGACCTTGCGTGACATGCTGCTGAGCCGTCAGACGCTGGCGGTGCTGGAACCCGCGGTGCAGATCCCGGTGCTGTCCGTCCAAGGGCAGGTCGACCCGGTCCAGCCGGCTCAGGCCTACGCGCGCGACACCCACCACGTGGCAGGGCGCCTGCAGCAGGTGACCATCCACGACGTCGGGCACTTCGCTCAGGAGGAGGCACCGGACAGGCTCATCGAGGTCCTGCTGCCCTTCCTGGCGGACGTCCTTCCCCGACCTGAGGCGAGTGTGCAGGTAGGCGCGGGAGTGTGCGGTGGGGGGGTGCACACACACGCGCCAACCTGCACCCACGCCTCAGGTCGGGG